>CACGKZ010000001.1 GCA_902573835.1 uncultured Pelagibacteraceae bacterium
AAACAAGCTTTAGATTTATTGAAGCCTAGAGATCCTAACGAATTAATAAACAGCTTAAAGAAGGTAACAGAACACTTTCATATTTATACTTTTGGTGGTCTTAAGGAAACTAACAAATGGTTGGTAGCAAACAATTATGCCAAAGAAAAATAAAAAAATAAAAAAAAATAAACCAAAGAAAAAATTCAAATTAATATCTTTAAAACCTGAAAAAGTTAATTATGACAAAGTCCGTCATGAAACTTCGGTTGATCAGTCTGATAGACAAGTTCCATATAATCTTAGACAAAGCGGACCAACTAAAGTTGAAATGTTAATTTCTACAAGAGTAAGAAAATCTCCTTATTGGCATTTATCAATGAAAGCAGGTTGTTGGAGAGCCACTGTATACAATAGAATTTATCATCCAAGGGGTTACGTAAGACCTGAAAAAGGAGGAGCAATGGTTGAGTATGCAGCAATAAAAAACCACGTAACAATGTGGAACGTTGCTGTTGAAAGACAAATAAGAGTTAAAGGACCAGATGCAGAAAAATTTGTCGATTATGTAATTACAAGAGATGCAACAAAAATCTCAACAATGAGAGGTCGTTATGTAATATTATGTAATTATAAAGGCGGGGTTTTAAATGATCCTGTTTTGTTAAGAGTGGCTGATGATGAATTTTGGTTTAGTCTATCAGATTCCGATATTGGTCTTTATTTGCAGGGAGTAAACGCAGATAAAAGATTTAACGTTGAAATAGATGAAATTGATGCATGTCCAGTTCAGATTCAAGGTCCAAAATCGAAAGCTCTGATGAAAGATTTAGCAGGTGATCAAGTTGATTTTGATAATATGCCTTTCTATGGTTTAGCTGAAGCAAATATAGGTGGTCGTAGTTGTGTTATATCACAATCAGGTTTTTCTGGAGAAGCAGGTTATGAAATATATTTAAGAAATGCTACTTTATATGCTGAAGACATGTGGAATGCAGTTTTGAAAGCAGGAAAAAAACATAAACTTATGGTTATTGCACCTGCTCACCACAGACGTATCCAAGCTGGAATTCTTTCATGGGGGCAAGATTTAGATCATGAAACTAATCCATTCCAATGTAATTTGGGTTATCAAGTTTCTTTATCTGGTAAAGGTGTCTGGGAAAAGAAAACTGATTACATCGGCAAAGAAGCGTTAGAAAAAATGAGAGATCAATTAAGAAACGGCGATAAACCTTATAAGCTACAATTGGTTGGTTTAGAGCTCGGGGGTAAACCTATAGATGATTATGCTAATGATTTTTATCTAATCTCTAATAGCGATGGAGGTAAACCAGTTGGTTATATTACTTCTCCGTGGTACCATCCAGAAAAGGGAACAAATATAGCTATGGGATATGTTCCTTACGAAGGACATTTAAGTGCAACAGGTTTTCCGATAGGTAACTTAGGTAAAAAATATAAGGTGCACTTACCAAAGAAATACTCAAGTAAGGCAGTAGATGCTGTTGTAGTTAAAATTCCATTTACTCAGTCATTCAATGCCAATACTAGAGAAGTCTCTTAGAGCGCCCTTAGCTCAGTTGGATAGAGCATCGGTTTTCTAAACCGAGGGTCGTAGGTTCGAATCCTTCAGGGCGCGCCACATTAATGAAAAAAAAACTTTATTTTGGAAGAGTTAAGTCAAGAACGATCTCTAAAATTAAAGAAAATAGCTTCAAAAAATATTTAAAAACAAAGAATATTAAAAGTCTAAATTTAAAGAAAAAATTGATTTTAGAAATTGGTATTGGAATGGGTGAGAACCTAATTTATTTATCAAAAAAAAATATAAAAAAAAATGTAATTGGCGTAGATCCTTTTAAGAATGGAATGGTTAATGTTTCAGATTATTGTATTAATAACAATATAAAAAATATTTATCTTTATCCCTATGTATTTCAAAAATTTATCAATAAATTTAAAAAACTTCGTTTTGATATAATATATATTTTATTTCCTGACCCATGGCCAAAAAAAAGACATAAGAAAAGACGTATCGTAAATGAAGAATTTTTAAAGAAAATCATTGAAATTTTAAAAAAAAAAGGAAAAATTTTTTTTAGCACAGATAATTTAGATTATTTTATAAATGTTAAAACTATTATAAAAAATTTTCCTAACATTAAGGTAAAAAAGATTAATAAAATTGTTACAATTAAAACTAAGTTCTATCTAAAAGCGGAAAAAAAAGGCAATAAGATAAATTCACTTTTAATTTCAAAATATTAATTATCAATTTTATCTAATCTTTTCTTTAGCTTTGTTGGTAAATTTTTAAACCATTTTTTTTCACCACCGGATTTTGGTAGTATTTCACCGTATTCTATCATCTGATCGGGCTTTAAATCCAACAAATATACCCAAATATTATCTTTTCCTAACTTTGTATTCTCGTTAATTATTTCTCTTAAACCTTTGATTAATTTGTTTTTAACTTTCGAGGTTCTGCCAGATCTAATGTGACCATAAATAAAAATTTCAGATTTAGTGACTAATTTTCCACCCATGAAATGGTTTCCTTTTTTTGTGTCATTAAAAATTACTTGAGCAAAATATTTATTTGCCCCAGTCGCCTTGTTATGAATTTTTGTAATTTGTTTTGCTAATTTTTCTTTTAATAATTTTGAAAGTTTAATATTTGATGAGTTTACAAAGTATGTTGGCATAACAAATTATATCTTAGAACTTACCTTATTAAAGAGGTGTATATTCGCTTATTTGGTATTTTTTTAATATAGGGACTATATATTGTGGTTATTTAATCAGATTGAAATTAAGTAATAGATTATACATAATTTGTTCTTTGAAATTTAATTTTCAAAATATTGTTAACAATAAAATGAGGGAATCATAAATATGATTAAATCAATTAAAACTTGGATTTTAGTTGGATTTGCATCTTTGTTACTTGTGGCTTGTGGCCAAAGTGGAGGTGGTGCTGGTTCTAAAAAATCTAAGACTTTAGACAACACTAAGAAAGCTGGTTTTGTAAAATGTGGAGTTTCACAAGGACTTCCAGGGTTTTCAAATGCTGACGAAGCAGGAAACTGGACCGGCATAGATGTGGACGTATGTAGAGCTGTTGCAGCTGCTGTATTAGGTGATGCTGACAAAGTTAAATATACTCCATTAAGTGCAAAAGAAAGATTTACTGCATTAACTTCAGGTGAAATCGATGTACTTGCACGTAACACAACTTGGACATTATCAAGAGACGCTGACATTGGATTAACATTTGTTGGTGTAAACTTTTATGATGGTCAAGGTTTCATGGTTAGAAAAGCATCAGGAATCAATTCTGTAAATGATTTCAGAGACGGTATTTCTGCTTGTACAAACACAGGTACAACTACTGAGCTTAACATGAGAGACTTCTTCAATTCTAAAAACATCAAGTATGAACCAATTGCGTTTGAAAAAGCAGACGAAGTTGTTCAAGCTTATGATGCTGGAAGATGTGATACTTATACTACAGATAAATCTGGATTAGCTGCTCAAAGAACTAAGTTGAGTAACCCAGATGAACATAAGGTATTACCAGAAACAATTTCAAAAGAACCATTAGGACCTGTTGTAAGACAAGGTGACTCTGTATGGGAAGATATTGTTAGATGGTCTCTAAACACTATGATCGAAGCAGAAGAATACGGTGTAAATTCATCTAACGCTTCAAGCTTAAAAGACTCTGATAATCCAGCAATTAAAAGATTAGTTGGTGCTGAGGGTGAATTAGGTGCAGCTTTCGGTTTAGACAATGATTGGAGCTTAAGAATTATCGAGCAAGTTGGTAATTACGGTGAAAGCTATAAAAAACACATAGCAGACACAGGAATTTTACCTAATAGAGGTCCGAATGAGTTATGGACAAAAGGTGGAATTCTTTATGTACCACCAGCAAGATAATTGCTAATTAAATTAAAAAGGGCTGGATTTATCTGGCCCTTTTTTTTATTCTGCATAAAATGAATTTTAAAAATCTTAAATTAAACCTAAGTAATAAAAACAAAGATTTAATACCTCAAATTTTAACAGTTGCATTTTTAATTTTAGTTGTAATTTATTTTACTATTAACGCCCAAAGTAATATGGGAAACAGAGGGATTTCATTTGGATTTGGTTTTTTATCTCAAGAATCCTCTTTTGATATCACTTTTTCACTCATAGATTATGATGGGTCTCATACATATGCTAGAGCGTTTTTGGTCGGTCTTTTAAATACTATTTTAGTGTCCGCAATAGGAATTTTCTTTGCCACGATTTTAGGGGTAACAATTGGTATAGCAAGACTTTCTCAAAATTATTTAGTAGCAAAATCAGCAGAATGGTATGTGGAAATATTTAGAAATATACCTTTAATACTTCAAATTTTTTTCTGGTACTTCGCTGCATTAAGGGCCTTACCTTTAACAGTGGACTCAATTAATTTTTATGACATTAGTTTTTTGAATGTAAAAGGGTGGTATGTTCCAAAATTTGTTTGGACTAACTTTTCTATTTTTATTTACTCTATAATTTTTGCATTTATTTTGATTTATTTTTTAGCAAAATACGCACAAATTCAAAGAGATAAGTATGGTAAACAAATTCCAACACTGTATATATCAATTTTATTAATTATTGGTTTACCATTTTTAACATTTTTAATTGGTGGAGTAAGTTTATCTTTTGAAATTCCTGAACTAACTCAATTATCTAAAACTGTTTATGTATATCGAGGTGGGGTTAGTATTATCCCTGAATTAATTTCGTTAGCTTTAGCTCTATCAATGTACACTGCAACTTTTATTGCTGAGAACGTCAGAGCTGGTATATTAGGTGTTAGCAAGGGACAGAAAGAGGCCGCTGCTTCAATTGGTTTAACAAAAGGACAAATTTTAAAACTTGTAGTAATGCCGCAAGCTTTAAGAATTATAATTCCACCTACTACTAATCAATATTTAAATTTGACAAAAAACTCATCCTTAGCAGCTGCTATTGCATATCCAGATATTGTTTTAGTGTTTGCGGGAACTGCATTAATGCAAACTGGACGAGCGATTGAAATTATTTCAATTACAATGCTTACCTATTTATCATTAAGTCTTTCTATTTCAGTATTTATGAATTGGTATAATAAAAAAATGGCTATAAAGGAAAAATAATGAATTTATCAATACTAAAATCTGACAAAAAAAATCTAAATTCCTTCATTGCCACTGGAAGCGCTCTAATATTTATTGGATTTATAGATATCATCTCAAGTTCTTTTTTTGGAACTAATATAACTGCATTTTTACCCAACAAAATAAGTTATTTGACACCCTTATTATTTGGATTATTTGGTCTTTATTTAATAAGAATTGAATTTAGTGGAAATAAACTACTTGATAAGATTAATATAAATTTTAATTCATCTAATTTTAACGCATTATTAACTCTTCTTGTAATATTTGCTCTTATTAAATACATCCCACCTTTATTAAATTGGTTTGTGTTTGATGCTAATTTTGCAGGCAATACAAAAGAAGATTGCACTGATGGCGGAGCATGTTGGGTATTTGTCAAAGTTTGGTTAAACAGATTTGTTTATGGACTTTACCCTGACACAGAACAATGGCGTATAAACACAGCTTTTTTAACATTATTTTTACTTGTCGGAGCTTCATTTTTTGTTCCTCAAAAGTTTAAAAAATACATCATTATATTTTTATTATTTGTATATCCAATAATTGGTTTAAAACTTATATCAGGTGGAGATTTTGGTCTAAAATATGTTGAAACTGGTGCCTGGGGTGGACTTTCATTAACATTTATAGTTTCAGCATTTGCTTTAATACTTTGTTTTCCTATAGGAACAATTTTAGCATTAGGAAGAAGATCCAAGCTTCCTGCAATCAGATATACGTCCATAGGATTTATTGAATTATGGAGAGGTGTTCCTTTAATTACGGTATTATTCATGTCAGCAGTTATGTTTCCAATGTTCTTACCAGATGGAACTTATGTTGATAAATTGATAAGAGTTTTAATTGCGATTACTTTATTTGAAGCCGCTTATATGGCTGAAGTTGTTAGAGGAGGGTTACAAGCTTTACCCAAAGGACAATATGAGGCAGCCAAATCACTAGGAATGGGTTATTGGAAAATGCATTTTTTAATAATTCTTCCCCAAGCTCTTAAACTAGTAATTCCGGGAATAGCCAATACATTTTTGGCATTAGTAAAAGATACTCCATTAATATTTGTTGTTGGTCTTTTAGAGCTGGCTGGTATGGTAAATTTAGCAAAAACTAATCCAAAATGGCTAGGAATGGCCATGGAAGGCTATGTATTTGCCGGTTTAGTATTTTGGGTAATATGTTATGTTATGAGTAGATATAGCCAAAACTTAGAAAAGAAATTAAAAACTGAGAGATAAATGAGTAAAATTATTGAATTAAAAAATGTAAATAAATGGTTTGATAAATTTCAAGCTCTTAAAGATATTAATCTTGAAGTCAATCAACAAGAGAAAATAGTAATTTGTGGACCATCAGGATCTGGTAAGTCAACTTTAATAAGATGTATTAACAGACTTGAGGAACATCAAGATGGTCAAATAATTGTTGATGGAAAAGAAATTTCAGAAAATACAAAAGATCTTGAAAAAATTCGTGCAGAGGTGGGAATGGTTTTCCAGCAGTTCAATTTATTTCCTCACTTATCAATTCTAGATAATTGCACGTTAGCTCCTATTTGGGTAAAAAAAATGCCAAAAAAGGATGCAGAGGCATTGGCAATGAAAAATTTGGAAAGAGTTCAAATAGCTGACCAGGCAAAAAAATTTCCTGGACAATTATCAGGAGGTCAACAACAAAGATCTGCTTTGGCCAGAGCTTTATGTATGGAACCAAAAATTATGCTTTTTGATGAACCAACATCTGCACTTGATCCAGAAATGATCAAAGAAGTTTTAGATGCAATGGTTGATCTTGCTAAAGCAGGAATGACAATGATAGTTGTTACACATGAAATGGGTTTTGCGAAAGAGGTGGCTGATAATATGATTTTTATGGATGAGGGAAAAATTGTAGAAAAAGCTAAAACTAAAGATTTTTTTGAAAATCCAAAATCTGATAGAACTAAATTATTTTTAAGTCAAATATTATAACCATTTTGGTATTGGTAAATTTTTACTTTTTAAAAATTCTTTATTGAAGATTTTACTAGCATATCGTCTACCATCGTCACATAATATAGTTACAATTGTTTTACCTTTACCTAATTTTTTTGCCAGTTTAACAGCACCAGCAATATTGATGCCGGATGAGCCTCCCAAAATAATATTTTGTTTTTCAATCAAGTCATATATAATTTTTAAAGCTTCTACATCATCAGTTTGAAAAGCATCATCTATAATAGCTTTTTCAAAATTTTTAGTAATTCTTCCTGTTCCTATTCCTTCTGTAATAGAATTACCTTTACTTTCCAGTTTGTTATGTTTTACATAAGAGTATAATGAAGAACCCATTGGATCTGATAAAGCTATTTTAATATCTTTATTTTTATTCTTTAAGCCGATTGACACACCAGCTAATGTCCCACCAGTGCCTACCGCACAAGTAAAACCATCCACTTTGCCTGCAGTTTGTGACCATATCTCATTTGCTGTTGTTTCTATATGAGCTTTGGTGTTGACTATGTTATCAAATTGATTGCCCCAAACGACACCAAATTTATGTTTTTTGGACAACTCTTCAGCAATCTTTTTTGACTGTTTGATATAATTTTTAGGATTTGAGTAAGGAACCGCCTCAACCTCGATTAGTTCTGCTCCCAATTTCTTTAAAGTATCCTTTTTTTCAATAGATTGAGTATTTGGTATGACAATTTTTAAATTTAAACCAAATTCTTTACAAACAACAGCAAGTCCTATGCCTGTATTTCCAGCTGTGCCCTCGACTATTATACCTCCTCTTTCTATTTTTTTCTTTTCAAATGCTTCTTTAACAATGTAAAGAGCCGCACGATCTTTTACAGATTCCCCAGGATTAAAGTATTCAGCCTTTCCATAAATATTACAACCTGTTAATTCTGAAACTTGTTTTAGTTTAATTAATGGTGTATTACCAATTTGATTAATAATATTTGTTGTTTCCATATTAAAAATTATATGAAAAAAATCTTAGTTTCAATTATTTTATACTTTTTTTTAAGTGTAAATTCTTTTAGCCACTTAGAACATTATTCAGAAGTAAAATATTTAGAATATGATTTGTTTAGAAATAATGATTTGATTGGCTCTCACAAGTATAAATTTGTGAGAAATAATGAAAAATTAACCGTAAAAAGTGTTGTGAACTTTAAAATTACTAAACTTGGTATAGATTTGTACAAATATTTTGCTGAAAGTAATGAAAATTACGAAAAAAACGTGTTTTCTTCATTTGATTCTAAAACTATTCAAAATAAAAAAGAAAAATACGTTAAAATAAACCTAAATAAAGACAAAAATAAACTTTTAATTGATGGATCCTCTTACAAAGGTGAAACAGACATAAATTATATGGTAGGTACTTGGTGGAACCATGAAATTGTAAAAGCAAAAGCGCAAATTAGTGCAATTTCAGGAAGAATTATAGAGCAAAAAGTTGAATTTTTAGGAAAAAAACAAATTGAATTAAACGGAAAAAATTATGAAGCACTTCATTTTAAATTTTTATCATCTGATGAGTCGTTACCAGAAAACAAAAAACTAAATACCGATATTTGGTATGATGCCAAAACATTGATTTGGTTAAAAGCAAGATTTGTTAAGCAAGGAAATTGGGAGTACAGACTAAAAAAACATAATTAATTTGTATTTTTAGCTGTTTTTTTTCTTAATATGTCAATAGTGTTTTTATGTTTTTTTTGCAATTTAGACCCCTAAAATACTGGAAAAAAAATGAACCCAAGTTGAACTTTGCTGTTGCATAAATAGATAAATTAATGTTGAATATTTGAAATTGGGAGATGGGATGGAAGAAAATTTTAATCTACATTTAGGTAAAAAACTTAGAATGAGAAGATTATCTCTCGGTCTTACCCAAACAAAAGTAGCTGAAGCAATTAATGTAACATTTCAACAAATTCAAAAGTATGAAAAAGGGACAAACGGCGTTAGTTCTAATAGATTAATGCAGCTCTCGAATTATTTGAAAGTTCCAATTACCTACTTTTTTGAAGATTTTAGAAATTTTAATGAAGAAAAAAACTTACAAGGAGATAATGATGATTTGAATTATTCTTTTTTAAGTAAAACTTTTTCATCTTTATCTAAAACTCAAAAAGAGAAAATTCTTCAAATCCTTAAAAATACTGTATCATTGGAAAAAACTGGTTAGTGGCTCCTCGGGCAGGACTCGAACCTGCGACCAATTGATTAACAGTCAACTGCTCTACCAACTGAGCTACCGAGGAATGAAAAAGACCATACTTTTTTTAAAATAATAAAACAACCAAATTTTTGGAGGCCACGCCCAGAATCGAACTGGGATAAAAGGATTTGCAATCCTCTGCGTAACCATTCCGCCACGTGGCCAATAATGCTTCTTTTAAATCATTTAATAGCTTCAATAAAGCAAAATCTATGTCTTTTAGGTTTTTATCCATTTGATATAAACTATATAAATCATAAAAATGGAATTTAAAAAATATAATCATCAGGAAGAAGAAAAAAAAATCTCAGATTTTTGGATAAAAAAAGGTTTATTTAAACCAAAAAAAAATAAGTCAAAAAAAAAATTCTCTATAGTAATTCCCCCACCTAATATAACTGGAAAATTACATATGGGCCATGCTTTGAATAATAGCTTACAAGACGTTCTTGTAAGATACAATCGTATGCAAGGACATGAAACTTTATGGCAACCGGGGACTGATCATGCCGGAATAGCTACCCAAGCTGTTGTTGAAAAAAATTTAGAAAAAGAAGGAATTAATAAAAATGATTTAGGTAGAGAAAAGTTTATTGAGAGAGTATGGGCCTGGAAAGAAGAGTCTGGAGGAATCATTTTAGAACAACTTAAAAAATTGGGATGCTCATGTGATTGGTCTAGAACAAGATTTACCATGGATCAAGATTTATCTAAAGCTGTTATCAAAGTATTTGTAGACTTATACAATAACAAATTAATTTACAAAGATAAAAAACTCGTAAACTGGGACACAAAACTTCAAACTGCTATTTCGGATTTAGAGGTGATCCAAAAAGATGTACAGTCACAATTATACTATATTGACTATAAACTGGAAAATTCTAGTACAAAAATTACAATTGCTACAACAAGGCCAGAAACTATGATGGGTGATACAGCAATTGCAGTAAATCCAAAGGATAAAAGATACATAAATCTAATCGGTAGAATAGTCATTATTCCAATAGTTAATAGAAAAATAAAAATAATCGCTGATAATTATGCGGATCCTGATCAAGGCTCTGGAGCAGTAAAAATAACACCGGCTCATGATTTTAATGATTATGACGTAGGAAAAAGAAACAAATTAGAAATAATTAATGTTTTAGAGAAAAATGGAAAAATAAATAAAAATGGCATTAAAGAGTTTATTGGTTTAGATAGATTTGAAGCAAGAAAGCTATTAATTTCAAAATTAAAAGAAAACGGGAGTCTTGTTAAAATCGATTCAATAAAAAATAAAGTACCTTATGGAGATCGATCAAATACTATTATAGAACCACTTTTAACTGAACAATGGTTTGTGGACGCAAAAAAATTATCAAAAGAACCAATCAAAATTGTTAATAAAGGTAAAACATCTTTCTTTCCAAACAACTGGACTAAAACTTTTTTTCAATGGATGAAAGATATTGAACCATGGTGTATATCTCGACAGATATGGTGGGGACATAGAATTCCGGCTTGGTACGATAAGAATAATAATCTTTTTGTGGCAGAAAATAAAATAGAAGCTTTAAGCCTGGCTAAGAAAAAAAATAAAAACAAAGAATGTGTCCTAAGACAAGAGACAGATGTTTTAGACACTTGGTTCTCGTCCGCTTTATGGCCTTTTGCTACATTAGGATGGCCTGTAAAAACTTCGGAATTAAAAAAATTTTATCCTACATCGGTATTGGTAACGGGTTTTGACATAATATTTTTTTGGGTAGCAAGAATGCTTATGATGGGAAACTACTTTAATAAACTAACTCCATTTAAAAAAGTTTATGTTCATGCACTTGTTAGAGATGAAAAAGGACAAAAAATGTCAAAGTCTAAAGGAAACGTAATTGATCCTCTTGAACTTATAAATAAATATGGAGCCGATAGTCTGCGATTTACTTTAATTTCTATGGCGTCACCTGGCAGAGATGTAAAGTTGTCAAAAGACAGAGTTATAGGTAATAGAAATTTCATTACGAAAATATGGAGCGCAAATAATTTTCTTAAATTAAATAATTGTAAATTAGATAAAAATATCAATCTGTCGACTATCAAACTTCCAGTTAATCAATGGATTTTTAATGAATTTATAAAAACTAAAGATTTAGTAGCAAAAAATATAGAAGCTTTCAGATTTGATGAAGCAGCAAAACATATATATCAATTTGTTTGGCATTCATATTGTGATTGGTATTTAGAATTTTTAAAACCAATATTTAATTTAAAAAATAAGTCTGATATAAAAGAGGCTAAAGTTTTTTCCTCTTTTATGATGGCTAATATTTTAAAAATTTTGCATCCTTTCATACCTTTTTTTACAGAAGCAATTTGGTCTAAAAATAAATATAATATAATTTTTAAGAATAACCTTATATCCTCAGACTGGCCTAATTATAAAATGCTAAGTAAATTTAATAAAAATCAAACAGATATAAATGATTTAATTGAAATAATATCTAGTATTAGATCAACTAAAGCTGAATTAAAAATTACACCTAAATTATTTTGTGACATTTCCTTTATTGATAAGTCAAAAAAACTTAAAAATTTAATCAATAAAAATTTAAATTTATTAAAACAAGTAGGCAGGGTAAATGATATTGTTAAAATACAAGCAAATACTAAAAATTCTATTGATATCTTAGTTTTAAAGGAAAAAATCTCTCTAGGCTTCAATGAGAATGTAAATTTAAAATCTCAAAAAGAGAGAATTTTGCAAAAGATTGAAAGTATAAATAACCAAATATCTAACTTGAAAAATAAGCTTAACAATAAGGCTTATGTGAAAAATGCTCCTAAAGATATAGTTAATAATGATAAAAACCTTATTAAAGAATTAGTTGTTGAAGATGAAAAATTAAGAAGTATTGTATCAAGTATTAATTAAATATGTCAAAAATAAACAAAAAAAAGCTTCCCAGTCGACATACGTCGTTAGGTCCAGATAGAGCCCCACATCGCTCATTTTATTATGCGATGGGAGAAACGGAGCAAGATGTTGCTAAACCGTTTGTTGGTGTAGTATCAACTTGGAATGAAGCTGCTCCATGTAATACAGCCCTAATGAGGCAAGCTCAGTCAGTAAAAAAAGGTGTAAAACAATTTGGGGGAACTCCAAGAGAATTTTGTACAATTACGGTTACAGATGGCATAGCCATGGGTCACGAGGGAATGAAATCATCATTAATTTCTAGAGAAATCATTGCTGACTCAGCAGAACTTACAGTAAGAGGTCATTGTTATGATGCTTTAGTTGGTATTGCTGGATGTGATAAATCGTTACCAGGATTAATGATGTCAATGCTAAGACTAAACGTGCCTAGTGTTTTTATTTATGGAGGTTCAATCCTTCCAGGCAAATATAAAGGTAAAGATGTGACAGTGGTTGATGTTTTTGAAGCTGTTGGTAAACATTCTTCAGGCAAAATGTCTTCGGATGAATTAAGGGAACTTGAACTAGTTGCATGTCCAAGTGCTGGTGCATGCGGTGGTCAATTCACTGCAAACACAATGGCATGTGTTTCAGAAGCTATTGGTCTTGCTTTACCTTACTCAGCAGGCACTCCAGCGCCATATGAAGAGAGAGATAAGTATGCTTACGAAAGCGGTCAAACTGTTATGAATTTATTAGAAAAAAATATAAAACCAAGAGATATAGTTACGAAAAAATCTTTAGAGAATGCTGCCACTATTGTTGCTGCAACTGGTGGCTCGACCAATGCTGCTCTCCATTTACCAGCTTTAGCAAATGAAATTGGTGTAAAATTTGATTTAATGGATGTAGCAAAAATTTTTAAAAAAACACCATATCTCGCAGATTTAAAACCTGGTGGAAAATATGTTGCTAAAGATATGTGGGAAGCTGGCGGTGTACCAATGTTGTTAAAAACTTTATTTGATGGTGGTTTTATACATGGAGACTGTATGACAGTTACGGGAAAAACGATGAAAGAAAATCTTAAAGACGTAAATTTTAACGTTAATCAAAAAGTGTTAAGAGAATTTAATAACCCTTTATCTCCAGATGGAGGCGTAGTTGGTTTAAAAGGAAATTTGGCACCAGATGGCGCGATTGTCAAAATAGCTGGTCTTAAAAAATTACAATTTACAGGTAAAGCCAGATGTTTTGATAATGAGGAAGACGCAATGAAAGCAGTTCAATCAAGAAAATATAATGATGGTGATGTAATTATAATTAGATATGAAGGCCCACGTGGCGGCCCTGGTATGAGAGAAATGCTTTCAACTACTGGAGCAATATACGGTCAAGGCAAAGGTGAAAAAGTTGCATTAATTACAGACGGGAGATTTTCAGGTGCCACAAGAGGATTTTGTGTAGGCCATGTGGGTCCTGAAGCAGCATTAGGAGGTCCAATAGCATTACTTAAAAATGGCGATGTAATTGATATCGATGCAAAAAAAGGAAAAATTAATGTTAGATTAACTAAAGCCCAGTTATCAATGAGAAAGAAAAAATGGAAAGCTAAAAAATCCTCATTTGGATCAGGCACTTTATGGAAATACGCACAAACAGTTGGACCTGCTTATTTAGGTGCACCTACACACCCAGGCAAGAAAAAAGAAGTTAAAGAATATTCAAAAATTTAATGAAGATTAGACCAGTTATTTTATGTGGTGGAGCAGGGACCAGACTATGGCCCGATAAAATTAGAAATCAAGCTAAACAGTTTATTAACTTTGGCGGATGGACACTATTAGGAAAAACATTGGATAGAATTAAGTCACCAATATTTGACACTCCTATAATAAGTACAAATTCAAAATATTTAAAAGAAGTAAAAAAACATCTAAAAAAGAAAAATTTTAAAAAATACAGTATTATTTTAGAACCAATTAAAAAAAACACAGCTCCAGCTATACTTTCAGCTGCTTTAATAAAAGATATTCCAAATAAACAACCGATAATTTTTTTATCAGCGGATCATTTAATAGAAAATTCAAATGAATTTAATAAAAAAATGAAGCAAAATATTAAAAATTTAAGCGAAAATAATGTTTTTATTTTTGGCATTAAACCTAAATCACCATCAGATCAATACGGATATTTTACAACTTCAAAATTAAAAGGAAGTATAAATAAAGTAAATAGATTTATAGAAAAACCAAAAATAAAAAAAGCTAAGCAACTTATAAAGCAAGGCGGATATTGGAATTCAGGTATGTTTTTAATTAGGAAAGATTCAGTTATAAATAATTATAAAAAATATCAAAAAAAAATGTTTTTAAACACATCTCAAGCTGTTCAAAAAGCAAAAATTAAAAAAGATATTTATTATTTAAGTAAAAAAAAATTTAGTAAAAATTCATCAAAATCTTTTGATTTTGCTATTTTAGAACAAATAAAAGATATTAGAGCAATTAAACTTAATATAGTTTGGTCTGATATGGGCAGTTGGAAAGAAATTCTTTTAATGTTTTATAAGAATAAGAAAAAATACTACAAAAAAAACAATTTTTTTTATAGACCTTGGGGTGGTTATACTAATTTATATAAGGGAAATAATTTTTTAATAAAAGAATTATTCATTAAACCAAAAGGAATTTTAAGTTTACAAAAACATTTTCATAGATCAGAACATTGGGTAATAACAAAAGGAAATCCAAAGATTGTGTTAAATAAAAAGTTTTATTTTAAAAAAATGAATGATACTATTTTTATTCCAAGGGGAGCAGTTCATAGAATTCAAAATCCAAATAAAAAATTAGCAAAAGTTATGGAAGTTCAATTGGGCTCAATTCTTAAAGAAAGTGATATAATAAGATTTGAGGATATTTATGGTAGGGTCAGTTAATTATTAGTTCTATTGGTGTATGATCTGACGGTTTAACTTTTGACCTTGGTTTTTTATTAATTTTAATTGATGAAATATTTTCTATTAAATTATTAGATATCAAAAAATGATCAATTCTCATCCCATAATTTTTTTGCCAAGATCCAGCAAAATAATCCCAGAAAGTATATTCTTGTTTGTTTTTATTTTTAATTCGGTAGACATCAGCAAGACCAATATTTAATAATTCCCTAAATTTTTTTCTAATTTCTAATTTTCCTAAAGCGTCGTTTTCATATCTTTTAAAATCATATACATCTATTTCTTCAGGAATAATATTGAAGTCTCCAGCAATAATAATATTTGAACCTGATGAAATCTTTTTTTTTACTTGTCCAATGAATTTTTTCAACCATTTTTTTTTATATTCATACTTTTCTGTATTTACAGGATTGCCATTTGGTACATAAATATTTATTAGTTCTATCTTTTTTTTATTTAATTGAATTTCACCATTGATAATTCTAGCTTGTTTTTTTTCATCTTTTATAAAATCTTTTGAAATATTTTTTATAGGTAATTTTGAAATTATTGCCACTCCGTTGTAGCTTTTCTGACCAAAAGTATAAGAGCTATAACCGATATTTTCAAAATTTTCATACGGAAAATTTTCATCTTGAGTTTTAATTTCCTGAAGAAGAAGTATATCTGGTTTGTCGTCATTTATGTAATTTGTAATATTATCTATTCTTGCTCTTACAGAATTTACATTCCAAGAAATAATTTTCATTAAACAGAAAATGACAAACCACAACCACAAGAAGCCGTAGCTTTAGGATTGTTTATTACAAATGACTCACCAATCATTTCAACTTTAAAATCAATAGTTGAACCATTAATAATTTCTAATGAAGCCTTATCAATTAATGCATTTTCGAATTGTACATCATCATCTTTAATCGAGTCGTCAAAACTAAAACTATACTTAAACCCAGAACATCCACCACCTTTAACAGAAATTCTAAAATACTTTTTAGACTTAGATTCGCTAGTTATTTTTTGAATTTGATCTTTAGCTTTATCCGTAAATACAATTTTTTTTGTCATTATTATGTAGTATATATTTTAATATAGTTTTATGCAAAGTAATACAATCTCAAATTTATCAATTTCAATTAAATCTAAAGGTAGATTCTATTTTGAAAATAAAAGTAAACTGAGGTCACCATATCAACGAGACAGAGATAGAATATTACACTCCACAGCATTTAGAAGATTAAAACATAAAACCCAAGTATTTGTAAATACAACAGGAGATCACTATAGAACAAGAATTACCCATTCTCTTGAGGTATCTCAGATTGCAAGAACTCTTGCAAAATATTTTAACTTAAACGAGGATTTAGCTGAAACGTTAAGTTTAGCTCATGATTTAGGCCACACACCCTTTGGTCATGCAGGTGAGGAAGCTTTAAATGAATGTATGAAAAGAAACGGTGGTTTTGATCATAATATACAAACTGTAAGAATAGTAACGCTTCTTGAAAACAGATATTACAACTTTAAGGGGTTAAATTTATCAATTGAAACTCTAGATGGACTTGTTAAGCACAATGGTCCTATAAAAAACAAAATTAAATATAATAAGATTTTAGGAAAAAACTTCTTTAAACAAAAAATTAATTTTAATAGTAGCCCTAGTTTAGAAGCACAGATTGCCTCTATTTCAGACGATATAGCCTACAATAGCCATGATTTGGAGGACGGGTTAAAGGCAAATTTATTTAAATTAAATGATATTAAAAGAATTCCAATTTTAAATGTTTTAATAAAAAAACACATTAATAAAATAAAAAAATATCCTCATGATATTGTTTTAAGACAGATAGTAAGAGAAATAATTGATGAAATGGTAAAAGATGTCATTTACAACACTCAAAAAAATATTAAAAAGAATAGAATAAAATCAGTTAAAGATATTTATAAATCAAAATACCCTATAGTTTGTTTTTCCAATAAGATGAAAAAATTTGACAAAAACATCAAAAAATTTTTAAAAAAAAATATGTACTATAATAAAAATGTTATCCACAAAACTAATTTAGGTAAAAAAATTGTAAAAAAATTGTTTTTTATAATTAAAAAAAACCCAAAAAAATATATTAAATTTGATAAATCAAACAATGCTGATATAGAAAGATCAATATGTGATTTTATAGCTGGAATGACTGATAGATATGCAATAAATCTATATAATAAAATAAAATGAACATTTTTGAAAATTATCTTAAATCTATACTAGAAAATATTAATCATAATTACAAAGAATTAGGCATCAACAAGATTGAAACCTATAAAGGGATTAATTTAGAAAAACCTCCACCAAATTTTGACTGTGATATCTCTAGTAATGTAGTTTTAATATTAGCCAAACAAAATAAGTGTAAGCCCATTACGTTGGGAAATAATATAAAAAAAATATTAGAAAAAAATATTAAAGATTTTAAAAATATAGAAATCGCTGGGCCTGGTTTTTTAAATATTAGCCTTAAAAATGAAGCAATAACTTTAATTATAAATGATATTTTAAAAAAAAATGAAAAATTTGGATCTCAGAATGATGACAAAAATTATAATATAGAATTTGTCTCTGCGAACCCTACGGGCCCTATGCACGTGGGTCATTGTAGAGGTGCAATATTTGGCGACACATTATCAAATCTATTAAAGTTTAACGGTAACAAAGTAACCAAAGAATATTACATTAATGATTATGGAGGTCAGATTACAAATTTTTTAAAATCTGTTTATTTACGAATAAGAGAAATTAAGTACAACGAAAAATTTCCAAATGATAAATCATTATATCCTGGAGAATATATTATTGAGATTGCTAACAGTATACAGAAGAAAAAGAAAATTGAATTTAAAAGTTTTGATGATGAATATGAATTTTTACACAAGGAAGCATTAAATCTTTCTATGCAAATGATAAAATCTGATTTGAATATGCTTGGTATATCTCATGATAATTTTGTTTCAGAAAAATCAGTGGTCGAATCCAAAACACTTGATAATGCAATTAAACTCCTTAAAAAAACAAATTATGTCGAAGAAGGTTATTTAGATCCTCCAAAAGGTGAAGAAATAAAAAATTGGAAAAAGACTAAAAGACTTTTGTTTAAATCAACTTTATTCGGAGACGACTCTAATCGAGCTTTACAGAAAAATGATGGAACTTGGACATATTTTGCAAATGATATAGCTTATCACTTTAATAAAGTTTCAAGAAAATATGACAAATTAATTAATGTTTTGGGCGCAGATCACACAGGTTATATCAAAAGGATTGAAAGCGCTGTTAAAGCACTTTCTCAAAATAAAACGATATTAGAATGTAAAGTTTGTCAACTTGTAAAATTATTTAAAAATGGAGAACCTTTTAAAATGTCTAAAAGAGCTGGAGATTTTATCTCGGTAAATGATTTATTATCAGAAGTAAATAAGGACTCAATTAGATTTATGATGCTGAATAGAAGTAATGACGTTGAGCTAGATTTTGATTTCAATAAAGTTTTAGAAAAAAGTAAAGACAATCCTGTTTATTACGTTCAGTATTGCCACGCTAGAATCCAATCATTATTAAGATCAACTAAAAATACTTCACTCAAGAAAAAGATTTTAAAAATAGATAAAGAATTTAATAAGTATGAAAGAGAAATTTTGAGAAAAATCTTTGAATGGCCAAAAATAGTAAAAATTTCCTCAAATAAATGTGAGCCACATCGAATACCTTTTTATCTATATGAGCTAGCTACTTTGTTTCATTCATATTGGAGCAAAGGTAATGAAGACGAAAAATATAAATTTATAAAAAATGGAAAAATATCTAATAATATTTTGATTGTCATAAGTCTTTTACTTCTAGTACTTAAAAATGGAATGGGTATTTTAAATGTTTCTTTGCCCGATAAAATGTAATGATAAATAAAATAATAAGGTTAATAATTATTATTATAGTACTTTCCTTTTTTGGTTTCTCATTTAATTATTATATATCCGATAAAAATATAAATACTGTTAAAAATAATAGAGAAAATTTAGAGTTTAAAATATTTGAAAGCACTTCCGCTTTGCCACTTTTGCCTAATGATACAAATAATGTAATCGAATTTAACTCTGGATTTGAAAATTCAAATAAACAAAATTATAAAAGGAGTTTTTGGGAACTTTTTAAATAAGAATGATCAAGAAAGCTATAATAATAAGTTTAAGCGGTTACAAACTCACAAAAGTGGAATTGAATATTTTTAAAAAATATCTACCTTGGGGTGTTATACTTTTCAGAAGAAATATAAGAGATTTTATTCAATTAAAAAAGTTAATTTTATCAATTAAGAAAATTACCAGAGACAAAAATTATCCAATATTGATAGATGAAGAGGGTGGCGATGTTTCAAGATTAGAAAATATCATAAATAATAAAAATTTTTCACAAAAGTATTTCGGTGAGATTTTTGATTTTAATCAAAGAATTGGGTCAAATATATATAAATACTACATTAATGAGATTTGTATGAATTTAAATTCTCTTGGAATAAATATAAATACTATTCCAGTAGTGGATAGATTATATAAGTTTACACATAAATTTTTAAAACAAAGAGTTTATTCTTCAAAAATAAAAACCATTAAAAAACTTTCAAGTATTTGTATAAATATTTGTAAATTAAATAAAATAGCAACTGTTATTAAGCACATCCCTGGACACGGCTTAGCTAAGATAGACTCACATAAAAAATTGCCAGTGGTTAACAATAATTATAAATATTTAATTAAAAATGATTTTAAATGTTTTAAAAACACTAAATCATTATTTGCTATGACCGCTCATATTTTATATAAAAAAATTGACAGTAAAAATTGTGCAACACATTCACCAATAATAATTAAAAAAATCATCAGAAAAAAAATTGGATATCAAGGAATAATTATATCAGATGATATAAGTATGAAATCACTAAAAAAAAATATAACAAAAAATGCTTTAGAAGCATTGGAGGCTGGTTGTAATTTAGCTCTGTATTGCCAAGGAAGATCTTCAGAATCGTTAAATTTACTAAAAAAAATTCCACCTATAGATGAATTTACTAGGAAAAAAACTTCAGAATTTTATAAATTTTTAAGATAATATTTAGTATGGAGTCGGGAATAAATAATTCATTTTCTATTGATATTCCAAATTATAGCGGGCCTTTGGAGGCGCTTTTAGATTTAGCTAAAAATCAAAAAGTAGACCTTGCAAATATATCAATTACAAAATTGGCTGATCAGTTTTTAGAATTCGTAAAGAATAATAAAAATTTAAATTTAGAAACAGCATCCGAATTTTTATTAATGGCTACATGGTTAGCTTATTTAAAATCTAAATTGTTATTACCTGAAGATGATGATGATGATTTTAAAGCTTTTGAAGTTGCAGAACGTTTAAAACTTCAACTGAAAAAACTTGAGTTAATAAGACTTCTTTCGGATCAATTGCTTAAAAGAAAAAGAATAGGTAAAGATATTTTTTTTAGAGGCATGCGTGGAGGAATAAAATCTATTTATACTCCAGTTTATGACATAAGTTTATATGAATTATTAAAGACATACGCAAATATTAATACTCAAAAATCTTTTCAAAGAGTAAATATCCCTAAACTACCAGTTTTAACTACAGAACAAGGAATCAATAATATTAAAAATCAATTAGATAATTTAAATGATTGGAAAAATATCATAGACTTAATACCTCAGAGTTATAAAGAAAATTCTCAAAAAAAAAGAACTGGTTTGTCAGGTATATTTGCTGCTAGTTTAGAGCTTTCTAAAGAAGGAGTTATCAATATAATGCAAAAAAAAACCTTTGATGATATCTTAATAAAAAAAAATAAATGAAAAAAAAGAATAATAATATAATAAAATTTCCTAGTTCCACTTCTAAAATTGAAAGAAAAATTGAGGCAATTTTATTTGCTGCATCAGAACCTTTAGATTTAGAAACTATTGAGAAGAGGCTTCAAAATGTAACTAATATTAAAAAAATATTAGAAAAAATTCAAAATGACTATAAATCAAGAGGGATAAATCTTGTTTGTATTAGAAATAAATGGTCATTTAGAACAGCATCAGATCTTTCAAATACAATGGCATTGCAAAAATCAACGCAAAAGAAACTATCAAAAGCTACAATAGAAACACTATCAATAATTGTTTATCATCAACCTGTTACTAGATCTGAAATTGAACAGATACGTGGTGTAGCTTTTGGGTCGAATACAATCGAAATACTAATGGAATTGGATTGGGTAAGACCTGCTGGTCGAAAAAATATTCCTGGAAAACCAATACAGTATGTAACAACTGAAAATTTTTTAAATCATTTTAATATTCAAAAATTATCTGATTTACCTACTATTGATGAATTAGGAACAGCAGGGTTAATTGATACTTCAGCAGTTAATTCTTCAATATTTGGTACTAGCAAGTTTTTTTCAGAGCAATCATCTAAAACTAAAGAGGATATATACTCAGATATTGAAAGTGTCATAGATGATAGTGAAAAATTGACTGAATAAAGTTATTTATTTAACTTAAATTATTGTATATAAGATCATTATGAGTATTGGTTTTTGGCAAATTGCTATCGTAGTTGTACTAGTAGTCCTTTTATTTGGGCGAGGTAAAATCTCTGATTTAATGGGAGATGTTGCAAAAGGTATTAAAAGTTTTAAAAAAGGTATTTCAGAAAATCCAGACTCATCAAATAAAGACACAGAAGATAAAAATAATTCTAATAGTAATTAATTTAAATGCCACAGATTGGTTGGTTTGAATTACTTGTAATAATAATAGTTGCAATTCTTGTAATTGGACCAAAAGATTTCCCCATTGTTTTAAAAAAAATAGGCTCATGGGTTGGGTCTATAAAGAGATATTTTTCTGATGTTCAAAAAAACGTTAATGAAATTACAAATTTAGAGGAAGACAACAATAAGAAAGATAAATCTGATGACTAAAAAGCAAGCAAGTCAAAATACTTTTGTTAGTCATTTGTCTGAGTTAAGATCTAGATTGGTAAAATCATTCATTTTTTTAATTATATCATTTATAGTTTGTTATTTTTTTTCAGAGGAAATATATAGATTTTTAGTCAAACCTTACTCAGATGCAGTTTTAGAAAACAATCTTGATCGAAGATTAATTTTCACTGCTTTACACGAGGCATTTTTAACTTATCTTAAGGTAGCTTTCTTTGCTTCAATTTTCATCACTAGCCCAATATTTCTAAGTCAAATTTGGAAGTTTATTGCTCCAGGATTGTATTCAAATGAAAAAAAAGCTTTGCTACCTTATTTAATTGCTACACCAATACTTTTTGTTTTTGGAGGAATGCTTGTTTATTATTTTATAATGCCCCTAGCGATAAAATTTTTTCTTGGTTTTGAAAGTATTCAAGACTCTGGTTCATTAGCAATACAATTAGAGGCAAAAGTTAATGAATATTTGTCTCTTGTCATGCGCTTAATATTTGCATTTGGAATAAGTTTTCAACTTCCAGTGGTTTTAAGCTTATTAGCAAGAATTGGAGTAGTAAACTCCAAATATCTTAGAGAAAGAAGAAAGTATTTTGTGGTTATTATTTTTGCTGCAGCTGCTATCTTAACGCCACCAGACCCAATTACTCAAATAGGTTTAGCATTACCTTTGTTATTGTTATATGAATTATCTATTATAACTGTAAGGTTAATAGAAAAAAAAGATAATGCATAATTTAAAAGAAATAAGAAAAAACCCTGAGCTGTTTGAAAAAAAAATTAAAGAAAGAAATTCAACTATCGATTTAAAATCTTTGATCAAGAATGATAAAGAAAATAGAGAATTAATACAGAAAAAAGAAAAATTAGAACAAGAAAAAAAATTATTATCCAAAAATAAAGACCCAAATAATTTTAATAAATCAAAAAATTTATCAAAACAAATTGAAGAATTAGAAAATTCTCAAAAAAAAATACAAGAAAAAATTAATTTTATCCTCTCCTCAATACCAAACTGTGCGTTGAACGATGTTCCAATTGGCAAAGATGAAAAATCAAATAAAATAATAAAAAAATCGTCCGAAATTAAAAAATTTAATTTTAAAATTAAGTCACATATTGAATTAGGTAAAAATGATATGGATTTTGAAACTGCCACAAAATTATCAGGTTCTAGATTTGTTGTATTAAAAGACAAACTGGCCCTTTTAGAGAGAGCGCTTATGAACTTTATGATAGATGTTCATACGAGAAAATTTGGATATATTGAAATATCACCGCCGTTAATAGTAAATGAAAAAATAATGTTTGGTACTGGCCAGTTACCCAAATTTGAAAAAGATCAGTATGAAATTTTTTCTGAAAAAGATGAAGAACGAAAATTTTTAATACCAACAGCAGAAGTTCCTTTGTCAAATTTATTTAATAATTCAACGATAGATCAAAAAAAACTTCCTTTAAGATTTGTTGCTGGAACTCCTTGCTTTAGACGCGAAGCTGGTAGCTATGGTAAAGACACTAAAGGTATAATGCGACAACATCAATTTTACAAAGTCGAATTGGTTAGTTTAGTAGAACCAAGCAAATGTAATGATGAACTAAATAGAATGCTAAATTGTGCAGAGGAAATATTAAAGATGTTAGAGCTACCCTATCAAATAGTTCTTTTGTCCTCTGGTGATATGGGTTTTAGTGCAGAAAAAACCTTTGATATAGAAACTTGGATACCTTCAGAAAACAAATTTAGAGAAATTTCTAGCTGTTCTTCGTGTGGGATGTTTCAAGCCAGAAGAATGAAAACTAAATTTAAATCAGGTAATACATCTGATTTTATTGGCACTCTTAATGGTTCAGGACTTGCGACAGGCAGATTAATGATAGCTTTGATGGAATATTATCAAAATTCTGACGGTTCTATAACAATACCGGCACCATTAAAAAAATACATGAATAATATAGAAAAAATTTAATTATAATTTTCTTGTTTAAAAATGTCTTTTAATATAATTATTCAAATAATATGAATTCTTCAGGATTTGCACAATTTATACCTCTAATACTTATATTTGTAATTTTTTACTTTTTTTTAATTAGACCTCAACAAAAAAGAGTGAAAGATCATAGAGCGATGGTTCAAGGTTTAAAAAGGGGAGATGAAGTTATTACATCAGGAGGTATAATAGGAATTGTTGATAAAGTTCATGATGACGACAAAATTGACGTAGTATTATGTGACAATGTAAAAGTTCAAGTTATAAAGTCCACTATAACAAGTTTATTAAAAAAAGAAGCTCCTAAAAAATAAAAGGTCTTTGTGCTTAATTTCACAAAAATAAAAATAATTATAATCTATTTTATTTTGTTTTTGTTAACGTTCTTTGCGTCACTTAATCTTTTTTATGATACAAATCCTATTATTAACAAGAAAGTAAATTTAGGTTTAGATTTGCAGGGAGGCTCCTATTTGTTGCTTGAGATCGACACTAAACCTTTAATTAAAGAAAGATTACAAGATAAAGTTATTGAAATAAAGAAATTTTTAAAAAAAAATAATTTTAAATATAATACATTTAAAATTAACGAAAATTCAATAAGTTTTAAAATTGAAAATGATAATAATAAAAAATTTCAAAACTTATTCTTTTCAACCAAAGACAATACAATAAACCAGTATATTGATCAGTACCGAACACATCAATTTGATTTGGAAATTAAAAATGATAGTCACCTGATAAAGTTTTCAAAATACGGGTTATTAACTTTAAACAATGCTGCGGTTAGTCAATCTATTGAAATAGTAAGAAGAAGAATAGATGATTTAGGCACAAAAGAACCAACAATAATTCAAAGAGGTGAAAAAAGAATTGTGGTTGAGCTTCCAGGCCTAAAAGATCCGTCTAGAATAAAAGATCTCTTAGGAAAAACAGCTCAATTAAATTTTAGATTAATAACTGATAAAAAAGACGACTTCGGGTCAGAGAAAATGATTTCAGAAAATGGAGAAGAAGTTGTTGTAAATAAAAAAATTATTATGAGTGGGGAAAATCTTATTGACGCCCAGCCAAGAGTAGATAATCAATCAAATAGCCCAATGGTCGCTTTTACTTTAGATAGGTATGGAGCCCAAAAATTTGGTAAAGTAACAACAAATAATATAGGCAAACGACTAGCAATAGTATTAGATAATAAAATTATAAGCGCTCCAGTTATTAGAGAGGCTATTACAGGGGGCAGCGGAACTATCTCAGGAAATTTTTCATTTCAGGAAGTTACAGATTTAGCTCTTTTACTTAGATCTGGAGCTTTGCCTACACCAATTAATATTGTTGAAGAGAGAACAGTTGGACCAGATTTAGGTAGAGACTCAATTATTTCTGGAGCAATTTCTTTGTTAATCGGATTCGTTCTTGTAGTTTTATATATGTTTTATAAGTATAGGATTTTTGGACTAATTGCCAATATCTCTCTAATTTCAAATTTATTAATGCTTGTAGGTGTTTTAACTATCTTAGAAGCGACTTTAACACTCCCAGGAATTGCTGGAATAATTTTAACAGTAGGAATGGCAGTCGACGCAAATGTTTTAATTTTTGAGAGAATAAGGGAAGAATTAAGAACTGAAAAATCAGTTATTCACGCCTTTGACATGGGTTATAGTAGAGCTAAAATTACAGTTTTAGACGCAAATATTACTACTTTGTTAGCTACTGTGATTTTATTTATTTTTGGAACTGGACCAGTTAAAGGTTTTGCCGTTACTTTAGGCATAGGAATAATAACAACACTTTTTTCAGCGTATTTCATAGCAAGACATTTAACTTCATCTTTTGTTTTAAGAAATAGGGAAAATATTAATTTATGAAGTATAATTTTAATTTTATTAATTATTTCAAAAAATTTAATTTATTATCATTGGTATTAGTTTTATTGAGTTTATTTGTTGTACTTTTTAAAGGTCTTAACTACGGAATAGATTTTAAAGGTGGAACACTTATTGAAGTAAGAATTCAAAATAATGACATAAGAGTATCAGATATTAGAGACTCTCTAAAAAAATTGAATTTAGGTGATGTGAATGTAAAAAATTTTGGTGAAAAGAGTGATTTTTTAATAAAAATTGAAAAAAAATTAATTAATAATGACTCTTTGATATCTGAAATTAAAACTTCCCTAGATCAAGATCTCAATGAAGAAGTAAATTACAGAAGAGTCGAAAGTGTTGGACCGAAAGTGAGTGCTGAATTGTTGAAATCGGGTGTAATTTCCATAGGTTTAGCTTTATTAATGATGTTATTTTATATTTGGTTTAGATTTGAATGGCAATTTAGTTTGGGTTCTATTATTGCTTTATTTCATGATGTAATTATTACTTTAGGAATTTTTTCAGTTTTATCTATTGAAATAAACTTATCAATTGTAGCTGCTGTATTGACTATAGTTGGTTATTCCATGAATGATACGGTTGTAATTTATGACCGTATTAGGGAAAATTTATCTAAATTTAATAAGCTTGAAATTGATCAAGTTTCAAATTTATCAGTTAATGAGACTTTATCTAGAACTTTAATAACTTCAGTAACAACTTTATTAGCTTTATTTTCAATTTTCATACTAGGTGGTGAAATACTCAAAGGTTTTTCTTTTGCTATGATTTTAGGTGTAATAATTGGTACTTATTCTTCAATATTTGTGGCATCTCCTGTTCTTAAATATTTAAAAGTTTCATCTAAGACGCTTGAAAAAAAAGAAGATAAAATTGTACCTTAATTAGTAAAGATTTTGAGCAGCTACCATCGTTAAAAGCATTGGAATTGATAAAAGAGTATTTACTCTAGATGTTAACATAGCTTTTTTCGCTGCAATTGGTTTTTCTTCTGCTGGGGCCTCTACGATACCTAAAGCTTTTTTTTGATTAGGCCAAATAATAAACCACACATTATACGCCATAATTATTCCTAACCACATACCTATACCAATAGCTGTATTTTTTCCTCCTCCACTACCAATTCCTAAAGTCATGGATTCATGTAAGTATCCGTTAAGATAAGCTACAATTAATCCCGTTAGTATTGTTGCGAAAGCCGCCCATCTAAACCAGAATAAAACTTTTGGAGCGATAACTTTGCTTATTGCCGGTTTTTGTTCATCTGGAATATTAGGCATGCTGGGTATCTGAACAAAATTTAAATACCAAAGTAGGCCAATCCACATTATTCCAGCTAAAACGTGTAAGTACCTAAATAGCCAACTAAAAAAATATTGATCAAAAGCAAATCCATCTCCTCCAAAATATAATCCTAAAAATAGTAAAACTGCTATAACAAGCGAAAGATGTACTGTTTTTGATAATGATTGTAAAATATTAACCATAAATTATCATAACATAAAAATAGCATTTATGCAGTTTTTTTCATTTTTGGAGTGCTTAAAATTTCCTTTAAAAATTGTCCAGTGAAAGTATTTTTTTCAGATGAGACTTTTTCAGGGGTTCCTTGAGCAATAATTTCACCCCCTGATTCTCCACCTTCCGGACCCATATCTATTATATGATCAGCTGTTTTAATTACATCTAAATTATGTTCTATTACAACAACCGTATTTCCAGTATTTACAAATGCTTGCAAAATATCGAGAAGTTTTTTTATATCATGAGAGTGAAGACCTGTAGTAGGCTCATCTAATATATATAAAGTTCTTCCAGTTGATCTTTTTGACAATTCTTTAGCAAGTTTTATTCTTTGGGCTTCACCCCCAGACAATGTTGTAGCTTGTTGTCCTATTTTCATATATCCGAGACCGACATGTTTTAGAGTTATCAGTTTTGATCTAATTGATTGGATATTTTCAAAAAAATCACAACCTTCCTCTACCGTCATATCTAAAATGTCAGCTATGTTTTTATTTTTAAATCTAATTTCTAAAGTCTCTCTATTATATCTAGCACCCTTGCAAGTATCACACGGAATAAATACATCAGGTAAAAAATGCATTTCATAAGTTAACACACCATCACCCTCGCAAGTTTCACATCTTCCACCTTTTACATTGAATGAGAATCTTCCAACTTTATAACCTCTAGCTTTAGACTCGGGCAAATTTGCAAACCAATCTCTTATTGGTCCAAAAGCACCTGTATATGTCGCTGGATTAGATCTAGGTGTTCTTCCAATGGGTGATTGATCAATATCTATAATTTTATCAATCAATTCAGTTCCTTTATAATTCTTAAAAGATTTAGGTAACTTTCTTGATTTGTTATTATTTAAAATTAAATTTAATGCATTATAAAGAGTATGCAAAACTAAAGTAGATTTGCCGCTGCCTGATACTCCTGTCACACAAGTAAAAGTTCCTATAGGAATTTTTAAGTCAACATTTTTTAGATTATTACCTGTTGCTCCATTTATTTCTAAGTAACGACCATTTTTTGCTATACGTCTTTTTTTTGGGATGGCGATATTTTTTTCACCAGACAAATATGTTCCTGTAATACTTTGTTTTTCTTGAATAATATTTTTAATTTGTCCCTCAGCAATAATTTTACCACCATGAAGTCCAGCCTCTGGCCCTATATCTATTATATGATCCGCGCTTTCCATAGTCTCAATATCATGCTCCACAACAATAACTGTATTTCCCAAATCTCTCAATTTTTTTAAAGCTGTAATTAATTTTTTATTATCACGCTGGTGTAACCCTATAGATGGTTCATCCAAAACATATAATACACCGGTTAGACCAGAACCTATTTGTGACGCCAATCTAATTCTTTGAGACTCACCACCTGATAAAGTACCAGACTCTCTTGAAAGAGTAAGATAATTGAGGCCAACATTAAGTAAAAATGTAAGTCTTTCATTTATTTCTTTAAGAATGTGTTGAGCAATTTTGTTTTGTTTATCATTCAAAAAAGTTGGTAACTTATCAAACCACTTTTTTGCATCTTCAATTGATTTATGAGTTATCTGGCTGATATTTAAATCATTTATTTTTACACATAAAGCTTCATCTTTTAACCTAAGTCCTTTACATTTATCGCAATTAGACTCAGATTGATATTGTGATATCTCCTCTCTCTTCCACTCACTATCAGTTTCTAAATACCTTCGTTCTAAATTGTTAATAACACCTTCAAATGGTTTTTTCGTTGTATAAGTTTCATAGTTATCATCATAAGAAAATTTGATTTCTTCATCATCAGATCCATATAAAATAATTTCCTGAATTTTTTTCGGTATTTTTTTCCATTTATCTGTTAAAGAAAATTTATAATGTTTGGCCAATGAGGCTAAAGTTTGAGCGTAATATAAACTTGAACTTTTGGACCATGGTACAATTGCACCATCTTGAAGTGACTTGTTATCATCTTGTATAACTAATTTTGGATCTACATTTAAATTACTACCAATTCCCTCACATTCTTCACAGGCACCATAGGGCGAGTTAAAAGAAAACAATCTTGGTTCAATTTCTTCAATAGTAAAACCACTTTCAGGGCATGAAAATTTTGAGGAGAAAGTAATAGTCTCAATTTTTCTAAATTTTTTAGGAAGACTTTCATTTTCATATTCAACATTTAAAAGTCCATTTGACAAATTTAAAGCTGTTTCAACGCTGTCGGCAAGTCTGTTCCCTATTGAAGAGCTTAACACAACTCTGTCTACTATAATAGATATATCGTGTTTTACTTTTTTATTTAAATTTGGAAAATCATTTATTTGATAGTATTTTCCATCTACTTTAATTTTTTGGAAACCCCTTTTTTTATAATTCAAAATTTCTTTCTTATATTCACCTTTTCTGCCGCGCACAATAGGTGCAAGTAAATGTATAGTGCTGCTTTTCGGAAGAGTTTTTATTTTGTCAACCATTTCACTGACTGATTGCGATACAATTGGCTTTCCAGTAAATGGAGAGTACGGCACGCCAGCTCTAGCAAAAAGAACTCTCATATAATCATAGATTTCAGTTACAGTCGCAACAGTTGACCTGGGATTTTTTGATGTATTTTTTTGTTCAATTGAAATTGCTGGACTCAATCCTTCGATAAAATCAACATTTGGCTTTTTCATTTTATCTAAGAATTGACGTGCATATGCAGATAAACTTTCAACATATCTTCTTTGTCCTTCAGCATAAATTGTGTCAAAGGCTAAAGAAGATTTCCCTGATCCTGACAGACCAGTTATTACAACTAATTTGTCTTTTGGAATTTCTAAAGAAACGTTTTTTAGGTTATGTTCTTTTGCGCCTTTTATAACGATTTTTTTAAGCATATTTTGTTAACACGATTAATAATGAGCTTATAAATAACATACATTTATGATATAAATTTTAACAATATTATTATAAATCAACAAGTATTCAAAAAATATATATGGCAGGAAGTCTAAATAAAGTTCAATTAATAGGCAGATTGGGGGCAGATCCTGAGATTAAACAAATGGTTAACGGAAAAAACGTCGCAAGATTAAGTATTGCAACTAGTCAGTCATGGAAAGATAAGAATTCTGGTGAAAGAAAAGAAAAAACGGAATGGCATAGAATTGTAATATTTAATGAAGGACTCGTTGGCGTTGTTCAACAATATCTTAAAAAAGGGGCTAATGTATACATAGAAGGCCAATTAAGCACTCGCAAATGGAAAGACGAAAGTACAGGTCAAGACAAGTATTCTACAGAAGTAATTTTACAAGGATATAATTCAAATTTAACAATGTTAGACGGGAGAAATAAAAGTGACAACTCTAATTTAGTTTCCGAAAATAAAAGTTCTTTACCAGATGAAAATTTAAATCAAAACAAAAATGATTTAGATGACGAAATTCCATTTTAAACTATGGAAAAACAAAATATCAAGCAAAATAATAATTTAAAACCTATATTAGTAAGAAATGAGATGAGTTCCTCATACCTTTCTTACGCAATGAGTGTAATTGTAAGCCGTGCGCTACCAGATGTTAGAGATGGTTTAAAACCTGTCCATAGAAGAATTATTTATGCAATGTACAAAGGTGGTTACGATTGGTCAAAGAATTTTAGAAAATCTGCTAGAATAGTAGGGGATGTAATTGGTAAGTATCACCCTCATGGTGATCAAGCTGTGTATGATGCACTAGTAAGACTAGTTCAAGATTTTTCTATGAGTCTACCTCTTTTAAAAGGACAAGGAAATTTTGGATCTATAGATGGAGACCCTCCTGCTGCAATGAGATATACTGAAACGAAATTAGGAAGGATTTCTCAATATTTAACAGAAGATTTAGAAAAGAATACAGTTACCTTCAGAAATAATTATGATGAAACTGAAAAAGAACCAACAGTACTACCTTCACAATACCCAAACTTATTAGTAAATGGAGCAGGTGGAATAGCTGTGGGAATGGCAACAAGTATTCCACCGCATAATTTGGGTGAAGTTATCAACGCAACAAATGCTTTCATAGAAAACCAAAATATTACAATTTCACAATTAATGAAATATGTGCCTGGTCCAGATTTTCCAACAGGTGGACTAATAATTGGAAAGGATTTTATTAAACAAGGTTACAATAAAGGTCGAGGCTCATTTAAAATAAGAGGTGAAATTGAATTTGAAGAGAAAAAAAATGGTAGATCAATTTTAGTTATTAAATCAATCCCTTATCAAGTAAATAAATCTATTTTAAACGAGAAGATTGCTTTGTTGGCGAGAGATAAGAAAATAGAGGGAATTAGTGATATAAGAGATGAGTCTAATAGAGAGGGCATAAGAATAGTAATTGAATTAAGAAGAGGTGTCGAACCTGAGACAATCAGAAGACAATTGTATAAACTGACTAACATAGAGAGTTCTTTTGGTTTTAATTCTCTTGCATTAGTTGATAACAAACCCAAATTACTAAATTTAAAAGAATTTATTTCTGAATTTATTAAATTTAGGGAAACAACTGTTCTTAAAAGGGTTAAATTTGATTTAAATAAAGCAGAAGAGAGAGCACATATTTTAATAGGACTTGCTGCTGCGGTAGAAAATATTGACGCAGTAATTAAAATTATTAAAAATTCAAAAAATAATGACGATGCTAAAAAAAATTTACTTAGCAAGAAATGGAAAATAAAAAAAAGTTCAAAATTAATATCAATTATAGAAAAGAAAAAAAATGTTCAATCTTATTCTTTAACGAATGAACAAGTTATAGCAATTTTAGAATTAAGATTACAAAAACTTACTGCATTCGGAATATCTGAAATTGAAACAGAGATCAGTAAACTTGCGAAACTAATTATAGAATTAAAAAAAATTATTAATTCAAAGAAAGAATTATACAATTTAATAAAAAGTGAATTAAATAATATCAAAGACAAGTACGCGGTTCCTAGAAGAACTAAAATTATTGACGCTGTTTTAAATTACAATATTGAGGAGACAATTCAAAAAGAATCTGTTGTAATTAATATTACTAATAAAGGCTACATTAAACGAAGCCCTCTTACATCTTTAAAAGCTCAAAAAAGAGGAGGAAAAGGTAAAACAGGTATTACTACTAGAGAAGAGGATTTTGTTGTTCAAATTTTTACAGCTAATACTCATACGCCTATGCTTTTTTTTTCAACTCAAGGTCTAGTTTATAAGATTAAAGCATACAAAATTCCCGAGGGAACTTCTGCCTCAAAGGGTAAATCTATATTTAATATTTTGCCTCTTAAAAATCATCATTCTATAAGTTCGATAATGCCATTACCCGAAGATGAAAATGAGTGGAAAAATCTTCAAATTATTTTTGTAACTTCAAAGGGAAATATTAGAAAAAATTCTTTAGAAGATTTTATAAACATTAATGCATCAGGTAAAATTGCTATGAAATTATCAGATGATGATAAAATTATCGGAGTTAAAATATGCAGTGAAGATCAAGATATACTACTGAGTACTAAATACGGTAAATGTATACGATTTATGTCAAAAAAGTTGAGGCTTTTTAAAGGGAGAGCTTCAAAAGGAATAAGGGGTATGCAACTTGCTGATGGGGATGAGATAATTTCTTTATCTATTCTTGATAATAGTAAAATTGATAACAAAAAAATTAATAAAGATCCCAAAATTAAAAAGGGTTTAGAAAAATATATTCTTTCGGTATCAGAAAATGGTTATGGTAAAAGATCATCTTATTTTGATTACAGAGTTACAAATAGAGGAGGTAAAGGAATTATTGGTATAATAAACTCTTCTAGAAATGGAAACATTGCTTGTAGTTTGGTTGTAGGTGAAGAAGATGAAATAATTTTGTCTACTGACAAGGGCAGCATTATGAGATGTGCAGTCAAAGAGATACGTGTTGCCGGAAGAAATACGCAAGGAGTTAGAATAAAAAAACTCAAGGGTGAAGAAAAGGTTGTCTCGGTTATTAAAATAGAAGATAATATTCATTAATGAAAAATACTGCTATTTATCCAGGAACATTTGACCCAATTACCTATGGTCATATTGATGTAATAAAAAAATCATTAAAAATCTTTGATAAAGTAGTGGTAGCAGCTGCAGAAAATATTAATAAAGATTATCTTTTTACTATAGATGAAAGAGTTGAAATTATTAAGAACTCATTATTTAAAGATTTAAAGCTAAGCAAGAAAAGAATTTTAGTAATACCTTTTAACACATTAACAATCAATCTCTGCAATAAATATAAAGCAAGTGTTATTATAAGGGGGCTTAGAGCTGTATCAGATTTTGAATATGAGTTTCAATTAGCAGGAATGAATAAAAAATTAAATGATAAAATTGAAACAATTTTCATGATGTCTGATGTAGAAAATCAAATTATTTCATCAAAATTTGTTAAAGAAATAGCTAGATTAAATGGAAAAATTGACAGATTTTTAACAAAATCCATAGTAAAAGAATTAAAAAATAAATTAGAATGAAAATAAAATATATATTAATATTATTTTTCTTTTTAATTTTTAATAGACTTTATTCGGAGGAAATTATGATAATGAAACTTAAAGATGGCGAAGTAGAATTAGAACTTTTTTCAGATGTTGCACCTAATCATGTCAAGAGGTTTAAAGATCTTGCTGGAAAAGGATTATACGATGGAGTTGTATTTCACAGAGTTATTGATGGTTTTATGGCACAAACTGGAGATGTAAAGTTCGGAAATTCTAATTCTAAAGATTTCAATTTATCCTTGGCTGGCACAGGTGGCTCTGACATGCCAGATTTAAAATCAGAGTTTTCTGATATACCCCACGATAGAGGTGTTCTTTCTGCTGCAAGATCAGCAGACCCTAATAGTGCTAATAGTCAATTTTTTATTTGTTTTCAACCAGCTCCTCATTTAGATAGACAATATACTGTTTTCGGAAAAGTAATAAAAGGAATGGAGTTTATAGATAAAATTAAAAAAGGAGATGGTCCTAACGGTTCTGTTAGAAGTCCTGATAAAATTATTAGTTTAAAGTTAAAATAACTTTAGATGAAAAAAAAAGAGTTTTCTTTTAGTGTAATTAAAAAATACAAAAAAGCTAGGCTAGGTAGGATTAAAACATCTCGAGGTATAATAGATACGCCTGCATTCATGCCTGTGGGTACTCTTGGCACAGTTAAAGGTTTGTTTGTGGAAGATATCAAGAAAACTGGATCTCAAATTATTTTAGGAAATACTTACCACTTAATGTTAAGACCTGGCTCCAAAATTTTAGATAAATTTGGAGGTCTACACAAATTTATGAATTGGGATAAACCGATATTAACTGATTCTGGTGGATTTCAAATAATGTCACTATCAAAATTAAATAAAATTGATCAAGATATTGGAGCGACTTTCAGATCTCATATTGATGGTAAAAAAATAGTTTTAAGTCCCGAACAAAGTATAAGAATCCAAAAATCAATAAATTCAGATATTTTAATGGTTTTGGATGAATGTCCAAAATTAACAAATAATAGAGAGAAATTAAAAAAAGCCATAGAAACCTCAACAAAGTGGGCCAAAAGATGCAAAATTGAATTTGGAAATAATAAAAAAAAAGCTCTATTTGGAATAATACAAGGAGGCTTGTATAAAGACTTAAGATTAGAGAGCTTACAAAAATTATTAGATATAAACTTTGATGGTTACTCGATTGGAGGTTTAGCAGTAGGTGAGACTCAACAAGAAATGTTTGAAACAGTAAAAAATATTACAGATAAAATGCCAGAAAATAAACCGAGGTATTTAATGGGAGTTGGAACACCTTCAGATATGTTAGGCGCAATAAACGAAGGTATAGACATGTTTGACTGCGTTATGCCAACTAGATCAGGAAGAACAGGTTTAGCTTTTACTTGGAAAGGTAAAATAAATCTTAAGAATTCTATATATAAAAATGATAAATCTCCATTAGATGAAAGGTGCACTCTAAGAAATTTAAATAAATATTCAAAAAGCTATTTAAATCACTTAATTAAGACAAACGAGTTATTGGCATCTATGTTGATTTCTTTAAATAATATTAATTTTTATCAACAATTTATGAGCGAAATAAGAAAAAGTATTAAGAGTCGCACATTCACTAAATTTTATAACAAATATATCAAATTTTTTAATTAATAAATCTTATTGAATTTTTAACCATTTATATGTAAAAGAAATTTCTTTGGGCCCTTAGCTCAGTTGGTAGAGCACCTCCCTTTTAAGGAGGGTGTCGATGGTTCGAGTCCATCAGGGCTCACCAAATCAACTTTTTTATGTTGATATTGGTGGATACTTTAAAATCACTTCTGTTATCCAATTTTCTAAGTTTTCAATTCTTTTCGTGCTTGATGGGTGTGTACTTAAAAAAACTGGTGGCTCTTTACCCTTGTTTCTTTCTGCCATTCTTTCCCATAGCTTGACGGACTCTCGAATGTCATATCCTGATAAAGATGAAAAAATTAATCCCAAATAATCAGCTTCAGTTTCTTGTTTTCGTCCAAATGGATTCATAATACCTATTCTGTAAATGTCCATACCAGTTGTATTGCCAACTTGATTCCTAGCTTGACTTACTGCACCTCCAGTAAAAATATCTGCAACTGCAGTGCCTATATTTATTGTCATTGCTTGACTAGCTCTTTCGACAGAGTGTCTGGCAACAGCATGTGCTATTTCGTGACCCATGACTATTGACAGAGCGTCAGTATTTTTTGTTACTTTAAGCAAACCTGTATAAACTGCAATTTTTCCTCCTGGCATGCACCAAGCATTTACTACCTTGTCATTATCAACTAAAATATAATCCCAACCAAAATTAGCTGTAGGATCTTTCTCTCCTTTATTTAAAAAAAAAGCACTTACAGCATTTTCCATTTTTTTTCCTATTTCTTTAATTTCTTTTAATTGAGATCCTGTTGTTATTAATTTAGTTTTACTTCTAAAATTCTCATATGCAGCTGCAGCTTGACGATTTATCGTAGCTTCAGGAATAAGGCTTAATTGTTTTCTTTCTGTGATAGGAACAGTCGCACAAGAAGGCATTAATATTGAACAACAGCCACCACCAAATAAGCCAAGAAATTTTCTTCTATTTATGTTATGCTTCATATGACTCATGATTTTAAATAATAAATTATTAATTGCAATTTTTATATTAATATTAATATTTATAATATACTCAAGTTATAACTAATGGCTCAAAAAGGAAAAAAAACATCAATTTTATCAAGATTAAGAAACAATTTTTTTGCTGGAGCTGTAGTTCTTATTCCAATAGGAATAACTCTTTATTTGTCTTTATTTATTATCAAAGTATCTTCAAACATTCTTCCTAAAGAATTAAATCCTAATAACTATTTACCATTTGAGATACCTGGTATTGAAATTATAATTGCAGTAATTATAATTACATTTATAGGTTGGTTATCTTTATCATTTTTAGGTAAAAAAATATTTGAATTAATCAATAGGATTTTAAAAAGAATTCCAATTTTGAGAACTATTTATTCTGCAATTAACCAAATGACAGAAAGTTTAACAAAAAGCGATAACAAACAAAAAAGTGTAGTTTTGCTTGAATATCCTAAAAAAGATGTGTGGGCAGTAGGGTTCGCAACAAAAGAAAACAAAGGAATTATTAATGATAAAATTGGGAACGAACTTGTAAATGTATTCGTGCCAACAACCCCAAATCCTACGAGTGGTTTTTTGTTAATGGTGCCAAAAAAAAATTTAATTTTTTTAGATATAACTTTCGAACAAGCATCTAAATTTATTGTATCAGCCGGCACATCGGATATTGATTAATCTTCTTTAGAGTAAATAATTTCCGCTCTATCGTGTAATTTTACCAAAAAATCAAATTTATCTAAATTTTTATTTTCTATTTGTTTTAAATAAGTTTCAGCATAAATAAAAAGATCACTATGATTAATAGGATCTGCAATTTTAAAAAATTTTTCACCACTTTGTTGATAACCTATAATATCACCAAACCCTCTCATTTTCATATCTTCTTCAGCTATAAAAAAACCGTCACTTGATTCTTTTAAAATTTTAATTCTTTGGACGCTATTTTTCGAAAGATTATCTTTAAATAATAATACACATTTTCCTTGTTTATGACCTCTGCCAACTCTTCCACGCAATTGGTGCAACTGAGCCAAACCAAATTTATTTGCATTTTCAATAATTATTAAATTGGCATCTGGAAAATCAACCCCAACTTCTATAACTGTTGTAGAAACTAATAATTTTGTTTTCTTTTTCAAAAATTTTTTCAATACTAAATCTTTCTCATTTTGTTTTAACTCACCATGTAAAATACTTGTTTCATTAGGAAACTTTTTTTTAAGCCATTCAAATCTCATTTTGACAGACGAATAATCTAAAATTTGAGAATCTTTTATCAAAGGACACACCCAAAAAACTTGATTATTTTGAGCTAAATTTTTTTTTATAATTTCAATTAGGTCATCGATTTTTTTTTCAGGTTTAGAATAAGTTAATATAGGTAGTCTACTTTTAGGTTTTTCTGTTAATCTTGAAACATCCATATCCCCATAAATTGTTAACATCATAGTCCTTGGTATAGGAGTAGCTGACATTAATAAAACATCACAATTTTTTCCACCCTTGTTCGCCAAAGACATTCTTTGCTTAACTCCAAATTTATGCTGTTCATCTATCACGATGTACCCTAGGTTTTTAAAATCAATTTTTTTTTGAAATAAGGCATGAGTTCCAATTAACAAATCAATTTTACCATTCCTCAAGTCATAGAGTATCTCTTTTTTTAATTTTATTTCAGTTTTACCAGTTAAAAGTTTTATTCTAATTTTGGTTCCATCAAATACTTTTTTTGCTAAATTAAAATGTTGATTGGCTAATATAGCAGTAGGTGCCATTAAAGCTGATTGGCAACCTATCTCTAGAACGTTTGCTACAGTCATAAATGAAACTATAGTTTTTCCAGAACCAACATCACCCTGAAGAATACGAAACATTTTTTTATCAGATCTTAAATCTTCATTAATTTCTTTTATTATTTGTTTTTGATTTTCGGTTAAATCAAAATTTAGATTTTTAATTATTTTATTAGCCAAGGAATTGTTAAATAATTTACTTTCTTTTTTTGACTCTTTAAACTTTTTCCTGTTCTTCGAAAGAACTATCAAATTCGATAATATTTCATCGAAAGCTAATCTTCTTATATATTTGTTATTAACTTTGTCAGTATTTTCAAAATTATGAATTTTTAGAACAGACTCATTCCAAGACTTAAATCCAAACTTTTTTAATATTTCTTTATCATGCCATTCCTCTAAATTGGGAAGATTATTAATAACTTTTTCAATTATTTTTCTATAAGATTTTTCGTTTAATCCCTCTGTTAAAGAATATTTTGGAATATTTTTTTTTAAATACTCCATATTATCTATTGATGTAATATAACTAGGGTTTGTTATTTGATATTTAGTTTTATAAAAATTAATTTTTCCACTTATTAAAACCCATTTGTTTATTGGCAAGATTGCCTTTATATATCCCTCTCTACTATTGAAGAAAATAATGTCTATTTTACCGAATTCATCTTCGCATATTACTTTGTTTGGTAAATTTCTTATTCTTGGAAAATTATATTTTGAAACCTTGACTTTAATTGTTTGTATTTTTCCTACTTCCAATTTATCTAGGGTTGTCATATTTGATCTGTCCGTTGACGAATATGGAAAATGCCACAACAAATCATTAATTTTTTCAATTCTTTTATTTTTTAAGTATTTGGTAAGTTTGGGGCCAACTCCTTTTAAAAAAGATATTTTCTTAAAAAGATCATCTTTATTTTTAAAAATGGTCATAGTTAATATATAATACATTAATTAAATGATTGAATTAGAAACTTTAAAGAAAAAAATAATTTATAGAGCAAATTATCGCGGTACAAAGGAGATGGATATTTTGCTTAGTAAATTTGTTGATAAATATATTAACAAGTTTTCTAAATCGGAGCTTGAAGATTTGTTTGACTTTTTAAATATGGAAGATGAAGTTATCTATAATTTTTATCAAACCAAAAAAATAGAGAAGAGCATTAAAAAAAATAAAATATTAGAAATTTTCAGTAAATTTAAATTATAATGGCGGAGAGGGTGGGATTCGAACCCACGAACGAGTTGCCCCGTTGCTGGTTTTCAAGACCAGTGCTTTCAACCGCTCAGCCACCTCTCCTTAATGAGAAACTTAACAAACTAATACTATTATTAAGAAAAAATAACAATAAACTTATATATTTTTCAAATACTAGTTTAAATAATTTATTTATGATAACTAACAAAATGGCTAAATTCATTATTAAATTAATTTTTTTCCTACAGTTATCGTTATTCACGAATTATTTAAATGCTTCGGAGCATTCTTTTAAAATTTGGTTAGAGCGTTTTAAAAAAGTAGCTATAAATGAAGGTGTGTCTGAAGAGACTTTAACTAATGTGCTTTCAAATGTTAAGTTTTTACCTAAAGTAATTGAATACGATAGATATCAGCCTGAGTTTTACGAAGATACTCATACATATATAAGTAAAAGAACAAATAATAAAAAAGTTAAAAAGGGTTTAATTTTATACTCTAAAGAAAAAAAACTAATTAACCAAATTGAAAATAAATTTCTTGTAGAAAAGGAATTACTATTAGCATTAATGGGAATTGAAACAAATTTTGGAAAATATCTTGGTAAAATGGATATTATATCTTCATTGGCAACATTAAGTTTTGACCAAAGGAGAAGTGCTTTTTTTACTGGGGAGTTATTAACTTTATTAAAACTTATTGATAAAAAAATAATTGATAAAGATATACTCTTTGGATCGTGGGCAGGTGCTTTTGGAAATTTTCAATTTATGCCATCAACTATAAAAAACTATGCTATCGATTATAATAATAATTCAAATATTGAATTGAAGAAAATCGAAGATTCTTTTGCATCAGCGGCAAATTATATAAACAAGATTGGCTGGAAGACTAACTCACCATGTTTTCTTAAAATAGAATTAAAAGAAGGTGTTCCAAAAAAATATCTAAATACGTCAGCAAGAAGTTTGAAAAATAAAAAAAAAGTTAAACATTTAAAAAAATTTTTGAAAAGACCTGATGTTTATTCAGCATATGACAATATGACAGCAGCAATAATTACTCCAGATAAAGATATTATTCCAGGTTCTAGTACGCTAAAACCTGCATATTTGGTTTTTAATAATTACGAATTAATTTTAAAGTGGAATAGATCACTTAGATTTGCATTAGCTGTCTGCACATTAAAGGATAAATTTAAAAATGAAATATAATTATTTTTTTTTCCTACTATTTTTATTTTCTTGCACATCAGTCAGTGTAACCAAATATGAAAAGCCAGTCTTAAATTCACAAGGTTTCGCGTATATTTATTCCTTTGAAGATTATGAAAATAAATTTATTAAAAAAAAGATTAATTCAGATGAATTAATAATTGCTCATAGTAAAGCAAAAAGAGGCGCTTTATTAAAGATTACAAACCCTAAAAATGGAAAAAATATAATATTAAAAAATTCTTTTAAATTAGATTATCCTGATTTTTATAAAATTCTAATTACTAAAGCAATTTCAAATCAAATCGGTTTAAATGAAAATTTTCCATATGTTGAAGTAGAGGAGTTAAAAAAAAATAAATCTTTTATAGCAAAAAAAGCTGAAACCCATGAAGAAGAAAAACAGCTTGATGTAAAAGCACCTGTTGAAAAAGTAAAAATAAATAATATTAGCAAAACAATAACTAAAACTTCTAATGAACAACCTAAATTTGTTATTATTTTAGGCAATTTTTATTCACAAGAGTCGGCTAAACTTTTAATTAAAAGGGTAAAAACTGAGTCATTATCATTAAGAAATAAGAAAATCTCTGTTGAGAAAAAAAATAAACACAATTTTGAGGTTTTTTTAGGTCCATATAAGACTATAAAAACGATTAAAAATGATTACATTGCTTTAAAACAGATAAATTTTGATGAGGTAGATATAAAAATATATGAATAAATTTTTAATAAAAATTTTAACTTTATACTTTTTTCTAACAATAAATCTTAACTCAAATCCAAAGGTAGATGTTAAAACTGCTATTTTATTAGATTACGATTCTAACGAAATAATTTTTGAGCTGGAACCTGATATGAGTATTTATCCTGCATCTATGACTAAAATCATGACTTCAATAATTGTTTTTGATTTACTAGAACAAAAAAAACTTTCTTTAGATGATAAATTTTTAATTTCTGAAAAAGCTTGGAGATTATCTCAAAGTGGTTACTCATCGATGTTTTTGATGATAAATGATGAGGTTTCAGTAGAAAATCTTTTAAAAGGAATAATCATAGCATCTGGTAATGATGCTTGCATTGCAATAGCCGAAGGAATTGCCGGTACGGAGGAAAATTTTGCTGATATGATGAACGAGAAAGCTAGTGAGATTGGCATGACCAACACAAATTTTGCAAACTCATCTGGTATAAATCATCCTGATAATTATTCTACAGTTCGAGATATAGCTATCATGTCACAATATTTAATAAAAAATCATCCTGAATATTACGAACTTTTTAAAGAAAAAACATTTACTTGGGATAGAACAGGCGGCGATCCAATTACTCAAGGTAACAGAAATCCATTATTATATAAAAGAGTTGGAGTAGATGGTATCAAAACGGGTTATCTAGCGGTAGAAAAATATTCATTGGCCAGCACAATGAAAAGAGATCAGCGAAGACTTATTGCTGTAGCAAGTGGTTTTCAAACAAAAAATTTAAGATCAAGTGGCTCTTTAAAAATATTAAGTTGGGGATTCAGAAATACTGACACATTTGAAATTTCTAGGAATAATAAAACAATATTTCCTATTAAAACTTGGCTTGGAAAAAAAACTGATATAGACGGGGTAACAAAAGAAGATGTTTTTTTAACTCTTAAGAAAAAAGAGGCAAGAAACTTAAAAGTTTTTTTAAATTATAATGGCCCTATAAAAGCACCAATTACCAAAGACCAACAAATAGCAAATATAGAAATATTTGTAAAAGACAATTTAATTAAAAAGGTTCCCGTTTATGCTGCTGAAAATGTAAATAAGGTAAATGTATTTAAAAGTTTATTTATGTCATTGAACTATTTGATTTGGGGAGATGTATAAAAAGAGTTTTTTTATTGTTTTTGAAGGTATTGAGGGTAGTGGAAAATCTTATCAAGCTAGGATTTTATTTAAAAAATTAAAAAAATTAATTAATAATGTAATTCTAACTAGGGAACCAGGTGGTACTAAAAGTGCTGAAATAATTAGAAAAATAATTCTTAAAGATTACTTTGAAAAGAACAAAAAAATAAAATTCGATAAATATACGGATACTTTATTATATCTTGCAGCGAGAAATGAGCATCTAAAAAATAAAATAATACCAGCTTTAAAAAATAAAAAAATTATAATTTGTGATAGATTTGTAGACTCAACATTAGCATATCAAGTTTACGGGAAAAGAGTGTCGTTAAATTTTATAAATAATATTCACAAACAAATACTTGGTAAAATTAAACCAAACATAACATTTGTTTTGAAGGTCAAAAAGCAATCATTTTTAAGCAGATTAAAGAAAAGAAGGTCTAGAAATAGATATGATAATTTTCCTGCCAAATTTTATATTAAAGCTCAAAATGCTTTTTTGAAAATATCTAAAAATAAAAAAGATCATATAATTTTAGAATCTTCAAAAAATACACCTGAACTTCAAAAAAAAATTTTTAAAATTATTAAAAAGAAAATAGGCTTAAAATGATTGAAAAAAGATTATATGGTCTAGAAAAATATTTATCAAATTTAATAGAATTATTTGATAATAATAAATTACCTAAAGTTATTATGTTAACTGGAAAAAAGGGGCAAGGAAAATTTACTTTAGTAAATCATTTAATGAGTTATATTTTTGACAAAGAAAATTATGATTTAAAAGATAATAGCATTTTAAATGAAAATAAACTGCATAATATTAAAGAGAATTCTAATGGGAATATAATATATTTTAATTGCATTAAAAAAAATATAAAAATTGAGGAAATAAGAAATTTAAAATCAACATTACAGAAATCTTTAATAAATAACTTTAATCGCTTTGTTATATTTGATGATGTTGAATATTTAAGTGGTAACTGTATAAATGCTCTTCTAAAAACAATTGAAGAACCTTCAATAACAAATTATTTTATTTTAATTAATAACCAAAGACAAAATATTTTAGAAACTTTAAAGTCTAGATCAATTGAATTTGTATTCTTTTTAAATAACACTTTAAAGATTGACATTATAAAAAAGTTACTACTGGATCACAAAATAGAAGGTAAGATCGTTATAAAAGATTCAAAATTAACACCAGGAAATTATTTGAGGTATAACAAGATACTTTCAGATGATAAAATTAACATCAATGATGATTTAATTTCAAATTTAAAAAAATTATTTAAGTTAAATAAACTTAAAAAAGATGAAGATTATTTAAGTTTCGCAATTTATTTAGTAGATCAGTATTATTTTAATATATCTAGAAATAGTACAAAAGTTGACAATATAAATAATAAAAGAATTAATATTATTAGAAAAATACATGATTCAAGTAAATTTAATTTAAATCACACAAATTTGCTTGTAGAAATAGAAAACTATATTTAGTGGATACAAAAAATTATTATATAACTACACCAATTTATTATCCGTCAGGCAAACCTCATATGGGCCATGCTTATTCAAGTATAGTTGCAGATGTTATTGCTCGCTATAAAAGACTAGAAGGATACAAAGTTTATTTTTTAACAGGTACTGATGAACATGGTTTAAAAATTCAGAGAGAAGCAGAAAAAAATAAAAAAGATACTCAAAAGTTTTGTGATGAATTATCTGAAAAATTTAAAGAATTAACAAAAATTTTAAATCTTTCAAACAATGATTTTATAAGGACTACTGAAAATAGACACCATAAGTCGGTTGAGGATTTATGGAATAAACTAGTTCAATCTGGTGATATTTATTTAGATAAATATAAAGGTTGGTATTCAGTGTCTGACGAAGCTTATTACGATGATGATGAAATTGAGGAAAAAGAAGGTTTAAAAATATCAAAATTATCTGGGTCAAAAGTCGAGTGGGTAGAAGAGGAGTCATATTTTTTTAAGCTTTCTGCATGGAATAAAAAATTACTAGATGTTTACAAATCTAATCCTTCTTTCATTCTTCCAGTTGCAAGAAAAAACGAAGTTGTAAAATTTGTTGAGAAGGGACTTAAAGATTTGTCTGTAAGCAGAACATCTTTTTCGTGGGGCATACCAGTGCCTAAAAATAATAAACATATAATATATGTATGGTTAGATGCTCTAACCAACTATTTAAGTGCACTTAATTATCCAGACGTTTCCTCTGATTTATATAAAAAATATTGGCCTGCTGATTTACATATTATAGGTAAGGATATCTTAAGGTTTCATGCAATTTACTGGCCTGCATTTTTGATGGCTGCTAAATTACCTTTGCCTAAAAGAATATTTGGCCATGGATGGATACTTTCAGATGAAAAAAAAATGTCAAAATCACTTGGAAACATTCTTGATCCATTAGACATAATTAAAAATTATGGGATTGATCAACTTAGATATTATTTAATCAAAGAAGTTTCGTTAGGAAATGATGGAAACGTATCGTTAGAAAACCTAAAGAATTGTATTAATAACGATTTAGCAAATAATTATGGAAATTTATGCCAAAGAGTTTTTGCTTTTTTAAAAAAAAATTGTAACAATAAAATTCCAAAAAATACCTCCTTAACAAATGAAGGAAAGCTATTAACTAATAAACTAAAAAAAGATATAAAAAAGTTAAATGAATTTATTAATGAACAAGATTTAAACAACTATATAAAACAGGTTATAGAATACTCTTTTGACTCCAATAAATATTTTAACGACTCTGAGCCTTGGTCACTCAAAAAAACCGATGTTAAAAAAATGAATTCTATTTTATATTCAATTGTTGAACAAATTAAAAACATAAGTATTCTTTTATTACCCATAATGCCAATAAGCGCTAACAAAATTCTTGATATAATAAATGTAAAAAAAGAACATAGAAATATAGGCGAAATAGATAATAACAAATCCTTAAATCATGATAAAGAGTTAGGAAATATTGAAATTTTATTTAAAAAGGTAGAATAATGATTATAGACTCACATTGTCATCTTGATTATGAGCCCATGTTTTCAAACTTGGATAGTGTAATTAAAAGGGCGGATCAATCTAATGTTAAAATTATGTTAACTATATCTGTTGCTGACAAAAAGTATAATAATATTATAGAAATCACGAATAAGTATACAAACGTTTATGGTACTTACGGGATTCACCCACATGAGGCCAAAAATCATAGCAAAATTAACAAAGACATAATTATAGAAAGATTAAATATTAGTAAGAAAATAATTGGAATAGGAGAAACTGGTTTAGATTTTTATTATAATCATTCTGACAAAGATGAGCAAATAAGATTATTTGAAGAACATATTAAAGCTTCTATTTCAAGTAAACTACCACTCATAATTCATTCAAGGGATGCAGAGGATCTTACCTACGATATTTTATCAAAATATTCAAAAAAAGATAAGTTGAAGATTTTGATGCACTGTTTTACTGGAACAAAAAAGTTTGCAGATAAACTTCTAGGATTAGATGCTTTTTTTTCGGCTAGTGGCATTATAACATTTAAAAAGTCCAATGATCTTAAAGAAACATTCAAGTCAATACCCCTTAATAAAATATTAATTGAAACAGATTCTCCGTATTTATCTCCTGAACCTTTAAGAGGAAAATCAAATGAGCCATCAAATGTTGTTCTAACCGCTAAATATCTCTCAAACTTGAAAGAAATTGAATTTGATGATCTTTGTGAAGGTACAACAAATAATTTTTTTAAACTTTTTGGAAAGTTAATTTGAAAAATAAGTTTACAATCTTGGGCTGTGGAAGCTCTTTGGGCGCTCCTTGGATTACAAATTATTGGGGTAAATTAAACAAAAAAAATAAAAAAAACATAAGAACTAGATGTTGTGCCCATATTCAGTATCAAGATATTTCAATTCTTATCGATACATCTCCAGATATAAAAGAGCAAATTAAAAGAAATAATATAAAAAATATTGATGCTGTTATTTATACACATGAACACGCTGATCAAACTGTAGGAATATTTGAGTTAAGGCCTTTCTTTTGGAAAAATAAAAAAAAAATTCCTGTATACGGAAGTAAACGAACAACAAAATTGCTAAAACAGAAATACACATTCTGCTTTTCTCCAAGATCTGGATATAAACCAATAATGAGTGCTAACACTTTTAATGATCAATTTACTATAAAAAAAAATGATAAATTGTTAAAAATACAGGCTATAGAATTACAGCATGGGATGATAAAAGCAAATGGCTTTGTTTTTAACAAAATTGCTTATCTAAGTGATTGCAACAAGATACCTCATAAATCTTTTAACCAATTAAAAAATTTAAATTATCTTATTATAGATTGTTTAAGAAAAAATCCACATCCATCACATTTTCATTTTGATAAAACAATTGAAATTGCAAAAAAACTTGCTCCCAAAAAAACAATTCTTACCAATTTACATGTTGATCTCGATTATCAAAGCTTAAGGAAAAAGTTACCAAAAAATATTATTCCAGCATTCGACGGATTATCTTTTAACTTTTAATTTCTTTACTGATTGCGTTTATAAATTTTTTTGAGGTAGGTTTGGTAAAGGATGCAAAAGTATCGGCTATTTTACCATCTTTTCCAATAATAATTTTGTGAAAATTCCATTTTGGTATGGCTGCTATACCGTAATTTTTTTTAGCCCATTTAAAGAAATCATGGGCATTATTTCCAATAACATCTACTTTTTCAGACATCGGAAAAGTTATACCAAAGTTAGTCTCACAAAATTTTTTAATTTCAGCATTATTTTTTGGTTCTTGCTTAAAATTATTTGTAGGGACACCTATTACTACAAGCTCTTTTTTATATTCTATGTATAATTTTTGTAGATCATTATATTGAGGTGTATAACCACATCTACTAGCAACATTGACTACGACAATTACTTTATTATCATAATCCTTCAAATTAATTTGATTTCCATCTAATCCTTTAAAGTTAAAATCATACGCTAGCTTATGATAGTCAGCAGATAAATTAGAAAAAAAACTAAAGAACATAATAGCAAATATTATTTTTTTAATCATATCACTTAATTGCTTTGTAAAATGCTTTAAAAGGTAAAAGTATACAATCTTTCCTATTCATATATTTATCTTTCAACAAATAAGTTAAATTATTAAATTTTTTTGGTACTTTTTTACTTAAATTTAAATATTTACTTAAATTTTTTTTTAAATCACCTAAATTAGTATTTTTTGCTATATTTGCCAATGTACTCGCAGAAGCTTGACAAAAAATACATGCTTCAGTTTCATATCTCAATTCTTGAATAGTATTTTTTTTTAATGAAATTTCTATGGATATTTTGTCGCCGCAAATTGAATTCTTGAGATTAGTTTTATAGGTATAGTTGTTCTTTAAACCATAAAATTTAGTATTAGATGCGATTTTCAATAATCTTTTGTCGATCATTTTCTACTAGCGAATAATAATAAGAAGTAACCACATAAAGTGGACAATAATGAACCTGTAAGCACACCAATCTTTACTCCGTCACTAAATTCTAAGTTGTTTGCAAAGGCAAGATTGCCCACAAATAAACTCATAGTAAAACCGATACCCGTTAATATTGAGACCGCATAAAGTGACATCCAGTTCGAGTTATTCGGTTTATCTGCAAACTTAAAGTAGATGGACAAATAGGAAAATAGAAATACTCCGATTTGTTTTCCAAAAAATAATCCGCAAACTATTCCTAAAGGTACTGGATTTAACAATGTTGCAAAAGATAATCCCTCTAAAGAAACTCCTGCGTTTGCAAAGGCAAATATTGGCATAATTCCAAATGCTACGTAAGGGGAGATAGCATGTTCTAGCTTTAATAATAAGGAGTTTTTCTCTTTTTTAGTATCGTGAGGAATAGTTAAAGCTAATAAAACTCCCGCAATCGTCGCATGAATTCCTGATTGGTGTGTAAATTCCCACAAAAATATTCCAACTATTAAATAAGGAATAAATGATCTTACATTTAGTCTATTTAGAATTATTAATAACAGCATCGCAACAGCCATTAGTATTAAGTAAGTTGTTTGTATATTACCTGAATAAAAGAAAGCTATTATTATTATTGCTCCAAGATCATCAATAATTGCTAAAGCAGTTAGAAAAACTTTTAAAGATATAGGAACTCTTTTTCCAAGTAATGATAATACACCTAATGAAAAGGCGATATCAGTTGCTGAAGGTATTGCCCAACCGTTAAGTCTTGTGCTGTCATCAATATTAATTATTATATAAATAGCAGCTGGAACCACCATTCCACCAACAGCCCCAATAATTGGCAGCATTGCCTGTTTTGGATTTGAAAGTTCACCTTTAACAAGTTCTCTTTTAATTTCTAAGGACACTAAGAAAAAAAAGATAGCCATCAAAACATCGTTAATCCAATGAAGAACACTTAGTTTTAATCCAAAATCTTCAGTTCCAAGTGTAAAATAACTTTCTAATATTTTAAAATAATTTTCACCTAAACTACTATTACTAACAAATAAAGCTATCACCGCTGCAAAGAGTAAAACCAAACCTGATGCTGACTCTAGTTTAAAGAAATATTTAAAAGGTTTTGAAATATATTGGATCATTTAGTTATTTCTTACTAATATAACAAAAATCTTTCAATTGCCAAAAAGTCATATATAACCTATATAAATAGACTTTCGGAGCGTAGCGCAGCCTGGTAGCGCATCTGGTTTGGGACCAGAGGGTCGAAGGTTCAAATCCTTCCGCTCCGACCAAAATCATATGAATATTAAAAAAGTAGTTGTAATAGGATCTGGAACAATGGGGAGTGGAATAGCCGCTCATTTATGCAATGCTAACATACCAGTTATATTATTAGATTTAAAAACTGAAATTTCTGAAAAAGCTAAAGAAAGAATTCTAAAATCTAGACCACCGTTATTATTTGAAAAAGATAAAATTAAAAATTTGAAGGTTGGCAATATTACCGATGACTTTGAAAATGTTTCTGATGCAGACTGGATTGTGGAAGCAGTTGTTGAAAGAATTGATATAAAACATGATATTTATAAAAAAATATTTAATAAAAGAAAAAAAGACTCAATTGTTTCATCAAATACATCAACTATTCCTTTAAAAGTATTATCAGAAAAATTAAAAGCAGAAGACAAAAAAGATTTTTGTATTACACACTTTTTCAATCCAGTTAGATATATGGGATTACTGGAAATAGTAAGAGATAAGCTGAACGATCAAAATAAAATTAATTATTTAAAAGACTTTAGTGAAGAAAAATTAGGTAAAGGTGTAATTGTTTGTGGTGACACTCCTGGTTTTTTAGGAAACAGAATAGGAGTATATGCTATGCAAGTTGCGATGACAGAAGCGGTTGATATGGGTCTTTCTATTGAAGAAGCTGATGCTGTATTTGGTAGACCTATGGGTATACCTAAAACAGGAGTTTTTGCTTTATATGACTTAATCGGTATTGATCTAATGTCAGATGTTCTTAAAAGTTTTCAAAAAGAATTACCTAAAGAAGATGAATTTCAAAAAGTTGTTTCTGGTTTACCAATTATCAAAAAACTTATTGAAACTGGTTATACGGGTAGAAAAGGTAAAGGAGGGTTTTATAGAATGAATAAGTCTGAGAATAAAAAGACTCTTGAAGCTCTTAATTTAAATAAAAATGAATACTTTCCAGTTAAAAAGATAGATTTAAAAATAGATAAGATAAACCTTTTAGAATTAATTAACAGAAATGATAAGTATGGTAAATATGCATGGTCAGTAATTTCAAAAATAATCTTGTACTCATCTTCACTGATACCAGCTATAACTGATGAATATAATGACATAGATGAAGCTTTGAGGCTGGGTTTTAATTGGTCTATGGGCCCGTTTGAAATGCTAGAGTCTATAGGATTGAAAAATTTCTTTTCAAAAATTGGAGATATTAATCACAATAAATTTTTAAAAGATTTAAAAGAAAAAAAAGCAGAAAGTTTTTATGACGAACGACAAAAATATACTAACTTACAAACATTAGGAAAGATTAAAAAAACAGTCATTAAATTAGATAAAAATGACTCAGCGGAAATATTTAGATTTAAAGATTTTAATATTGTTGAGTTTAATACTAAAGCAAATGCTTTAGATAATGATTCAATGGATGCTTTGAAAAGGGCTACAGATAAACCTCTAATTATAATAAATGAAAGTATGCAATTTTCTGCAGGTGTAAATCTAAATTATGTAATGGAATTTATAAAGAATAACGATATAAAGTCTGTTGAAAAATTTATTAAGTATTTTCAAGAAACTTGCAAGCATCTTAAATATTGTAAATACCCAGTTATATCTGCTCCGTCAGGTTTGGCTCTAGGAGGTGGAGAAGAAGTTGTGTTACAAAGCAATTATGTAGTTACACATACAAATATAGTAATGGGTTTAGTTGAAACAATTGTTGGTTTAGTGCCTGCTGGCGGTGGTTGTAAAGAACTACTCTGGAGATGGTGTCAAACCAATGAGTCCAAAACAGATCCAGATTATGCACCATTAAAAGTTTTTGATATAATTGGTTATGCTAAAACTGCTTCTTCGCCTCAAGAAGCAAAACCATTGTTATTTTTGGATAAAAATCATGATGTTATAATTAATAGAAATGGACTACTACCTGCGGCAAGAAAATTACTCAATAATAGTGTAGATATGTCTCCATCTAAGGAATGTAAATTTAAATTATCGGGTAAAAACGCTAGAGAAAAAATGCACAAAATACTTGAAGCATTATATAATGACAAAAAGATTCTAGATCACGGTATGGAAGTTGGTAAAGAATTAGCATATGTTTTAAGTGGTGGAGATACAGATATAAGTAAAGAAGTTACAGAAGATCAAATGTATAAATTGGAATTAAACAGCTTTATGAAATTAGTAGAAAATAAAAAAACACAAGAAAGAATTGTCCATACATTAAAAACAGGGAAACCATTAATTAATTAAATGACTACATATAATGCTCCAGTTGAAGATATGATGTTTCTTTTCGATAATCTTAAAGATAATAAGAATTATAAAGAGATTGATAAATTTAAAGAAATAAGCTCTGACTTAGTAAAAGATGTTTTAGATCAAGCAGCTAAAATAAATCAAGAAATTGTACACCCTTTAGCCAAAATAGGCGATGACAGTCCATGTGTTTATGAAAATGGAGTCGTAAGATCTCCGCCAGGTTATAAAGAAGCTTATAAAAAATTTATTACTGACGGATGGACATCTTTATCTTGTGATCCAAAGTATGGTGGACAAGGAATGCCAAAGACTGTCAGTACTTTTTTTGAAGAAATGTTATCTTCAGCAAGTTTGTCATTTAAATTATATAGTGAATTAAGTATTGGAGCTTATAATTGCATTCTTCATCATGCAGATAATAAGATCAAGGATAAGTTTCTACCAAAAATAGTAGAGGGCAAATGGAGTGGGACTATGTGTTTAACCGAGTCTCAATGTGGAACTGATTTAGGTTTAATTAAAACAAAAGCAATCAAAAATAAAGATGGATCATTTTCTTTAACTGGACAGAAAATATTTATTACATCTGGTGATCACGATTTAACGGAAAATATCATACATTTAGTTTTAGCTAAAATTCCAGGTGCACCTTCTGGGACTAAAGGAATAAGTTTATTTTTAGTTCCAAAGTTTAATGTTGATGAAAATGGTTCAGTTGGATCAAGAAATGGTGTTAGCACTTTATCTATTGAAACTAAAATGGGAATAAAAGGTTCGCCAACTTGTGTTTTAAACTTTGATAATGCAAAAGGTTTTTTAATTGGTAAAGAAAATAAAGGATTGAGTTCAATGTTTACAATGATGAATTTAGAGAGAATTATTGTTGGTATACAGGGATTAGGGATTGCTGAAACGGCCTATCAAAATTCACTTGCTTATACTAGAGAAAGAAAACAAGGTAAATCTAATGATAACAAAGATGGTGAAACAGATTTAATAATTAAACATGCAGATATCAGAAGAAGTTTAATGAACATGAAATCAATAATTGAAGGTCAAAGATCTCTGGCTTTCTGGTTGTCCCAACAAGTTGATGTAAGTTTAAATCATTCAAATGAAAATGTTAGAAAAGAAGCAGACGATATGGTCTCCTTAATGACACCCGTAGTAAAATCTTTTTTTTCAGATATGGGTATGGAGATAACGAATGAGGCAATACAAATATTTGGTGGTTATGGTTACACAAAAGACCAGGGTATTGAGCAACTATACAGAGATAATAGGATTACACCTATTTATGAGGGAACAAATTCTGTTCAAGCAATTGATTTAGTATTCAGAAAAGTACTTACTAATCGAACGTTGGAAAAATTTATATCCTTACTTCAAAATGAAATTAAAGATTATAATGGCAATGTTGAATTAAAAAGACTTTCCAACATTCTTAAAGAAAAGATAAAACTTTTATTAGACTTTTCGAAATGGTTAGACGATAAGTTAAAAAATCAAAAAGATGATGTTAGTGCAGCATGCAATGACTTTTTGAAGGTTCTTGGTTATGTTGCTTTAGGTTTTTCTTGGCTTAAAATGACTAAAGTAAGTATAGATAATTCAAGTAAAAACAAAAACTTTTATGAAGAAAAGATTAATACAGCAAAATACTTTTTTGATAAAATTCTACCTAGAATAGACAGTCATTATCATTCAGCAATAACTGGTAGTGAAAGCTTGATGAAAGCAAAATTTAACTGAAAATGAATGTTTACGAAAAAAATTTAGAGAAAAATAAAGCAAATTTCGTCCCCTTAACACCACTTACTTTTTTAGTTAGAGCAAAAGAAATCTACCCAAATTATGAAGCAGTAATTTATGAGGATAGAAATTACACATGGTCAGAGGTTTATAAAAGATGTGTAAAATTTGCCAGCGCGCTTTCAAAGATTGGTATAAAAAAAGGGGACACTGTTTCTTTTTTAGCTTTTAATACACCTGAAATATTTGAAGCACATTACTCTGTGCCCATGACTGGAGCAGTGCTAAATACAATTAATATTCGTTTAGATGCAAAAACGATTTCATATATTTTGGAGCACGGAGAAGCAAAAGTATTAGTTGTAGATCGCCAGCTTCATGTAGAAGTAAAAAAAGCCTTAAGCACTATAAAAAGAAAGATTACCATTATTGATATTAACGATAAGCATGCAGATCAAACAAAGTGTGAAAAGATTGGTGATAGAGAATATGAAGAATTTTTAAAAACTGGTGACGAGAATTTTCAATGGAAAATGCCCGAGGATGAATGGCAAGCTCTTTCATTAAGTTATACTTCAGGTACAACAGGAAATCCTAAAGGAGTAGTATATCATCATAGAGGCTCTTACTTAATGTCTACTGGTAGCGCTACTGCTTGGAACATGCCCAATAGATTAAATTTTTTAACTATTGTGCCTATGTTTCATTGTAATGGATGGGGTTATCCATGGACTGTACCAATGTTAATAGGTCGAACTATTTGTTTGAGAAATATTGACGTTAAAAAAATTTTTGAGTTGATAGATAAATATAATGTTACGCATTTTGGAGGTGCTCCTATAGTTTTAAATATGATAACGGGCGCTCCTGAAAAAGACAGGAAAAAATTAAAACAAAAAGTATATGTTTTAACAGCCGGTGCGCCACCTCCAAGTATCATTTTTAAAAAAATGAAGAGTCTTGGTTTCGAAGTAATGCACGTATATGGATTAACAGAAACATACGGTCACGTAACACAATGTGCTTGGAATGAGTCTTGGGATGAACTTAATGAAGAAAAACAAAATGAAATTAAAGCTAGACAAGGTGTTCGATATCCAAATACTGAAGGTGTAGCCATAATGGATCCTGAAACTATGAAAGAAGTTCCTAAAGATGGCAAAACAATTGGTGAGATAATGATTAAAGGTAATGTCGTAATGAAAGGATATTTTAAGGACAAAGACGCAACCGATAAAGCCATGAAGGGTGGTTGGTTTCACACTGGGGATTTAGCGGTAATGCATCCTGATGGTTATGTAAAAATTCAAGATAGATCGAAAGATATAATTATCTCTGGAGGTGAAAATATTTCGTCTATAGAAATTGAAAATACTTTAGCTAAACATCCATCCGTATCTATCGCCGCTGTTGTTGCAAAACCTGATGAGAAGTGGGGAGAGGTACCATGCGCATTCATAGAAATGGTAAAGGATAAACCGGTCACAGAAAAAGAACTAATCTCTTTTTGTAAAGAAACCTTAGCGGGATTTAAAGTTCCAAAAAAAGTCGAATTTTGTGATCTACCAAAAACCTCTACGGGAAAAATTCAAAAATTTGAGTTAAGAAAAAAAGCTAAAGAATTAAACTAATTTAATTATAATAATGGCAAAAATTTCAATTAATCTTAAATGGAGTCTTAATGGTGGAGAATTATTACCTGGTAAATATTCAAATAAACATCAAATTGAATTTAACAATGAAATTGTTATTAATGGAGACGCAGCCCCAGATTGGAATGGAAGTAAACAAAATAGTAATCCCGAACAAGCCCTTGCAGCAGCTTTAAGCAGTTGTCATATGATGACTTTTTTAGCTCTTGCAGCCAAAATGAATTGGCCGGTATCAGGATATACAGATAACGCGATAGCTACTTTAGGAAAAAATTCCAAAGGCAAAATGTCAGTAACTAATATTGAATTAAATCCAAAGATAGCATTTTCAAAAGAATTTTCTGTAGATGAAAACAAAATGAAAGAAGTACAAGAGAGAGCTCATCGATATTGTTTTATAGCAAATTCTTTGTCAGATGAAGTAAAGGTAAAGATTAATTAACCCATGAATTATAGAAAAAATAGCAAAGTTTTAGAAACTTATTTAAATGAAAATGGGGTAATGCGTTTTAACTTAAATAGCCCAGAGAATTTAAATGCTCTGTCTGAAAATATGATGGATTTAATGCAAAATGCTTTGGACAAGGCAAGTCATAATAAAAATGTAAGAGTAATAATAATTTCTGGAGAGGGATCAACATTTTCATCTGGACATGACTTAAAAGAGTTGAAGGCTGCAAGAAAAGGTGCAGATAAAGGAAAAAAATATTTTTTAAAAATAATGAAAAAATGTTCAAAGATGATGCAAACAATAATTAAATGTCCAAAACCAATAATTGCAGAAGTTGAAGGAACAGCAACAGCTGCTGGGTGTCAATTAGTTGCAAGTTGTGATTTAGCATATGCAAGCAGTTCAGCTAAATTTGCAACGCCTGGAGTAAATATAGGTCTATTTTGTTCAACACCCATGGTTGCTATTTCGAGAAACTTATCCAACAAACATTCTATGGAAATGCTTTTAACTGGAGAATTAATTTCATCAGATAAGGCCGCTAAAATTGGTTTGATCAATGATGTTATTGAAATAAATGAACTTAAAGACTTTGTATTAGATAAAGCCAAAAAAATTTCAAAAAAATCCTCAGTAACTTTAAAAATTGGTAAAGAAGCTTTTTATAAGCAATTAGATATGAAACTTTCCGATGCTTACGATTATGCTTCAAAGGTAATGGTTCAAAATATGCTTAAACTGGATGCAAAAGAGGGTATCGATGCTTTTATTGATAAACGAGAACCTAACTGGAAAGATAAATAATTTTTAATAAAGGCTTTGAATTGATTACAGAAATTAAAAAGAAAAAAATATTTTCAAACGATGTTGGGCATCCTTTTGATAAAAAAAAACCGACTATCATTCTATTACATGGTAGCGGCCAATCTCATGTTGTTTGGTCTTTAACTGATCAATTTTTAGCTGATAAAGGTTTTAATGTATTTACCTTGGATCTTCCAGGACATGGTAATTCCGAAGGACCTTGTTTAAAATCAATAGAAGAAATATCAAATTGGATAAATGATTTTGTTGATCATGTTGGTATTGAAAAATCTATATTGGTTGCTCATTCTCAAGGATGCTTAGAGGCTCTTGAATTTGCAAAAAGTTTTCCAAAAAAAGTAGAAAAAATAGTTTTCATTGCAGGGTCATATTCTATACCTGTTAACAAAAGTTTAATTGATCTAGCTTTATCTGGTGATATGGAAGCTATAAATTTAATGATGAAATGGGGATACGGATCTTCAAAACAATTTATTGGAGGCAATCCATTACAAAAAATACTTAATTCATCTAGAGAGGTAAGAGAGGTTCTAGCTGTAGACTTAATTGCTTGTAATAATTACAAAAATGGTGCTGATGCGGTAAAAAGCATAACGTGTCCAACGTTTTTTATTTTTGGTGAAATTGATAAGATGATTAAATTAGAATCAGGGGAAAAATTTGCAAAAATGATTGACAAATCTAAAGTTCATATAATTAAAAATTGTGGGCATATGATAGTTTTAGAAAATGCGTTTGAGATGAGAGAAAAGATTTTAGAATTTTTAAACAAATGAAGAATTTTTACATTAGTAAATCACGAAGAGTTAGGTCTACACCTTTTACAAAAAAAATAGAAAAACAGGGTGTCAAAAGCTATACAGTTTACAACCATATGTTATTGCCAACCTCTTTTTCAAATGTTGATGAAGAATATTTGCATTTAAAAAAAGATGTTCAACTTTGGGATGTTTCAGTGCAAAGAGAAATAGAAATTTCAGGTAAAGACGCACATCAACTAGTGCAATTAATGACATGTAGAGATCTTTCTAAATCAAAAGTAGGCAGTTGTTATTATGTACCATTAATTGACTCAAATGGTGGGATGGTAAATGATCCTTTAATTTATAAGTTAGAGGATAATATTTGGAGAGTATGTATAGCTGACTCAGATGTTCTTTTGTATGCCAAAGGAATTGCAGCAGGAAAAAAACTAAATGTAAAAATATTTGAGGCAAATATTGATACTTTGGCTGTACAAGGTCCAAAGTCATTTAAATTAATGGAGGATGTGTTTGGAAAAGAAATTTGTGGGTTAAAATTTTTTAAATATAATTTTTTTAAATATAAAAATAATAAGTTTTTGATTTCTAGATCAGGGTTTTCTAAACAAGGAGGTTATGAAATTCATGTAGAAAATGTAAAAGCTGGTTTAGAACTATATGATTATTTCTTTGAGGTAGGAAAAAAATATAATATTAAACCAGGAGCACCTAATCATGCTGAAAGAATTGAAGGAGGCTTATTGTCATATGGAAACGATATGCTTATAAGCGATAATCCGTTTGAATGTGGTTTTGAAAAACTAGTTCATCTAAACGACAATGTAGAATTTATAGGAAAAGACAGTTTAAAAAAGATTTTGAAAAATGGCATTAAAAGAAAACTAATGGGAGTAAAGATTAATTCAGATACATTAAACTTAACCAGCGTAGATTTGTTAAATAAAAAAAAACAAATAATAGGTAATTTGAGATCTGCAGCTTTTTCTCCAACTTTCAAGAAGATAGTCGGAATAGCTATGATTAACAAAGAATATTGTAAAAATAATGAGATTTTTAATATCAATTTAAATGATAATTTGGTTGATGGTGAAGTTTGTGAATTACCAATAATTTAATATGAAAAAAGCAAAAATTTATATTCCATCTAAAACAGCGACTCAATCAGGTTTGGGGAAAGAGGATAAGTGGATTTTGGAGTTTGACTCTAAAGATACCACCACAAATCCATTAATGGGGTGGGAGTCTTCAAATGATACAATGGGAGAGGTAAAACTTGAATTTTCAACAAAAGATAAAGCAATAGAATATGCTAAAAATAACAATATTTCTTACAAAGTCATTGAGCCTAATAAAAGAAAATTTATTATCAAATCTTATGCGGAGAATTTTACTAAGAATTAATTATGTGGCGTAGTTTTTTTACAGATAAAAAATGGCTTTTGTGGTCCTGGGGTGGTTTCGCTTTTATAATACTATCTCTTTTAGCTCAGACTTATATAGATGTTAAAATAAACGAGTGGTATAAGGGATTTTACGACCTTCTACAAAAAGCCCCAGAACGTGAATTATCAGAATTTTATGACGGTATTTACCTATTTATGAAATTGGCTATCCCTTACGTCATTATTTATACAGTTACCAATTATTTTACTAGACTTTGGGCTTTTAGATGGCGAGAGGCTATGACATTTTCTTATATGCCATATTGGAGAGCAGTGGATGCTAAGGTAGAAGGCGCCTCTCAAAGAATCCAAGAAGATGCCATGAATTTTGCCAAAATAGTTGAGAGTTTAGGCTTACAAATAGTAAGAGCTATTATGCTTTTGATAGCCTTTATTCCCATTCTATGGGGCTTATCCTCAAATGTAGTAATACCATTTTTTAAAGATATCACTGGATCTCTGGTTTGGGTTTCTTTAACAGCTAGTTTAGGGGGTTTAGTAATAAGCTGGTTAGTTGGAATTAAACTTCCAGGTTTAGAATATAACAATCAAAAAGTTGAAGCAGCCTTTAGAAAAGAACTTGTTTACGGTGAAGATGATAGAAAAAACTACGTCCAAGCACCAACAATTTTTCAATTATTTACTGGAATAAAATTTAATTATCACAGATTATTTTTACATTATGGCTATTTCGATCTTTGGATAATTATGTACAACCAAACAATGATAATAGTTCCTTATCTTTTAATGGGACCTGGATTATTTACTGGTGCAATGACATTAGGTGTTTTAATTCAAACTTCATCAGCTTTCAGAGAGGTTCAAAGTAGTTTTTCTTTATTTTTACAAAACTGGACAAGAATAACTGAATTAAGATCTATATATAAACGTCTTAATGAATTCGAGACTGCGATTAATTTTGGAAATAAGTTGAGAAAACCTCGAAAATCTGATGTAAGAGCTTAATGGAGCTCTATATAAAGTTAATTGATGTTCTTTTCCCTGTCTTCTTTATTATTGGAGTAGGTTATTATCTTGGGAAAAAAGATCCAAATTTTGACACAACTTTCATAACAAATTTCGCCGGAAATATCGGTACACCAGCTATGATTTTTTATACGATTACAACTACTGGTGTAACTCTTGATGTATTTATAGAATATTTTATTTATGCTGTAATAATAATTGCAGGATTCGCAATTGTCGGTTTCATATTTTTATTTATTCTTAAAAAAGATACTATTACAGAATTGCCGCCATTAATTTTACCAAATACTGGAAACATGGGCGTTCCTATATGTCTCTTTGCTTATGGTACAGAAGGACTAGGTGTGGCATCTGCAATTGCATCTGTAATTATTTTATTTCACTTCACTATTGGTGTTTTATTAGCGAAAAAAAGTTTTTCATTAGATATTTTAGTAAAAAACGTTCCTATCTATGGAATTATTATTGCGGTTCTTTTTCTTTATTTTGAATGGGAAGTTCCAGGTTATATTGAGAACACTACATTTTTATTAACTTATACAACAATATTTTTAGTTTTAATGTCATTGGGTATCGCATTAACAAGACTTAAAGTTGTTTCTTGGACACACGCATCTATACTTGGTGCGGTTAGGGTAGTTATTGGTCCAATTATAGGATTTGCTCTTATTAAATTTTTAGGACTTACGGGTTTTGCTGCTGGGGTTCTCTTAATTCAATCTTCTATGCCTAGTGCAGTTTTAACATATTTAGTTGGTTCAATGTATTCCGAAAAGAGGGCAGTAGACAATGTAGCTAGTGTTATAGTTACTTCTACATTGATGTCGTTTATATCAGCACCTATTATTGTTTATTTAAGTCTACGTTTTTTCCAATAAATACAATGACTTATCATATATTATTAAAGTAAAATATTAATATATAAGTAAATAATACTTACCTTAATGTAATAATATTTAAAAAAACATTGGTATTATTGACATATTTAAACAATATTTTGGGAAAAAAAAATTATATTAAGTAAAAACCATCAAATATGAGCTTAAAAATACCCCTAAAACCAATGATTTTTAGGTCTTCTAGAAGTGGCTAATAGCGGGAATTCTAGAGCAATGCATAAAGAGAATATAGTGTTTAAAAGGCCATAGATAGCATTTTTTTTGCGATTTTATATTTTATGGTACAACTGAGCCGCGAGTAAGCAAAAAAAGCAACCAAAGATTGAGAATTATGCTAAAACGCCTGTCAAACAACAATTCTAGAGCGTTATACCCTCCTTTTTAAGCAGTTTTCTCTTAGTTTTAATACCGCCTTTACCTGAATATCCTCCTAATGAACCGTCTGACTTAATCACTCTATGACAAGGAATTTTGGGAGCATAAGGGTTTTTACCTACTGCATTGCCCACAGCACGAGCTGAATAGGGGTTTTTAATGGCTACAGCTACCTCTTTATAGGTTTTGACCTTGCCTTTAGGTATTTTAAGCAAATACCTCCAAACTTTAATCTGAAAATCAGTGCCTTTCAGCTTCATTTTGATATTTTGAACTTGTTTTGCTAGAGTGGTGGGGACCAACCAGCATAATAGTCCACGCAGGCTTATTATCCTTTAGTTTAAGGCTATGTTTGTCCGTATTTTTTCTGAAACCAATGTATCCAGGACCTCTCCAAAAAGTACCTCTATTAGTAGTTTCCCAATAACCACCTTTTAAAATGATTGTTATATAGGACCAGTAATGGTCGTGTAAATCTCCTCTATCTTCCTTGAGTATTTTATGTACCAAAATATTGAACGGAAACCATTTAGGCCTTTTTCTAAATAAAACATAATACCTAATCATAAATGGTTCTGCTTTTTCGTAATCTGGCCAACTTGGCCCTCTATCTAAAATTACTCTTTTCCTGCTCTTAAACATGATTTAATCAATTAATAAAGCTATAATTAATAAAATTCCCACTACTAGAATAGCTATTCCTGTTGTTAAAGTTAAATTTCTACTTTTGTTTTTTAGTTTTTCCCAACGATACATTAAAAAAAATGCTACGATCGGTACTGATAGTCCTAAAATAATATATTTAAGCATTAAATTATTTTATCTTATTTGCTTGACTTCTAAAATGAGTTATTATATTACTAATGATAATTAATTGTTATCGATAGTAATTATATGAATGAACTAACAACTGACATAAAAGCACTTCATGAGGAAACTTTAAATAATCTTAAGACCTCTAAAGCAAATAATACTTTAAGGGCTTATAGATCGGATTTTAAAGATTTTGCTGGTTTCTGTATAAAACATGGTTTTAAATCAATGCCCTCAGACCCAAAAATCGTATCTTTATACTTAACTTACTTATCAAAAAAATCAAAAATTAGCACTTTAAGACGTAGATTAGTATCAATAGGCGTCGTTCATAAATTAAAAGGTCATTATTTAGATACCAAACATCCTGTAATAATAGAAAATTTAATGGGTATAAAAAGAGTAAAGGGAAGCAAACAAGCAGGTAAAAAACCTATATTAATCAATCATTTAAAAGAAATAATTAATGTAATAAATCAACAAAATATTGAAGAAATTGTTAAACTAAGAAATAAAACATTGATATTAGTTGGATTTGGAGGTGGTTTTAGACGAACTGAGTTAATATCAATCGATTATGAGGATCTAGAATTCGTTAATGAAGGAGTAAAAATAGCACTTAAGAGGTCTAAAACAGATCAGTTTGGAGAGGGAATGATAAAAGGTCTACCCTACTTTAGCAAAGAAACTTATTGTCCGGTAATGAATCTTAAAAATTGGTTAAAAATATCAAAGATTAAATCCGGACCAATTTTTAAAAGGTTTGCTAAGGGGTCTATATTAACAAAACATAGATTAACAGATCAATCAGTCGTACTTATAATTAAAGATTGTTTAAAATTGGCTGGTATTGAAAATACTAATTTTTCTGGACACAGTTTAAGGTCTGGTTTTGCAACAGTGGCTGCGGAAGCTGGAGCTGATGAAAGAAGCATAATGGCAATGACGGGACATAAAACAACTCAAATGGTACGAAGATACATTAAAGAGGCAAATTTATTTAAAAACAATGCGCTTAATAAAGTTAAAATATGAAAAAGGATATAGAATTTTTAATTAAAAAATTATTTTTTTCTGAAAGTTATTTATTAAAAAAAAGATTAAGAAGAGCAATTAAAAAAGAATATGAAAAAGAACTTAAGATAGTTGATAAATTTGCAAATAAATCTAAAGATGCTTTAGATATCGGTGTTTATAGGGGAGTATATTCATATAAAATGTCTGAAAGTTTTAAGAATATTCACTCTTTTGAGCCTAATCCCCTTCTCTTTCCTTATTTAAATAAAAACTTAAAAAAAATTGTAAAAAATATAAAACTATACAATTATGCATTATCAGATGTAAATGGAGAAACTGAACTAAGATTACCTCTTAGATCTAATTCGATATTTAAAGATAATATAGAAGAACTTTTTCAATTGGGGGCAGCAACTATGCATCCAAATAATGATATTAGTAAATTTAAAAAAGTCGCTATAAATACACGTAGATTAGACGATATACAAATAGATAATAATGTAGGATTTATAAAAATAGATGTAGAGGGCCATGAAAAAAATGTAATAGTTGGTGGTAAATCTTTAATTATGAAAGATAAACCTGTAATGCTCATTGAAATAGAAGAAAGACATACAAAAAAACCAATAAAGGAAACAATAAACTTTATTAAAGAAATGAGCTATGAATGTTTTTATCTAAATAAAGATGAATTAATAAAAATAGAAAATAATTATAATAAAGTTGTAGGGAACAATTTTATTTTTCTACCTAAATAAAAAAGAGATTATTTTTTTTATATAATCTAAAAATTTTCTTTTTACTTTAGGATGAAAATATTTTTTACTTTCACCTTTAAAAATAAATACAATATTTTGGTAAAAATGTACTGATTCAATTAAACCATCGAAACGATTTTTTTTGAAAAAGGGTCTATCAAAGTTTTCATAATTTACTGAGTCTGATAAACTTTTAAAAAAATTCATTGAGGAGTTTTTTTTAATTAAATTTACTCTACTGCCACCATATCTCGGTATATAAGATGTTTGTAAATCCTCAACAATATAAATTCCGTTTTTACTTAAATGATCGAATAAATAATTAAAAGAGTTTATAATGTGCTTAGAAACATGCGAGCCATCATCAATTATAATATCAAATTTACCGTGTTTTTGAGCTATTTTATCCAATAGCATTTTATCATTTTGATTACCCTGATATATTTTAACATCCTCGATTATAAAATCTTTTTTATCAATGTCTATTCCACAAATATTTGAGTTAAAAAAATACTCTTTCCATAATCTTAGGCTATCACCCTTATCTACACCTATTTCTAAAATATTGAGTTTTTTTTCCCTTAAATTTTTAAAATACTTTTCATAAATATCCAAAAAACCATAATCATTTTTATTAGTTGGATATTTTAACCCTATTTCTTTTAAACTAAGCATTTTAAATTTCCTTCCATTTAAGAGGCCAATAATCTTTATTTTTTATATCAAAGTTCGTAAAATGTTTATTATTAGGCCTTAAAACTATGCCATCTTTATAATTTGACAACCAACAACCCCACCAATTGAATGCAGAGGGAATTACAGCAAAATGTTTGCAATTTGTCATTAAAAAAAGATCACAATGAACTCTATCTAGATCATCTTTTATATATTCGTTATTAATGAATATTATATCTTTAATATTAAGTTTTTTATCTAAGTCTTTTAAACTATTAGACCACAAAAAAAAAACTGGTTTATTTAATTTTTTTTTAAAATAAGAAATAGCATTGTGAATATAGTTAATTTGATCAGATAAAAATCTATTTGATTTTTCTTTGTCGTATAAACTCACCTTGCCATATTTCTCTGAAAATCTATTTTGTCTAATACACAAAGAAACGGACTCTGTTTTTTTTATTTTTGATAAATACTTATTGTTAATAAAATCATTATATTGTTTTGGTGTAAATTGTCTTCTAATTTCATCTTTATAATCTATAAAATATTTTTCTGACTCAAAATAGCCCTCCATATAAACAGTATTTGCATATGTTTTATCAAAAAGATTCTTGTCATAGAAAGTTGTTTTATCAAAATTTCTTTTTTCTAATAAAAAAAATTTATTTGTTTTAAAAATATCAATTTTTTTTAAAAGTTTTCTTTTTAAATAACCTGATAATCCATTAAAAAGATATTTGTTCTCAACAGGTTTTTCATTCAAATTGAATTTTTCTAAACCAAATTTATATATATTTTTATAAGAGTTATAAGATGAAATTTTATCGTAATAAAAATTTTTGTTCAATTTTTTAGATGCAGCATAACCTGCAGCATACATAAACATTTGATTACCGATATTATTTGACAATCTAATAATTAATTTTTCTGCCATTAGTTAGTAAATTTTCTATTCTATTAATTGTAATACTGAAATTCTTTTTTGGTATTATAAATTCGTAATTTTTTTGTTTAGGAACAAACTCATGAAATGCGTTTTTATATTTATAGAAATCTTCAACTGAATTAATTTTACAATTAAATAAATCAATAACTTTTGTTTTTTGTATTGCAGCCATTGAAGTAATAGTGCCATGAAATGATATGACTATCATTGCATTTCCTATTAGTTTAAATAAATCTTCTGCTTTTATGTTTGGATAATAGTCAACAAATTTATCATTTTCACTATTATATTTTTTTAATAATAAATTATTCGTAAAATTATCATTTAAATCATTTGTTAAAACAATTTTTTTTCCCATTTTTTTTAACATATTTATAAGTATTTCTAAGTCATTTAGTCCTAAATTTAACTTAGCAAATTTAAATTTATTATAATGAATTAAAATATAATTTTCTTTATTTAATTTTGTGATATCTTTTTTTTCAAGAATTCCAAATTTATGATTAATGTCACTATTATCGTTTATTAAGTTCATGTGTAATTCATGTATTGATTTTCTTATTTTTTTTGAACCTCTATCGTTAATAACCAATTTATTTAACAGTTTTCTCAAAAATAATGAAGGTCTCTTATAATTTAAATTGTTAATACAAATTGCAAAAAATTTTATTCTTTTAAAATAAAATATAAATGGTAAGAAAAATAAAAAATTACTAGGTTTAAAGATATAAGTTTCTTTTATATTGTTTTTTAAAAAAAAGAATATTAATTTAATCTTGTCTTTAATATTAATTTTTTCCGAAATTACTTTAAAATTAACATTTTTTGATTTAAATAAAAACTTCATTTCAGAATTATATTGTGACAAAAATATAAAAATTTCTTTATTTATATTTTTATTAATAACATCTTGTATTGCATTATAGGCATGAATTAAATCACCAATTTTATCATTTTTGAAGATAATAATTTTTTCATTCATTATGCCATATGTGTTTTGTTTTACTTTTAATGTCAAAAGTTTTATTTAAAATGAAATCTGCTACTAAAGTTGAATTGAAATATTTTAAATATTTATTTCTTCCCTTTTTACCTATTTTTTTTCTTAATTTTTCATCTTGAGATATTTTTGAAATTTTTTCAGACAAGTCATTTAAATTTTTATAAAATACCATTTCGTCTTTATCAAAAAAATCTTGATAACCGGTTTTTTCATCTATTAAAGTAACTAGTCCATTACCAATTATTTGAGTAATTCTATCACTGCTATAATATTTAATCGGATCTCCCCTACTCAAATTTAAGCCCATTTTTGAATTTGATATAGTTTTAAAGTAATGGTCAGCCCAAATGGGTTGAACTTTATCTATACCATAAACATCAAATTTTACATTTTTTGTTTTATCAATGAGCTTTCTAACAAACAAAGCTCTATCATCAAACTTACCGCTCTTTAATGTTCCCCTATGAACCCCATGACTTAAAGCAAAAAAAACATCCATGTTACAATTTTTATTATAATTTTTAAGTGTTTCAAAAGAACTATCAGATGGATTCGGAATAAAATAATTTCTCGTTTTTTTTGATAAAAAATTCAAAACGTCAGGACTAGTTGTTAAAAAATTAGCCTCCATAAAATCTGACTTATCTAAAATACGACTTTTGTTCCTTTCAAAATCTGGTCCATTTTTGTTTAGTGGATCTAGAAACCATTGAGACATTTTTAGATTAGGATAGTCATCTTTTAATTCTCCTAAAGTATCAGGTGAGACAAGATCTGCGTGACCAAATATAATCACATCAGGTTTAAAATTATAACAAGTTTTTTTTAATTTATTATTTAAGTTTTTGGATCCAGATAGATCTTTATAACTTTTATAATATTTTTGAATATCTCTATCACTAAATTCTAAAATACTATGTCCCAACCTTATTAGGCCATTATTTATTCTTCTTCCTGTGTTAAAAAATAATCTACCATCATGTCTCTCATTAAAATTAGTTACATGAAGAATTCTTAAAGAAATATTTTTTTTAATATTAAATAATCTTAAATATTTGAATTTTTCATTACGATAATTATCAATTAATGTTGATACAAATTTATGGGTTAAATAAAAATTACGAATTGATTTGTTTTGTAATTCAAGTCTTCTTTTTTTATTTTTTACTAAAAAATCAATATTTTTATATAATGATTTCACATTAAGTTCTTTTAAAATTAGACCATTTGTAATTGTTTCTGGCAAACCGCCCCTATTACTTATAATTACAGCGCATCCAGCCGATGATGCCTCTAAACTCGTTCTACCGAAAGGTTCTTCCCATCTGGAACAAACAACTGCAATACTTGTTTTTTTGTAAATATCAATAACTTTTTTATGTGAAATAAAACCAAAATTTCTTAAATTCTTATGTTTAAACTCTATTTTATCTCTTTGTTCATCACCAGCAACATTAACTTTCCATTCGGGATATTTATTTAATATTTTAATAACTGCCTTCCCGAAAATATCATATCCTTTAGATTTATTTAATTTGCCAACAAAAGTTATTTCTTTTTTTTTATTTTTTGGATTTACATTAATTCTTTTTGCTGATTGAAAAACTACCAATAATTTTTCACTATTTATAAACTTATTTTGCATACCTTCTAAAAATCTTTTTTTTGACCAATTACTATTAAAAATTATTTTATAACAAATTTTTAACAAGTACTTTCTTTCGGTTATTGATTTAGATCCTAGCATTGTTAATGGATCATTATGAAAATACAAAACAAGATTTTTCTTCCCTAAAGAATTAACAATATCAGATAAATAATTAGGTCTATTATGAACTTCAATTAAATCAGATGGATTATTTTTTTCATTGTTTATAAACTTTTCAACATATTGTTTGCTTTTACTTTTAAATCTGAAATCTGACAATGATATGTTATGATATCTAATTGGGAACTTTTTTTTAAAATTAGTATTTCCATACACAATAATATCTTTTTTATATTTACTTAAAGCAGCTGTGTCTTTTACGAATAATGAAACTGCACCAGGATAACTAGGTGAAAAATTTTCTTTGTAAGGTAGCAAAATTGAAATTTTCATTTATTTTTTTTTTTAATTATATTTCTTACAACTCTATTATTCTTTATATAATATTCTCTCGAAATTGCTTTACTTTTTGTTTTACATTTTTCTTTATAAATTAACTTCCATTTGCGACCTCTAGTAAACTTAGCCCCTTTTCCTGCATTGTGAAGTTTGATTCTATTTTGTAGGTCTCTTGTATAACCAACATAAGTCACGCCGTTCTTATTTACAGATTTGAGCATATAAACATAATAGCTCATATTTTTTATTTTATACCAAGATGAGTATATTTAATGTTTAAGTAGTCCTTTATTGCCATAGAGCCACCCTCTCTGCCGTATCCTGTCTGTTTTATTCCACCAAAAGGAGCTTCAGCGACTGCAACAACAGGAGTATTTACTGCAACACAACCTGTCTCCATAGACTCCGAAGCTTTATGTGCTTTTTCTAAATTATTTGTATATATATAACTACACAATCCTAAATCATTACTGTTTGCCCGTTCAATAACTTCATCAAATTCCTTAAATGATAGAATTGGTACTAACGGTCCAAAAGGTTCTTCTTTCATAATTGTAAAGTTATCTTTCACATCATCAATTATTGTCGGTTCATAAAAGAAACCTTTATTAAATCCTTGTGGCCGTCTTCCTCCTAATAAAACTTTAGCACCTTCTTTTTTTGTTTTTTTCCACTAGTTTTTCAATTCCATCCAATCGTTGTTTAGTTGTCATAGGACCTAATGATACGTTTTTATCCATGCCATTTCCTATTTTAAGTTTTTTTGTTTTTTGTATCATTAAATTTGTAAAGTCATTTTTTTTATTTTCATGAATATAAAATCTACTTGGTGATATACAGACTTGTCCATTATTCCTAAATTTAGCTGAAATTGCCATATCAGTGACTGTATTTAAATCTACGTCTTCAAAAACTATAAATGGTGAGTGACCACTTAGTTCCATAGTAACTCTTTGAACTTTTTCTGCTGCCTGTTTAAGAATTAACTTTCCTACTCTTGTTGAACCAGTTATAGAAATTTTTTTAATTATATCTGATTTTATCAATTCAGAGGAAATTTCTGCGGGGTCACCAGATAATAAATTTACAACGCCAGGAGGCACACCTGCTTCTCTACAAATATCGACAAGTTCCATAACACTGCCTGGTGTAATTACATCTGGTTTTACAATTACAGAACATCCAGCAGCTAAAGCAGTTGAAATTTTTCTAGAAGCTAAAACAATTGGAAAATTCCAAGGAACTAAAGCAGCCACAACACCAACAGGTTGATAATATACGTGTATACGAGTATTTGAAAATCTACTCTGATTAATTTCTCCGAAAATTCTTTTTGTTTCTTCTGAATTCCATTCAAAAATATCAGCGGCACCTCCAACTTCACCAGGAGCTTCTGAAATTGGTTTTCCAACTTCTAAAGTTAACCAGTTAGATAAAATATCAGTTTTTTTTCTAATTAAATCTGATATTTTTCTTATAACTTTTGATCTTTCCCACGGAGAAGTATTTTTCCATATTTGTAAACCTTTTTCAGCAGATTTAAGTGCCAATTGAATATCTTTATTGTTGGCTTTTGACGCTTTTCCTAAAACTTCCTCTGTAGCAGGATTTATTACTTCGTAAGTTTCATTGCCTGATGAATTTTGCCATTTACCATTAATAAACTGTCCAAATCTTTCATACATAGTTTTTAATACCAAAAAATAGGTTTTAAATTATGGCGGTCCCAAGGGGAATCGAACCCCTCTTTCATGGATGAAAACCATGTGTCCTAACCGATAGACGATGGGACCTTTTTTTTGTGAGTCTTATTAACAGAAATATCATCGATAATAAACTCTACATTTTTTTCACCCCTCCACTCATTCAAACTCAATTTTCCTACAATGTTGAAGGTATTTTTCTTATTATTGAGCAAAAATTGACCAAGATCTATATCGAAAGAGTTAAATGCGATGGTTTTTATTGTTGATCCATCTTTTGATAATAAAATTGACTTAATATGATTTTTACCAACAATTGAAGATTTTAATACCTTAAGATCTTCTATAATAAATTTTGGCTCAGGATTTCCAGATCCGAAAGGAGATAATTTTTCAACTTTATTATAAAAATCTAAGTTTAACGCTGAAGCTGAAATTAAACTATCAAGATAAATATCACTTTTACCTAATTTTTGATCAATTTTCTTTTTAAATTTTTTATTTATAAATTTTTTAAATTGTTGAATTTTACTCTCTTCAATTGAAAAGCCTCCGGCCATTTTATGTCCACCTCCTTTTATTAAAATTTTATCTTGTATAGCAGCTAAAATTATAGCTCCAATATCAAATCCTAGGATGGACCTTGCAGAAGCTTTGCCAATATGATCTTTTAGAGAAATTATTATAGTAGGTTTATTAAATTTATCTTTTAAACGTGAAGCAATAATACCGATAACACCCTCGTGCCAGTTATTACCGCATAAAACTAAAACTGGATCATTAATGTCATTATTATTTACTGTATTTAAAACTACATTAAGAAGGTCTGCTTCAAGTTTTTTTCTATCTAAATTAAATTGTTCTAATTCTGAAGCTATTTGAAAACTCTCTTTTGGGTTATTGTTGAGTAATAAATTAGCTCCATGAGAACATTTTCCAACTCTTCCACCTGCATTAATCCTTGGTCCAATTATATAACCTAAATGATAGGTTGAAGCTTTAGACTCGATTTTGCATAATTCAATTAATGTCTTTAGTCCTAAATTTTTTTTAGAATTTATTATTTTAAGACCTTGTTTTACGATAGCCCTATTTAAACCAATTAAAGGAACTACATCACAAATAGTACCTAGTGAAACCAAATCTAAAAAATCAAGTAAATTTGGTTCCTTAATCTTTTTTTTTAAAAACCAACCTTGTTTTCTTAAAGCAGAATTTATTGAAATTAAAGTCATAAAACAAACTCCTGCAGCACATAAATAATTTAGATTTGACTCATCATCAAATCTATTTGGGTTAATTATGGAATGTGCTTGTGGTAAATTTAATTCAGATTGATGATGATCCAAAACAATTACATCAACATTATTTTTATTTGCAAAATTAATTGCGTCAAAAGACATAGTTCCACAATCGACTGTGATTATTAGATCAACTTTTTTCTCAATTAATTTTTGAAAACTTTTAATTGTTGGACCATATCCCTCGGATTGTCTATCTGGGATATATACTTCAAAGTTTTGTTTTATGATTTTAAAATAATTTCCAATTATAGCTGTAGAGCTTGCCCCATCCACATCATAATCACCAAATATTCCTATCCGTTCATTTTCATTAATTGACTTTAAAATTCTAATTGTTGTTTTTTTCATATCTCTTAAAGTGTTCGGGTTTGGTATGAGGTTTTTTATAGACGGTTCTAGAAAAGATTTAACATAATCTTTTTTTATATTTCTAATTGATAGCAATTTCGCTGTAATATCGTCTAAGAAAAAATTTTCCTTTAAATATTCAACGTAGGACGAATCAAATTTTTTATATTTCCAATTTTTTCCTAATATTGATAATTCATTCATTTTTTAGAATGTAAATTTTTGACTTTCTTAGAAATATTAAAATCTTTATGTAAAGCAAATGTTGACACTTCATATTTATCTCCTAAATCTTTAATACCGTCCACAATGTCACCATTAGTAATAGCTGATGCACAAAATATTACATCGCCTTTTATCATGTCATCTATATTAAATTTTTTATTCTCATCCTTAATGCCTAGTTTTTTTGCTCTTTTAAGTTGTTGCTCGTCTAAAACTAGCCTTGTTTGTATTTGACCTCCCATACAGGATAGTGCTGCAGCTGCAAGAACACCCTCCGGCCCACCACCAATACCTAAATAAATATCAATATTTGTATTAGGGTCAGCAACAGATATTGCGCCTGATACATCACCATCAGATATAAATTTTATATTCACATTAAGATTTTTTAAAATATTTATAATGTTCTCGTGTCTTGGCCTTTTTAAGACACAAGCTGTTATTTCATCAACGCTCTTTTTTTTAGCTTCAGATAAAATTTTAATATTTTTTTCAACACCGTTATCCAAATCTAAAAGATTTTTTGGAAGATTTGGACCAACCGCTATTTTTTCCATATATGTATCAGGTGCAGAAAATAAATTACCCTTTTCACAAACCGCTAACATTGAAAACGCATTTGGTAAATTATTAGCGACAAAATTAGTTCCTTCAAGTGGATCTAACGCTATATCGAGTTCTAAACCATTTTTTGTTCCAACCTTTTCACCTATGTAAAGCATTGGTGCTTCGTCCATTTCGCCTTCACCAATTACTACTTCACCGTTCATATCTATCGCATTAAGTTCACTCCTCATCATATCAACAGAGCCCTTGTCAGCTGCATTTTTGTCTCCTTTTCCTATAAATGGAAAAGCACCTATTGCAGCTTTTTCTGTTGTTTTAATAAATTTGTTGAAATAATTTTTATCTATAGACATTAGCCATTTTCAATTCTTAATAATTTAGGTTTTTGAATTATATAAGACTTTTTGGCTAAAGTTTTCAATGTTTTTTGAATATCATTATCTTTCGACCTGTGAGTAATTATAACGATTGAAGATTTTTTTTTATTTTTATAAGGATTTTGTAAAACCCTCTTAATAGATACTTTGTTATTTGAAAATATTTTAGTTACATCAGATAATACTCCATATTTATCCTTTACATTTAATCTTATGTAAGAAGAAAAATATAAGTCTGATATTTTGCCACTTAAAAATTTTTTTCTTCTTTTATTTGATATAGCAAAAGGAAATTTTATATTCCCTCGTAATATTGATGAAATATCAGAAACTAAAGCAGAAGTAGTTGCTGATGGTCCGGCGCCCTCGCCTTGTATGATATTCTTTCCAATAGGATTTCCATCAACAATTACTGCATTTAGAACTCCATTCACACCTGCAATGTATGATGTTTTTTTTACTAGTGTTGGGTGAACTCTTTGAAAAATTTTATTATTTAAAATTTCAGAAAATCCCATTAACTTTAATTTATATCCCAATTTGTTAGCATTAGAAATATCCTCTTCATCAACATCTTTAATTCCTTCAACATGTATACTTTTGTTTATAAAAGAATTAAAACTTAAACATGATAATATTTTGACTTTTGAAGCCACATCATCTCCATTTATATCTGAAGATGGATCAGACTCAGCATAACCAAGTTTAATAGCTTTTTTAATTGTTTCTTTAAAGGAAGTTTTGTGTATTTCCATTGAAGATAAAACGTAATTAGAAGTACCATTTAAAATTCCATATATACGATTTATTTTGTTTGCTATTAATCCTTCTTTAATGGATCTAATAATGGGTACACCTCCACAAACTGCAGCCTCAAATTCTAAATTTACTTTATTTTTTTCAGCAATCATTGATAATTTGTCACCATATTTTGAAATTAAAGCTTTGTTAGCTGTAACTACGTGTTTTTTATTTTTTAAAGCCTCAAAAACTAAATTTTTTGCAGGTCCTTCGGCACCACCTATTAACTCAACAATTATATCTACATCTTTATTTTTTAAAATTAAATTAAAATTATTTACCCACTGACTATTCTTGAATTTAATATTTCTTTTTTTGTTTTTATTTTTTGCCGAAACATAAAGAATTTTAAAACTTGAATTATTTTTATTAGAAATAATATTCTTGTTTTCATTTAGAAATTTAAACAAATAGCTTCCAATATTTCCTAGTCCGACAATTGCAATGTTATATAACTTTTTTTTTCTCATTATTATTCTCTTAACGAAATATTTGGATAATTTTTTTCATTACTTGTTTTTATTAAATAATTCGCTATTGAATCAATATCACATTTTTCAAGTTTTAGACAAATGTCTAGAGAGTTATTTTTGGAATTGTGGGATGATGGTGTATCAATCTTAATTTTTTTCTTCAAATTTACTTCTTTTTTAGTTTCTTTTGATTTTTGCGCTAATGTTTTTTTCTTTTTTTTTATTTCCCTTTTTTTTTCTTTAATCTCCTCTTTAGAAAGTTTTTTTACAACTTTTTTATTATTATTTTTAAAAACTTTGATATTAGGTTGATCACCTTTTAGATTTAAATCTATTAAATTATAACTTGTCTGATTATCTTTAGAAATAATTTGAACTTCTAAAGTTAAATTTTCTTCAAAGTATTGCTTGGCTTCAGCTTTGTTTACACATTTATGATCTCCACAAACAAGAACTGTTTGTGGTTTAGAGCATGAATATAGTATTAAAAAAAATATAATTAATAAAAATTTCATTTTAAACCATAAGTTTCTTTAAAATTATACAAAATATTCATATTTTGTATTGCCTGACCAGCTGCACCTTTTATTAAATTATCTATTGAAGAAAAAATAACAATTTTATTTTTAAGTCTTGTTTGACAAACTGATATATCACAATTATTTGTTTCTATAACACTACCTGTGCCAATTTGTGTGTTTGGTTTATGAATTTTTATAAAAAAATCATTTTTATAGTAATTTTTTAAAATATTAACTATTTTTTTTACAGTAATATTTTTTTTTTTATTTATATAAATTGATGACAGAATACCTCTAAAGCTGGGAATTAAATGTGGATTAAATGTATATAAAATATTTTTAGATATTTTTTTTAATTCTTGGTCTATTTCAGCAATATGTCTGTGATTTTTTACTGCATAAGCATAAGTGGATTTATAAAAATTTTTAAAATTAAATTTTGATTTATAATTTTTACCAGCACCTGAGTATCCTGATTTAGAGTCAATTGTAATATTTTTCAATTCTACAATTTTTTTCTTTAATAATGGCACTAGTGGAATTTGAATTGATGTTGGATAACAACCTGGATTTGAAATTATTCTAAATTTTTTGATTTTATTTTTTTTTAACTCAGTTATTGAATAAATAGATTTTTTAATTAATTTTTTTGCTTTATGATTCTTAAGATAATTTTTTTTATATACATTGGCATTTTCTAATCTAAAATCGGCTGATAAATCTATAAATTTTAAATTTTTATATTTATCAAATAATCTTTTAATTAAGACTTGAGCCTCACCATTAGGTAGTGATAAAAAGAGTAAATCTACTTTACTCCAATTAACATTATCAATTTTAGATATTTTTGGAAGTTTCTTTTTTATTCTTTTATCAAAACTCTTAATATGTTTTCCAATTTTTTTTTGAGCACATAAATTAACAATCTTAATATTCGGATGTCTTGATAATAAATATACAAGATCCAAACCCACATAACCTGTGGCTCCTGCAACTACAACATTAATACAATTTTTAGTCATAAATAACTTATATCACCAAATCAAAGTTTTTAAATTTAAATGATTATCTTTTTGAAAATTGGAAACTTCTACGAGCTTTTCTATGACCGTATTTTTTTCTTTCAACAACTCTCGAGTCTCTTGTTGTTAATTTGTCTTTTTTTAAATCTTTTTTTAAATTTTCATCATGAGAAATTAAAGCACGAGATATTCCTAAAATTATAGCACCGGCCTGACCAGATAAACCACCACCCTTTACTGAACATTTTACATCGTAGTTGTTGATCACATTTGTAATTTCAAGTGGTCTGGTAACTATAAGTTGATGAACTGGTCTTTTAAAATAATCTCCCATTAACATACCATTAACAAAAATTTTTCCAGAACCCTTTTTTACCCAAACTTTTGCTATTGATTTTTTTCTTCTACCTGTAGAATATTTACTGTCTTTAAAATCAAGTTTTAATTTTTTAACTTTTTCTTTATTTGTTTGAGCTTGTTCCATTAATTTTTAACAGTATTTTTTTTATTAAATTTGGTAAAATCAATTAACTTTGGATTTTGATTTTGATGTGGATGAGTTAATCCTTTATAAATTTTTAATTTAGTCATCTGTTTTTTTGCAAGAGGACCATCCGGGAGCATTCTTTTAACTGCTAATTTTAATATATCTTGTGACTTATTTTTTTCAGTTAAAGTTAAGGGTGTCGATATCTTAATCCCACCTGGATGACCTGTGTGTCTATAATATTTTTTGTTTGTAAACTTTTTACCTGTAAATTTAATTTTTTCAATATTTGTAACTACTACAAAATCACCATTATCTATATGGGGATTGTAAGTAGATTTATTTTTTCCTCTAAGTACTTTTGAAATAAATGCAGCAAGTCTTCCAACCGCAGCATTTTCAGCATCTATAAGGTACCAATCTTGTTTGACTTCTTTTTTTTTTATAAATGGTGTCATTTCAAACGGGATAACTACTAATAAAAAAACCAAAAGTCAATTTTTTTATGACAATTTATGATTAAGATTAAGAACAGTATACACTAAGATTACGCTAGTAATTTGATGAAGTGAAGCTAAATAAAGATTTAGCCCAGTAATAAGAGTAAAAATACCCAAAATAACTTGTATAGTTAAAAATAAAAACACTGCAAAATAGTTTATTAAAAATCTTTTTTCTTTTTTAAAATACATTTTTAAACCAATAAACAAAGCAAAGAAAACAATTAGATAAGCTGTTGTTCTGTGTAAAAACTGTACGAAACTTTGATTATTAAGTAAATTTATCAAATTAGTATCGAGTAATACAACATCATCTGGAAAATATGAAAGATTCATTTTTGGCCATGTTTGATATATTAAGCCTGCATCTAATCCGGAAACAAAAGCCCCAATAATTATTTGAAAAAGAATAAATAAAAAAAATATTTTTGGTAATATAGATTTGAAGTTAAAAAAAATCTTTTTTTCTTCATTCTTATAGTTTAAATAATTCCAGATTAAAAAAGATATGATAACAAAAGCTAAAAACAAGTGTAAAGACAATCTATAATGACTAACTGATGTATTTGTTGTTAGTCCACTTTCAACCATATACCATCCTATTATTCCTTGTAATAAAATTAAAAAAAAAATGAAATAAAAAATCAATAGTAATTTTTTGTTGAAAACTTTTGCAAAAGTAAAAATAATCAGTGGTATAATGTAAGCAAGACCTATTATTCTACCAAACAATCTATGAAAATATTCCCAATAAAATATTATTTTAAACTCATCTAAAGTCATTAAAGGATTAACAAGCTTAAATTGAGGTATCTCTTTGTACAAATTAAAATAAACTATCCACGTTTCATTTGTAAGTGGTGGCAAAATACCTTTAAACAACTCCCACTCTGTAATTGATAAACCAGAGTCGGTTAATCTAGTCAATCCACCAACCATGATCATCAAAAACACTAAGATTATCATTAATAAAAGCCAGATTCTTACAATTGAGTTATAATTTATTTTAGCCGTTTGCATTTTATAAATATATAATTATTATTTGAAATCTCATATAATCTTTATGTCGCTATGATAAATAAAAAATTGGAAAATATAAGAAAAAAACTAGACGTTCTTGATAATCATTTCCTCTCATTAATTAAGAAAAGAACATATCTAGTAAATCAAGTTTTATTAACTAAAAAATTTAAAAATCAAATAGTAGATAAGAAGAGAATTAAAAAAATACTCAGTAACATTAAGTCTAAATCAAAAAAAAAAAATATAGATGTTAAAATTACAAATGAAATATGGAAGTCAATGATAAGAGCTTATATAAAATATGAATTTAGAAATTTTAAAAAATAGGACTATTTACTGTGTGGTGGTAGTTTTTTTTCTACAAAATATTCATGTTTTCTAGTATTTGGATTATATTTTCTAATTTTTAACTTTACCTTTGCTTTTTCTCCTTTAGTCGGCTTTTTTGCATAATATACGAAGGCGCTGTCAGGTTTACTTTCTGGCACCATTCTTACTTTTAAGTGAGTCTTTTTAGCCATAATTTTTAAGTCCTTTAATCTTTTTTAAAATATTAACAGATTTATTTTTAATGTTATTTTTTAAATATTCTTTTTCTATAATATTTTTATCTATTTCGTCAATATTTTTTTTTCTTTTTAAAATATTTTTAGCTCCTTTAATAGTTAGTCCCTTATCTCTTAATAAAAATTTGATATATTTAATTTTATCAACTTGTTTTTGGTCATAATAACGTCTATTTCCTTTAAGAATTGTAGGTCTTATTTCATTAAATTCTTTTTCCCAAAATCTTAAAATGTGATTAGCAGGTTTTCCTGTTTTTTTATTAATTAAATTAAGCTCAATTGAAAGTTCGGTAATATCTAAATAATTTTTGACCATATTTAAATTAATTTAACCTTTTTTTTAAAGTTTCAGATGCTTTAAACTTTACTGAATTTCTGGAATTTATTTTAAATTTTTCCTTAGTTTTAGGGTTTCTTCCAACTCTTTCTTTTTTAAAAATAACTTTTAAAGATCCAAGATTTTTTAAATTAATCTTTTTATCTTCGTTTAAATTGGTCGTAATTATTTCAATAATATCGTCTGTAATTTTTTGGATACTTTGAGATGAAAATCCAATTATAGATGAAAGTTTGTTTGCGATTTCTTTTTTCCCTAAATTTTGTTTAGATTTGATTGTCATTAAGATGGCTTAGATTATCTTTTATTTGACTCATTAAATTGCCTTTAACAATATTATAACATAGATCTATAGAATGGTGAAATCCGATCGAGTCTGTAGACCCATGGCTTTTTACAACGGGACCATTTAAACCTAAGAAAATTGCTCCATTAAATTTTCTTGGGTCCAATTTTTCTTTAAATTTTTTAAGACTAAAATAAGAAAATAGTAGTGAAAATTTAGATAATAAATTTTCTTTTAAAGAAATTTTGAGATTATCTGTTATAAACTTTGCTGTGCCTTCAGCTGTCTTTAATGCTATATTGCCTGTGAAACCATCTGTTACTATTACATTGCTAAATCCTTCTGTAATTTTGTTACCCTCAATATACCCATTAAAAATAAAGTCTCCATTCTTACCAATTTCTTTTAATCTAGAGTGTGCTTTCTTTATTGTTTCAGTTCCTTTTATTTCTTCAGAGCCAACATTAAGTAAAGCTACTTTTGGTTTCTCATTAGGAAATAATGATTTGTGTAAAGCTGATCCCATTTCTGAAAATTCAATTAAGTTTTTTTCATCACACTCTATGTTGGCTCCAAGATCTAATACTATATTCATACCATTCATGTTTGGCCAAAGTCCTGCAAGAGCAGGTTTACTAACTCCATTAATTGTTTTCAGTATCATTCTAGATATAACTAATAAAACACCAGTATTACCGGCAGATAAAGAAATGTCACTTTCTGATTTAACTTGAGAATAAACGCAATTCCACATGCTACTATTTTTCGATGTTTTAACGGCTGTTAATGGAGTCTCGTCATCTGAAACAGTTGATTTCGTATGAAAAATTCTGAAATATTTGTCTGGAATATTATATTTTTTTAATTCAACATTAATCTTATTTTCATCTCCAAAAATGTTAAAAAAATAATCATCTTTTTTTTTGTATTTTTTACAAAATAAACTTATACCCTCAATATTTTTATAAGGAGCGTTTTCACCTCCCATTGCATCAATTGCAATACAAATTTTTTTATCCATATATATATTATATGTCTAGAATTTTTTTTCCGTTATAAAAACCAGTTTTAAGATCTATGTGATGGGAATTTCTGTATTCACCAGTTTTTTTATCTTCGACAACATTAATGTTGGAAATTTTGTGGTGAGATCTTCTTTTGTTTCTTTTAGAAACTGTTGTTTTTCTTTTTGGTACAGCCATAGCTAGTATTTAAATTTATCAAGTTCTTTTATCATATTTTTATTAATAATATCAAAACAAAAATTATAATATTTAACAAAATAATCATTAAGTTTTGCTGATATTTCCTCATTTTTATTCAGCAAAAATAAAAATTTTGTCATTTCATTAATATTGATTTTGTTTTGGTTTTTTTGGTCTAAAAATTTAATGAGTAAATCGTGAAAAATTTGATTAAAATTTTTCATTTTTTTGTTAACAGTTACATCACCATGTCCCATCTCTCTTAAATTATTTTCGATATTTAAAAAAATATTATCATATAACTCTTGGGACAAATTTTTATTAATTTGTTTTTTTTTCAAACAAAGAAGAATAATAACTAAATGACCAAAAATAAGGATAATTCTATTTTCAAGTTTATCCTCTAATTTAATGTCTTTGTAAAAGTAAATATTTCGTGATAATTTTACTAAATTATTATAAATAAAATTATGTTTTTTATATTTAAAATCAAACATTTTAAAAAGATTATATATATAGCTTTAATATTTATATTATCTAATTGCCAATTTAAAGACCCTATAAAAGGTCACGGTATAAATTTTCTACAAAATAGATCTGAAAAAATACTAGTTAATAAAAGCAATAAAAACGATGTTATAAATGTACTTGGAAATCCTCATACTATGTCTATTGAAGATAAAAACCTATGGTTTTATTTCGATAGAAAAATTGCTTCTGGAAAATTAGTAAAATTTGGAGATATGAACCTTTTAGAGAATAATGTGTTAGTTTTAAATTTTGATAAGTACGGTGTTGTTGTAAACAAACAATTTTATAGTAAAGAAGATATGAAGAAAATTAAATATTCTGAAATGAAAACTGATAATCCTGTAACTAAAGATAGTTTTGTGACCTCCTTTTTACAAAGTGTTAGACAAAAAATGTATGGAAAAAGAAAATTCTAGTGTGCAATTATTGATAACAATAAAAGTGCAACTATATTTGTAATTTTAATCATAGGGTTTACAGCGGGTCCAGCTGTATCTTTGTATGGGTCGCCCACGGTATCACCTGTTACAGCGGCTTTATGAGCTTCAGATCCCTTACCACCAAAGTTTCCATCTTCTATGTATTTTTTGGCATTGTCCCATGCTCCACCGCCCGCGGTCATTGAAATAGCTACGAATAAACCTGTAACTATAACTCCTAATAACATTGCTCCCAGTGCTGCTAACGCAGCTACTTTTCCTGCAATAAACAAAATTATAACGTAAAGAATTATAGGAGATAAAACTGGAAGTAGTGATGGAATAATCATTTCTTTTATTGCAGCTTTCGTAAGCAAATCTACAAGTCTTCCATAATCTGGTTTTCTTTTTCCCTTCATGATTCCTGGAATTTTTTTAAATTGTCTTCTTACCTCTATAACTACTGCTCCACCTGCTCTTCCAACAGCTTGCATCCCCATTGATCCAAATAGATATGGTAAAAGACCACCGATTAATAGACCTATAACCACATAAGGATTGGACAAATCAAAACTTACTTCTGTTTGATATAATGATGAGGTTTTGTCCATTGAATAATATTTAATATCCTCGGTGTAAGCAGCAAATAAAACTAATGCGCCTAAGCCTGCAGAGCCAATTGCATAACCTTTGGTGACAGCTTTTGTTGTATTGCCCACTGCATCTAATGCATCAGTTGTTTTTCTTACATTTTTTGGAAGTTTCGACATTTCAGCAATTCCACCAGCATTGTCCGTGACTGGTCCGTATGCATCAAGAGCAACAACCATACCGGTTAAAGCTAACATTGACGTTACTGCAATTGCGATACCAAATAAACCTGCAAAATTATAAGTGCTTATGATACCAACGACAATAATTAGAGCAGGTATAGCTGTCGCTTCCATCGAAATAGCTAGACCTTGAATTACATTAGTTCCGTGACCAGTCGTTGAAGATTGTGCCACACTTTTAACGGGTCTAAAATTAGTACCTGTATAATATTCTGTTATCCAAATGATTAAACCTGTTATTATCAATCCAATTACGGCGCACACGTATAAATCAAAACCAGTAAAATTGATATTTGAATATGAATAATTATTATTTAAACCTAAAGTCGCATTTGTCAAAGGGTACAAAATTAATAAGGAAAGTACAGCAGTAGCAATAAACCCCTTGTATAAGGCTCCCATTATATTTTTACTATTACCTAATCTAACAAACCAAGTTCCTATTATAGATGTAATAATACATGATCCACCTATCGCTAATGGATAAATCATCATGTTAGATGTATCAGGAAAAAATATTGATGCTAAAACCATAGTCGCAACTATAGTTACTGCATAGGTTTCAAATAAATCAGCTGCCATACCAGCACAATCTCCAACATTATCCCCGACATTGTCTGCAATTACAGCAGGATTACGTGGATCATCTTCTGGAATACCAGCTTCAACTTTACCAACTAAATCTGCTCCAACGTCAGCTCCTTTAGTAAAAATTCCACCACCTAATCTTGCAAAAATTGAAATTAAAGAAGCACCAAAACCTAAAGCCACTAAAGCGTTGATAATGTCTCTACTTTCAGTGTTGAGATTTATTAATACGAGATAGTAAATGGCAATTGATAAAAGAGCTAATCCCGCTACCAGTAAACCTGTTATCGCTCCAGATTTAAATGCAATACTTAAACCTGATTGTAAACTTTTTCTTGATGCCTCTGCGGTTCTTACGTTTGCCTGAACCGAAATTAACATACCAACATAACCTGCTAACCCAGATAAAGCAGCTCCAATAAAATAACCAAAGCCGACTAAAAAATTAAAAAAATATGTTACTATTATTAAAACTATTAGACCAACTATCGCTATAGTTTTATATTGTCTGTTTAAGTAAGCCTTAGCACCAATTTGTATAGCTCCGGCAATTTCCCTCATTTTTTCGTTACCATCGCTAGAGGATAAAATTTGTCCTGATAAAAGATAGCTATAACCAACGGCTAAAATTCCTGAAAATATTATTAAATAAAGAAGTTCAAGAGAAGAGTTCATATAATGTTACGATAAATGCCAAAATATAATAAAAAACGCAAGCTAAACTTTTAAAAATTATGCAGCATATTGTACAAAAAATTAATTTTTTCTAATTAAATCGGATAATTTGTCTAAAATGGCATTTAAATATTTAATTTGAGCTTTTTCTAAAAAGAAATGAGAAGTCTTTAAGTATTCACTTATTATCACTTTTTTTGGATTATTATGCTTAAATAATAGCTCAAAAACTGCAGCAAATATAATAATTTTTAACAATTTATCTGTTCTTTTAAGATCGATATCGTTTTTTAAGAATTTTTCTATCGTTTCCTCTATGAGCTCTCTTCTTTCTAAAGTTCCCTCAGTTACATCTTTGATAAATTTTTTGTATTGACTTTTATTATATATAATTTTTTCGTCTGGATTCAAAACCTTAGAATAAAGTTTTTGGATTATTTTAATTCTTGGAGAAGAATTTTTAACCAAATTAACCATTTTTAATCACTTCTAATACGGCATTTGCAGCTTCTTCCCCTTTTATGTGGGATCTCTTCTTTGCTTGACTAATATTAAATGCGGTTATTATACCGTTACCTATTGGTTTTTTTGATTTTGTAGATAAATCTGATAATGAAATAAATGTAGCATTGCATATAAAATCGAAGTGTGGAGTTTGTCCTTTTATAACGCAACCTAAAGCTATAAATCCGTCAAAACGCTTTAGGTTTTTTGATATAACAACAGGAATTTCAAAAGTTCCCGGAACTTTAATAATGGTTATATTTCTTTTAATACTTTTTAATTTTTTTAAAGAACCACTTATAAGATTTTTCGTGATATCTTTGTAGTAATCTGATGCAACGATTAAAAATTTTTTTTTCATTTTATAATTTCTTGTTTTATAATTTTAATTCCAAAACCGTCTAAACCAATAATCTTTTTTTTTGATCTTGATACTAATATCATATTTTTAATGTTTAAATCTTTTATTATTTGAGCTCCTATGCCATAATATCTAAGTATATTGTTATTTTTTGTTTCCTCGAAAATTTTTTGCTTAAGAGACTTTTTATCTTTAATTATAACTAACGCAAAATCGTTGTAATTAGATAAATATTTTAAAGATTTTTCTATTTGTTTATTTTTAATATTTAACTTGTTGTTTTTCATTATTTGAGAGAGTACGCGTACTCTTATTGATTTATTTTTATTAAATTTTCCTCTTTTAACAACAAAACATTCAGAATTATCTACTAAGTTTTTATAAGTCAAAACATCATATTTTTGTTTTTTTATTATTATATTTTTAATTTTTATACTTTTAATTAATTTTTCATTTTTTAATCTAAATGAGATTATATCTTCAATACTTGCAATTTTTAATTTATGTTTTTTTGCAAAAATTTTTAAATCTTTTAGCCTAGCCATTCGTCCGTCTTGGTTCATAACTTCACAAATAACAGCACTTGGATTTAGCTTAGACAACTTGGATATATCTACTGAAGCTTCTGTATGACCAGCTCTTTCTAGAACTCCTCCTGATCTAGCTACAAGGGGAAAAACATGACCTGGAGAAACTATATCTCTTTTTCTAGAATTTTTACTTATTGCAGTTTTAATTGTTTTTGCTCTATCAAATGCTGATATCCCAGTGGTAATTCCCTTTCGTGCTTCGATTGAAATTGTAAATGCTGTTTGCATTCTAGCTTTGTTTAATGATGACATGAGTGGCAGATTTAATTCTTCTACTTTTTGTTTAGTAAGAGCTAAGCAAATAAGACCCCTACCATGAGTTGCCATAAAGTTGATATTTTTAGAATTGCATTTAGATCCTGGAATTATTAAATCCCCCTCGTTTTCTCTATCTTTGTCATCAACCAAAATAAACATTTTGCCTCTTTTGGCATCTTTTAAAATTTCTTTTATAGGTGATAAGTGATTTTGGGTCATTTAATTATTTATATCATGAAGATATTTACCGAAAATATCAAATTCAATATTGACTAGATCATTAGCTTTCAAATTTTTAAGGTTTGTTAATTTCAAAGTGTGGGGAATTATATTGATTTCAAAAAATTTACTTTTTTTTTTCGAAATGGTTAAAGACACGCCGTTAATATGAATAGAGGCTTTTTCGACTAAAAACTTATTAAATTTTTTGGATGTTTTAATTTGAATTATCCAAGTTTTGTCTAAAATTTTTATATTTAAAATTTTTCCAACTGTATCAACGTGGCCCTGTGTATAATGGCCAGAAATGTTTTCTCCATATTCTAAAGATTTCTCCATATTTACAATTTTGCCAATTTTGATTTGAGAAAAATTTGATCTCTTTATTGTTTCTTCGGAAAGATAGAACGTTAACATTTTATTTTTTTTAGATGTTAGAGTTAAGCACACTCCATCGCAAGAAATTGAATCGCCCAAGGAATTTTTTTTTAATTTTAAATTAGAGTAAATTGATAGCATCATACTTTTTTTCCCTCTTTTTATATTTCTTACCGTACCTGTATTTTTAATAATTCCGTTAAACATTAATTTAATCTTTCTAAGTATACGTTGTCGTTATTTAAATAAACTTTAAGTCTATTTTTTAGCTTTATCTTTTTAATTAATTTATTGCTAGAGTTATTAAAACCATTTATATTCAAACTGGTATCCGTTTTAAAAATATAAATATTATTTAAAAGCTTATTATTTATTAAAAAATTGATAAATGTTAAACCAGACTCGATAAATATTCTTGAAAAATTTAATTTAGTAAAAGACCTAAATATCTTTATATAATCTTTTCTTGTGTTCATTTTATCAACCAATATTACCTTAGTATTGTTTTTTTTAAGCCAATAAATTTTTTTTTTATTATTATTTGTTGTGTATATATAAATATTTCTATCTATTTTTTTTTTAAAAATATTCAAATTTTTTTTAATTTTTAAATCCCTATCTAGAATAATTAAATTTGGTGATTTATTTTCCAATCCATTAATTCTACAGTTTAGTAATGAATTATCATTATTTATGCTTTTTGAGGTTGATAACAAAGCATTATACTTAGTTCTTAATAAATGTGACAACTTCCGCGATTGCTCATTTGTAATCCATTTTTTCTTTTTATTAATAGTAAAATAATCTTTTGATAAGGCCAATTTAGCATCGATTACTGGCAACTTATCTTTTCTGAGTCTATGATAACTTTCATAAAACTTAATAGCCTTTTCTTTTAAAAAAAACTTACTAATTGATATATTTTTTTTACTAAGTGCTTTCTGAGACTTATTTTTACTTCTTTCATCTATGTCATTAATTGAATAAAAAACTCTTTTTACTTTTTTGCTTTTTATAATATTTGTACATGGAGGTGTTTTGCCAAAGTGCGAACATGGTTCAAGTGTTATATAAATATTTGAATTTTTAAAATTAATATTTTTATTTAAAGCGTTATACTCAGCATGAGGTCTCCCGTTTATTGATGTATATCCACTTGAAATAATGCTACCGTTTTTTTCGACAACACATCCTACAGAGGGATTTTCCTTAGTAGAGCCCAAATTTATCTTTGCCAATTCAAATGCCAAAGCTAGATTATCAATATGTTTTGTTTGTGTTTTATTTCTTTTTTGATTTGCCATGTAACTCATCAATATATTCACCAAATTCACCAATTTCTTTAAAATTTGTGTATACTGAGGCAAACCTTATATAGGCAATTTTATCAAGTTCCTTGAGCTCATCCATTACCTTTCTTCCAATTATACTTGATTGAATTTCTGATTGTCCCATTTCCTCAAGCTCCCTCGAAATTTTTGAAACGATTTTTTCAGTTGTATCTGAATCAATTGGTCTTTTTTTTAATGCAGTGAAAAGTGATTTTGCTAATTTTTCTCTATCGAATGGTGATCTTCGACCATTTTTTTTAATTACAGTTAATTCCCTAAATTGAACTCTTTCAAATGTTGTAAAACGTTGACCACCTCCACAAGTACAAACTCTTCTTCTTCTAATTGCTGTTCCATCTTCTGTTGGTCTTGAATCAACGACGGATGTATCTTTTTCTCGACAAAAAGGACAAATCATAGAATATTTTATTATCCGCTATATATTGGAAAATCAGAACAGAGTTCAACAACCTCTTTCTGTACTTCTTTTTCAATTTTAGTATTATTATTTGGGTTTTCTGAAAGTCCTTTAATAACTTTTGTTATAAGTTTTCCAACTAATTTAAATTCTTCAGCTTGAAAACCTCTTGTTGTTGCAGCAGGCGTTCCTAATCTAATACCTGAAGTAATCATTGGACTTTGCGTGTCAAAAGGAATACCATTTTTATTACAAGTTATATTTGCTCTGCCTAAACTTTCTTCAGCATCTTTACCTGTAACTCCATATGGTCTTAAATCCACTAACATTAAATGAGTATCAGTTCCTCCTGAGAATATTTTAAAGTTATTTTCGATTAGTGTTTCACTTAAAACCTTCGCATTTGAAATAACATTTGATGTATATTTTTTAAATTCTTCGCTTAATGCTTCTTTAAAGCAAACGGCTTTAGCTGCCACAACATGCATTAACGGCCCGCCTTGAAGACCAGGAAAAACAGCGCTGTTAAATTTTTTATAAAGAGTTTCATCATTAGTTAAAATTATTCCTCCTCGTGGGCCTCTTAAAACTTTATGTGTAGTTGATGTCACAACATCAGCATACTCCAAAGGATTGGGATAAGCTCCACCAGCAACTAATCCAGAAAAGTGAGCCATATCAACTAACAAATAAGCGTTTACTTTTTCACAAATATCTTTGAATTTTTTAAAGTTTATAATTCTTGAATAAGCGCTGCCTCCAGCAATTATTAATTTTGGTTTATGTTCTAAAGCTAACTTTTCTACATTTTCATAATCAATTAAACCTGTATCCTCTTTAACGTCATAGTGTACCGCATTAAACCACTTACCTGATTGCGCTGGTTTTGCTCCATGGGTTAAATGCCCACCAGAATTTAAACTCATACCTAGTATAGTGTCTCCTGGTTTAATTAATGCTAAATATACCGCTCCATTAGCTTGGGCACCTGAGTGCGGCTGGACATTTGCAAATTTACAATTAAAAAGTTTTTTTGCTCTATCTATCGCTAAATTTTCTGATATATCAACAAACTCGCAACCTCCATAATATCTTTTACCGGAATAACCCTCGGCATATTTATTTGTTAAAACTGAACCTTGAGCTTCTAAAACAGCTCTAGAAACAATATTTTCAGATGCAATCAATTCAATATGATTTTTTTGTCTAACAAATTCCTGTGAAATTGAGTTAAAAAGATCTTTATCCGATTCTTTTAAATCTCTCTCGAAAAAGTCATTTGATATTCTTTTTATTTTAGTTACTGATGACATTTAAATTTTTTTAACTCTCCTTTTGTGTCTTCCACCTTCAAATTTTGTATTCAAAAAAATTTTAATAATTCTTTTAATGTCTTTTCTTTTAGTCAATCTTGATCCTAAACACAATACATTAGCATTATTATGCTGGCGAGACAATTGGGTTGATTTAATATTATATCCTACAGCAGCCCTAATTCCTTTTGTTTTATTAGCTGAAATTGCCATACCTGTGCCAGAACCACAAACTAATATACCTATGTCACTTTTTCTTTTAGAAACTCTATTTGAGACCTTTTTTGCATAATCAGGATAATCAACTGATTTACTCAAAAAAGGTCCTAAATCTACAGTAGATATTTTTGATTTAATTAAAAGATCTTTGATAAATTCTTTAGTCTCGTAACCTGCGTGATCAGATGAAATACAAATTTTTTTAAATATTGAATTCAATTAGTTGAATCTGTTTTCTAGCATGCAGGCAACAATGTGAATTCTATTTTGTTCACCTCCATTAAAAAAATTATGATATCTTGTATTATTCGTAATCCAAACTTTTCCGTCGGCTGGCATATGCTTTGCAACGTCCTCTATAACCATTTTACATCCAGGATTAGTTATAATCGGTATATGCAATCTAGGCTCAGGATCTCTGTGCCAACTTAAAGTAGATCTAGGCTGTTTTAATAATATTCGTACTCTTCCTAACTTAAATTTTTTACTTAATATTTTATAAACTTCCTCGAAATAAGTGTTTTTAAATTCTTTTGTTATTTCAGAATATTTGGACTCATCTATAGGCTTATCTCTAACAACTTCTTTTCCAGACTCATCTGGTTTTGTATAATATATTCCTCTAACATTGTGACCTTGTGTCGAGCTCTCATCACCTGGGATTTGATTCATTGGAATTGCAGCAAAATTTGTTATTCCAAGTGTTTGATACTTTGAATTTTTTAAAATTTTTTCAAGTTCAGATCTTAATTTATTAATATCAAATGTTAGATCAGGTACTTGATAGAAGTCTTGGAATGTAGCTGAATTAGACATATTTAACTATTAAATTACTTTGCTTATAAGGTATAATATTATATTTGTCGCATAAATAATATTATAAAAATTTAAAAAATGAAGATTTTAGGCAAATTTCCATCAACAAGATTGAGAAGAGTTCGCAACTCTGATTGGGTTAGGAGACTAATATCAGAAAACAACTTATCCGCAGATGATTTAATTTTACCAATATTTTTAACTGAAGGTAAAAATAAAAAAGAAAAAATTAAGACAATGCCAGGTATCTACAGATATTCTTTAGATAAATTATCAAGCATATTAGATGAAGCAGAAAAATTTAAGATACCTATGATAGCGCTTTTTCCAAATACTTCTAATCATCAAAGAGATCATAACGGTTCTGAAGCGCTAAATGAAAATAATCTTGTTTGTAGAGCAATTAAATTTATAAAAAAAAAATATAATAAATTTGGAGTTATGACTGATGTTGCTTTAGATCCATATACATCTCACGGTCACGATGGAATAATACTAAACGGTAAAATTGATAATGATGAAACTCTAAAGATTTTAGAGAAACAAGCTTTATTACAAGCATCAGTAGGTTCCGATGTTGTTGCCCCTTCAGATATGATGGACGGAAGAATAGGAATTATTAGAAAGGCTTTAGATAAGAAAAAATTAAAAGATACTCAAATACTATCTTATGCTGTTAAATACGCTTCAAGTTTTTACGGGCCATTTAGAGATGCAATAGGATCGAAACAAAAATTAAAAGGTGATAAAAAAACTTACCAAATGGATATGAGAAATTATACAGAGTCTTTAAGAGAAGTTGGTTTAGATATTAAAGAGGGAGCTGACTTTGTTATGGTAAAACCTGGAATGCCTTATCTTGACATTATAAGTCAAATAAAACAAAATTTTAAAATACCAGTATTTTCATATCAAGTTTCAGGAGAGTACTCGATGATTGTTAATTCTATTAAAAATAAAAGTTTAAATGAAAATGTTGTCTATGAAAGTTTAATTTCACTGAAAAGAGCGGGCTCAAATGCTATAGTAACTTATTTTGCATTAGATATTGTAAAAAAAATAAACAAATATTAGGAAAAACAACTTTCAAAAAGTACCCTGGACTTTGGCAAGTACAAATTATTAGGTAAAAAAAATTTATTTAACATCAGATTCCGAGTAAAAGATAAAGCGTGATTTATGATTTCTTTTGAAAAACTGTCTGGAATTTTGCCATTAATGATGAACTTTGGAACTTTATATGAAATATTATCTATGTTTATAGATAAGATATCCTTTGAAGAACTTGATTGGTCAGTTGTAAATCCAAAACCTAATTCCTTAATAAGATTTACCTCCCAAAATGAATAAATTAAAGGCCAACTTTTATCATCTAAATTTTTTATTAGATTATCTAATGATAAATAAATATTATTATGCGATTCTTCATCTGGTAATAAAGAGTTAAGTAAGTCTGCAATTGATAAAATTAGGTAAGATCTTTTTTTATCATTAAAATATCTTGGGCTAATAGCTTCTATAATTTCAGTTTTTAAATAACCTAATTTGTTACGATTTTTTGAGTTGTGTATTAAAAATATTTTATTTCCTATTTGTAAATAGTTTTTAATCTTTCTTGAAGTACCTCCATAAACTATTCCTGAAATTTTACCGTGTGTTTTAGTAAAAGCACTAATTATAACAGCATTTTCTCGAAACTTTTTTTTACTTAATAAATAGCCCTCGTCCTCCCAGTTCATATTTTCAAATCTTCAATTAATTTTTTTGCTGCATTTTGTTGGGCTTCTTTTTTTGATGATCCAGTTGCAGTAATCATTTTTGAATTAGGTGTTTTGGCTGTGACTTTAAAAATTGGCTTATGATGAGGTCCAGATGTTTTTAACAAAGTATAAGTAGGTAGTTTTTTAAATTTTTTAAGACTGTATTCTTGTAATTTTGTTTTTGAGTCAACAATAGTTAAATCAGACTGCTTGAGAGAAGAATCCCAATATTTTAAAATAAATTTCTCTGCATTTTTTAAATTGCCATCTACAAAAATTGCTCCAATAAGTGCCTCTAAACAATCCCCAGAAATTTTTTCATTTTTGTGCTCATTTTTTTTATAATTTGAACCTAATAACATGTATTTTTTTAAATTTAGTATATTAGCAATTTCTGCACATTTTTTTTTATTAACAAGATTTGCATATTTTTTGTCTATAACACCTTCTTTCTCTTTAGGATATTTAATTAGTAAATTTTTTGAGATCACTAGCCCTAAAACTCTATCTCCTAAAAATTCAAGTTTTTCATTATTAATATTTTCATCATAGCTTTTATGGGTTAAACACCGTGTCAATAGGTCTTTAGAATTAAATTTGTATTTAATAACCTCCTCTAAATCTTTAAATCTACTTATCATAATTTTTTAAAAGTTCTTTTAAATCTAAAAGAGTCTTTCCAATTCCAAAATTTTAAAACACTGCTATTTAATGTATCATTTGAAAAAAAAATTAGTTCTGCTTTTCCAACTAAATTTAACTTATTTACGTAGCCTACTTCGGATAAAAATCTGCTATCCTTAGAACAGTCTCTATTATCTCCTAGTAAAAAATAATTGTTATCTGGTACTGTGTACACATCTGTATTTTGAAGTGTTCCAGCACTATTATAGACAGCTTTATATTTTACTCCATTTGGTAATGTTTCCTCATAAATTTTTACAGGAAAATTTATTTTACCACATCTAATACTCATACTTTCATCTACTTTCTTTTTTATTATTTTCTTTTTATTTAAATAAATATCTCCATTTATAAATTGTAGGGTATCACCCGGCTTGCCTATTAATCTTTTAATGTAATCAGTTCTATTGTCTGAGGGTGTTTTAAAGACAACTAGATCTCCTCTTTGCGGTTCTTTGAAAAATATTCTTTTTTTATATAGGGGTGGACTAAATGGAAATGAATGTTTGCTATAACCATAAGCGAATTTAGAAACAAATAATCTATCACCAACAAGCAAAGTTGGTTCCATTGATGAGGATGGAATATAAAAAGGCTGATACAACAAAGATCTTAAAAGCACAGCAATAATAAGAGCATAAATAAGAGTTTTGATATTATCTATTACAACATTTTTTATATTTTTTTTCATATTGAAATTGTAACAAACGCAACGGCATAATCTTTTTCGTCAGCAATTGACAAAGAGATTTTATATATTTTTTTTTTTAGTTTTCTCTCAACAATTTTTTTTGTCTTATTAATCAACTTTATATATGGTTTACCAGATTTTTCATTTAAAACGACGATTTCATTGAAACTAATACCTTTAGATATACCTGTTCCTAAAGCTTTTGAGAATGCCTCTTTAGCAGCAAATCTTTTTGCAAAACAATTAGAATTTACTTTACTTCTTTTACACTTTAAAATTTCTTCCTTACTGTATATTCTTGATAAAAATGGTTTTTTGTTAAGAGATTTTTTTAATCTATTCACTTGTATTATATCAGTACCAACACCAAATAGTTTCATTTATGCAAAATCCTTTTAAATTTTTTAATAGTTTTGCTTAAACCTTCAAAAATTGATTCTCCAATTAGAAAATGTCCAATATTAAATTCTTTAATTCCTTTAACTTTTTTTAATATTTTAGCAGATTTAAAAGTCAGACCATGGCCTGCATGTACCTCTAAACCTAATTTGTTACCTAAAATAACAGCTTTTTTAATCCTATTAAGTTCGTAATTGAAATTTTTATTGTCATTAACAAGATTGCAAAATCTCCCTGTGTGAATTTCTACACAATCAACATTTAATTCTTGAGACTTTTTAATATCTTGGATGCTAGGTTCAATAAATAAACTCACTCTAAATCTATTTTTTTTTAGTTTTTTTATCAATTTATTCAAAAACCTATTCCTATGGTTTAAATTTAAACCACCTTCTGTAGTTAATTCTTGCCTTTTCTCTGGAACGATACAAATAAAATCTGGTTTGCTTTTTAAAGCTATTTTTAGCATTTCGTTCGTAGCGGCTATTTCTAGATTAAGTGGAATTTTTAATTTCGATTTAATTTCTTTAAGATCAAATTCTCTTATGTGACGTCTATCTTCTCTTAAATGTATTGTAACAGACTCAGCCCCGCTCTTCTGAGCCAATAAAGCTGCTCTCAATGGGCTAGGATAAGCTTCACCTCTTGCGTTTCTTACAGTTGCAACATGATCTATATTTACTCCAAGTCTGATTTTACTCATTAAAGATTTCTGCTTCCAGGTTTAACTGCTTTAAGAGCTGATAAGCTACTTGGTAAATTTTCCTCTGTGTATGTTGGAATATTTAAATCAACCTGTGAAACGATTTTTCCTTTCAAAGAAGATTTTCCATTGGACCTGTTAATCAAACATGCATATCCAACAATATTTGCTTCATTATCTAATACTAGTTTTGAACATTCTAAACTTGATTTTCCTGTAGTAATAACATCTTCTACAATTAAAACTTTTTGATCTTTTTTTATTATAAAATCTCTTCTTAGTTTAAATTCTCCATTAACTCTTTCAGAAAAAATAGTCTCTTTATTTAATAATCTACCAATCTCATAGCCAATTACTATGCCTCCCATAGCGGGAGATAATATAATGTCAAATTCTTTAAATTCACTATTAATTTTTTCTGAGAGAGACTCACAAATCTTTTTTGCTTTGTCTGGTTTACTCATTAATTGAGCACATTGAACGTATTGTGGACTGTGTAATCCTGAAGATAATATAAAATGACCCTCTATAAGGGCATTAGCTTCTTTTAAAATTTTCAAAGATTCTTTGTAAGAAAGCATTTTTTTTATTTTTGTGTCTAACTATTTTAAATTTATAATCTTTTTGCTTGATCTGACTTATCAAGTTTGTAAAATTTTTCAAATCTTTAATCTGAATATCGAAAGAAAATTGTAAATAATCTTCTTTTCTTTTTAAAAGTTCAATATTCACAATATTACTTTTGTTGAGACCAATTAAAGTACTTATTTCACCTAAAACACCAGGATTGTGGGGTAAGTCAATTATTAAAGATGTATTATAAACTTTTTCCTCGTCCTGCTGTTTATTACTCCTACCTTGCCAATACTTTCTTATTGAAGCACGTGCCTTTCCAGTTTTTGAAGATGACAACCAATGTAGAGAAGGTGAAACATTCGAAGATGTAAGAATTTTAACCATATCTCCATTTTTAAGTATCGTTTGGACTGGCATTTCTTTACCATTAATTTCACATCCTATAGCTGTATCGCCAACTTTAGTGTGAACAGCATAAGCAAAGTCTATTGGGGTGCCATTTTTAGGTAATTTAATTACCGATCCTTTGGGCGTAAAACAAAAAACGTTATCCTGAAACATTTGTAATTTTGTAAATTCATAATAATGCTCAGGACTATTTCCTGTTTCAATAATTTCAACTAAATCTCTTAGCCAATCATATTCTTTCCAAGAAAGTTCAGAAAATTTTTCTGAAGATTTATATTTCCAATGAGATGCGATACCTCTTTCAGCGAACTCATGCATCTCATAAGTTCTTATTTGTACTTCAATTCTTTGTTTATATGGACCTATTAAAGCAGTATGGATAGATTTATACTTATTGATTTTAGGTGTAGAAATATAATCTTTAAATTTGCCTGGAATTGCAGAGTATTTGGAATGTAAAATACCAAGAGTTTTATAACAATCCTCAACAGAATTTAATAAAATTCTAAAACCTACAATGTCAGTCAATTGTTCTAAAGATATTTTTTTGTTTTGCATCTTACGCCAAATTGAAAAAGGAGTTTTTTCTCTCCCTGCTATTTTAGCCGTGACTCCATTTTCTTTTAGTAGATTAATTAAATCTACTGAAATTATTTTAAAATTATCATCTCTATTGTTTTTAATAAATTTAAGTCTTTCTTGTATCAAATCCCTTGCTTTCTTGTTTAAAATTTCAAAAGATAAATCCTCTAACTCATCTCGTATCCTATTCATTCCCATTCTATCTGCTAAAGGTGCGTAAATTTCCATAGTCTCCTTAGCTTTTCGCACCATTTTTTCTTTACCTTTAACAAATTTGATAGTTCTCATGTTGTGTAGTCTATCTGCTAATTTTACTAACAACACACGGATATCTTTAGAAGTTGCTAAGATTAACTTTCTAAAATTTTCAGCTTTAGAGTCACTTGAAGCTTTATCTTCAAGAGCAGAAATTTTAGTAACTCCGTCAACTAAATTTGCAACCTCTTCACCAAATTCTTTTTTAACTGTTTCATAAGTTACCTTAGTATCTTCGATTGTGTCATGTAACAATCCAGTAGTAATAGTTGCGCTATCAAGTTTTAAATCCGTGAGAATTTTTGCTACAGCCACTGGATGAATAATGTATGGAACGCCTTCATCCCTTTTTTGGTTTTTATGAGCGTCAATTGCAAATTTAAATGCCTTATTTAGTGAGTCATGATTTAGAAATTTATTATAAGACTTAATTTCATTTATTAATTCATTGTTATTAATCATTAATTCAATATATCACTTTTAATAAGTCTTGTAATCTCATTATGGGAATTTTTATCTAATTCTCTAAAAAAACTATCTATATTTTTATTATATATTGGATGAAACCAATTAGGTTCAATCTCTTTTAAAGGGTAAATTACAAAATTTCTTAAATGTAGCCTTGGGTGTGGTATTTCTAGTTCGTCGTTTTTAATAATTTCACCGTTAAAATCGATTATATCTATATCACATGTTCTTGGCTCATTCTTTTCAATCCGAGTTCTTCCGAGTTTTTTTTCAATTTTTTTTAATTCATTGAGTAACTCAATTGCTTTAAGGTTGCTTTCAAATTTGACACATAGATTTAAAAATTTTGGATCTGAACTATTTGGGTACGATGGGGTTTCATAAAAACTCGATATTTTTATTAACTTTAAATTCAAATTCTTTAAGTGGTTTATTGCTTTTAATATATTGGTTTCTCTACCTCCTTCTTCTAATGGAAGATTTGACCCTATATTTAAATAAATCATTTATTTTTTCTACTAAAAATTTTTGCTTTTTCTCTTTGCCAATCTCTTTTTTTCTTAACTAACCTTTTATCATATAATTTTTTTCCTTTACCTACAGCAACTTGAATTTTTGCTTTACCTTTATAAAAATACATTTTTGTTGGTACAATGGTCATTCCTTCCTGATTAATTCTACCAATTAGAGTATTAATTTGTTTTTTTGACAGTAGTAATTTTCTCTCTCTTTTTGGATCATGATTATTGTATGAAGATTGCTTATACAATGGAATATGTGAATTAATTAAAAATATTTCACCTCCTATGTCTACAGCATAAGAGTCAGCTATACTTCCTTTGCCAATTCGTAATGATTTCACCTCAGACCCTTTTAAAACAATTCCAGCTTCATATAATTCTTTAAAATAATAATTAAAACTTGCTTTGCGGTTTAAGCAAATGATTTTTTGAGAAACATTTTTTGATTTCATTAGAGTAGTTTTGCAAATTTAAGTGCTTTTTCTACTTCTTTTTTTGTTTTTTCAGTTACTTGTACTAATGGCAGTCTTACTTCTGCCGGAGAAAGCTTTAAAAGAGATGCAGCGTATTTTACCGGTGAAGGATTACTTTCAATGAAGAGTGCTTTATGTAATGGAGACAAAAGATTATTGATCGATTGTGCAGTTTCATTATCTTTCGACAAGGAGGCTTTATGAAAATCGGCGCAAAGTTTTGTTGCAACATTAGCGGTAACACTTATACAACCAACGCCTCCCCTTTTATTAAATTCGATAGCATTATCATCCTCTCCGGTTAATTGGATAAACTCTTTTCCCATTTTGTTAAGCTGCATAGATACCCTATTTAAATCACCTGTAGCATCTTTTACACCTTTAATATTTTTTAACTCATATAATCTTGCCATTGTATCTACTGTCATATCAATAACAGATCTAGAAGGTATATTATAAATGATGATTGGAATACCTACGCTGTCATTAATTGATTTATAATGTTGGTATAATCCTTCCTGAGTTGGTTTGTTATAATATGGTGTTACAATGAGTAAACCATCTGCACCAGCATTTTCTGCGTGTTTTGAAAGTTCTATTGCTTCTGAAGTAGAATTAGAGCCAGTACCAGCTATAACTGGAATTTTACCTTTACATTCTTTAATTGCTATCTCAATTACTTTTTTATGTTCAATATGAGATAAAGTTGGAGACTCGCCAGTTGTACCAGCCGGTACAACGCCATTAGTGCCATTTTTAAGATGATGATGTAGTATTTCACTATAATTTGCCTCGTCCAATTTATTATTTTTAAACGGTGTTATTAACGCTACGATTGAACCTTTGAACATAAATCAATATAAGATTAATTATTATCTATTTTTATGCTTATTCGATTAATTAGTCTAGCTATTTTATTGCTTTTAATTGATACAAATTACATCAGTTTAGCTGATGAAAATTTCATATTGCCTAAAGACAAACCTTCAGTTTTTAAAAAAATTGAAAAGCCTAGAGCAGCAACTAAAGACTTATTGCCACAATCAAAACCAGTTATTAAAACCGAAACTACTCAAAAAAAGGAGGAGGTTAAAGATAAAGTTAAAGTAAAAAAAAAGGAAGAAGAAAAAATATTAAAAAAAGTTGAAAAAAAAATTAATGTCGATGCTTTCGTATTACCTCAAAAAAAGCCAAAAACAATTAGAAAAACAACTGCTTCAGTTAAAAAATCAAAGTTTTTAAGTCAAAAAGATTTTGAAAGGGCAAAAACAGCATTTAGTCAAATAAAATCAGGAAAAGTGATTACTGGATACAAAACTTCTGAAAAAATAAAAGATAAAGACTTTAAATTGTTTGTTCAGTGGCTTTATTTAATGAAGAGTTCAAACAATGCAACATTTTCAACATATGAAACCTTTATAAGAAATAATTCAGATTTTCCAAGAATAGGAAGATTACAATATTTAGCTGAACAAAAGATTTATCTCAAAAATTCCTCTCCTAAAAATATAATTAGATGGTTTGAAGATTTTCCTCCTGTTAGCGGCACAGGAAAACTAAAATTAGGTGAAGCATATTTTGATCTTAAAGATATTAATAATTCTAAAGAATTAGTAAAGGAAGGTTGGATAAATGCAGATTTAAGTAAGAGTCAGTTAAGATTTTATCGAAAGAAATTCAAATCAATATTAGATAGTGAAGATCATATTAAAAGAGCAGATTATCTGGCCTGGAACAGAAAATATTGGGATCTTAAGAGAATGCTTGTCTATTTGCCATCAGATTTTAAAGCCTTATATAACGCTAGACAAATATTAATGAGTAACTCTTATGGAGTTGATAATGCTATCGCAAAAGTTCCTGATAGATTTAAAAAAGATATTGGACTTGAATACGATAGATTAAAATGGAGAAACAGAAGAGGAAGATTAGAGTCTTCTCTTCAAATTCTTTACGATAATTCAAATAGATCAGAGGAAGAGTTAGTAAGAGCTGATCTATGGTGGAAACAAAGAGAAAGTATAGTTAGAAGTTTAATTTATAAAAAAAGGTATAAAACTGCTTATAAAGTAGCAAGTGAACACTCACTCTCTTCAGGGCCAGAATTTGCAGAAGCTGAGTGGTTAGCGGGTTGGATTGCTCATTCATTCCTTAAATCACAAGAATATGCTATAAACCATTTTTTAAATTTTTATGACAATGTGAGTTATCCTATTAGTGTAGCAAGGGGTGCTTACTGGTTAGGAAAATCATATCAAGAAACCGGTAACACAAAAAAAGCTGAAGAATATTTTAAAGCTGGCTCAAAATTTTTAACAACATATTATGGACAGCTTAGTTTCAAAGAAATTAATTATGGAGGAGAATTTACTTTAAAAGAAGATGCTTCATATTCCAAAGATTATGAGAAAGAATTCTCAAAAAATAGACTTGTTAGAATTATTAAAATTCTTAAAGAGCTAGATCACACGAAATATTCAAAAGATGTGCTTAAACATCTAGCAAATTTAAATATTGAGCAAGGTAGTGAAGTATTAGCGGCAAAGTTATCTACAGAAATAGAGAGATATGATTTTGCTATTCAAATTTCTAAAAAAGCTTCCTATGAAAAAAGATTTTATTTAAAATATAATTATCCGATTATTTCAACACCAAGAGAAATTAACAACAAGCCTATGCCCCCGAGTGAAATGATACACGCTATTATAAGACAAGAAAGTGAATTTGATAGTAAAGCAAATAGTTATGCTGGTGCTAGAGGCATGATGCAGTTAATGAAATACACCGCTAAGATTGTAGCAAAACAAGCAAAGCTGCCTTATAGCATTAGTGGTTTAACAGATGATCCTATTTATAATATAAAATTAGGGTCTTATTATTTTGACGGATTATTAACAGATTATAACGGAGTTTATCCATTCGCAATAGCAGCCTATAACGCGGGTCCTAATAGGGTAAAAACTTGGAGAAGAGTTAATGGTGATCCAACTAAAAATCAATTAAGTTACATAGACTGGATTGAATTAATAAGGTTTAAAGAAACTAGGAATTATGTTCAGAGAGTTCTGGAAAATGTTAATGTATATAAATATATGATTAGCAAGGAACCAGTTAAAATAGAGGAATTTTTTAAATAACTGGCGGAAGAGGAGAGATTCGAACTCTCGGTACGATGTTACTCGTACGGTTAGTTAGCAACCAACTGGTTTCAACCGCTCACCCACTCTTCCGTATTTCCAGTGTTATTTAGTACTAATTATTAAATTATTACCATATAAATCAATCAAAAAAATGGTGAAATGAAAAAAAAATTATTTGAAGGATCTTTATTTACTGTAGGCGCTTCTCTTTGGTGGGGTATCATTGGTGTAATTTATTTCAAATTTGTGTCTTTTGCGTCACCTGTTGAATTGACAATACATCGTACTATTTGGACAACAGTGCTTTTAGTATTTACAACCTTTTATTTTGGAAAATGGTCAGAATTTAAAAAAGTATCTAAGTCTCTAAGTACTCTAGGTTTATTATTTCTTACTGGAGTTTTAGTTTCTATTAATTGGTTTACATGGCTTTATTCTATCTCAGTAAACAATATGCTAGATGCATCGCTTGGATATTATATTTTTCCTATATTAAGTGTTTTTTTGGGAAGGATATTTTTAAAAGAAAAAATTAATAGAAATAAATCAATCGCTATATTTCTTGTCTTTTTATCTATAATTTATTTACTCATTGAATTTAAGAATATTCCATGGATTGGTTTAACAGTCGCAATCACATTTAGTTTTTATACTTTAATAAGAAAAAAAATAAATATTTCATCAGATATAGGATTATTTTTTGAAACTTTATTGATATCCCCAATAGCATTAATTTTATTCAGCTCTCTTGTTTTCAATAATACAAATGTCTTTGGATTTGATAATCCTACATTATCTTTTTATTTGTTTTTTGCAGGATTTATGACACTCGTTCCTCTCTTTATGTACATAAAAGGGTTTGAATTAATAGGAATAGGACCTGCGAGCATGATATTTTTTTTGACACCAACGGCTCAATTTTTTTTAAGTATATTTTACCTCGGTCAACCACTTGAAATGGAAAAATTAATAAGTTTTTTATTTATATGGATAGCAGTAATAATTTACCTTAACGAATTGCGTAAAGAGTGAAATAAAATTATTATAAGAGGAACAAATAGAGATATAAGAAAAGATATAAAAAGTAGATTTGTTCTTATAAAAATTGAAAAATTATCAATAGATATCAAATTTCCTACTAAAATACTTGTCTCAAAATTTTGACTTGGAAAAAACAACAGACCAAAAATCAAACCAAGAATTATTGAATAAGCTGCAAGTTTAGGATTAATATTTTTGTTAAAAAAACCATAAAAAATTGTAACAACAGCAGCACAGCAAAGAAGATCGGCCAGTAAAAATAAGTATAATATACTGTATCCTCTTGATGCAAAAATAAAAACTATAGAACATATAAATAAAATAATAAAATTTGTTTTTTCTTTAATTTTTTTACCTTTAATCGTTTTGTTTATTTGACTACCATTCATGATTAATAAACTTGAAATAGCATTTATTAATGTATCAATGGTACTTAATGTTAATGACAATGCTAAAATTAATACTGACACAACTATAAGAGATTTTTTTTCATCTAAAATTAAGTTAAAAAAAGCAAGATCTGGAGTAACTTTTGAATTTAATGAAAAAGATATTAAACCTGAATATCCCATCCAAAAAACTATTATAAAAATTATAATAGATGAATTAATTAAACTTTTTTTTAAAATTGAATTATTTTTTGCTGAAAAAACTCTTTGCCAATTTCCTTGATGAAATAAATTTGTACAAGCCACTGCTATGAAAAAAGTTAAACCAGCTGTGTAGTTGGGTAAATAATCTTTGCTAATTAATTGTGGTGAATTTATTTTTATTGTTTCATAGCTAGTTAGATTTAAGTTATTAAAAACTAAAATTAATGAAAATATAATAATACACATTATGAAAATAAACTGATATTTGTCAGTAATAATTGAAAGTTTAAAACCCCCTCTTAATATATAAAGTAAACAAATGATTAAGGTTAAACCTGCGGTAACCCATAATGGAATTTTTGAAATATAATTTAATAAAAATGCTATAGCCGTCACCTCAGCAATTAAAAAAATTATCAAATAAAATAGTATTAAGAATAAACTTAATTTTAATATAGTTTGGCCAAATCTTTTTTGTATAAATTCAGTTAGTGTTAAACCGTTTGGAAATTCTCTTCGGATTTTAGGGCCAAAATTGTAAAGAAATAACATTGGCGCAGCCGTACCTAATGCATAACCGATTACAGCACCTATCCCTCCCCAAGTTGCTGCAGAAGGAGGACCAAACAAAATCCAAGCTCCAAGTGCTGATGCTGTTAGGCTCGAAGTTAATGAAAATGTATTTTCATCCCTATCACCAACAATATAATTTTTATTATTAAATATTTTTTTATTATTTAAGTAACCCAGCCATATAAAGAACAGGCCAATTAATATTGTGATAGCTATTGTTGTTTGTTGCGATAAAAGTATTTTATCCATAGCTCCCTTACTGAATTACCGGTCAGGTTCGTCGGGTATAATCTCAGTCTTTCTGACACCCCGTATTTTTTTATACTACTATTTTAGGCAAAGAGTCAAATGAAGCAGTATCTATTTTAGATGAATGTTCTCTTCTCATTTTCCAACCTTTGCTTAGTCCTGCTTGAGCTATACTGATCGCATATCGTCCGTATTTTGTATTAGTATAATCTATAGCTTTCATTAATTTCTTAGATTTGTTTTCAAGAAGTGGAGTTAAAAGATTCTGATCATTTTGATTTGCATCTTTCAATCCTGATAGGATTATTCCAGCTTTTTGATAAGCATAACCGTATTTGTATATATCGGTTAGTGCTTTAACAGCATTTTTTATTAATTCTATGCTATTACTAGTAGGGATTGCTAAATCTATTGTTTTTGAATTAGAGTAATATCTTCTATTTTTATCAAATGGACTTGTTCTGATAAATACTGTTATTGTTTTTGCTATTTGATCATCAGCTCTAATTTTTTCTGCTGCATTCAAGCAATGTGTAATAACTGATTCCTCTAATTCATTTAAATCTTTTACTTTTCTACCAAATGATCTTGAGACACAACAATTCTTCCTTTTCTCTTGATCTATTTGTAAGTCAATACAAGGTATTCCTCTTAGTTCCATCGCTGTTTTTGCACCTAAAACATTTGTTCCTTTTTTTACCCACGTGTTTGAAACATTTTTTAAATCATAAGCGTTGCTTATATTGTTCTTGTGGTAAAACTTAGACAGCTGTTTACCTACCCCCCAAACATCTTCAATTGGAAATTTTTTTAACTTTTCATCAATATTTGTATTTAAATAAATTACACCTGCTTTTTCTTTTTTCGCTATATGATTGGCAACTTTACTTAATGTTTTTGTGCTGGCTATACCTACGCTTGTTGGAATACCCGTCCACTTAAGAACTCTTGATCTTATCTCTCTTCCATAATCCTCAACTCCTTTTTCATCTATAAAAGATAAATCAATGAAAGCTTCATCGATTGAATAAATTTCTACTTTTGGTGAAAAAGTTTTTAATACTTTCATAACTCTTCTCGATATATCTCCATACAATGCATAGTTTGAAGAATACACTTCAACTTTATTTTTTTTTACTAATTCTTTTACTTTGAAGTAGGGCTCTCCCATTTTAATACCTAAATCTTTTGCTTCTCTTGATCTAGATATTACGCATCCATCATTATTTGATAAAACTACTACAGCTTTTTTTTGTATTTTAGGATTAAAAAGTCTCTCACAGGATACGTAAAATGAATTACAATCTACTAAAGCTATTTTATTTTTCTTAGTTGTGTACTTGATGGATGACATAAGTTACCACTCCCCAAATAATTACTTCTTGGTCTTTTGCTAAATGAATTCTTTCTGATTTTTTTTTAGATCCAGATGTTAAAAATGTTTCTCCTTTTTCTTTCAGGATTGTTTTCACCACTAATTCATCGTTAACATTGGCTATAACTGTTGAAAGATTTTTTGGGTTAATACTTCGATCTACTATTAATAAATCACCATCGTAGATTCCTACACTATTCATAGACTTGCCTTGAACTCTAATTATAAATGTTGCTGGTGAATTTTTTATAAGATGATGATTTAAATCTACATCATCCTCTATATAATCTGTTGCGGGAGAGGGAAAACCCGCTCCTACTTTGTGTATATAATAAGGTATTTTCAACTCCATAAATGTTCTTATTTTGTTCTTTTATAGAAAAAAATTTTACTTTAGTCAACCATTATGTGGGGCAATATGCGTTTGGAAAATGAACGACTGAAAAGTTAAAAGAAAATATGAAAAAAATAATAATAATTTTTACCTTATTATTAATTACCGCATCAGCAAACGCGGAATCTAAACTTCAAGCAATCAAAAAAAATGGAGAGTTAAGAGTTGGAACGACTGGAGATTGGGATCCGATGTCCATGAAAGATCCAGCTACTAATAAATATAAAGGTTTTGACATTGATGTCATGAGAGAACTTGCAAAAGATATGGGCGTAAAAGTTAAGTTTGTGCCTGCAGAGTGGAAAACAATAGTGGCTGGGATTACAGCTGATCGATACGATATTTCAACAAGCGTAACTAAAACTCCAAAAAGAGCTGAAGTAGCTGGTTTTACTACTACATATTATAAGTACGCAACTGTACCGCTTGTTTTAAAAAAGAATTTAAAAAAATTTCCTACTTGGGAATCGCTAAATAATAGTAATGTGAAAATTGCAACAACATTAGGTACTTCTCAAGAAGAAAAAGCAAAGGAATTTTTTCCGAAATCAAAACTACAATCTGTTGAAGCCCCTGCTAGAGATTTTCAAGAGGTTCTTGCGGGTAGAGCTGATGGAAATATTACAAGTTCAACTGAAGCGAATAAATTAGTTATTAAATATCCTCAATTAGCCATAGTTCCTGATGGTGGAAAAAATCCAGCATTTTTAGCAATGATGGTGCCAAAAGGAGATAAAGTTTGGAATGATTATGTAAGTAATTGGATTAAAAAGAAGCAAGCTTCAGGTTATTTTAAGAAATTACTCTCTAAGTACAATTTAAAAAGCTTATAATTTAAGTTTCAATACCTTCCATTAACAAATATAGTTAAATAGTGAAATTTTTAAAATTAATCTCTATTCTATTTTTGCTTCAGGGATGTAGTTCTAACTATGAATGGGGTTGGTATATATTAAGTCCTGATAATATAGAAGGTCTAACAAATCTAAAGTTTTTAATTAGCGGTATTACAACAACTATTTATATTTCAGTAGTATCTATAGCTCTGGCTATGATTATAGGTTTGATAGTTGCCCTCCCATCTTTATCTAATAATAAATTTTTAAGTTATTTCAATATAACTTATGTCGAAATCGTAAGAGCAATTCCCTTATTAGTTTTAATTCTTTGGATATATTACGGTCTTCCAATTATGATAGGAGTAAGTTTCTCACCATTTGTATCAGGCATAATAGCATTGACTATTAGCGAGAGCGCATTTCAAGCAGAAATTTTTAGGGCTGGTATAAATTCTATTTCAAAAGGACAACATGAAGTTTCTGAGTCACTTGGAATGAATTTCTGGAAAAAAATGAGATTAGTAATCCTTCCGCAAGCAATTAAAGTTGTGCTGCCTGCAATGGGAAATCAATTTGTGTATGTTTTAAAAATGTCCTCTCTAGTATCGATTATAGGAATAGGAGATTTAACAAGAAAGGCAAATGAACTAGTTACAACTACCTATAGACCATTAGAAATATATACTTTTTTAATCCTAGAATACTTAGTATTAATATTAATAGTCTCTTACCTTGTGAGAAAATTAGAAAATAAACTAAAATACAAATAACTTTTTAAAAGAAACTCTAAATACTCTCTTCAAAAAAAATGGAACAAAAGTTAATACGACTAATCCCATCATCCAATTTGTTACCAAGATTGTGTAGAAAATATCTTGGTACTCACCGTTTCTTATATTAATTACATACCAGAGAGACATAAATGGTATTAACGTAAGTCTAAGTATCGTCATATATAAACTATAAATTGGTCTTTTAAGCGCTTGGAATAAAGCAGAAGTAATAAAAAATACAGGATAAACGGGCCCGATAAGAGCAGCGACTTGTAAGTAAAGCGCCCCTCTTTGAATGACCTCAAGGTCGTTTGTAAAAAAAGAAATTATAATTTCAGATGTTAAATAAACAAAAATACCAGCTAACACCATAAACCCGGAACCAAACATTAATGCTTTTCCATAAACTTCTTTTACTCTGAAATGCATTTTTGCTCCGTAGTTTTGACCGGCAATCGATAAAACGGCAGTGTTTAAACCTATAACAGGTAGTAATAAAACTTGTTCTATTCTTACTGCTGTACCATAACCTGCTGTTGCTAGCTCACCAAATTGACCAACAAAATAGAAAATATTAAATACTCCAAACATTATCATTAGCATGGTGAACATTATTGGAACTGACTGTTTAAAAAGTGTGCTGATATAATCAAACTTTGGTTTAAAGCATTCTAGATATAAGTACTTTTTTAATTTACAGCAGTAAACTTTGTTGGCTAAATATATTAAGCCTACACACTGTGAAACTAATGTAGCTATTGCTAAACCAGCTATTCCGAATGCTGGTATAAACCCATAACCAAAAATAAACAAAGGATTAAGAAATATATTCAAGAAGAAAGTGAATATTAAAACGTTTCTATAACTTTTCGTATCACCTTGTGCATTCAGAGTTCCATTTAAAGATAACTGAGCTAATACAATTATTGCACCAAAAAATATTATATCTAAGTATTCACGTGTTAAAATTATACTTTCTTCAGTAGAACCCATAATTCTTAAAAGTTCATCGGAAAAATTTAAACCAAACAAAGTTACAAAAATTGAGATAACAATTGCTAGCACTATAGACTGAGCAACATACATAGAAGCTTTTCTGTCCTCTTTAGCCCCAATAGAGTTGCTTATTAAAGCTGTTGTACCAGCTCCAATACCAACAGCTACAGCTATTGCTATAAAATAAATTGGCCAAGATTTTGCTATTGCTGCTAGCGCTTCTGGAGAAATTCTTCCTGCAAAATAAGTATCAACTAGATTGTAAAAAGTTTGAAAAAGAGATCCAGTACTAGCAGGTATAGTTACTTTTCTTAAAAGTTGCCAAATTGAACCTTTTGTTAAATCCATATTTAATATTCCTTTTGAAACTTATGCTTCTTTCCCGCTTTTTTGGCAAGATTAATTTGATTTTGCCTCATTCGAAATCTTGACTTTTGCAAACTTGATAGTGTGTCATAACATCTTTCACAAGAAACGCCCTCTTCATATTTTTTTGATTTCTTATCTTTTGTTGATATAGGTTTTCGACATCCGCCACAAATTGAAAAAGTTCCTTGTTTTAATTTATGTTTTAAAGAAACTCTATTATCAAAAACAAAACATTCGCCTTTCCATAAACTATCTTTTTTTTTAGTATTGTTGAGATAATTAATTATTCCACCTTTTAACTGAAACACGTTTTTGAAACCCTTTTGTTTTAAAAAAATTGATGCCTTTTCGCATCTAATACCTCCAGTGCAGAACATCGCAACAGGTTTTGTTTTTTCGATTTTATTTAAAAATTTAGGGAAATCTCGAAAATTTTGTATTTTTGGATTCATTGCATTCTTAAAAGTGCCAACGCTATATTCAAAGGGTTTTCTTACGTCAATCAGAAGAGTTTCTTTTTTTACAATTAACTTATTCCAAGATTTTCCAGACAAATATCTATTACGTCTTTTGCTTTCACTCTTAATTTTTAAACCAAGTGGTACAACTTCTTTTTTTACTTTTACTTTTGCTTTGTGAAATGGTTGAAAACGACTAGTAGTAATATTGCTACTATCAAATTTTGTGAATTTAAATTCTTTTTTTAGTAATTTTAAAATTTTAGAAATATCTTTGCTATTGCCTGCAAGAGATCCATTAATACCTTCTGACGAAATTATAATTGATCCTCTAATACTGGTATTTGATATTTCGTTTTCAAGATAAGTTTTGTGTTTTTTTAATAAATTAATCTCTTTAAACTTGTAAAATCCAGAAATAGTGAACATTATTTTTTAATACAAATAGTTAACCCATCTCCAATAGGAACTATGTTCTTTGTAATCCTTTTATCTTGTTTAACATGATTATTAAAATGCCTGATAATATTAGTAAATTTATCGTTATTTGCTTCGTCGGCAACTTCACCATGCCATAATACGTTATCAATAACTATAAGACCCTTTTTATCTATCAAATTCATACAAGATTCATAATAATTTAGGTAATTTTCTTTATCAGCATCAATAAAAATTAAATCAAATAACTTTTTTGTATCTTTTAATTCTTTTAAACTCTCTATAGCTGGTTTGATAATTTGTTTAATCCTTTTTTCTTTGGCTTTGTCATAAAAGTATTTAGCCTTATTGCTAAATTCGGGATTTTTATCTAAACTAATTAAAATTCCATCAGCAGGAAGTGCCATAGCCATAGATAAAGCACTAAATCCAGTAAAACTACCAATCTCTAAAATTTTTTTTACATTTGAAACTTTTATTAATGTTTGTAGAAATTGAGCTTGTGATATAGATATTTGTAATCTTTGCTGATCTCCTAGACTTTCATTGTGCTGAATTATTTCATTCTGAACGTCAGACAAAGTTTCTGAATGATCAATAATATATTTTTCAAGATTATCAGTTAAATCTAATTTTTTAGGCATAATTAGCCTTTTAAAAGTTTTTTTAAGATATCGTTTGTTAACTGTGGATTGGCTTTTCCACCTGATTGTTTCATAACTTGACCAACAAAAAAACCAAATAATTTTTCTTTACCGGACTTATACTGGTCAACTTTATCTTTGTTCTTAGTTAATATTTCATTGATAATTTTTTCTAATTCTTTGGGATCACTTTGCTGTTTCATACCTTTTGACTCAATGATTTTTTTAGCATTATCGCCGCTCTCTACCATTAATTCAAAAACTTCTTTTGCTATTCTGCCAGAAATTTCCCCTGACTTTATTGATTGAACTAATTCAGCAAAATTTTTAGCAGTGATAGGTGACTTAGATATATTAAGTCCTTTGTCATTTAACATTGCAAATAAATCTCCCATCATCCATGTTGCTGCAAGCTTTTTGTCGGATAATTTTGCAACCTCTTCATAGTAATTTGAAATTTCTTTTTCAGAAACTAATACATTCGCTTCATATGAGTTAAGTCCGTAATCTTTCATAAATCTTTCTTTTTTATTATCAGGTAACTCCGGTAAAGTTTTTTTTAAATCATCTATTAACTTTTGCTCAATTTTGAGAGGCAAAAGATCAGGATCTGGAAAATATCTGTAATCATGAGCATCCTCTTTTGATCTCATGGATCTTGTCTCATTTTTTTTTGTATCAAAAAGTCTTGTTTCCTGCTCAATCTTTTTCCCTTCATCTAATAATTCAACTTGTCTATTAGCTTCATATTCTATTGCCATTTGCATAAATTTTATTGAATTTACATTTTTTATTTCACATCTGGTTCCAAAATTTTTATCTCCTACTTGTCTTACTGATACGTTAACATCAGCTCTTAATGAACCCTCTTGCATATTACCGTCGCAAGTTCCTAGATATCTCATTATAGTTCTAAGTTTTTTTATGTAAGCATTAACTTCTTCTGGAGATCGAAGATCTGGTTTACTTACAATTTCCATTAGTGCAATTCCAGAACGATTTAAATCGACATAAGTATTAGATGGATCCATATCGTGAATACTTTTACCTGCATCTTGTTCTAGATGAAGTCTTTCAATGCCAATCTCTTTTGAACCGTATGGCATATCTAATAAAACTTTTCCTTCGCCAACTATAGGATTTTTATACTGTGAGATCTGATAGCCTTGAGGAAGGTCTGCATAAAAATAATTTTTTCTATCAAAAACAGAATTATTATTAATTTTTGCATTTAATCCTAAGCCAGTCCTTATAGCTTGGTTTATACATTCTTTGTTTATAACTGGCAGCATACCAGGAAAAGCTGAGTCTATAAGACTTACTTGGCTATTAGGTTCAGCTCCAAATTTAGTTGCAGAACCAGAGAAAAGTTTTGAGTTTGAAGATACTTGGGCATGAACTTCTAAACCAATTATTACCTCATAATTGTTTTTCTCTCCTTTTATAAAATAATCAAATTTATCTTTGCTCATAACCACCAATTTTTTATTTCATTTTTAAAATTACAATTTTTTTCAAAAGCATAGGCCACATTCAATATATTTTGTTCATCTAAAGTCTTTCCAATTAATTGCAATCCAAGTGGATAGCCCTTTTTATCTAAGCCTGCTGGTACGGATATTGCGGGTAAACCAGCTAAATTTACCGGTACTGTAAATATATCATTGAGATACATAGAAATAGGGTCATTAGTCTTTTCACCAATTTTAAATGCAGAACTTGGTGTTGAAGGTGTCAAAATAGCATCTACCTTACCAAAATTTTCATCAAAATCTTTTTTAATAAGCTGTCTAACTTTTTGAGCTTTAAGATAATAAGCATCGTAGTATCCTGATGATAAAACGTAAGTACCAATTAAGATTCTTCTCTTTACCTCATCTCCAAATCCTTCGGATCTTGTATTCTCATACATTTCAATTAAATCATTTCCTTTTGATGATCTATAACCATACTTTACACCATCATATCTAGCCAAATTTGAAGACGCTTCAGCTGGTGCAACTATATAATATGTTGGCAATGCATACTTTGTATGAGGGAGTGAGATATCAATTATGTCAGCACCTAAATCTTTTAATATACTTTTTCCCTTGTTCCACAATTCATCAATTTCTTTTGGCATATTTTCAACTCTATATTCCTTAGGTATACCAATTTTGAGACCTTTAATATCTGTTTTCAAGTTTTTTGAGTAATTTTCTTTTTTCTTTTCAATAGATGTAGAGTCTTTTTTATCAAAGCCGGCCATAGCCTCTAACATGATCGAACAATCTTTAACAGATTTAGTCATTGGACCAGCTTGGTCAAGTGATGATGCAAATGCAACAATCCCCCAACGTGAACACAATCCATAGGTGGGTTTTAATCCAACAGTTCCAGTAAAGGAAGCAGGCTGTCTTATTGATCCACCTGTATCCGTACCTATTGTTGCAGGAGTTAAATCAGCTGCAAGTGCAGATGCAGAGCCACCAGATGACCCCCCAGGAACAGTGTCCTTTGCTATTGGATTTATAACATTTCCAAAATAACTTGTTTCATTAGATGATCCCATTGCATATTCATCACAATTCAATTTACCGAGTAAAATTGCTCCCTCTTTCCATAAATTTTCTGTAACAGTGGACTCATATTGAGGTATAAAATTTTCAAGCATTTTACTACCAGCAGTGGTTTTAAATCCATTTGTACAAAAAAGATCTTTTACAGCCAATGGGACTCCTGGTAGTAAAGTGTTTAAATTTGGTTTTTTATCAAACTCTTTTGATTTTTGAATTGTATGTTCAAAACAGGTGGTTATATACGAATTAAGTTTTTTGCTTTTATTTACTTTATCTATGTAAAGATTGGCAAGTTCCTCAGATTTAATCTCTTTTTTTTTTATTAAATCTATTATTTCCGATAAGTTTTTTTTAACAATTTCTGACATTATTCAATTACCTTTGGAACAACAAAAAATTCCTCATTTTTTTTTGGCGAATTTTCAAGAATTTTATTTCTTATTTTTCCATCATTTATTTGGTCTTCTCTTGATCTGAGCGGTGTGTTTAAAATTGAAGATAATGGCTCTACTTTATCAGTATTTAACTCATTTAATTGCTCTATAAATTTGAATATAGATGTCAAATCTTTAGCTAATGAGTTAGATTTTTTTGAATCTATAGAAATTCTAGCTAACTTGCTAATATGTTTAATTTTATCTTTATCTATGGACATCTGTGATTTATGTTATTTATATAGGAAATTAATATCATAAAATATAATAAATAAATGTTGGATATTGAGGAATTTAAGAAAAAACTAGACAAAAAATCAAGGCTTATAGGCATTGATCCTGGAAAAAGACGTATTGGAATAGCTATTTCAGATGAAAATAAAAAAGTTGCTACTCCGTACACAACTATAGTTAAAAAAGATTATTCCAGTTTTTTGGCTCAAATAAAGAAAATAGTTCAGGAAAATGCTATTAAAGGCATTGTGATTGGAAACCCAATAAATATGGATGGCTCATCTGGTTCCTCCGCTCAATCTGCAAAAGATTTAGGTATAAATTTATCAAAAGATGTTACACAAAATATCACAATGTGGGATGAGAGATTATCTAGTGAAGGGGCTTTCAATTTATCTAGCAATTTAGATATAAATGTAAGTAAAAAGGTCCAAAAATTAGACGAAAATGCGGCTCAATTCATATTACAAGGAGCTTTGGATTATTTAAATAAAAATAATACTTGATAAGATAGTGCAAAAGGCCTATAGAGTTGATTTTAATGGCAGTAGTAAAAAAGATTTCAGCTATTAAAAACTCACCCAAACATCTATTAGGTATTCAAAATTTATCAATTTTAGAAGCTAAAAAAATTCTTAATGAAGCAAAAACCTTCATAAAGTTAAATAGAAGCAATACTAAAAAACTAGACACATTAAGAGGCAAAACTCAAATTAATTTATTTTTTGAACCTTCGACTAGAACACAAAGTTCATTTGACTTGGCTGGAAAAAGATTAGGTGCTGATGTTATGACTATGAATATGAGTAACTCCGCTTTAAAAAAAGGTGAAACTCTTATTGATACAGCTATGACATTAAATGCTATGCATCCAGATTTAATTGTAATAAGACACCAGGACTCGGGAGCGCCAAATTTACTTTCACAAAAAGTTAATTGTGCTGTAATTAACGCAGGTGATGGTAGGAGAGAACACCCTACTCAAGCATTGCTCGATGCTTTAACAATAATTAGTCGTAAAGGTAATATTGAAGGTCTGAAAATAGCAATTTGTGGAGATATACTCCATTCTAGGGTTGCCAGATCAAATATTTATTTAATGAATATGCTTGGAGCAGAAGTAAATGTGATTGCTCCTAAAACATTAATGCCAAAATCAATTGAACGATTGGGTGTAAAGGCTTTCACAAATATGAAAAAAGGTTTAGATGGTTGTGACATTGTTATGATGTTAAGGTTACAAAATGAAAGAATGCAAGGATCATTTCTTCCTTCTAAAAGAGAATACTATGAGTACTTTGGTTTAACTCCAGAAAAATTAAAGTTTACTAACAAAAATGCTTTGATCATGCATCCTGGCCCAATGAACAGAGGGGTAGAAATAGATACTAAATTAGCTGATGATATTAATGTAAGTCTAGTAAAAGAACAGGTTGAACTTGGAGTAGCTGTTAGAATGGCATGT
>CACGKZ010000002.1 GCA_902573835.1 uncultured Pelagibacteraceae bacterium
GAACATCATGCTTTCCCTTTAGATTTAGCTGCCCTTAACGCAGAGAAAATAGTAAGATGTGCCTCAAGCACAGAAGCTAAATTTAAACTTTTAACAAAAATTTATGATAAACAAACAAAGTGGGCAGTAGGGTCAGATATAAAAAAAATTAACGAACTTTTGATAAAAATCAACAATGATTCCAAATTAAGCGAGAATGAACTCAGAAATTGTTTAGATGATGAAAATACCCAAGAATTAATTTTAAAAGAGAGAATTGAGGCACAAAAGGAATATAATATAACATCTACGCCAACCATCTATATTAATGATAAAAAATATGAGGATAAGCACGAATTCAAATCTTTCAAAAAACAGTTAGATAAATTATTATAATGGCATGAAGTTTAAAAAATTGGAGCTAACTGGCTTTAAGTCATTCTTCGATAAAACCACCTTTTACATTGAAGATGGTTTAACTGGAATCGTAGGTCCAAATGGTTGTGGAAAATCAAATATTGTTGAGTCTTTGAGATGGTGCATGGGGGAAACATCTGCCAAAAGTATGAGAGGTGCGGGAATGGAGGATGTTATATTTTCTGGAACATCTAATAGACCAGAAAAAAATTTCTCCGAAGTTTCATTGTTAATAGACAACAAGGATAAAAGTGGTCCTGAACAATATAATAATTTAGATGAAATTTTAATAACAAGAAAAATTGAGAGAAACAAAGGTTCAAAGTATTACCTAAATGAAAAAGAAGTAAGAGCAAGGGATGCTCAAACTTTTTTTGCAGATTTATCTACTGGAGCCCATTCTCCATCCTTAATTAGTCAAGGTAAAATTGGTCAATTAGTAACTTCTAAACCAGTTGAGAGAAGAGCCATTTTAGAGGAGGCCGCAGGTATCGCTGGTATACATGTAAGAAGACATGAGGCTGAAACAAGATTAAACGCAGCCGAAAATAATCTTAAACGAGCTGATGAACTTAAAAAACAACAGCAAAAACAATTAGATAACTTAAAAAAACAAGCTGAGGAAGCAACAAAATATAAGGAAATTTCGAAAGAAATTAGAAAAGCTGAAGCAGGATTGTACTATCTTAAATTAATGGAAATAGAGAAAAATAAAAAAGAAATCTCTGAGAATGTTAGTGAGCAAGACGACGAAATAAGCGCTATAAAAATAGACTTGAATCACAATACCGAATTACTTAATGAGGAAAACGCAAAATTGACCCCTCTAAGAGATAAAAAGTTAGAAAGCTTAGCTAAACTTCAAAAAATAAATTTAGATATGACTAATTTGGAAGAAGAGGAAAAAAGAATTAAAAAACTAACAGCAAAACTTGAAAATTCATTAGCAACTATTGAGTCTGATTTAGAAAGAGAAAAAAGTATTTCTTTAGATGCATCACTGAACGAGAAGAGAATTTTAGAGGAAAAAGATGAACTGATAAAAACAGAAAAATCTTTCGGAACTACTGAAATAGAAATAAGTGAAAACTTGGAATTATCAAAAAGAAATTTAAATAGTTTAAAAAAAGAACTGAATATTTTAATTTTAAAAATAGGAAAATTTATTGATGAGGATAGAAAATTATCAAAAGATTTGTTTGATGATATAAAAAAAACTAATTGATCAAATAACATCAGCCCACGAGAATTATGGTACTAATTTTAGTAAGAACGAAACTGTCAAAAGTGACTCCATAAAAAGAAAAGAAAGAATTAAAAATATTGATATTGAATTGGAAAATTGGAAAAGTTTAAAAGTAAATTCTGAAAAAATGATAAATAATTTGTTAGAAAGAAAAAAGAAAATTAATAATGAAGTGAGAGAAAATCAAAAAAATCCTGAAATTATTGCAAACACGAAAGGTCAAAACATACAAAATTTGGAAAACACGAGGAAAAGAAGTGATGAACTTGAACAAGAACTTAATTTTGCAGAAGAAAAATTTAATAAAATAAATAATAACATTCAAGAAGTTCAAGAAAAGCTTGCAACGCTGCGGGAGGACAAAGCTAGAAATGAAGCAACTTTGGAAGGTATCGCAACAAGAAAAAAAGATTTGTTTTACTCAATAAATGCGGAATTGAATATAACCGATGAGATAAAACTTTTATCTTTGTCTGAATTAGATATTAATAAATTACCTACGATAAATGAACAGATTTCACTTGTTGGAAAGATAAGAAAAGAAAGAGAGTCGATGGGCACGGTAAATTTAAGAGCTGACATAGAAACAAAAAAGTTTGAGGACGAAATTAAAAAAATGGAAGATGATAGAGCTGATCTATATTCTGCAATAGTAAAACTTAAATCTAGCATTGAAGAATTAAATCAAAAAGGAAGAGAAAGACTTTTGGATGCATTTGAAAAAGTTAATAGAAAATTTAATGAGGTTTATACTAAACTTTTTAGTGGTGGTAGTGCTAAACTAGAATTAGTTGACTCTGAAGATCCTTTAGAGGCTGGACTAGAAATGTTTGTTTCTCCTCCAGGAAAAAGATTGCAATCAATTACATTATTGTCTGGTGGAGAACAAGCTCTCACAGCTTTATCTTTAATCTTTGCAGTTTTTTTAGTAAATCCATCACCAATATGTGTTTTAGACGAAGTTGATGCACCTTTAGATGACGCTAATGTAACTAGATTTTGCTCTTTACTTGATGAATTAACAAACATTACTAGAACTAGATTTATAATAATTACTCACCACGCTTTGACAATGTCTCGGATGCACAGACTGTATGGTATTACAATGCCTGAAAAAGGTATTAGTCAATTAGTTGCAGTGGACTTAGAGAAAGCAGAAGAGCTAGTTGCTTAAATAAATGGACGACAATAACTTTAAAACTCGCCTCAGGATTGCAAAAAAAGAATTATTAAAAAAGAGTTTGAATGAAAAGGAAAAAAGAGGACTTTTTATGGGCTCAGCCTTTCGATTAGGGACAGAATTAGTTGCAGCTGTAGTAGTTGGGACAATTATTGGGTTTATTTTAGATAATTGGTTTGATACTAAACCTTGGTTTATAATTATATTCTTTTTTATAGGTGTAATAGCAGGAATACTTAACGTTATTAGAGTAGCGAATAATATGCAAAAGGAAGAAAAATAGGTGAATTAAATTATGGCAGCAAATCCAATGCATCAATTTCAAGTCTACAAAATTGGACCCGAAATAAAATTAGGAAATGTGGACTTGTCATTTACTAACTCAAGTTTATTCATGCTAATAAGTGCATTTACAATTTGTTTATTTCTATATTTTGGCTCAAAACAAAAAAGTATAATACCAAGTAGATTACAATTAGTCGCTGAACTTTCTTATAATTTCATAGGGAAAATGATTAGTGACACAGCAGGTTCAAAAGCTAAACCTTATTTTCCATTTATATTTACTTTATTCATGTTTGTTTTGCTCTGCAATATGATTGGTATGCTTCCCTACTCTTTTACAGTGACTAGTCATATTATTGTTACACTTGTAATGGCATTATTTATATTCATCGCAGTAACAATTATTGGATTTATTAAGCACGGTTTTAAGTATTTGTCTTTATTCGTCCCAAAAGGTGTGCCAGTTGTACTGTTGCCTTTAATTACGATAATTGAAATCATTTCTTATTTAAGTAGACCGGTAAGCCTCTCTGTTAGATTATTTGCCAATATGATGGCTGGGCATACAATGTTAAAAGTTTTTGGCAGTTTTGTTATAAGTTTAGGTTTGTTGGGTGGCTGGTTGCCACTTAGTTTTTCAGTTGCATTAACTGGCTTAGAAATATTAGTTGCTTTTTTACAAGCTTATGTTTTTGCAATTTTAACCTGCATCTATTTAAATGATGCATTAAATCTTCACCATTAAAAAAAGGAGGAAAAATGGAGTTAGAAGCAGCAAAAATGATTGGAGCAGGATTAGCTGCAATCGCATTGGCAGGTGCTGGGGTCGGTATCGGAATTATTTTCGGTAATTACTTATCAGGTGCCATGAGAAACCCGTCTGCAGCGCAAAAGCAATTCCCTAATTTACTTTTAGGTTTCGCTTTAGCTGAAGCGACAGGTTTATTTGGACTTGTAGTTGCACTTATCATCTTATTTGCATTTTAAAGATAAATATGAGGCTAAAAATACCTTTAGTTATTTTTATATATTGGTTTGAAACATTATTGTTTGCGGCTGAGGCGGGAATGCCTCAGCTGGACTCTAAATATTGGTTTTCACAATCATTCTGGTTAATTTTAATTTTTTTATTACTTTATCTATCGCTTTCTAAATTTTTTATTCCAAAAATTAAGGATAACTTGGATGATAGAGAAAAAAAAATTAAAGATAATCTTGATGAAGCAAAAAAACTTTCTGAATTAGCAGAGAAAAAAAACTTAGATTATAAAAATGAAATATCAAATGCAAAAAGAGAAGTAATAAAAATAATATCTGAGTCCAAGAAGCTTCTTGATAAAAACATGAGTCAAAAAAAGGAACAGTTCGAAAAAGAATTAGAAAAAGAAATTAATAAAGCAGAGAAGGAAATTTTAGATTTAAAAAAAGGTTCTTCTATATCAATTAACCTAATTGCTGAAGAGATTTCAGCTAAAATAATTGAAGATATTACGGGTGATAAGTTAAATACTAGTAGTATAAAAGCTTCAGTTGCAGAGGTATCGAAAAATAAGATTGGAAAATATTTATGATAATTGATGCAACATTTTGGGTAGCAATATCTTTTTTAATTTTCGTAATTCTCTTAATTTATTTTAAAATTCCATCAAAAATTAAAAATATTTTAGATGAAAATATAAATCAAATTAAAAAGCAAGTGGACGAGTCTGAAAAATTAAAAGAGGAAGCTAAAAGACAATTAGCCGAATATGAAAAAAAAATTGGGGACTCTAAATCACAAGTTAATAAATTGATTAAAGAAGCTAATGATCAAGCGGAAAAAAATATAATTAAGTCGAATGAAGTTTTTCATAAATTAATTGAAATCAGAAAAAAGAATACTGAGGAAAAAATTAAACAATTAAAGAATCAAGCTATTAAAGACATTAAAAATGCTTCAGTTAAAATAGCTTTTGAAAGTATTGAAAAACTATTGCTTAATTCTTTGGATAAAAGCAAACTTGATAAAATTTATAGTCAAAGTATAGAAGAAACAAAGTTAGCACTTCAAAAGAAATCCAGTTAAAATAAGCCGAAAAAACATGGCAAAAAAAATTATAGTTGTTGGCTCAGGCTTTGGTGGTTTAGCTGCAACCCTTAGATTAAAAGCTAAAGGTTACGATGTTACTTTGTTAGAAAAACATCCGGATTTAGGTGGCAGAGCGAGGGTATTTAAAAAAGGAAATTTTATCTATGATGGTGGTCCGACTGTTATCACCGCTCCTTATCTTTTTGAAGAATTATTTTCTCTATTTAATAAAAAGATAACTGACTATGTTAAAATAGTACCATTAGATTTGTGGTACCGTTTTGTGTTTAATAACGGACAAACTTTTGATTACTCAGGTGATGAAAAGTCTATGGAAAAAGAGGTAAAAAAGTTTTCAGATAGAGATTTTGAGGGATACAATAATTTAGTTAATTTTACTGAAAAAATTTTTAATAAAGGTTTCACAGATTTATCAGATAAACCGTTTAATAATATTGTTTTCATGTTAAAACAAATACCATCCTTATTAAGTTTAAAAAGTTATAAATCTGTTTATCAATTAGTTTCAAATTATATTTCAAACGAAAAACTTAGAAGAGTATTTAGCATGCATCCTCTGTTAGTAGGGGGCAATCCTTTTACAACAACTTCAATTTATACTTTAATTTTATTTTTAGAAAAAAAATGGGGTATTCATTACTCAATGGGTGGTACAGGAAATGTAGTTTTAGCTTTAGAAAAATTAATGCAAGAGGAAAATGTAAAAATTATTAAAGATGCTGAAGTAACTGAAATAATTTCAAGCAACAATGAAGTGCAAGGTGTTAAAATAAATAATACTAAAGTAATTAATTGTGACTATATCGTTTGTAATTCTGATCCTCCAAATGTTTATAAAAATTTGATCAAATCAAAAAATAATTACAATTTTTTGTTTAAACAAAAAATGAAAAGAATGGATTATTCAATGGGATTATTTGTTTATTATTTTGGATCCAAAAAGCAGTACAATAATGTGGCGCATCACACAATTTACTTTGGTGAGTCATATGAAAATCATTTGAATAATATCTTTGAAAAAAAAGTTCTGTCAGAAGATATTAGTTACTATTTGCACAGGCCCTCAGCTACAGATCCTAATATGTCACCAAAAAATCAAGATGCGTTTTACGTTTTAGTCCCAGTCCCAAATAATTTATCTAAAATAAATTGGTCTGTGGAAGGTGAAAAATTTAAAAATCTAGTTTTAGATAAAATGGATAAGTCAGTGCTTCCTGGGATAAGAGAAAATGTTGTGAGTGATTTTTATTTAACTCCCGATTATTTCGAAAAAGAGTTAGCAACCTTACATGGATCAGGATTTTCTATACAACCAAAATTCTCTCAATCAGCTTATTTTAGGTTTCATAATCAATCAGAAGTTTTTAATAATTTATACTTTGTGGGAGCTGGAACACATCCAGGAGCAGGAATGCCAGGGGTTCTATCGTCTGCTAAAGTATTGGATAGACTATTTTAATGAATAATTTAATAAAAAAACACGCAAAATCTTTTCACTGGGCAAGTTTTTTTTTGTCTAAATCAATATTCAATAAATGTTCATCTCTATATAATTTTTGTAGAACTTTAGATGATATAGTTGACAACAATAAAAAACTAGAAATTAAAAAAGAAATTTTTTTTAAGTTTAAAAAAGATTTTATTAATAAAGATAACAATAACTCTATAATCAAAGAAATGTGGTCAATAGTAGATAGAGAGAGAATTTCTAAACAGGTAGTAATGGACTTGTTCGACGGAGTTCAAACAGACTTAGAGGAAAAAGTTAAAATTAATTCGAAAAAGGAATTGTATATATATTCCTATAGAGTTGCTGGAACAGTTGGCTTGATGATGTCAAAAATTCTCAAAGTAAATAATAGGGAAGCTCTTAAAGGTGCTATCGATTTAGGAATTGCAATGCAACTTACAAATATCGCTCGTGATGTTTGTGAAGACAAGGAACGAAATAGGCAATATATTAAACATGATTTTTCATCAATAAAAGAAATCATAAATGAATCTCAAATATTTTATGATAATGCCTTTCGCTCTATAAGTGGTATACCACTTAAATCAAGATTTTCAGTTATTGTGGCTAGACGTGTTTATAGAAAAATTGGGGATTATATCCTCAAACAAAAAAATATAGATAATTATAATAGTGCAGGAAAAATATATGTACCTGTTTATGAAAAAATTATTCAGACATTTTTGTCGTTTTTTGACTTTATTAAATTGTTATTTGTTAAAGAATTAATCTACGAGAATAATACAAGTCATAATATTCTGGAAAAGGAAATAAATATTAATGAAAGAATTTGATTATGTAATAATTGGAGGTGGTTGTGCTGGATTATCATTGGCATATGAATTAGAAATTAATGATAGACTTAAAGACAAAACTCTCGCAATTATTGAAAATCGTAAAGAATATATAAGAGATAAAACATGGTCCTTTTGGAAAGTTTTTGACCATAACTTTGATGATTGTGTAATTAAAAGTTGGAATAGTTTTACAATTAATACTTTTGAAAATTCTCATGAATTGACAAATAAAAAATTTCCGTATCAAAGTATTGATAGCGGTAAATTTTACAACAAAATAAGCTCTAAGCTTTCCACTAATTCAAATGTCAGTTTTTATAAAAATCTAAACGAAATTAATTCAAAAAATTCAATAATTTTTAATAGTGTTTTTGAAAAAAAACTTGATAAATCTGAATTATGGCAACATTTTCAAGGAATTGAGATAGAGACACAAAAGAATATTTTTGATGAAGAAATTATAAATTTAATGGATTTTAATTGTGATCAAAAAAATAATGTACATTTTTTTTATACATTACCATTCAGTAAAAACAAAGCCCTAGTTGAAACAACTTGGTTATCAGATTTAGAGGATCAGAACCTTATGGATTATGACCTTCAATTAGAAAATTACATAAAAAACAATTTAGGTGTTAAAAACTATAAAATAAATTTTACCGAAAAAGGTGCCATTCCACTTTTTTACCCTTCATTAAGAAATGATAATAAAGTAATTAATATTGGATCCGCTGGAGGAATGACTCGATTAAGCACTGGTTATACCTTTTTAAATATTCAAGAACATAGTAAATATATTGTCAAAAATATTGATAAAATTAATGAAGTAAAAATATTCGAATTAGGAAAAAAATATCAGTTATTAGATAAAGTATTTCTTAGAGTTTTAAAAAAAAATCCAGAAAAAATGCCTGAAATATTTTTTAACATGTTCAAAACCTCATCAAACACAATTATAAAATTTTTATCAAACAGAAGTAATTTAATTGAAGATATTAATATCATAAGTAAAATGCCTAAACTAATTTTTTTAAAGGCATTTTTTAATTAATGGAAAATATAAATTTTAAACACTCAATTATATTTTTAAATTTTTGTATTTTGATAAGCCCACTTTATCTTATACTAAATTTTGAACCAGTAATTTTTTGTTTATTTTTAATATTAATTTTAGGAATTTCTCATGGAGCTTTGGATAATATTAAAGGAGCGAAGCTTTTAAAATTATTTGGACATAAACACATAATTTTATTTTATATTGCTTATATTTTCATATCATTATTAATTATAATTTTCTGGTTTATTTTTCCCAACACAGTTTTACTATTATTTTTAGTTGTTGCGGCTTACCACTTTGGAAAAGAAGACACATTATTTACATTTAGAAGAAAATATTTCATATCTGAAATTTTATTTTTCTTAAAAGGCTCAGCAGTGATTATGGCCCCGCTATTCTTAAAGAAAGAAAAAACCAATGAAATATTTGGAATTCTTAATTTTGATTTATTTGAATCAAAATTTTTTAGTAACGAATTTTTAATTACTATGCTGTGCCTGAGTTTTATGTCATCTTTGTATATTGCGAAAAAAAAAAATATAGATTTAAAAGGTGTAATGATCATGGATTTCTTTTCTTTAATTATTTTAAATGTTTTTTTGTCACCTATTTTAGCTTTCACCCTTTATTTTTGTTTTCTTCACTCAATAAGACATTCAATTTCTCTTATTTTTGAGTTGAACAAATCTTTCAAATCGGGTCTAAAAAAATTTTTAATTAAAGCTATCCCTTTAACTATCGTGACTGGAATTATGTTTTTACTAGCAATTTTTTTTTTAAACAATTTTTTTAAGCTTGATGAGGCTATTTATAAGGTAATTTTTATTGGTTTGGCGTCGCTTACTTTTCCGCATATATTGTTAGAATATCTTTTAGAAAAAAATGAAAAAAGAACTTAAAATTTATTTAGCATCACCTAGAGGATTTTGTGCCGGAGTAAAAAGAGCAATAGACATTGTTGAAAAGTCAATAAATAAATTTGGTTCTCCTGTGTATGTTAGACATGAAATTGTCCATAATAAACAAGTTGTCGAAGAACTTAAAAAAAAGGGAGCAATATTTGTTGATGAGTTATCCGATATAGAGGATGAAAAAAGACCAGTAATTTTTTCTGCTCATGGTGTCCCTAAGTCTGTACCGCAAGAGGCAAAATTAAAAAATTTATCCTTTGTGGATGCAACTTGTCCTCTTGTATCTAAAGTTCATAGAGAATCCGAGCAATTATTCAAAAAAGGTTTTGAAATATTGCTTATAGGGCACAAAAATCATCCTGAAGTTATTGGCACAATGGGTCAGTTACCTGAGGGATCAATAAAATTAATTGAAACAAAAAAAGATGCAGAAGCGCTAGAAATTAAAAATTTTAAAAAACCTTTAGCCTATATAACTCAGACGACACTTTCAGTAGATGATACGGCAGAAATAATTAATTATCTTAAGAGCAAATTTCCAAATATTAAAGGTCCAATTAAAGAAGATATTTGTTATGCAACGACAAACAGGCAGTCAGCAGTTAAAAAAATAGCTTCAAAATGTGATATGTTTTTTGTTGTAGGAAGTCGCAACTCATCTAACTCGGTAAGATTGGTAGAGGTTGCAAAAAAAGCGGGGTGTAAAAATTCGCAATTAATGCATTCAGAAAAAGAAATCCCATTCAAAGAGATAGATAATTCAAATACTATTGGAATATCTTCAGGAGCCTCTGCACCAGAAAAATTAGTACAAACATTACTTAAAAATATAAAAAAAGACAGGAAAGTATCTATAGAAGAGGTTGTGGTGGCTGAAGAAAAAGTAATTTTTAAATTACCAAAAGAGCTTAATTAATGGCTGTCTATACAAAAATTAATAAAGAAAAAATAGATAAAATTTTATCTTTCTATAACTTAGGAAAACTAGATCAATTTAAAGGTATTGAAGAAGGAATAGAAAATACAAATTATTTTTTATCTGTTGAAAAGAGGAAGTTTATTCTTACTATTTACGAAAAAAGAGTTAAATCTGAAGATCTGCCTTTTTTTTCTGATCTAATGTCCTCTTTAAATAATTCAAATTTTAAGTGCCCTGCTCCAATATTAAATAGGCATAATAAAACAATTACAGATTTTGAGGGAAAAAAGTTGATGATAGTCTCTTTTCTTGAGGGCAAAGCAAAAAAAAATTTATCTCCTATAAACTGCAAATCTATTGGTGTTGAAGTGGCAAAAATGCATAATCTTACAAAAAATTTTAAATTTAGAAGAGAAAACGATCTCTCTGTAAAATCATGGAGAAGTTTATTTGACTCTGTTAAAGATAAGTGTTCAAAAATTCATAAAGATCTTCCAAAATTAATAGAGGAAAATCTTAAGGATGTAGAGAAAAATTGGCCAAAAGATTTGCCTCGTGGGATTATTCATGCAGATTTATTTCATGATAATATTTTTTTTCTTCAAGACAAGTTTAGTGGCATAATAGATTTTTATTTTTCTTGTGAAGACTTTTTTGCTTTTGAAATAGCTATTTGTTTCAATGCACTTTGTTTTGATGGATTAAAAGACAACTTAAGTTTTAATGTTACAAAAGCGAAAAATTTCATTGATGGGTATACTTCTATTAGAAAACTAAATAAAGAAGAAAAAAATAATATTAAAGTACTATCTCAAGGAGCTGCTTTGAGATTTTTGCTTACTAGAGTATTTGATGCACTCAATACTGTTGAAGGAGCTATGGTCAAAATAAAAGATCCAATTGAATATTTAAAAAGATTAGAATTTCATAAAAATTCTAAAAATTATGAGGACTATTTTTTTTAATGAAGTTAAAAATCTACACTGACGGAGCTTGTTCAGGAAATCCTGGAAAGGGAGGCTGGGCCGCTATTATTATAGACGGAAAAAATCAATCAATTATTTCTGGTAGTGAAAATAAAACTACGAATAATAGAATGGAGTTAATGGCACCTATCATGGCCTTAAAAAAAATTAAAACCAAATCAGAAATTACGATTTATACAGACTCAAAATATGTTAAAGATGGAATAACCGAATGGATAAAAAAATGGAAACTAAATAATTGGCTAAGTTCAAATAAAAAACCTGTTAAAAATAAAGATCTTTGGATAAAATTGGATAATTGTTGCCAAAAACACTATGTAAGTTGGAAATGGGTTAAAGCTCACGCAGAAAATAAGCTAAATAATTTAGCAGACGAATTAGCTGTTTCAAAAGCTAAATAGATTTCAAAAAATTTTCAGCTCCAGATAATTCACAAGTTGCTGTTTCTTTTTCTTCTACGACTTTCTTTAAAAGCAGATTTTCTATCAACATTGTATACCGATTTGATCTTAAACCTAATCCTTTAGGTGATTTATCAACTTCAGCGCCTATCGACTTTGTAAAATTCAAAAAAGGATCACCTACCATCAAAATTTTTTTTCCTACGTTTTGATTTTCACCCCAAGCTTTCATAACATTAGGATCATTTACTGCAATACAAATAATTTTTGTTACTCCTTTTTTTAAAGCTAGATCAAAATTTTTTACAAAACCAGGTAAATGAATTGCTGAACATGTTTTAGTAAATGCGCCTGGCATACCTAAAATTATAGTTTTATTATCTTTGCATAAATCTAAAATATTAACCTTTTGAACATCATTATTTTGATCAAGATAAAATAATTCTGAACTAGGTAATTTTTCTCCAACTTTTATTTTCATTAAATTTGTTCCATGATATATTTTTTTACATCTTCTAACTTGTTATCAATTATTTCATATCTTTCAATTTTTTTTGACAAATCTGAAAACTGTTTAGGTGGTTCAATATTTTTTCCTATTGCTAATTGTATTGTTTCTAAAAACTTATAGGGATGTGCAGTACCTAATACAATAGTTTTTGAATTATTTTTTATTTTATATGATGCACCTACAGCAGTTGCAGTATGCGGATCCAAGATAAATCCATAATTTATAAAAAAATCTTTTATAATTCTTAAAGTATCTGCGTCGCTAACTTTTTCAGCAGAAAAATTTTCTCTTATCTTTTTTAATTCATCTTTTTCTAATTTAAAAAAACCATTATCACTTAAATTTTTCATTGATTTTGAAACTTTTTGATCATCACTATTAAGCACATCAAATAACAATCTTTCAAAATTGCTCGCTACTTGAATATCCATACTTGGAGAAAGAGATGGTTTCACTTTAGATGGTCTATATTCTCCAGAGTTTATTACTCTACACAATATGTCATTTTCATTTGTTGCTACTATTAACTTATCTATGGGCAGTCCCATTTTTTTGGCAATATAACCTGCATATATATCCCCAAAATTTCCAGTTGGAACAGAAAAATTAATTTTAGATGACATTTGAAAATATGCATAAAAATAATAAACAATCTGACAAATAATTCTCGCCCAATTAATTGAATTTACGCCAGACATGTTAATTTTTTCTCTAAATTTTTCTTCGCTAAACATTTTTTTAACAATTTTTTGGCAATCATCGAAATTTCCTTTAATGGCTATATTGTAAATATTATTAGAAACGCATGTCGTCATTATTTTTCGTTGAATATTAGAAATTTTTTCGTAAGGATGTAAAACAAAAAGATTGATGTTTTTTTTTTCTTTTAAAGCGGCTATTGCTGCAGAACCAGTATCACCCGATGTTGCGACAATAACATTTATCTTTTTTTTATTTAAATCTAAGGCTTCATACATCAGTCCAATCACCTGCATTGCAATATCTTTGAATGCCAAAGTTGGGCCATGGTAAAGTTCGAGCAAGTTAATATTGTCTATCTTTTTAATTTCAACAATATTTTTAGTATCAAAACTTGAATAAGCTTGGTCAAGAATTAATTTGATTTTATTCTTATTTAAAACAGGAGTACAAAACTCAGATATAATCTCAACACCTAAATCTATGTAATTAAGCTTACTCAATTCTTTTAATTCTTTTTCACTAAATTTTTTAATTTCATTAGGTAGAAATAGGCCTCCGTCTGGAGCTAAACCTCTTAAAAAAATACTACTAAAATCAAAGTTTAAAGATTTATTTCTAGTGCTTATATAATTCATTGTCTTTTTCTAAAATATAAAAAATATAATAATATTGAAAGTGCTACAGAATACCAAGTTATAGCGTATTTAAGGTGATTGTTAGGCAGATCTGGGTTGACAGTTTTATTTTTAACTAAACTACTTTGACTGTTTTGCAAAAATAGAACAAAATTATTAAGTTTGTATCCCGTAAAACTTTCAAGGTCCTCTAATTTCAAAGAATACCATATATTATTTTTAATATCGTTTTCAGGTTTAAATAGATTAGGTTTAGTAATCTTTTTTACAATACCTTCAAAAGATTTAGATTTAATATTATTAATATTTTTATTTCCTTTAAGATCTTTATTAATCCAACCTCTATTTACCAGAAGAATTTCGTTAGAATTAATCTTTAGTGGGGTAATTACATCAAATCCTGGAGTTCCTTTGCTATTCAAACTATAAAGGTATATTTGTTTTTCAAAGTCAAAAATTCCGTTAAATTTTACTTTTTGATAATTAATTAAATTTGAGTTTGAGTAAAATACAGGTTCAGAATTAAGACCATAATTAATTTCGCTAATGAGATCAAGTTTCCATTGTAATCTATAGATTTGCCATGTACCAAGTGAACAAAAAAGTATTACAGAAAAAAAAACGAAAATACTAAAAGATATCTTTCTCAAATATTTTTAACTTCCCCAAATATAGATAGCAGCAAAAAGAAATAACCAAACGACATCTACAAAGTGCCAATACCAAGCTGCTGCCTCAAATCCAAAGTGGTGGTCTGGTTTAAAGTGACCTTTAATTGATCTGTAAAGGCACACTGCTAAAAAAATTGTTCCTATAATAACGTGAAAACCATGGAAACCTGTAGCCATATAAAAAGTCGATCCATAAATATTTCCATCTATCGTGAATGAAGCATGATGGTATTCATATGCCTGGAAACAGGAAAAAACAAAACCTAAAAAAACAGTTGCAATTAAACCATTAACTAAAGCTTTTCTATCATTCTCAATCATAGCATGATGTGCCCAGGTTACTGTCGTACCTGAAAGTAATAGGATTAATGTGTTTATCAGAGGTATGTCCCATGGATCAAAAGTTTTTATATCTGCTGGAGGCCATATTTTTCCAATCGCTTCAGTTGGAAATAAGCTTGCATTAAAAAATGCCCAGAACCAGGCAACAAAAAACATGACTTCTGAAGCAATAAAAAGTGTCATACCGTACCTATGTGTTATCTGAACTACCATAGTGTGATGACCTTGTTTTTCAGCTTCATCGACAACGTCTCTAAACCACATGAAAGATCCGTAAATTAACAAAGCTGTTCCGATTAATAACAACCACAAAGCTTTAGTATGAAAATAATAAACTGCTCCAATTGCTAGAACCAAACAAGCAAATGAAGTGAATATTGGCCACGGACTGGGATCTACTAAGTGGTAATCGTGCTTTTTTTCTCCTGATGACATTTAGGCGTTATCCTTTTTGTAATAATCTGATGAAAAGAAAGTAAATGATAAAGTAACATCAGAAATATTATTTGTTTTATTATCATCAACAACTTTTGGGTCCAAGAAAAATGTTAATACAAAATTTCTTTTTTGGCCCGGATCTAAGGTTTGTTTTTCAAAACAAAAACAACCAATTTTATTAAGGTAAATACCAAACGGAGATGGAGAAACATTAAAAGTAGCTGACCCAGATGTAGGTTGATTAGAGTCATTTTCTACAAAAAATTTTACGGTATGTACCTCTCCAGGTTTTAAACTCATTGTATTTTTTTCTGGATAAAATTTCCAATCTAGGGCTGCATTTGAATTTGTGTCAAATCTTATTTTGTAATTTTTATTAACAACAATTTTTGGTATCTCTTTATATTCAGCATTTTGTGTTGTACCTCCAAATCCAGTAACTCTACAAAACAAATCATAAAGTGGAACTGCTGCAAACGATAAACCTAGCATCAAAAAAAATATACCGGCGAGTATAATTGGTGTAAGGGTTTTTTTGTTCATTTAAATTTCTCTATTGTATATTCCGATATTATAAAAAGTTAGCAAAAATAAAAACAGCATAAATGCAACTAACAAAAGAGCAGTAACTATATTTTTCTTTTTTTTATCCATAAAACCTCGTAAAAAAATGGTCTGATAAAATCAATAAGAAAATAATGAACAAATAAAAAATTGAGTACAAAAATATTTTTCTGGCTAAAGTGTTTACTTCTGTACTTTTTTTAACTTTTAAAAGAGTCCCGCATAAATATATATAATAAACAGTCAATGCTAGAGCTGGGTAAAAGTATATTTCTGAGAGGAAACTTATAAAATATGGAGCAGATATTGTTGGTAACATTAAAAGAGAATAAATAAATATGTTCTTTTTTGTTTTTTCGATGCCGTAAATTATAGGAAGCATCGGTATCTTAGCTTTTTTGTAATCATTAGACTTATAAATACTTAACGCCCAAAAATGAGAAGGGGTCCATAAAAAAATAATTAAAAATAGAATTAACGGTTCTATAGATAATGAGCCAGTTGCAATTGTCCATCCTATTACTGGAGGGAGAGCGCCAGCTGCACCACCTATGACAATGTTTTGTGGTGTTCTTCTTTTCAACCAAACTGTGTAAATAAAAAAATAAAAGCATATAGTTAATAATAGTAAAGATGCGGACATTAAATTAGATGAAAAGTATAATAATGTGACAGATCCTACTGATAGTAAAACTCCAAAAAATAATGCTTGGTTTTTTGTTACTTGGCCTGTTGGTATAGGTCTTAAACAAGTTCTAGTCATTAAAGCATCTAAATCAGACTCGTACCACATATTTAAAGTTCCAGCTGCACCAGCGCCCAATGCAACTGCTATTATAGATAAAATAGAATTTAAATAACTTACATTGTTTGGTGCAACGATAAGTCCAACCATGCAGGTGAAAAGTACCAACGACATAACTCGTGGTTTCATTAAATTGAAAAATGAGTCAATGTAGAAGCTAGATTGCTTAATATTTTTTGCTCTAATGCTTGCTTGTATCAATTTATTTTACCTTTGGTAGTTCCTCGAAAGTGTGAAAAGGAGGTGGTGAAGATACAGTCCACTCTAGAGTTGTAGCGCCCTCTCCCCAAGGATTTTGAGCTGCAGCTCTTTTTTTAATAAAAGAGTAAAGTAAGTTTAATAAAAAGACTCCAACTCCAATTAATGATATGTATGAGCCAATTGATGAAACGTAATTCCAACCTGCAAACGCGTCAGGGTAATCTGCGTATCTTCTTGGCATTCCCGCGAGTCCTAAAAAATGTTGAGGAAAGAATATTAAATTTACCCCTATAAATGTTAACCAGAAATGTAACTTGCCTAAAAATTCAGAATATTCATATCCTGACATTTTGCTAAACCAATAATAAAATCCAGCAAATATCGCAAAAACTGCACCTAAAGATAACACGTAATGAAAGTGTGCAACTACATAATATGTATCGTGAAGAGCTGTATCCACTCCAGCATTAGCTAAAACTACTCCTGTTACACCACCAAGCGTAAATAAAACTATAAATCCTATTGCCCAAAGCATCGGTGTTTTAAAGCTTATAGAACCACCCCACATTGTTGCTACCCAAGAAAATACTTTTATCCCGGTTGGAACAGCTATTATCATTGTCGCTGCTAAGAAATATGCTTTTGTATCAGTATCTAAACCAACTGTGTACATATGATGTGCCCAAACTACGAAGCCAACAACTCCAATCGCTACCATTGCATATGCCATACCTAAATATCCGAAAACTGGTTTTTTTGAAAATGTCGAAACAATGTGACTTATCATTCCAAAACCAGGTAGAATTAAAATGTACACTTCAGGGTGACCAAAAAACCAGAATAAGTGTTGAAACAAAACTGGGTCACCTCCGGTCTGCGCTTCAAAAAATGCAGTTCCAAAGTTTCTATCAGTTAGCAACATCGTAATAGCTCCTGCTAAAACTGGAAGAGATAAAAGAAGAAGGAACGCTGTAACTAAAATCGACCAAGCAAACAAAGGCATCTTATGCAATGTCATACCTGGTGTTCTCATATTTAAAATCGTAGTAATAAAGTTAATGGCTCCCAAAATTGAGGATGCACCTGCGATGTGTAAACTTAATATTGCTAAATCCATTGCAGGACCAGGTTGGCCTGTCTTAGAAGATAAAGGAGGATAGATAGTCCAACCACCTCCCACTCCAGTTTGACCAGGGGGTCCATCAACAAAGATTGAGGCGAGTAATAATATTAAAGCTACAGGTAACAACCAAAATGAAATATTGTTCATTCGAGGAAATGCCATATCGGGTGCACCTATCATAATAGGGACAAACCAATTACCAAATCCACCTATCATTGCGGGCATAACCATGAAAAAAATCATGATTAATCCGTGTCCAGTTACTAAAACATTGTAAAGATGGTGATTTCCTCCAAGAATACCGTCCCCTGGATACATCAACTCCATTCTCATTAAAACTGAAAAAGCAGAACCAATTAATCCTGCTACAATTGCAAAAATTAAATACATTGTACCAATATCTTTGTGATTAGTTGAGTACGCCCACCTTTTCCAACCTGTTGGGGTATGACTGTGTGAGTCTGCTGTAATAGATGACATTATTTAATTTCTCCCTCTAAAATTCTTTTTACTACTTTTTTATTATTTAAACCAAGCTCTTCTTTAGCAAATTTTTGTTTTGCTTCTTTCAACCATTTATCATAATCCTCTTGAGAAACCACATTTACAGTAATTGGCATAAAAGCATGTTTAATTCCACACAATTCAGAACATTGACCATAAAAAGTACCTGTTCTATCTGCTTTAAACCAAGTTTCATTTATTCTTCCAGGCACGGCATCTCTTTTAACACCAAATGAAGGTAATGCCCAAGCGTGGAGAACGTCATTAGCTGTAATTAAAACTTTTACAACTTTATTTACTGGAACAACTATTTCATTATCTACAGTCAATAGTCTTGGTTGGCCAGGTTTCAGGTCTTCATCCTCAATCATGTAAGAATCAAAAATTATATTTTCGTCAGGATATTCATAACCCCAATACCACTGATAACCTACAGCTTTAATTGTAACATCAGCAGGAGGAATTTCATCTTGCTCATATAAAAGTTTAAATGATGGCACTGCCATTACAATTAAAATTAAACAAGGAACTAATGTCCAGATAATTTCTATAAAAGTATTATGACTAGTTTGAGATGCTACAGGGTTTCTAGCTGCTCTATATCTAATACAAGCGTAAATAACCAGAAATAAAACGAAAACTGTTATTGCAGTAATTATTGGTAATAACATGTAATCATGAAACCAAACTAAATCTTCCATATGACCTGATGCAGCTTTCTGAAATCCAAGCTGCCAATCTTTTGGTTGTTCAGCAAAAAGATTAATCGGGTAAACTATTAGAGTTATTAAAAGTATAAGTTTATGCATTTTATTTTTTATACAACTTTTTAATACTTTAACAAATTCAATAAATGCGACAATTAAGGTAAGTTATTGACAAAATTAACTAGAGAAATAGCGCTTATAACAGCGGTGTCTGATCTCAGTATATTTTTTGATATTGTAAATGGCATAACTTGAGAAAATGATAAAATAAACTCTCTTTCAGATGGAGAAAAGTCTCCTTCTGGACCAATTAAAATGGTTAAAGATTTTAAATTTTTAAATTTTTCAATACCTAAATTATCTTTTGAATTAACATCACCGAATAAAAGTTTAGTAGTTTGATCTAAATTTTTTAAAAAATCTTTTAATTTAACCACCTTTGAAATTTCAGGTGGAAACATTTGATTAGATTGTTCTGTAGCCTCAATAACAATTTTTTTTGCTCTATCATAATTTAATTCTTTTACTTCAGTCCTTTCTGAAATTATTGGAATAATTTTGCTGACACCAAGTTCTGTTGCTTTTTGCAAAATTATTTCCATAGGATTTTTTTTTACTAAACAGATAGCGAGTTCTATTTTATTTTTTTTTTGAGGTTCTTTTACTTTTTTCAGAAATTTTACTTCTACTCTTTCTTTTTCTAGAAAAACTATTTCACTTTCCCATTCACCTTCAATATTAAAAAAATTTATATTAGATCCTCGCTTTAATCTCATAACATTTACGACATAATGGGTGTGCTCTTTTGATAATAAATTAGTTGAGTTTTCAACTATACTATTAGGATGATATAATCTAATATTCATTATTAATTTATATACTAAAAACAAATTTGAATTAATTAAAGAATAAATTTTATGACCAAAGCATTAAGAGCAGGAGATAACCCAATAGGAGTTGATGTGGTGGAAGGAAAATCATACTTCTGGTGCACATGTGGAAAAAGTTTTAAGCAGCCTTTTTGTGATGGATCTCATAAAGGAACAGAATTTTCACCTTTTGTTTTTAAGGCCGAACAATCTAAAAAAGTTTTTTTCTGTACTTGTAAACAAACTAAAGATCAACCGTTGTGTGATGGGTCGCACAACATAAAATAATCTATGAAACCGAAAGCCATTGTATTTGATGCATACGGTACTCTTTTCGATGTCAACTCAGCAGCAGAAAAATGCAAAAGTAAAATAGGAAACAAATGGGAGAGTTTTGCAAATTTTTGGAGGATTACTCAACTTGAATATACTTGGCTAAGAAGTTTAATGAAAAAACACAAAGATTTCTGGCAAGTAACCGAAGATAGTTTAGATAAGTCAATGAAAGTTTTTAATATTGACAACAGTTTAAAAAAAGAATTGTTAAATCTTTACAAGATTTTATCACCATATCCAGAAGTAAAAAAGGTTTTGACAAACTTGAAAGAAAAAAAATTTAAATTAGCAATTCTTTCAAATGGAACACCAGAACTTCTTGAAGAGCTTGTAAGAAAAAATAACTTAGATAATTTATTTGATGATCTTTTTTCTATAGAACAAGTAAAAATTTATAAACCTGACTCTAAAGTTTATGATCTTCCAACTAAAAAGTATAAAATAAAACCTGATGAAATAGTTTTTTTAAGTGCTAATACCTGGGATGTGTCAGGGGGTGGGAACTACGGATATAACTCAGTTTGGGTTAACAGAAATAAATCCCATTTCGATAACCTTGATTATCATCCAAAAAATGAGATTGACAACTTAACGCAGCTACTTGATATCGTTTAAACTTAAGATATATTTTACTCATGTCACAAATTGAGATAAAGAAAATTATTAAAGCTATTAATGCTTCAGACGGTGCTGGGGTAAAGTTAAAAAGAAGCATTGGAACACCAGAAGCAGATTATATTGATCCGTTTTTAATGCTCGATGAGTTTGGTTCCGAAAATAAAGATGATTATATTGCAGGGTTCCCTCCTCACCCACATAGAGGAATTGAAACAGTTACTTATATGTTAAATGGTGAATTTGAACATCAAGATAGTACTGGCGCAAAAGGAATAATGGCTCCGGGAGATGTTCAATGGATGAAGACCGGAAGAGGAATTATTCATTCAGAGATGCCAGCAATGTCTGGAGGAAAATTACTGGGTTTTCAACTTTGGATAAATATGCCAGCTAAATTGAAAAAAAATAAACCAGAATACATTTATATTAAAAGTAAAGAGCTTGGTGTTCATTCAGATAAAGAAAAAACTGTAAAAGTAATTGCTGGAAGCTATGCAGATGTAGAAGGCCCAGAAAAAAAACATAATGTTGAGCCAATTTACTTTCATGTAATATTGAAAGAGAAAAAAGAGTTTAAATACGAAGTACCATCTGGTCATAATTCTTTTATTTACATTCTTAAGGGGGATTTAAAAATTGGAAATAAAAATCACGAAAAAGCAAGTGATTCAAACTTAATTTTATTAGAACGGGGAAGCAAACTTCAAATTAAAGCAAATAAAAAAACAGAATTTCTATTTATAGCAGGTAAACCAATTGGAGAGCCTATAGCAAGAGGAGGTCCATTTGTCATGAATACTAAAGCAGAAATACTAGAAGCTATTCAAGATTATAACAACGGAACATTTGCTAAATACTAAAAGTTAAAGTACGTTCCCGTTAAAAATGTCAAAATCAATTATAATTAAAGAAAATGGTGGGCCCGAAGTTTTAGAGCTTCAAAATATTGAAGTTGGATCGCCTGGACCAGATGAAATTAAAGTTACAAATCATGCAATAGGATTAAATTATATTGACACTTATCATAGATCAGGTTTGTACCCTATTAAATTACCAAGTGGAATAGGTTTAGAAGCAGCTGGAAAAGTAGACGAAGTGGGTTCTAGTGTAACCGAATTTAATAAAGGCGATAATATTGCTTACGCTTCGGTTCCACTTGGAGCTTATTCTCAGCAAAGAATTATTCCCTCTAAAATAGCAGTAAAAGTACCTGAAGGTATTACTCATGAAATAGCTGCAACTTTAATGACAAAAGGTTTAACTACAAATTATTTACTTACAAAAACTTATCGTCTTAAAGCTGGTGAAACGGTTTTATTTCACGCTGCAGCAGGTGGTGTAGGACAGATTTTTGCTCAATGGGCTAATAGCATTGGAGCAAAGGTCATAGGAACAGTCGGATCCGATGAAAAGATTAAAGTAGCAGAAGAAAATGGATATTCTCATGTTATAAATTACACAAAAAATGATTTTGCGAAGGAAGTTTTAAAAATAACAAAAAATGAGGGAGTTCCTGCAGTTTTTGATGGAGTAGGAAAAAAAACGTTTTATGGATCTTTAGCTTGCCTTAAAACCAAGGGTATGATGATAAGTTTTGGTAATGCTTCTGGTCCGTTAGATCCTGTTAATGTTCCAAAAGATATTCAGCCAAAAGGTCTTTATTTAACAAGACCTTCTATAGCACAATATTTTACTAATAGAAAAGAACTTCAAGAAGGAGCTGACTCAATTTTTGAAAAAATTAAATTTGGGAAAATTAAAATTAAAATCTCAAAGAAGTACAAGTTAGCTGATGCAAAGCAAGCTCACGCTGATTTAGAAGCAAGAAAATTAATGGGTCCTGCAATTCTTATTCCATAATGAGCAAAAAAATAGTTTCTCCATGCATAAGTATTTGTAAAACCGATCCTGTTACTGGCTATTGTTATGGTTGTGCTAGAACTGAAGAAGAAAAGAAAATTTGGAAAAATGAAAAAACAAATGAGAAGTGGAAAAAGAAAAATTTGGAAATCCTTGTCTCAAGAATGAAAGGATGGCAATTAAATACTTTTAGAGAGTCATATGATCATAAAATAAAAGAGGGTATTTCTTTATTCAAAAAAAATTTACTCCAAAAAAAACTATAAATCCTTTTTCATTGAGTCCATATCACTTAGATGAAATTTTAATGCCTCATTAGACAGTCTTATCTCTTGTAAGAACAAAAATATTGAAAAAATCATACAAATACAACAAGATGCAAAGCTTAGCCTAGCATAAAGAACTAGATCCAAGTAAAGTAGTAAAACTGTTAACATATTAAAAAGAAAACCAAAAGCAGAGAAGCCCATAACAAATTTTAAATAATTTGTCCTTTTGTTTAATACATGAAGTTGGTTTTCCCACTCGGGTGGAACCTTTTTTTCAAAAGTATATTGGTCGTGAATTTTCCTTATAAGAGCACTTAACGTGTGAAATCGATTACTATACATTGTCATCATTAAAGGAATAGCTGGAAACATTAAAGCTGCTACTGTGTAATCAATATCCATACGAATCAAATTGATTATGTATATTACGTTTGGTATTTACAAGTCATATTTAAATGAAAGATTTAAAAATATTCATTAATCTAACAAGATTAAATCGACCAATAGGTTATTTGCTATTATTTTGGCCTTGTAGTTGGGGATTAGCTTATGCCCACTCTTTAAACAAAAATATAGAAACTTTTTTATTTTATATTGTTTTATTTTTTTTAGGTGCAGTTTTAATGAGAAGCGCTGGGTGTATAGTGAATGATATAGTTGATAGAAAACTAGACAAAAAAGTTAAGCGAACACGTAACAGACCGTTAGCTGCAAAATTAATTTCTGTTGAAACAGCTTTAACATATGTGATTGTACTTTGTGGTTTAGCATTTTTTATATTAATTCAATTTAATTTTTTAACAATTATTCTTGGACTTGCGTCTATGACGCTTGCATTTAGTTATCCTTTTATGAAAAGAATTACGTATTGGCCACAACTTTTTTTAGGTTTGACATTTAATTGGGGAATAATAATGGCTTGGGCGTCAATTGCTGATTTTTTAACTATAGATATATTTTTAGTTTATTTAGCGGCCATATTTTGGACATTGGGATATGACACTATTTACGGCGCTCAAGACATAATAGATGATGAAATTATAGGAGTAAAGTCAACATCAATTAAATTTAAATCAATGTTAAAAAAATTTGTTTTTTTATGTTATACAGCTAGTTTCTTTATTCTCTTAGTATTCTTTTATTTAAATATGAATTCGGTTTATTTTTTATTTCCATTGTTAGGTTTTTTTGTAACCTTATTTTACCAAATATATATTTTTGATAAAAGAAAACCCGAAACATGTATGCAGGCATTTAGGATAAATAATTTTTCAGGATTTTACTTATTTTTAACATTTTTAACTTTATCTCTGTAAAATGAAATTTGAAGAATTAAAAATTATCTTGAAAAGACTTTATAAAGATCATGTAAACAGATATTTAAATCGTATTTTCTTATCACTTTTTTTATCTTTAATAGTTTCTTTAAGCACTTCAGCTATTGCTTGGTTATTGGATCCTGCTGTAAAAAAAATATTTATAGAAAATAATCAAACTTACGCATGGGTCATCCCATTAGCAATCATTATAGCATTTTCATCTAAAGGTGTTTGTCTATACTTAGCAAGAATTTTACTTATAAAAACTGGCCAAGAAATTTCAGGTGAGCTTCAAACAAAAGTTGCTAAATATATTTTAAATACAGATATCACGACAATTGAAAAAAAACACTCGGGTAAATTTATTTCAAATATAAATTTTGACGCCGGGCAGGTTAATTCTTTATGCAGCACCGGAATACTTAATGCAATGAAAGACTCTATGACATTGATCGCTTTAGTTGGTGTAATGCTTTATCAAAACTGGAAGCTTACATTGTTTGCATTGATAATGATGCCTTTAGCTGCGGGTTTAGCTAAGTCCCTTGGTAAACGAATAGGTAAAGCTGTATCAGAAGCTGGGGAAATTTCTGGAAGATTAACAGCTCATTTATCTGAAATTTTAAAAGCATCAAAAATGATCAGAATTTACCAAAAGGAAGAAGTCGAATTTCAAAAGTCGAAAAATATTATTTTTGAAATGGTTAATAAAGGTATAAAAATATCTTCCATTATTGTTAGGGCAACACCATTAATGGAAATATTAACTGGATTTATGATTGCTGGGTTCATATTTTTTTCTGGATCATTAATTTCCTCTGGTGAGTTACAAGTAAATCAATTTTTTTCGTTTTTAGCTGCAATGATGCTTGCTTATCAACCTATAAGGTCATTAGCTACAATTAATATGGTAGTTTTTTCTGGTGCTGCAGGAGCTAAAAGAATTTATAAAGTAATTGATCAACCAATTACAATTAATAACGATAAAAATCTTCCTGATCTAAAACCATCTACTGGAAATATAAAATTTTCAAATGTAAGTTTTAAATATGAAAATTCAAATGATAAAGCGATCAAAGATATAAATATTAATATTAAAGGTGGCACGATGTCTGCATTTGTGGGTCATAGCGGTGCAGGTAAAAGCACAATAATAAACTTGCTACCAAGATTTTATGATCCTCAAATCGGTGAAATTTATATTGATGGGCAAAATACTAGGTCTGTAAACTTAAAGTCTTTAAGAAAATCAATTTCACTTGTTAGTCAGGACGTTATACTTTTTGATAAATCAGTTAGAGAAAATATTTTATATGCTAATAAAGATGCTTCAGAGGAAGAGTTTTTAGAGTCTTGTAAGTTTGCTGCTGCTGAAGAGTTTATTAAAGACCTGCCTCAAAAACACGAGACTATAATAGGTGAAAATGGGATAAGACTTTCTGGTGGTCAAAAACAAAGGCTTTCAATTGCTAGGGCTATTCTTAAAAAATCTCCAATAATTCTTCTTGATGAAGCAACATCATCATTAGACGCAGAATCAGAAGAAGTCGTTCAAAGTGCTATAAAAAATTTAACAAAAAATAAAACAACTCTTGTTATAGCGCACAGATTATCAACTATACATAATGCAGACAAAATTTTTGTAATTAAAAAAGGAAATTTAATAGACACGGGTACTCACGAAGAGCTTATTCATAATTGTGACTATTATAAATTACTATACGAAAAACAATTAAAATAAGGATTTATGATTTTTTTCTATAGAGCTTTAACTTTTTTTTTGTTCCCTGTTTTTGTGTTAATTATTTTTTTTAGAAGGTATTTCAATAAAGAAGATAAAAAAAGATTTAAAGAAAAGATATCAATAAATGATCATTTTTTACCAAAAAATAAAAAAATTATATGGATCCATGCCGCAAGCATAGGTGAAACAAATAGTGTTTTTCCTTTAATCTCAAAGCTGACAAAAGATAATGAGGACGTATTTATTTTACTTACTTCAACAACTTTGAGTTCCAGTCAACTTATTGAGAAACGAAAATTTAATGAAAACATTATTCAACATCGTTTTTTTCCTTTAGATATTCAATTTTTAGTAAAAAAATTTATAAATCATTGGGAACCTGAGTTAGTGATATTTGTTGACTCAGAGGTTTGGCCAAATTACTTGCTTGAGATTTCCAAAAGAAAAATTCCTCTAATATTACTTAATGGACGAATTACAATGAAAACATTAAAAAGATGGAAATTAGTATCTCGCTTGTCATTAAAATTATTTAGTTTATATGATTTATGTCTTTCATCGAGTGAAGAGTCTGAAGAAAATTTAAAATCTCTAGGGGCCAAAAATGTAAAATTTTTTGGAAATTTGAAATTTTGTACAAATGTAAACAGTAAAAAAAAAAATATCGATTTGAAGTCCGTATTTAATGAACACTATATTTGGTGTGCAGCAAGCACTCATCCGAATGAAGAGGAAATTATTTTAAAAACACATAACTTATTGAAACAAAAAGGTATAAAAATCATTACAATAATTATTCCTCGACACATAAATCGTTCGAATGAAATTGATAAAATTAGCAGCAACTTTAATCTCAAGAGTCAAATAGTTAATAAATTTGAAGATTTATCGAAAGACTCAGAAATCTTAATTATTAATTCTATTGGTGAAATGATAAATTATTTTCAAAATTGTGAAAGTATATTTATGGGAAAATCATTATCAAAAAAATTAATAAAAGTAGGAGGTCAAAATCCGATAGAGCCTGCCAAATGTGGATGTAAAATTTATCACGGCCCTTATATATCCAACTTTAAAGAAATATATAGATATTTAAGAGAAAAAAAAATTGCATGTGAAATTTCCAATGAAATTGATTTATCTCAAAATTTAATTGAGGACTTTAATAATAAAAATGTAAAAAGTAAAAGAAATATAGATGAAATTAATTTATATGGAGAACAAATATTGGATTTAACAACAAAAGAGATTTTAAGATTAAGTAAATGAAAATTAAAAAACCTAAGTTTTGGAATGATATAAATTTTTTATCGATCTGTTTATTTCCATTATGTTTAATCACAATAATATTTAATATTCTAAAAACATATTTTATAACAGGTTTTAGATCTAATATCCCGGTTATTTGTGTTGGTAATATTTTTATTGGAGGGACGGGCAAAACTCCTTTAAGTATCTATATTTATAACTTACTTAAAAAAAGAAGGTTTAGACCTGCGATAATTAGAAAATATTACAATTCACACATGGATGAAATTAGTTTTACAAAAAGTAAAGTAAAACAGTTTTTTTATAACAAGAAAAGAACCTTGTCTATTTCCACAGCAGAGTCAAAAAAAAGCAATGTTATAATTATGGATGATGGTCTTCAAGATGTATCAATAATTAAAGACTTAAATATAATTTGTTTTAATAGCTCAGATCTTATTGGAAATGGTTTTCTGTTACCAGCAGGCCCTCTAAGAGAAAGATTAATTAATATTAAAAACTGTCACATAGCAGTTATAAACGGAAAACGTAATATTGCTTTTGAAAAAAAATTAAAATCCATATCCAATAATATCGAAATTTATCAATCAAAATATGTAGTAAATGGTTTAAAAAAATTTAGAGGAAAAAAAATCCTAGCTTTTGCAGGCATAGGAAGTCCTGAAAACTTTTTCAGCTTATTGAGGGAAAATGGTTTAAAAGTTAAAAAAGAAATTTCATTTCCAGATCATTATAATTATACAAAAAAAGAGATAGAAAATTTGATTTATAAAGCTAAAGAAGAAAATTTAACATTATTAACCACAGAAAAAGATTTTTTTAGACTTAAACGATCTGGTTTCAGAAAAATAAACTATGTTTCTGTAAATCTGAAAATTTTAAATGATAAAAATTTTGAAAAGGTGCTATTAAAAAATTTATGAAAAAAAAATCTTTTTATTTTTTTCAATCCATTATTATTTATTTTTTATATTTTATATCAAAAATAATTGGCCTTAGAATAAGCAGAATAATTTTTTCATTCGTGTTTAAAAATCTTGGAAATGTTTTTAAATCAAAAAAAATTATAATAAATAACTTAAATAAAATTAGTCCTGAATTGAGTAGTTTAGAAAAAGAATTAATTATTAATAAAATGTGGTCTAACTATGGAAGAACGTTTATAGAATATATTTTCCTTAATACTTTCAAAAAAAAATCTGACCATATTGATATTAAAAATAAAAAAGCTATTGATGAAATAATAAAAAAAAATAAACCTGTAGTATTTATATCGGGACATTTTGCAAACTATGAGTTGATGTCTATGGAACTGACAAAGGCTCAAGCAAAACTAGCTACAATTTATAGGCCTTTAAATAATATGTTTTTAAACCCATTAATGGAATATCTAAGGAAAAATTTTGTATGCAAAAATCAGATAAAAAAAGGGTTAAACGGAGTCAAAGAATCTTTAGAATATATGAAAAAAGGTTATAGCATTGCCTTAATGGTAGACCAAAGAGTAAGTGAAGGTCCAAGAATAAATTTTTTTGATGTTGGTGCGCACACAACCACTTTACCTGCGCAATTATCGTCTCGATTTGATTGTGATATAGTTCCTATTTATATTTCAAGAGACCAGAATGATAGGTTTGAAATGGAAATATTAGATCCAATCATAATTTTAGATAGTGAAAAAAAGAACAAAGAGTTAATTACAAAAAAAATTAACTCAACCATTGAAAAGTTAATATTAAGAGATCCTAGTCAATGGATTTTAACACATAATAGATGGAAATAATTTTTATTATACAGATTTATTTTAATTTTTCGTATCGTTGTTTTGCTTCCTTTGGAGAGAAATAAGCTTCCTGAAGCTCCACATTCCAGTAGTTTAAATTTTCGAGGGGAATTTTTTTTTTTGAAACAGCACACTCGACATAATCGCCCTTCTCAACTATCTCAAAAGTGTTAGCTAAATATTTTAACTTTGCTTTTATTTCACTCATAATTTAAGTAATATACAATAAATCTTTAAATATGAATATTGCTTTAATAGGTAGTGGTGGTCGTGAAGACGCATTATGTAGAAAGCTAAAAGAGTCAAAAAAAATCAATAAAATTTTTTGTATACCAGGAAATGCAGGTACTGCTCAAATTGCAACTAATCTCGAAGTAAACTTTCTTGATTTCAAGAAACTACTCAAAACTTTAAAAGATTATAAAATTAAAATGGTAATAGTAGGACCTGAAGAACCACTAGTTAAAGGAATAGTAAATTTTCTTGAAAAAAATAAAATTAAAGTATTTGGCCCTAATAAGTATGCGTCTCAACTTGAGGGTTCAAAAGCTTTTATGAAATCAATTTGTAAAAAATATAATATTCCAACTGCAGACTTTCAAGTTTGTCACAATCAAAAAGATTTTAAGAAATCAATAAATAAATTTAACTTGCCAATAGTGGTGAAAGCAGATGGCTTGGCGGCAGGAAAAGGTGTAGTAATTTGCAAAACAAAAAAGCGAGCTTTTGAAATTTCAAAACAAATTTTCAGAGGTAAATTTAAAAGTTCAAAAAAAGTTGTTTTAGAGGAATTTTTAGAGGGGGAAGAAGCTAGCTATTTTTTAATTGTTGATAAAAAAAGTTTTATTAATTTTGGAACAGCTCAAGATCATAAAAAAGTATTTGAAAAAGAACAAGGTCCAAACACTGGCGGTATGGGTGCGTACTCTCCAGCCCCAATTATTGACAAAAATTTAGAAAAGAAAATTATTACAAGAATTGTAAAACCTACTTTAAAAGCCTTAAAAGATAAAAAACAATATTATAGGGGCTTTCTTTATATTGGTCTAATGATAAAAAATAAAGATCCATACTTGATAGAATACAATGTTAGAATGGGAGATCCAGAATGCCAAGTAATAACGCCTCGACTAAAAACTGATTTATTAAAAATAATAAATTATTCCTTAAAAAATCAAGTAAAAAAATTAAAGTTAAAATGGGAAAACAGCAAGTGTATGACGATAGTTTTGTGTTCAAAAGGATACCCAGGAAATTATAAAAAAGGAAAAATTTTAAAAATCAAAACAATAAAAGATAAAAAAAATTTATTTATTATTCACGCTGGAACTAAATTAAATAATGGAAATATTTATTCTAACGGAGGAAGAGTTTTAAATATTGTTGGTAAAGGTCAGAACTATAATAACATAAGAAAAAAAATTATTAAATTAATAAAAAAAATTAATTGGGGAAACGGCTTTTTTAGAAAAGATATTGGTTGGAGAGTTATAAATAAATTATGAGAATTATAAGTGGAAAATTAAAGGGAAAAAAAATATCATTTATTAGTTCATCGGAAACTCGCCCACTTCGAGATTATGTAAGAGAAAATATTTTTAATATTATTGACCATAGAGAAAAGTTTAAATTTAATTTGGAAAAATTAAATATTTTAGATTTATACTCAGGTGTTGGATCATTTGGAATTGAGTGTTTATCAAGATATTTGTGTAATGTTGTTTTTGTTGAGAAACATCCTTTGGCTTATTCAAGTTTAAAAAAGAATATTACTAAGTTAAAATTAACAAACAGAGTAAAAATAATATCTGAAGATACCAAAAATTATTTAAATCAATTTAATCATGAAAATAAATTTGATTTAATATTCTTGGATCCACCGTATAAGGATATATCTTTTCTGAATGTAATTACTCTAATAAAAGAAAAAAAAATATTTAATAAGAATCATAAAATAATAATTCACAGAGAACGTGATTGCAAAGAAATGTTTGATGATTATTTGAAAGTAGATTTAGAAAAGAATTATGGTAGATCTAAAATTATTTTTGGATCTTTTTAAATAAATTTTGTTTTGTAATTATTTTCAATTGTTCTACCGCAGGCTGGTTATATGGATTTATTTTTAAATTTTCAGCTAAAAATACAGTTTCTAAAATAAAATAAGAAAATAATTCACCAAGAGTTTCCTCATTTTTTTTTATTATTTCTATAGAAAGGTAGGGTATTTTTTTAGTTTTAAACAATGAGATAATAGCATTTTTTTGATTTTCTAAAAGTTCGCACATATTTGTATTATTTAGAGCATTAATAAATAGTCCTCTATTTTTTTTTATTTTTTTACATTTTAATGAAAAAACATAAAAAAAATTATCTTTTGGCCCATCTAAATAAAGTTGAAGGAGACTGTGATGATCGCGCGGTCCTACAGAAATTAATGGAATCTTTCCTTTACCCCTTTTTCCTAAACTTTCTGCAATAAGTTGTTGGCACCAGAGCATGAAATATTTTAATTCTTGAGAATAATTTAATAAAACCAAAGAATTAATTTTTTTTGAATTATAAATTCTCGATATATTTAGTAAATTTTTTATCAAAATTAATTTTTTTTTGTAAAGAAAATTTAAGATATTTTTTTTAAACTTTATAACATTGACGCCTGTAAGAAAACACGGAACCAATGCTGTCTCAGAAAATATAGAATATCTTCCTCCTATATATTTTCGATGAAAAATAATTTTAATTTTTAAGTCTTTTGCAAACGAACTAAGATGATTTTTTTTATTTTCTGTAATTATTATTGAGTTTTTACCATTAAAATTTGCTTTCTTTTTAAGTGAATTTATAATTGATAAAACTTCAACTGTATTTCCAGATTTAGATATTATTATAAATAAAGAATTTTTTAAGTTACTTGTTTTGTTTAATTTATTTATCTGATCAATTTCAAGATTGTTAATGAATATCAACTCTTTTTTAATTTGTTTCTTTAAAAAATAATTTATTGCTTGTGCTCCTAATATTGATCCACCTAAACCAATAGTTATAATTCTTTTAAATTTTTTGTATCTTTTCAATTCAGCAAAACTAAAGTTCATTTTAAAATCGTTTGAAAATGAGTAAAACATATTTTTATTATCTTTCATGTCTTCTTTTGTTTTTTTTATTAAGTTCTCAATTTTTTTTTTATTAAAACCATTAAAATTTGGAAAAGTATTATCTGGAATAAAACTTTGAAAATTTATATTTTTTTGTAGGGACATTAGTTCTTCCTGATTTCTTCTAGAAAAATATTTTCTAGTTCTGATTTCTCCTCAGACTTACCACCCTCGCTTACTACTCCAAGAATATTCTTATTTTCTTTATTAGTTTCACTATCAGATCTTGGTTTTGGTAACTCACCCATCTTGGGTGGAAGAGACAGTGGACCTCTTTTTTCAATTAAAAATTCATCAGTTGTTCTGGTCTTCTCATTTCTCAATGCTTTACCAGCTTCACTGAATGCTCCGCAAGATACTAAAAAGATAAATAATAATAGATATTTAATTTTCATTTTTTTGTTTGTTAAATATTAGTTCGTTTAATATCATGAATATAATACCTAATGATATAAAAATATCAGCAATATTAAAAGTGAACCAATGAAATTCTTTAATATGAAAATCTATAAAATCTGGCACTGCTTTATAAATAATTCTATCATATAAATTTCCTATAGCTCCACCAATTATTAATGAAAAAAATATCTTTTCACTAGTTTTAGATTTTAACATTAAATAAATTAAAACTAATATTATAAAAAAGATCAAAATTGAGAGCATATTATAATATATCCCAGCATTTAAACTAAAAAGGCCAAAACCTATGCCTGTGTTAAAAACTAAATTTAAATTTAAGTAATTATTAATAAATAGATATTTATCATTTTCTAAAAGATTTAATATTAAATTTTTTGAATATCTATCAAGAAAAAAAATTATCACAACAAAAAAAAGGAAATAAATATTTTCTTTTTTAAATATTTTATTTTTTATGTTTTGAAAATTAATCAGAGCTCACTTCCCGCTAAATTTGAACATCTTGTACATTTATTTTCTAATATTTTCCAGCACCTTTCGCATTTTTTTCCCTTGGCTTTGCTTACTTCAATTTTTAATTCGTCTTTCTCTGATAATTTTTTTACTGCTTTTGAAACTATAAAATACTCAGCCAAATCAATATCATTAAGTAATTCGAATTTTTCTTTATTAATACTTAATTTAATTTCAGCTTCTAAGCTTGAACCTATCTCTTTACTTGCTCTTTTTTCTTCAATAGCAACATTTGTTTCTTGTTTTATTTTAAATAAATTCGACCATTTTTCGTAAAGTTTATCATTTTTCCAATTTTTAGGTATCTTCACAAAGCTATTTTCGTGAATACTATCATTTTTTTTATTAACTAAACTGTATATCTCCTCTGTAGTGAAAACTAAAATTGGTGCAAACCACTTTAATAAGCTTTCTAGAATAATGTTAAGAACAGTAACACAATTCTTTCTTTTCTTTGAATTTAAACTATCACAGTAAAGAACATCTTTTCTGATATCAAAATAAAAAGAAGAAAGATCAAGGGCACAAAAATTTAATAGCTCTTTGTATAATTTATGAAAATTATAGCTTTTTAAGTTTTCTGTTACGGAATTACTTATTAAGTACAATTTATGCAATATGAATTGCTCAAGTTCATCAAACTCATTCAAGTTAATTTTTTCAAAATCTTGTTTTTCAAAATTATCTTTTAAATTTCCAAGCATATAACGAAAGGTATTTCTAATTTTTCTATAAGACTCTGCATGCTGTATTAAAATATTTTTATCTATTCTTAAGTCTTCAGAATAGTCAGATGCAGAAGCCCAAACTCTGAGAATGTCTGCACCATAATTTTTTAATATTTCCTCTGGAGAAATAACGTTTCCCATAGATTTTGACATTTTCATACCTTTGCCATCAACAACAAAGCCATGAGAAAGAATGCTTTTAAAAGGTGCTTTACCTCTAGTTCCGCATGACTCTAAAAGTGATGAATGAAACCAGCCTCTGTGCTGGTCAGAACCTTCTAAATACATGTCTGCAGGCCATTTTAAATCTTTTCTTTTTTCTAGAACAAAGCTATGTGTTGAACCACTATCAAACCATACTTCAACGATATCATTTAATTTTTCATAATCATTAGGATCATAGCTATCTCCCAAAAAAACTTTCGGATCATCGGTAAACCAACAATCTGACCCTTGTTTTTCATAAATTCCAGCGATTCTATCTATAACCTCTTGGTCTCTTAGAGGTTCTTTTGTTTTTTTGTTTATGAAAATTGGTAAAGGAACTCCCCACACTCTTTGTCTTGAAACACACCAGTCTGGTCTTCCCTCTATCATAGACAAAAGTCTATCTTTTCCTTTCTTTGGAAAAAAATTAGTTTCATTAATTGATTTAATAGCTTTCTTTCTTAAATCGTTTTTCTGCATAGATATAAACCATTGTGGTGTAGCCCTATAAATAAGTGGTGCTTTTGACCTCCATGAATGCGGATAAGTGTGATTTAACTTGTCATTTTTTAATAATTTTTTTTGCTCTTTAAGTTTCTCTATTACGATGTTGTCAGCTTTAAAAACATGTGTATTTTCAAAAAAAGGAATTTCTTTAGTATAAAGTCCTGAATTATCAACAGTGTAGAGAGAAGGAATATTATTTTTTAAGCATAAATTAAAATCATCTGGGCCATGACTTGGTGCACAGTGAACAATTCCAGTTCCTTGCTCAAGGTTTACAAATTGTGCGTCTAACATAGGGACGTCATAGTCAAATTTCATTTTTAAAAATGGATGACTACAAATTGTATTTTGAAATTCTGAACCTTTAAATTTTCTTAACTCTTTATAACTTTTAATTTCACAAGCTTTAATAATTTCTTTTACTAGATTTGATGCGACTACAATTTTTTTTTCTTTAAAATTTTGAAGATTACCTATTTCTAATATTGAATAATCAATATTACTGTTGAAGGCTAAAGCTTTATTTGCCGGTATCGTCCATGGTGTTGTTGTCCATATAATGATGGTAGTATCTTTTAAAAAATCTTTATCCGTTTCCTTAACTTTAAAACCAACATATATTGTGTTAGACGTATGATCCATATATTCCACTTCTGCGTCTGCTAATGCGGTCTTTTCCACTGTCGACCAAAGAACTGGTTTAAAACCCTGATACAAACTTCCATCTAGAAGAAATTTGCCTAATTCTCTAACTATCTGAGCTTCTGCCCCATAACTCATTGTAGAATAATAATTGTCAAAATCTCCTACCACGCCCAGTCTTTTGAACTCTTTAATATGCACATCGATCCAACTTTCTGCGAACTCTCTACACTCTTGTCTAAAATCTTTAATAGGTACTTCGTCTTTATTTTTTTTCTTTTTTTTATACTGTTCTTCAATTTTCCACTCGATTGGAAGTCCGTGACAGTCCCAACCTGGAACGTAAATAGAGTCTTTGCCGTTCATTTGATGAAACCTAGTTATCATATCTTTTAAAATTTTATTTAAAGCAGTTCCCATATGTATATGACCATTCGCATATGGTGGCCCATCGTGAAGTACAAATTTTTCTTTTCCTTTAGATTTTTCTCTTAACTTTTTATAAAGATCAATTTTTTCCCAATGTTGAATTATATCCGGCTCTTTATTTGGTAAATTTGCTTTCATTGAAAAAGCTGTTTTGGGAAGTTGTAAATTTTCTTTAGACATTTTATTTTGCTTGTTTTATATCTTTTTTAATTTGATTTTTTAATTCTATTATATTGTTAAATTTTTTTTCAGGTCTTATAAATTTATTAAATATCACATTGATAGTTTTATTATATAAGTTTTTTTTAATTCCAAAAATATTTACCTCTAATAAAAGTTTTTTTCCATTAAATGTTGGTCTATAACCAATGTTTGCTATACCTTTTTTGGATATATTGTTAATTTTTATATTTACAGCGTAAACACCAAACTTGGGTATTATGTATTTTTTTAACAAAATATTGCATGTAGGAAAGCCGATTTTTCTTCCTCTTTGAGAGCCTTTAATAACTTTGCCAATAATTTCCCATTTTCTATTTAATAAGTAATTAGCTTTTTTTACTTCACCACTTTTTAATAATTTTCTTATTATTGTTGAAGAGATAGTTTTTTTTCTTTTCTTTAAAGGAGGTGTTATGACTGTTTTATAAAAAAATTTTTTTTCGAATTTTTTTAACTTAGAAACATCACCCTCTCTTTTATTTCCAAATTTGAAGTTTTTGCTCACATATAAGTATTTACATTTAATTTTTTGAAATAATATTTTGTAAATAAAATCTTTATAAGTTAATTTAGAAAATTTTTTATTAAATTTTTGAATAATAACAAAGTCTAATTTTTCTTTTTTTAAATTGGAAATTTTTTGAGGTAGTATATCAAGTCTGTGATTTGTAATTTTTTTATTAAAAAACATTACTGGAACAGGTTCAAAAGTTAAAAGTCCAAACTTTTTTTTCATTTTTTTTGCTTTTTTATAAGCAGATCTTAAAACTTTTTTGTGCCCAACATGTATTCCATCAAAATTTCCAACAGCAATTACTGAATTTTTGTAATTATTACTTATAGATGTGCTTTTGAATATTTTCATTTTTACCAGTGTAATTTTTCTTGTATAAAATTTGTTTCAACATTATATCTTTTTAAAATATTGCTTAAGTTATCTGACCCTTTAATTTCATTTTTATGAATCCCATCTGTAATAAAAAGAGAGTCTTGTTTTATCAAATTGGCTCCTTTTATATCTGTTCTCAAATTATCTCCAATTACTAAAGCTTTGTCGTTTTCTTTTAAAATCGAATTATAAATTTCTTTATGCGGTTTACCGAAATAAACTACTTCTCCACCTATCTTTTCAAATATTTTAGCTATACTTCCAGCACAATATTCTTGGGTAGTGCCTCTATCCACAATTAAATCAGGATTTGTACAGATCATTTTTTTATCAGTACTGTTTTCAAGTAATTTTTCATAAAAATTCAATTTATCCATTTCACTATCGTAGAGACCTGTACATAAAATATAGTCACATTTATCTAGCTCTGTTTTATGATTTTCCAAACCTTCAAAAATCTTACTATCTCTTTCAGGGCCTAGATGAAAAAAAAGTTTACCATAACTGAAGTTTTTAATTGAATTTATAGCAGCTTCGCCTGATGTAAGTATATTATTCAAAAATTTTTTATTTATTTGCATTTTTTCAATTAGAAATTTTCTTACGTCGTAAACTGGTCTAGGGGCATTCGACAAAAAGACATAATTTTTCTTGTTATTATATAACTCTTCAATTGTTTTAATTGCTCCTTCAAAAGGTTTAATCCCATTATGGACTACTCCCCAAAGATCGATTATGAAATGATCGTAATTGTTAAAAATGTTCTTTAAATGATCTAGTTTTTTCAAATTAAATTGTCCTTTAAATACCTTATAAAAAAGTTAATAAAATATAGCAATATCAAGACTTTTAGCTAAATTATGTCTTCTTCTCTTGAAATTTCAATAAAACTCACCATATCAGCTTGTACAAACAGGAGATTAAAATGAAATTTAGACCTTTACACGACCGAGTTTTAATTAAAGTACTAGACAGTGAGGAAAAAACTGCTGGTGGGATAATAATACCAGATACGGCAAAAGAAAAACCACAAGAGGGAGAAGTTGTTGCTGTTGGTCCAGGATCAAAAAATGAAAACGGAAAACTAACACCAATGGATGTAAAAGTTGGCGATATTGTTTTATTCGGAAAATGGTCTGGAACAGAAGTAAAAATTGACGGAAAAGAGTATAGCATTATGAAAGAGTCAGACATAATGGGAATTTCAAAAGGTAAAAAATAATCAAAATAAAAGGGAGAAAAAAATGGCAAAAATAATTAAATTTGACACTGAAGCTAGATCAAAAATGCTAACAGGTGTTAATACTTTGGCTAACGCAGTTAAAGTAACTTTAGGCCCAAAAGGACGAAATGTAGTTATGGATAAATCTTACGGTGCTCCAAGAACAACAAAAGATGGTGTATCTGTTGCAAAGGAAATAGAATTAGAGGACAAGTTTGAAAATATGGGCGCACAGATGGTTAAGGAAGTTGCTAGCAAAACTAATGATAATGCTGGTGATGGAACAACAACAGCCACAATTCTTACACAGTCAATTGTAAATGAAGGTTTAAAATATGTAACAGCAGGAATGAATCCTATGGATATCAAAAGAGGTATTGATAAAGCTGTTGAGCATGTAATTAATAAGTTAAAATCTTCGTCAAAAAAAGTTAAAGCTAATGAAGAAGTAGCTCAAGTAGGAACTATTTCTGCTAATGGTGAAAAATCCATCGGCGATATGATTTCAAAAGCTATGCAAAAAGTAGGTAATGAGGGAGTTATAACAGTTGAGGAGGCAAAAGGTGTAGAAACTGAACTTGATGTAGTAGAGGGAATGCAATTTGACCGTGGATATTTATCCCCTTACTTTGTTACTAATACAGAAAAGATGACAACTGAATTAGAAAATCCTTTAGTTCTTTTGGTGGAAAAAAAATTGACCAATCTTCAACCAATGGTCCCTCTTTTAGAATCTGTTGTTCAAGCTAATAGACCTTTAATGATAATTTCTGAGGATGTGGAGGGTGAAGCCCTAGCAACTTTGGTGGTTAATAAATTAAGAGGTGGTTTAAAAGTAGTAGCAGTTAAAGCTCCAGGTTTTGGTGATAGAAGAAAAGCTATGTTAGAGGACATTGCAATTTTAACTGGTGGACAAGTGATATCTGAAGATCTTGGTATTAAGATTGAAAATGTAAAAATCGGAGATCTAGGTTCTTGTAAAAAAGTAAAAATTGATAAAGAGAATAGTACAATTGTTGCAGGTGAAGGAAAAAAATCGGACATCGAAGCTAGATGTAATCAGATTAGATCTGAGATCAATGAAACTACATCTGACTATGATAAAGAAAAATTACAAGAAAGATTAGCTAAACTTGCTGGTGGTGTTGCTGTGATTAAAGTGGGCGGAGCAACTGAGGTAGAGGTTAAAGAGAGAAAAGATAGAGTTGAAGATGCTCTTAATGCAACTAGAGCTGCTGTTGAAGAGGGCGTGGTAATCGGTGGTGGTTGTGCTCTACTTTACGCCGCACAAGATCTAGACAATCTCAAAGTAAAAGGTGATGATCAAAAAGCCGGCGTAGACATTGTTAAAAAAGCTCTTCAAGCTCCAGTAAGACAAATCACTGCTAATGCAGGTGTCGATGGTTCTGTGGTTGTTGGAAAACTTTTGGAAGGAAAAAAATCTTCGCAAGGTTTTGACGCTCAAAATGAAGAATATGTAGATATGTTTGCAAAAGGAATTATTGATCCCACAAAAGTAGTTAGATCTGCTCTTCAAGATGCTGCATCAATTGCTGGCTTACTAATTACAACTGAAGCTATGATTGCAGATAAACCAGAAGAAAAAGACTCAGCTCCAGCTATGCCTCCAATGGGTGGTGGTATGGGCGGAATGGGAGGAATGGGTGGAATGGGAATGTAATTTCACTTAACCCAATGAATTTAAAAAAGGCTGCAAACTTGCGGCCTTTTTTTTTGCAACAAATAAACATGCAGTCGAGTTTAGAATCTGTCCATCCTTAAGAACTCTAAGATTATTATCAAGCAAAGTTTTACCTGTAGATGTAATATCTGTTATAATTTCCGAAGATCCTATAAAAGGATAAGTTTCAGTGGCACCAAGACTTGATATCAACTTATATTGAGTTACGCCTTTAGAAAGTAGGAAATCGTTAGTTAAGTTGGGATATTTTGTTGCTACTCTTAACCTTGTATTTCTTTTAGATCTTATATCGAAAGATACTTCCTCAAGATCAGCAATTGTTTGGACATCAATCCAATCATCTGGAACTGCAACGACTAAATTGGCTTTTCCAAAATTAAGTTTGTTTTTAATTATAATCTTATCTCGCAAATTTTTTTCAGACTCATTTAAGAGATCTAGACCTGAAATTCCAAGATCGAGAGTACCATCGCCCATTCTTTGTATGATCTCTTTAGCATGAAGATAAATTATTTTTAAATTAGGTTTATTTTCAATAGTTGCAAAATAATTCCTCTCTTTGTTGTTTTGTAATATTTTAAAACCCTTCTCTTCAAAGAAAGATATCGCTTTATCTTTTAATCGACCTTTGCTTGGTAAACCTATGGTAATTAAGTTTTTCATATGTTTTTAAGATTAATTGCTGCACCCACTGCAGGAATATTTTTTTTTGCACCTAAACTTTTTAATAAATCATCATAACGACCGCCTCTTGCAATTTCTTTCTGTCCCGCGAAAATTTCAAATACAATACCTGTGTAATACTCTATATCTCTTCCAAAATTAGAAATAAAATTTACATCTTCTTTAAGTTTTTTTAAGTTTTGAATTGATCTAAATTCATTGAAAATATTCCTTTTTAGATTATTTTTTTTTGTAAATTCAAAAAGTTTTTTTTCTAATTGAGATAATTTACAATTTATTTTAAGAAAAGATCTTATAATTTTAACAATTTTTTTTCCTTCATTAAATGATCTTGGGTCTTTTATTTTTTTATCAAATCTGTTTAATATTTCGAATATCGATCTTCCCGCAATTACTCTGTCTTTGTCCATCTTTTTCATTTCATAAAATCGTTTCTTATCTGTATCAAAAGTTTCAGCATCAATATCTGAATTTTTCTCCAATCTTTTTAAAAGATCTTCAAAATATCTTGGTCTCCAGAAGTGTCTTATTAATCTTAATTTCCATCTTTCAGGCATATCGAGTGAATTAATTAAACTTTTAAATAAACTTACATCTCCAACTTTAATTTGGATTTTTTTACTTTTAATTTTCCTGGCAGAGTTTAAAATTGTTGAGATAACTTTAAAATCATCTTGTATTTGATTTTTGGAACCGAAAATTTCAATTCCTAACTGGTCATTAACAAAATCAGAATTTTTCTTCTCCGATCTTCTATAAGCTTGGCCCGAGTAATAAATTTTTGATTTAGTTTTTTTTTGTAAATAATTTAAAGAAGATGCTACTGTAAGGTCTGGTCTTAAACACATAATTTTACCATCCTCACTCTCAAACGTCAGCATTGAACTTCTAAATTTTTCACCAGATCTTTCAATAATAAACTCGGAGTCTAATAATACATCTGGTTCGGATAACTCAAATCCACTATTTTTAAAAGTTTTTATAATTTGTTCAGATAATTTTTTTGATCTCATTGGCTAACTCTTTAATTGTTGTTGATATTTCATTTCCTGAAACTAGATTTCGTAATGTTGGTTTACCTGTTTTAATTTCATTTTCACCATAAAGAATAACAGCTGGTGATTTTATCTTATTCGCGTATTCCATTTGTTTTTTTAACTTTCCTTCCCCGGGATAAATTTCAACACTAATACCCTCAGATCTTAAAATTGTTTGTAAACTAATATATTCTTTCATTGAGCTTTTTTCGAAAATACAAATTACAATAGGTTTTGTTTGCTTGACTTTGAATTCTTTTTTTTGCATCAACGCATAAACTAACCTATCTAATCCTATTGAGATACCAGTTGCGGGGGCATCGTAATTACCAAAATTACTTACAAGGTTATCATACCTTCCACCACCGCCTATGGAACCAAATTGTACGACCTGTCCTTTATTATTTTTTACATCAAATTTCAAGTTCACTTCGAAAATTGGACCCGTATAATATTCTAATCCTCTTATTACAGAGGGATCAACTTCAAAGTTACTAAAATTGTAATCATTAAATATTTTTAATATTTCTTTTAAATCTTCTGTTTCAGGTGAGTTATTATTTAATTCCTTTTCTAATAAATCTATATTTTTTAAACTTAAATTTGCTCCTTTAGTAAAATCTCCAGATTTATCTTTTCTACCTTCTCCTAACAATTTTTTAACACCATCCCAGCCAAGTCTATCAACTTTATCTAGGGCTCTTAGAGTTGCTAATTTTTGTTCTTCGCTATCTATTTTAATTTTTTTGAATATTTCCTCAGTAATTTTTCTTGATGAAATTTTAATAATATATTCTTTTTTATTTAACCCACAATTCTCAAGTATTTCCGAAATCAAAACACATAACTCAGCATCAGCTTGTAAACTTTTTGTACCAACGAAATCTGCATCAAATTGCAAAAATTCTCTAAATCTTCCTGGCCCAGGTTTCTCATTTCTCCATACTGTTCCAAGTTGATATCTTTTAAATGGTTTTGGAATCTCTAAGTAATTTTTTGCAACGTATCTAGCTAATGGTGCTGTCAAATCATATCTGAGAGAAAGCCAATTTTTTTCATCTTGAAATGAAAAAACACCTTCATCCGGTCTATCTTTGTCAGGTAGAAATTTTCCAATGCTATCCGTATACTCAAAACTTGGGGTTTCGAGATACTGAAAACCGTACTTAATCATGACTTCCTTAATATTAGAAATTATGAAATCACGTACGAGTAATTCTTTTTCTTGTCTATCAACAAATCCTAACGGAAGATCTTTTGAGGGTTTGTTTTTTTTATCTTTCTTCATTTTATGGTACAGCAGGGTGGATTCGAACCACCGACCCCTAGTTCCACAAACTAGTGCTCTAACCAACTGAGCTACTGCTGCATAACTCCTTTTTATATTAATTATTGATAAATTTGTATTTTAAAATATGTAATGATTTAGCTAAGCAATAGCCTAGCGTGCATTCTGTGAGAATGTGAATAAATTTGGTATATTTTTTTTCTATTCATTTTTGTCTATTTAAGAAATAAATGTGTCTTTTTCAAGGATTAATTAACGGGACATTGGCTAAATAGCTACAGTCCCGCTAATTTATGATTTGGAAAATTTAGAATTAAGATGTTTTCTGCAATTTAACTGCAGCAGGACCTTTTTCCGTGCTCTCCACTTCAAACGTTAATTCATCACCTTCGTTTAAATATTTTAAACCAGCTTCTCTTACAGCTGAAGAGTGAACGAACACGTCTTTTTCTTTGTCTTCTCTTTCAATGAAACCATAACCTTTAGTACCATTGAACCACTTTACTTTACCTTTTAGTGTACTCATTGTGTTTACTTATCCTTATTTGTTTAACTAATGTTAGTATATTTACTAACATCGCCCCTTTAATAGATTTAATTTAAAATTGTCAAGATTTGTTTGACTTTAAATTGTTATTTATTTGTTAAAATTGCAATTTTACAACAATATTTAGTTAAGCAGCGCTACAATTGAGGCAATAATAACCAGGCCTATAGCTGATAAAATATATTTATTTTGAGTAAAAATTCTTTTGAGTTTGAGAGAAATTGGTTCTTTATACTCTAATCCAGCTTCTCCACTTCCAGAAGGTTTGGCAAAACCCCCTCCTCTACCGATTTTAAGGAATTTGTTTTTCCTATGGTCAAAAATTTCATTGGGACTCATATTTTCAAAAAAATTAAGATTTTCTATAATAGTATTTTTTATATTGTGGGCAATTTCATCATGATTTCTATGTGCGCCTCCTAAAGGCTCTGTAATAATATCATCTATAACTCCTAGGTTTAAAAGATCTTGTGCTGATAGTTTCATTGCTTCTGCGGCCTCTAATGATTTACCAGGATCTCTCCATAAAATAGAAGCACATCCTTCGGGGGATATTACAGAATAAATTGAATTTTCCAACATGATAACTTTATTTGAGGATGCTAAAGCGATTGCACCACCGGAGCCTCCCTCGCCAATTATTACTGAGATATTAGGAACACTCAGTGACATGCAGCATTCAATTGAATGTGCGATAGCAGATGCTTGTCCTCTTTGTTCAGCACCTATTCCTGGATAAGCACCAGGAGTATCTATAAAAGTAATTATTGGAATTTTAAATCTGTCAGCTAATTTCATTAATCTGATACATTTTCTATAACCTTCTGGACTCATCATGCCAAAATTTTTTTCGATCCTTGTATTTAGATCTTCTCCTTTTTCTTGACCTATTACTAAAACAGATTTTTCGTTAATTAATCCAAAACCAGTTGTAACAGATCGATCGTCTCCAAAATATCTGTCACCAGCAAGTGGGGTAAAATTATTAAATATTTTTTTTATATAAAAACTTGCTCTTGGTCTATCTTCATGTCTAGCGACTTGGGTTTTTTGCCAACTATTTAGACTAGAGTAAATACTCTTTAATTTTGAGTTAATTTGATCCTGAGTTGATTTTATTTTGCTTGTGTCCACCTCTGAAATACTTTCATTACCAGGACTTTTGAGAAGTTCCATCTCATCTTCAAGAGTTTTTATATCTTTTTCAAATTCTAGATAATTTTTCATAAACAATTTCTATAATAATTTATTGAGTAATAGAATTAAAATAAGTCAATAAATTGTCAATAAACTGAGATCAATTATCATTTGACTTTGAAGTTTTACTAGGAGAAAATATTAAAAATTAACGGGAGAGATTACTTAAATGTAGCGCCGAAGGAGCAACCACCCCGGAAACTCTCAGGCAAAAGGACCGTAAAAGTAAAATTCTGGAAAGAGACAAGTTCTCACCGAAGGAGTAAATCTCTCAGGTACCGATACAGATGGGGTAAGATTGGTGCTTTATGAACTTTATAAGTAAAAACGAGTTAAAAATAAACCAGACTTTATTTAATTTTATAAATGAAGAGGTGCTGCCTGGTACAAATATAAAACAAGATGATTTCTGGAATAGATTTGCAAAGGTAGTTCATGAATTAGCTCCTATAAACAAAAAACTTATTGAAAAAAGAGAGAAAATACAAAAACAAATTGACGACTGGCACTTAAGTAACTCTAAAGAAAAATTTGATAAAAACAAATATACTCAATTTCTTAAATCAATTTCTTACATTGTAGATGAAGGGAACAATTTTAAAATTGATACTTCAAATGTTGACGAAGAAATTGCTAAAATTGCAGGTCCACAACTTGTTGTTCCAGTAGATAATGCTAGATACGCATTAAATGCGGCTAATGCTCGTTGGGGAAGCTTGTACGATTCTCTGTACGGTACAGATGTAATTCCTGGCGAAAAGGGTAATTCATTTAATAAAGATCGCGCGGAAAAAGTAATAGCATATGTTAGAAATTTCCTTGATGAAATTTTTCCATTAAAAAAAGATAGTTGGAAAAATATAGATAAAATTGAAATTGAAAATAATAAATTAGTTTTAAAAATTAATGAGGAAAAAATTAATTTAAAAAATGAAAATCAATTTATAGGTTTTAATGGTGATATGTCATCTCCAACTTCCATATTATTGAAAAATAACAACCTTCATTTCGATATAATAATAGATCCTAATAGTCCAATTGGAAAAGGGGATAAAGCAAATATATCTGATTTCATAGTAGAGTCAGCTATATCAACAATTATAGATAATGAGGACTCAGTAGCAGCAGTTGATGGGGAAGATAAAGTAAATTGCTACAGAAACTGGTTAGGTCTAATGAAAGGAGACTTAACTGCAGATATGGAAAAAAATGGAAAAAAATTTGTTAGAAAATTAAATCCAGACAGAACTTATTTGTCAAAAGAAGGAAAAAAAATATCATTACATGGCAGAGCATTATTGCTTAATCGTAATGTAGGTCATTTGATGACAAGTCCAGCAATAACACTAAAAGATGGTTCTGAAATTCCAGAAGGAATTATGGATGCATTTGTATCAACTATGTGTGCTTTGCATGATTTTAAAAATAAAAATAATTCCAGAACTGGTTCTATTTACATAGTTAAACCTAAAATGCATGGTCCAGAAGAAGTTGCTTTTACAGATAAATTGTTTGGCAAGGTAGAGGAAGTATTAAATTTAAAGAAATATACTATGAAAGTTGGAATAATGGATGAGGAGAGAAGAACTACCGTAAATTTAAAAGAATGTATTAGGCAAGTAAAAAACAGAATTGTTTTTATTAATACTGGATTTTTAGACCGAACTGGTGATGAAATGCATACTTCATTTGAGGCAGGTCCAATGATTTTTAAAGGTGAGATGAAAAAATCAACTTGGTTGAACTCTTATGAGAATTGGAATGTTGATATTGGATTAAGCTGTGGGTTTTCTGGAAAAGCTCAAATTGGAAAAGGTATGTGGGCAATGCCAGATCAAATGGCAAATATGATGGAACAGAAAATTGGTCATCCTAAATCAGGTGCAAACTGTGCTTGGGTTCCTTCTCCTACTGCTGCAACTTTACATTCAATGCATTACCACAAAGTGGATGTTTTTAAAGAACAAGATAAAATTAAAAATAGAAATAAAACAAATTTAGAAAATCTTTTAGAAATACCAATGGCTGATAGGCCTAATTGGTCTGTTGAAGACATTAATCGTGAATTAGAAAATAACGCACAGGGTATACTTGGATATGTTGTTAGATGGATCGACCATGGAGTTGGTTGCTCAAAAGTACCAGATATAAATAATGTTGGTTTAATGGAAGATAGAGCAACATTGAGAATTTCCTCCCAACATATAGCTAACTGGCTTCACCATGGTATATGTACAAAAGATCAGGTTATGAAAGTAATGAAGAAAATGGCTACTATTGTTGATAAACAAAATGAAAAAGACCCTGCCTATACAAGAGGTGGAAGATCTAGTTATAAAAAAATGTCTGATGACTTTGAAAATTCAATAGCTTTCTCCGCTGCTTGCGATTTAGTATTTAAAGGAAGAGTTCAGCCATCTGGTTATACTGAACCTCTTTTGCATCAAAAAAGACTTGAGAGAAAAAGTGCTTAACTTAATTATCTGTTACAGGAACTCTATTTTTAAAAGCTGAAAAAAGTGTCCCATCATCTAATTGTTCTATTTCTCCCCCAACAGGTAATCCTTGAGCCAATTTTGTGATTTTAATTTTGTCATTTTTTATTAAATCCTCAATATAATGAGCTGTAGTTTGGCCTTCAATTGTAGCACTTGTTGCTATTATAACCTCCTTTAAATTATTTTTTTTAACTCTTTTAATAAGTGATTGAACTAAACTATTTTTATTTTCTGAATTATCTTGAGAATTAATAGTGCCGCCAAGTATATGGTAATGACCTTTATAAATATTTGCAGAGTCAATCACCCACATATCCGCCAGGTTTTCTACAATACAAATTTTATCATAATTAGTATCGGTTTCACATAAACAAGTTTTATCAACTATTTTTAAATTGCCACAAATTGAACATCTTACAACTTTTTTATAAACACTAGCCAAGGATTTTGCCAGAGGTTTAATCATGTTTTCTTTGTTGTTAATGAGTTTTAAGATAATTCTCTTTGCAGATTTTGGTCCTAAACCTGGTAATTTTGAAAATTGTTTAATTAACTCTTCTATTTCAATAATATTATTATCCATTATGAGGGAAATTTTATATCAAAAGGTAAATTTATACCTCCTGTAATTTTTGATATTTGTTCAGATGATTTTTTTTTTAAGTTTTCTTTTGCATTGTTATAAGCTGCAATTATTAAGTCATTTATAATTTCTTGACTTTCCTTTTTAGCATTTTCACTTATAGTAATAGACTTGAGTTCATAATCTCCGGTTAAAATTACTTTAACTAAATTTCCACCTGAAACTCCTTCTACTTGTATGTTTTTAATTTCATCCTGAGCTTCTTTCATTTTCTGTTGCATTTGTTTTGCTCTTTGGAGCATATCATTAAAGTCCGTCATCAATTATCATCCTTTTGTACATTAATTAAATCTGCGTCATCAAATGCGTCAAGTAACTTTTTAATATTATCATTTTTTTTTGCTTCAATAAGTTGATTGTTTTTTGACTCATTTTTTTTTTCAAATAATGTTTTGTCACCAATTTTTTTATTAAGAGAAATTATCCATCTTTCTCCTGTCCAACTGTAAAGTTTTTCGGTCAAAATTTTAATGAAGTTTTTGTTCAGTTTTTCATTAAAACTTATATCAATTGTACCATTTCTAAAGTTTACTAATTTTACATTTCTTTCTAAATCATATTTCAACTCAATTTCACTCTCTTGATTAGCTAATTTTACAATATCCTCAAAAGAATTAATTTTTGCTTTAATTGACTTTTCATTGGTTGGTTTCGGTCTTTCCATCAAATTGGTTTTAATTTGATCTGTATTTTTAAGTTGGCTTTTAGTTTTAAGTGTGTTGTTTTCTTTAAAATTTTCTTCATCTTCTGTTACTTTCTTTTCTTTATGGTCTAGGCTAGTAGCAGCTTCGCTCGTCTCATCTGCTAGTGGGGTCTTAATTCCCTTTAAGTGCAATAACTGCATAACATACATTTCTAATGTTACTTCTTCGTCATTTATAATTTTTAAATCTTCAATTGTTTTTATAGTAAGTTGCCAAAAAAGACCTATATCACTTACGTTAATACCTTCTGAGATTTCATTTATCAAATTTATTTCCTCTTCAGGCAAAATTTTATCATTTTCAATTGACCCTAGACTTATTTTTCTATTTATTAAACTAAGTATTTCAAGAATATCATTTAAAAAATATTTTGCATCAATACCTTGTTCAAAAAGTTCTTTTAAAATTTTAATTGCATTATTTGAATTCCCTTTAAAAATCTCTTGTAAGAGTTTGATAACTTTAGTCTTATCTGCCAATCCCAGCATACTCCTAACATCTTCGGCGTCTACTTGATTTTTTGAGACAACATTCTGATAAGTAATCGCTCTATCTAGTAAAGAAATACCATCTCTTACTGAACCTTCAGAAACTTGGGCAATTATTCTGAGAGCTTTTGAAGAAATATTTCCTTTTTCTTTTTTTGCTATTTCCTCTAAATGTTTAAAGATTTCAGTTATACCAACTCTTTTTAAGTCAAATCTTTGGCATCTTGATAGGATGGTTATGGGAATTTTTTTTACTTCCGTAGTAGCAAGAATAAATTTTAAACTTGGAGGGGGCTCTTCTAAAGTTTTTAGTAATCCATTAAACGCCTGCTTAGATAACATGTGAACTTCATCAATTATAAAAATTTTAAATTTTGCGCTGGTTGGACTATACTTTGAGTTTTCTATGAGTTCTCTTATATCATCTATTCCAGTTTTAGATGCAGCATCCATTTCTAAAACATCGATATGATTAGAATTGGTTATTTCTTTACAAGAGTCGCAAGAGTTTATTGAGTCACAATTGCTTTTTTGAGAACTATTGTTTTGGCAATTTAAAGCCTTAGCAATAAGTCGAGCAGTAGTAGTTTTTCCTACGCCTCTTATACCTGTTAAAAGATAAGCATTGGGAGTTTTTCCAATTTTGATAGCATTAGTTATTGTTTTAGATAATACTTCCTGACCAATTAAATCCTTAAAATTTTGAGGTCTATATTTTAGTGCTAAAATTTTATAATGTTTCATTTTATAGAGGCAGGCAACAACCTGAATAGTTTTCACTACGGCTGCTTCTTTTCAGACCTGACCGGGTTAATGAAACATCCACCTGATGCCCACCGCGATTGATTATATCAAGATATTTTTAATTACTACAAGAGTAGAATTCTTTTTTGTGGACTAATTTTGCCTAAAATTGGAAGCTTCATAAACGCCCAAAATATCTAGACTTTCTGTATGAAAGCCAAGTTCTTCCATAGCATTTTGAACAGATTTTTCTTCAAGGTGGCCCTCAAAATCTAAATAAAAGTTAGTTTGTGCAAAAGTATTTTTTACAGAAAAACTCTCAAGTTTTGTCATATTAACTTGGTTGGTTGCGAATCCCCCCAATGATTTATAAAGAGCAGCTGGCTCGCTTTTTAATCTAAATATACAAGTTGTAATGTATTTTTTTCCTTTTTCGTATTCTGGTTGTTGAACATTCTTACCCATAATTAAAAATCTTGTTACATTTCCTTTCTCATCCTCAATATTTTCTTTAAGGATTTTAAGATTATAAATTTTAGCCGAAAGTTTAGATGCAATTGCTGCTATTGAATTATCGTTTCCATCAGAAAGTTCCTTAGCCGAACCCGCTGTATCGGCTGAGATAATTGTTTTATATTTTTTTTCCATTATTATTTTTTGACATTGTCCTATCGCTTGAGAGTGACTTCGTACATATTTTATATCCTCTAACTTTGCACTTTCTTTAGCGAGAAGATTGTGTTCTACTTTTTGAAAATGTTCTGCGTGAATTTGTAGTTTATATTTTGGTAAAAGATAATGAATATCTGCTACCCTACCTGCTAATGAATTTTCTAAAGGTATAACTATCTTATAGTCATCGTTTTCAAATGCAACTTTAAACGTCTCTTCGAAAGTCGCACAAGTTTTAATTTCAGGGTTTTCAAAAAGTTCGTTAATTGCAATATGAGAATAGGCTCCAAGTTCGCCTTGAAACGCTACTTTATTTTTTTTCATTCTTCATTAACTCCTGAACATTTCTTAAATCTTCTTCGGTATCTATGCTTAAGGGTGAAGAAGGTGTATAACCAATATGTATTTTCATATTATTTTCTAGTGCTCTAAGTTGTTCCAAATTTCTTTCTAATTCTTTTTTTGTTCTATCTAAACTTACATACCTCAATAACGCTTCTTTAGTAAAGGCATAAATTCCTATGTGATGATAGACATGTCTTTCTTTTATATTTTCATTATCTCTAAAAAAATCTATTGCTTCATCAAACTTATCTCCTGATAAAGCATTTTTTGTTGCAACCTTTACATTGTTGATGTTTTCAATTTCTTTATTATCTTTAAATTTACTTCCAAGTGTCGCTATATCACATAAATTTTTACTCATATAATTAGATAATGTCTTGATAGCAGATGGATCTATATTGGGCATGTCTCCTTGTAAATTAATAATCGTTTGAGGTTTCCTTTTTAAAAATTTATCAAAAACTTCGAATATTCTATCAGTACCAGTTTTATGATCGAGTCTAGTTTTTACACAAATTCCTTTTGCTGAAGTTACTAATTCATAAATTTGTTGGTTAGGTGATGCAACTATAACTTCCCCTATGTTTGCTTTCTTTGCAGCCTCATAAACATGAAGTATCATTTCTTTATTGTTTATTTTTTTTATGGGCTTGTTCGGTAATCTTATAGCTTCAAGCCTGGTTGGAATAATAATTACGTTTTCAGTCATATATTTATGCGGCTAAAAAGTCGCAAAAAAGTATTTTAATATAGAGTTTTTTATTTAAACTCGTGTTATACGTTTAAAATACTTATCAATTTATGGATAGTTTTGAAATAAATAAAATTATTGCCGCTATACTGCTTACAGCACTAATAGTCATAGGTATTGGCAAAATAGTTGACGTACTTTTTTATGTCGAGAAACCAAAATTGTCTGCCTATAAAGTTGAGGGAATTGATAATGTTGGTTCTACTCAAGAAGTTTCCGCTAAAACTGCAAAAGTAGTTGAGGCCGTTGATATCAAGGCCTTATTAGCTATGGGCGATGTGGCTCATGGTGAGAAAGTTTTTAAAAAATGCTCTGCCTGCCATATGATAGCGGCTGACGGTAAAAATAAAATCGGTCCTAATCTTTGGGGTGTGATAGGTAGAACGGCTGGGGCAGTAGACGGCTATAACTATTCAAAAGCTATGAAGGCTTACGCTAAAGAATGGACTTTTGAAGAAATGAATTCTTATTTAATTAAACCGCAAGCTTATATTAAAGGAACTAAGATGGCTTTCGCAGGATTAAGAAAAGAAAAAGATAGAGCTTCAGTAATTTTGTATATGAATTCAAAGAGTGCAAGTCCAAAAGCGATACCTTAGTTTAAGCACCAATTAATAATACTTTTTTGCGCGTGAACTCTATTATAGGCTTGTTGCCAAACAACTGATTTATTTCCATCTATAATATCGTCAGCTACTTCTTCACCTCTACCAACAGGTAGACAGTGCATAAATATACAATCAGTTTTAGCAAGTTTAAAAAGATTTTTATTTACTTGATAGTCTTTTAAAGATTTCTTTTTTGCTTTTTTATTTACTTTATCATTCATAGAAACCCATTTGTCAGTCATAATACAGTCTGCATCTTTTGCAGCTTCTCTTGGGTCCTTAGTAACAAAAATTTCAGATTTATTCTTTGAAGCCCATTTTAATATCTTGTCGCTAGGACTGTATTTTTTCGGGCATCCAATTTTTAAATTAAACTTAAATTTTACAGCAGCCTCTATAAACGAGTTAGACATATTATTATTGCCATCACCTATCCATGAGATAGTTTTTCCTTCTATATTTCCGTTATTTTCCTCAAAGGTTAAAATATCTGACATAACCTGACATGGGTGACTTTGATCCGATAATCCATTTATCACAGGTATCTTTGAATACTTTGAAAATTCTTCAAGATTTTTATGAGAAGAAGTTCTAATCATTAATATATCTGCATATTCAGATAAAACTCTAGCAGTATCTTTTAAACTTTCATCTCCTTTGCCATAATGTATTCCATCAGGATTTAAAATCATTGAAGATCCGCCTAATTGTTTTATTGCCAGATCAAAAGATATTCTTGTTCTTGTCGACGGTTTTTCAAAAATCATTATCATTGATTTTCCATCTAAAGGTTTATCTTTATCTATAGAAGATTTATTCTGACCCTCTCTTTTGAGTTTTCTTTCTTTTGCCTCTTCAATTATATTTCTTAATAGAGAAGAAGGGTGATCAGCGATATTTAAAAAGTTTTTCATTTGTAACTATTACATACTTTACTAATAATTGTCACGGCTTGGTCGATCTCTTTCTTAGTAACATTTAATGGTGGAAGAATTCTAACTACATTTTCTGCAGCTCTAATGGTGAGCAATTTTTCTTTCATAAGTTTATCAATAAATTTTGCTTGGTTCACTTTTATTTGTAATCCTAACAGCAAACCTGTGCCTCTTACTTCTTTTATGACTTTTTGATTTTGTTCTTGAATAAAATTTAATTTTGTTTTGAAATATTTGCTCATTTTTCTTACATTCTTTAAAAAGTTTTTCTTAAAAATTACATCCAATACTGCATTTCCAACACTCATTGCTAAAGGGTTTCCGCCAAAAGTTGTTCCATGAGAACCTGGTTTCATTGTAGAGGCTACTTTTTTATTTACCAAACATGCTCCGATTGGGAATCCGCCTCCTATACCTTTTGCTATAGGGACGATATCAGGTTTGATATTTGCATATTCAAAAGCAAAAAACTTTCCTGATCTTCCAATTCCACACTGAACCTCATCTAATATTAAAAGTATCTTTTTTTTATTACAAAGTTTTCTAAGACCTTTTAAACAAAAATCTGGAATAACTTTTATTCCACCCTCTCCCATTATTGTTTCAACCATTATAGCTGCAGTTTTTTTTGTAATTTTTTTTTCTAAATCTTTATGATTGCCAAATGTAAAATGATCAAAGCCCGCAACTTTTGGACCAAAACCTTCTGTCATTTTTTTGCTATTACTTGCAAAAATAGTTGCTAATGTTCTACCGTGAAAACTATTGTTAATGCAAAGTATTCTATTTTTATTTGGTTTTCCTTTTGAATGAAAATATTTTCTCGCTATTTTTATTGCTAATTCAGTCGCTTCAGCTCCGGAATTCTGAAAAGCTACAAAATTCGCAAACGTTTTTTGTGTTAATCTTTTGGCGAGTTTTTCTTGTTCTGGAATATTAAAGGCATTAGAAACATGCCAAAGTTTTTTTGATTGGGAACTTACAGCTTTAATCAAGTGTGGATGACTATGACCCAAACTATTCACCGCTATTCCTTGAACAAAATCCAAATATTTTTTTCCATTATTTGAATAAAGATAAGATCCTTTGCCTCTTTTGAAAGATACTTTTTTTCTGTTATATGTTTGTAAAATAGCACTCATTTTTAAGATTTAATTTTATACCCTTTTTTATACAATATATAAGCAATAAACCAAATTAATAAACTTGAGATCGATAAATAAATTAGTCCAAAAAAAATAGAACCATCTGATTGTCCTAAAAAACTATATCTGAAACCATCTATCATATAGAAAAAAGGATTTGCTTTGCTAATGATTTGTAGTGTTTCTGGAAGTCTTTCTATTGAGTAAAAAGTACCTGATAAGAAAGATAAAGGAATTATGATAAAGTTAGTGACTGTAGCCATGTGGTCAAATTTTTCAGCCCAAAGTCCTGCGATTATTCCTAAAGCTCCGAGAGAAAAAGCAGATAAAAAAGTAAAAGCTATTAAAGTAGTAAAATTTTTAATTTCTAAATCTATAAACAAATAAAATACCATTAATGAAATAATCGCAATTAGTACGCTTCTTGTAACAGAAGCAAGTGTTACGGCTAAAGTTACTTCGCCAGCAGATAAAGGAGCGTAAACTAAATCTACAATATTCCCTTGAATTTTTCCTATCATAAATGAGGATGATGAATGGGAAAAAGCTTGTTGAATGATTTGCATCGCTATTAAACCTGGTGCAAGAAAAACAATAAAGGGTACACCTAAAACATCTCCTCTATCATTACCTATTGCTAAAGATAATACTGATAGAAATAAAAGAGATGTGATGAGTGGAGAAAATAAAGTTTGTATCCAAACAATAAGAAATCTTAACACTTCTTTTTTATAAAGCGTCCAAGCACCTATCCAATTTATTGAACCAAATCTTCTTGTTCCAATTTTATATTTTCCAGATATTTCAACCATCAATAGTCTTATAACTTTAAATTATGAAAAAACTGTGTAAAACTCTAGTTACCCTCAGACTATAAGCTTTTTATGTTTGAAAAAGCCCTTCAAACACTAAATACTGTAATTATATTTTACTAATCTACTATATATAGTATAAGTTGAATTATGAGCTGGACTGGCGAAAAAGTACAAAAATTAAAGGAACTTTGGAAAAAGGGTCATACCGCTAGTCAAATTGCTGAGATGTTAGGAGACACAACAAGGAATGCAGTAATTGGAAAAGCTCATAGATTAAATTTAGAAGCAAGAGCTCCTTCTAAAAGTTCTCATACTTCAGGAACTAGTTCGGGTCAGAATAAAATTCAAAGAAGGCCTTCTCAACAACCGCTTACAAGAAAACAAAAATTCCAATCAATATTATTAGATAAAAACTTTGAGCCTGAGAACCCTAAATCTTTAGAAGAATTATCTGAGGACACATGTAAATGGCCCATAGGTCATCCAAATGAAGAAAGTTTTTATTTCTGCGGTAGAAAACCAGAAGAAGATTTCCCTTATTGCAAATTACACGTTTTATACGCGTTTCAACCTAAAGGTCAAAAAGAGGATGTTCTGGATAAGGATGATGAAGTACCAGAATTTATTGAGAAAAAAGTTAAATCTTCGGCCTAATTCATAAAATCTTAACAATTCTATAATAAACTTGAAAGGAGGTAAAAAATGGTCATATCAATCAAATATTTGAAGTGGATAAGCACAGTTTTAACATTGTTTGGAATATTAACTTTTTATTTAGATTATTATCCTTACAGTATGGTGCCACACGGTTTAGGAATTATTGGATGGACAATTGTCGGTAAGATAACTAAGGACAATCCATTGCTAATGAATTTTTCACTACAAATACCTATAATGATTGCTGGAATAATAAAATATTCTTATAGCCAGGGTATTTTTTAAATGAAAAATATACTTTTTGTTTGTACTGGAAACTCAGCAAGAAGTATTATTGCAGAAACAATTATGGACAATAAATATAAAAAAAAATTTAAAGCTTTTAGTGCTGGTAGCAAACCATCTGGAAAAATAAATGAACATGTAAAGAAATTTCTTGAAAACAGAAACTTTGATCTATCTGGTTATTATTCAAAAAATTTTAATGATTTTTTAAAAAACGATATAAAATTTTACCAGGTATTTACAGTTTGTTCGAATGCAAATAATGAGGTTTGTCCTGTATGGCCTGAAAAAGATAAAATAATCCACTGGGATTTGGATGATCCCGTTGTAAAAATTCAAAAAGCTAAAAGCGATGATGAAATAAATTCAATAATTGCTAACACTTACAACATAATTGAAAAAAAAATAGAAGATTGGATTAAAGATGCGTAATAAAATTTTTTTAGCTGAATTTATAGGTTGTGCTTTCTTAGTGATGATCATCGTAGGCTCAGGGATTATGGCTGAAAATTTAACTAATGATACTGCTTTAATGTTAATTGCAAATACATTGGCAACAGGTGCCGGTTTATTTGTTCTTATTGCAAGTCTTGCGGATGTTTCTGGAGCACATTTCAATCCAGTCGTTACAACATGTATGTTTTTTGCGGGCAAAACGAAAAGAAAAGATTTAATAAATTATTATACAGCACAGATTTTAGGTTGTATGTTGGGAGTAATGCTTGCAAACTTTATGTTTGATCAAAGTATAATTGAACTTTCCAGAAAAATGAGGCCCGGCATAAATATTTTTACTGCTGAAATAATTGCGACTTTTGGATTAATTTTTATTATTTTTGGAACAATTAAAAGTGGAAAAATTGTAGTCGCATCATCTGTTGGGGCATTTATTTCGGCTGGATATTGGTTTACGTCTTCTACTTCTTTTGCTAATCCCGCAGTTGCTATAGCCAGAACCTTTACAGACACGTTTACTGGGATAAACTTTATCAATACACCGAGTTACATTTTAGCTGAAGTTTTAGGCGGATATATTGCTTACAAGATCGTCAGAATTTTATTTCTTAACAAAAGATAAATCACTCAGAAAAAGATATTTTATAGTTTGAGGGTAGCCCAAGGCAATAAAGATACCTTGGGCTAATTAATTAACAAACACAGTTGGGAGACTGTTAAACAATCATTAATATAGGATTGCTAAAAAAATATTTAAATTAAGTTAAATATTTATTAATTTTTAAGAATAAATAATATTAGAATCGACATTCATCTCGCTTGCTAGATTTTTAAGTCTTTTTGTTACTTGTTTTGAGACTATATCGCTGTGATTGTTGGGTATTTTCAAAAAAATAGTCTTATTTCTTTTATAAATTTTAAATTCATCTAATAACAAAGAAGACATACTTGTAAGTGACTCAGCTAACCGTAAAGCAGATCCTACTTGCTTTGAGGATAAAATTTCGTTGTTATTTAAGATGCTTAGAAACTGATAATTCGGATTGTATTTTAAACCACAATGTCTCCAAAAGCTTGCTGATGCAACTTTTACTCTATCTCTATGTTCTAGTTTTAGCAGTGGAGTGTTTAACACTTCCATAAAAACTAGCTCTGCTTTTTGAAAAGCGCCCAAACCCCAATCCATTTTACTTAGGATACAAGCTAAGGTTAGTAATCTTCGATTAAAATATTCATTGTCTTCAAATAATGGTGAAATAAAATTAAAATATTTCTCAAAACTTTTTCCATAGTCCCCTTTTTTAAAAGATATACCATCAGTTTTTAATTTAAAAATTTCATCCTCACTCATTCCATGATTTATAATTGTATTCATATGTCCTTCCCTTAATCCACTTATCGAACAAATAACTTTTGAAGGACTTGCTGCTTCAATTATTTCGTTGAGAATTATGGAACTAAAAGGTAAGTAGGGAGTTCTAGATTTAGTAATATATTCCATTGATTTCAGAGAAGATTTGTTAAATTTTGAAATTTTGTTTAAGTATTTAACCGCTGAGTCTTTAGTTAACTTATATTGATGCAAAATATGTAATGGATGTTGTTCTTTAAAAAGATGATATTTAAATAATGACCTCCAAGTCCCTCCTACTAAATAAATATTTTTAAATTTCTTTTTAAAAAGCCATTTTTCATCTTTTAAAAGTTTTTTAACATATTTTCCTAAATTTCTCTTTTTTATAATAGGATTATTTTCAAGTCTTAATACTCCAAGAGGTAAAGAAGTTGTTTCAAAAATTTGATTTTTAGAAACTCTGGCAAGTTCTAAACTTCCACCTCCTAAATCTGCAACTAGTCCATCTACTTCATCAAATCCTACCATTACACCATTAGCTGATGTTCTTGCTTCTTCCTCACCAGATAATACTAGTGGCTTTTTATCAAATATTCTTTTAATTTCTTCTAAAAATTCACTTGCATCAGTAGCCTCTCTAAAAGCTGCAGTTGCAATAATTTCTAAATCTAGAACTCCTGAGATATCTAAAATTTCTTTAAATCTATTTAAAACTTTTAAAGAGCTTTTAATTCCATCTGGGTTTAATTTTTTTGATTTATCTAAATTCTTTCCAAGTTTGCAGACTGCTTTTTCATTAAATACTGGAATTGGAGAAATTTTAAAATCGTCATATATGAGCATTCTTACTGAATTTGATCCAAGATCTATTATGGCTTGTTTAGACTTTTTACTAGACTGAATTTTAAAAAGATTTTTAAATTCTGATTTCATTTAATAATTCTTAATATTTCAGGTTTCATTTTCATTATAGATTTTCCTCGACCTGATAAGCTTGGATAACTCATAAAATAATTATGAGCTGAAAAGGCTTTTTTCATTAAAAGTGGTTTTCCCTTATGATAATTCCCTAAGCTATCTAAATGCCAGCTTTGAGAGTTATCAAGAAAATTAGCAACCATAATTTGATCTAAAATCTGTTCATGAACAGTATTGTTTTCTATTGGGACCAAAATTTCTACTCTTCTATCTAAATTTCTAGGCATCAAATCAGCTGATCCAATATATACTAAATTTTGCCTACTTGGCATAGGAGAACCATTAGCAAAACAATATATTCTAGAGTGCTCCAAAAACCTTCCAATAATACTTTTAACCTCGATATTTTCAGATAAACCTTTAACTCCAGGCCTTAAACAACAAACGCCCCTAACAGATAATTTTATTTTCACTCCTTTACAAGATGCCTCATAAAATTTTTTAATTATTTGTGGATCTACCAATGAATTCATTTTAGCCCATATTTCAGCATCTTTTCCTTTTAAAGAATTGCTAATTTCGTTATCTATTTGTTTCTCTAGGAATAGTCTTGAATTAATTGGAGATAATATAATTTTATTTAGCTTGCTAGGCTTTGCGTAACCAGTAACAAAAGTAAAGAATTTTTCAACATCCTTCGCTATTAGTGGATCAGAAGAAAATAGAGATAAATCTGTATAGATTTTTGCGTTAATAGGATGATAATTTCCTGTTCCTAGATGAACGTAGGTTTTAGTTTTTCCTTTTTCTTTTCTTAAAACTAAACTAGCTTTTGCATGCGTTTTATATTTTGCAAATCCATAAACAATCTGAACACCTGCTTTTTCTAGTTTACGGGATAATTCAATATTTTTTTCTTCATCAAATCTAGCTTTGATTTCAACAACTGCTGTAACTGCTTTTCCATTTTCAGCAGCCGCAATTAAAGCTTTCACTATCGGAGAGTCAGGAGTTGTTCTATAAAGAGTTTGTTTAATAGCAATTACTTTTTCATCCTTAGCTGCAGTCTCTAAAAATTGAATAACAACATCAAATGTTTCAAATGGATGATGAACAACAAAATCTTTGGATTTGATTGCTGAAAAAAATTTATGATTAAATTCTTCTAATCTTTCTACAGGTCTTGGGTTAAATTTTTTAAATCTTAAGTGTGGAGATTTTTTCTTACAGATTTCATCTATATCTTGAATTCCAACTATTCCCTCTACTTCATAGACGTGTTCGTCTGACACATCTAATTTTTTACTGAGAAAATCTTTTAAATTATTGCTTGATCCTTTAAGAATTTCTAATTTAACGATACTACCTCTTCTTCTTTTTTTAATCGCCTTTTCAAAGTACCTTACAAGATCTTCAGCTTCGTCATCTATCTCTATGTCGCTATCTCTAATAATTTTAAAAGGAAGAAATGATACAAGTTCGTGCTCAGGAAATATACTTTCAGAAAAGTAACTTATTAAATCTTCTATCGTGATGAATTGATCAGATTGTCCATCTATATCTATAAACTTTGGAAGAGCCCTAGGTATAACAATAATCACATTTAAATTTCTTTTGTTTTTTACTTTTTCTAGTTTCATCAAAATTGCTTGTCCTTTATTGGCAATAAAAGGAAAGGGATGAGAGGGGTCGATCGCTGTAGGTGTAATCACTGGATAGACGGTTTCATTAAAATAATCTCTTAAAAAATCTATGGATTTTTTATCCAAATCTTTTATTTTTTTTAAATAGATTTTCTCTTTTTTTAGTTCATTTAAAAGTTGATTAAATGAGTCGTTTTGTTTTATTAATAAATCTTTAGTTTTTAAAACTACTCTAGATAATTGTTCTTCTGAAGTTAAACCATCTGCACTTAATTGATCAAAATCGTCTTTTATTTGATTATATAATCCTGCAACTCTTACCATAAAAAATTCGTCAAGATTAGTTCCAGCAATTGATAAAAATTTAACTCTCTCAAAAAGAGGGTTTTTAACATTTTTAGACTCTTCCAAAACTCGGTCATTAAATTGTAGCCAAGAAATTTCTCTATTGATTAGCTGCTGCTCTGAAGACAATGCTTTTGTTAAATCTATTTTTGACATAAAATTAAAAAATATGTTTAAATTATATGCTATGAGACACGCTAAATCTAGTTGGGATTTCCCGGATTTAGTAGATTTTGAAAGACCTTTAAACAAAAGAGGTATTGAAAGTTCAAAAAAGATTTGTGAAAGATTTGTTAAAAATAAAATATTTTTTGATTTAATTTTAACTTCATCTTCAAAAAGAACATTGGAAACACTTAGTTATCTAAATGGGCCAGCAGAAAAAGCAAAAATTTTAAAGTTAAAAGAATTGTATAATACTTCAGAAATCGAGATTTTAAAGATAATAAAAAAAGTAGATGATAAATATAAAAGTTTACTGTTAATCAACCATATGCCATCAATTAAGGATTTCTGTAGCAAAATTTGTCTAAACCAAAATTCAAATTTTTATAAAGACATGTGTCATAAATTTTCTACAGCTGCTGTTGCGGAGTTTGAGTTTAAATTTAAATCTTGGAAAGATTTAGATTTAGGCGGGAAAATTACAAATTTTATTCGCCCTAAAGACATTTAACCATCTAAAGAATATCCTGAAGACCTTACGGTTCTAATTAAATCTTTTTTTCCGTCAATATTTATTGCTTTTCTTACTCTTCTAATATGGACATCGATTGTTCTGGACTCCACATAAACATTATCACCCCAAACATTATTTAAAAGTTGTTCTCTGGAGTAAACTCTTTTAGGATTTTTAATTAAGAAATCTATAAGCTTAAACTCCGTAGGACCTAGCTCAACTTCTTTTTCTCCTCTAAAAACTCTTTTTTGCGCTCGATCAACTTTTAAGTCTTCAAAAATAACCACGTCCTCAACCGCATTTGGTTTAGCACGTTTCAATAATGCGTTTACTCTAGCAATTAATTCTTTCTGACTAAATGGTTTTGTAACATAATCATCAGCGCCTGTTTTAAAACCCTTCAATTTATCTTCTTCTTCTCCCTTAGCCGTAAGCATAATTATTGGAATATTTTTAAGTAAATTAATTCTCTTCAAATTTCTACAAACTTCTATTCCTGAAATGTCTGGAAGCATCCAATCTAATAATATTAGGTCCGGATTTTGATCTTTAATACTTCGAATGGCATCTTCTCCATTTAAAGCATAATTTACTTTGTGTCCTTCTTTTTCTAGATTGTACTTTAATAAAGTTACTATTGGCATTTCATCTTCTACTATGAATAGATTTGCCTTCATTCTAACCTTTCGGTCTTTCTCCTTCGAGATAGTCGCCGGTAATTAAAAAGTAAACTTGTTCAGCGATATTAGTGGCATGATCACCAATTCTCTCAATATTTTTTAACATGAAAAGTAATTGCGTTATTTTATTTATATCCTCTTTCTTTTTTTCTAAATGTTTTATAGCGGCCTCCATATTTGTATTGGTCAATTGGTCTATCTCCTCATCTGAATTCCAAACATTTTCAGCGGTATCTTTTGCTCTATGTAGATAAGCATTAAGGACAGAATTTACTTGCTTGGCCGCTTTAAGACCGGCTATCTCCAAATTTTTAATAATATCACTTGGTAAATCGGTTCCAACTTTTAGAGTTCTTTTAGAAATATTTTTTGCTAGATCGCCTATTCTTTCTAAATCAGATGAAACTTTTAAAGCAACAACTGTCTCTCTTAAATCTATCGCCATCGGCTGTCTTAAGGCAATTAAATTTACGACTTGTTCTTCGATATGGAGTTCGTATTTATCTGTTTTTTCATCATCTTTTATAGACTTGTCTGCTAAAGAAGTATCTTTTTTTACTAATGATTGAATTGTTTGTTCAAGCTGTTTTTCAACACTTGCTCCCATTTTGACTATAGTATCCTTCAAGAGTTGCAGCTGTTCTTCGTAAGATTTTACTATATGTGGTTTTTCACTCATTAACCAAACCTTCCTGTAATATAATCCTGAGTTTGTTGGTTGTCAGGATTTTTAAATATTTTTTCTGTATCGCCAAATTCTATAAGTTTTCCGAGGTGGAAGAAACCTGTTTTTTGAGATACCCTTGCTGCTTGAGACATCGAGTGGGTAACTATCACTATTGTGTGTTCTTTTTTTAAATCATCAATTAATTCTTCAATTTGAGCAGTAGCTATAGGATCTAGAGCTGAGCAAGGTTCGTCCATTAAAATCACTTCCGGACTAACTGAAATAGCCCTAGCTATACATAATCTTTGTTGTTGACCTCCTGATAAACCAGTGCCAATTTCATCTAATCTGTCTTTTACCTCTTCCCAAAGAGCGGCTTTTTTTAAACTCATCTCAACAATCTGATCTAATTCACTTTTAGATTGAGCCATACCATGAATTGTAGGTCCATAAGAGACGTTTTCATAAATTGTTTTTGGAAATGGATTTGGTTTTTGAAACACCATACCTACATTCTCTCTTAGTCTTACAACGTCCAGTTTTCTCGAATTGAGTTCCAATTCATCCATTTTAATGCTTCCTTCAACTTTACAAATATCTATTACATCATTCATTCTATTTAAACATCTTAGAAAAGTTGACTTTCCACATCCTGATGGACCGATTAAAGCAGTCACTTCTTTATCCATTATATCTAGTGAAACATCGAACAAAGCCTGCTTAGAGCCATAAAAAACATTTACATTTTTTGCGCTTATCTTTGTCATGTTAGTTCCATTTCCTCTCAAATTTATGTCTTATAATCTGAGCCGCTAAATTCATCAATATTAAAAATCCAAGTAAAACCATTATACAAGCACTTACTTTTTCAACAAACCCTCTTTCTGCTGATTCACTCCAAATGTAAATTTGAACGGGCAAACTTGCAGCTGGGTCTACAGGAGTGCCTGGGATAGTGTTTACAAAAGCAACCATACCTATAAGTATAAGCGGTGCTGTTTCTCCAAGAGCTTGTGCCAATCCAATAATAGTGCCTGAAAGAGTACCGGGCATTGAAAGAGGTACAGTGTGATGCATCGTTGTCTGCATGTTACTTGCTCCCATCGCTAAAGCAGCCTCTCTTATACTTGGGGGAACTGCTTTTAAAGAAGCCCGCGCAGCAATAATAATTGTGGGAAGTGTCATTAAGGATAAGGTTATTCCTCCAACTAAAGGTGTTGATCTTGGCAAATTAAATACTGCTAATAAAACCCCTAAACCTAAAAGACCAAAAACTATTGATGGTACAGCAGCTAAGTTGTTTATATTAACCTCGATAAAATCAGTAAACTTATTTTTAGGGGCAAATTCCTCTAAATATATTGCTGCTAAAACTGCAATGGGAAAAGAAAAAGCTAAACATACTAAAATACTAAATACTGTTCCCATAAACGAACTTGCTATACCAGCTAGTTCGGCTTCTCTAGAGTCTGGATTAGTGAAAAAGCTTAAATTGAATTTTGATAAAATATCACCTCTCTCATTCAACATGTCATATATTTTCAATTGATAATCATTAACTCTTCTATCTTCCTCTGGAATATCACGAGGATAATTTCCTTTATGGACTTGGTCTAAATCATCTGAAGCCGTTAATCTTATAGGAACTATTTTTCCTAGAAGACTTGGATTTTTTAAAAGATGATTTTTAACTTCTTGTTCATAGGTAAATGCCACCATTTGAATAAGTTGACGATCGTCTTCCTCAGGAAGAGAGGGATCTAAACGAGTCATTGCTTTGTAGGCTATGTCATAATAATCGGCGTTCTCCAAATCTTCTAAGCTCGGATTATCTGTCTCAATTAACATTAATTCTTTATCGTAATGAACTTCCGTAACAATCCATGTTTTTTGGAAAGCTGTGTAACCTTTTGAAAAAATTTTATACATAAAAACAGCTAAAAATAGCAGAGCTAAACCTATTGCAATTTGTCCAAATAATTTAAAATTTGCTTCTGCCCTGTAACGTTTATTTAAGAGTTTTCTCTTAGCCTCATTCATATTTTTCCCTATATTTTTTCACAACTGTTAAAGCAATAACATTTAAAAAAAGTGTTACTACAAATAAAGATATTCCTAAGGCAAAAGCTGCCTGAGTTTTTGGATCTCCAAATTGTTGGTCGCCAATAAGTATAACTACTATTTGAGCTGTAATAGTAGACGTGGACTCTAAAGGGTTGGCTGTTAAATTTGCAGCTAATCCAGATGCCATCACTACGATCATAGTCTCACCGACTGCTCTGGAAACAGCAAGTAAAATAGATCCGACTATCCCCGGTAATGCTGCAGGAAATATAACTTTCTTAATAGTCTCTGATTTCGTAGCACCCATCGCATAACTTCCATCCCTTAAATTTTGTGGAACTGCTGATATAACGTCATCGCTTAAACTTGATATAAAAGGGATTATCATAACCCCCATAACAGCTCCTGCTGCAAGTGCACTTTCTGATGAAACTTCTAATCCTAAAGAATTTCCAATTTCTTTTACGAAGGGACCTACAGTGAGGGCAGCAAAAAATCCATATACTACGGTTGGGATACCTGCTAAAATTTCAATTATAGGCTTAGCATATTTTCTAACTTTTCTTGTTGCATACTCTGCGAGATAAATTCCGCTTAACAACCCAACTGGGATTGCTACACACATTGCTATAAATGCAATGAAAAAAGTTCCAGCAAATAATGGTACCGCTCCAAATGCATCTTTCATTAATTCAGGATCTGGTTGACCATCTCTCACAAATGTTTTTGCCGGATACCAATGTGTTCCAAAAATGAAATCAAATATCCTGACGGATTGAAAAAATCTTATGGCTTCAAACAAAAGTGAAAATACAATTCCTATTGTTACAAGAACTGCTGCCAAAGAAGCTGTAAATAAAACCCATTTTAAAAATATTTCTACTGGTTCCCTCATTCTGTTATTCTTTTTAATAGATTGATAAGCATAGCTTAATGATAAAATTAAAGCTGCTAAGACAATTACGATCTTAGCGTTATTAGCCATATTTTTAATTTGGATGTATTTACCTGCAGAATTATCTAAAAAATTATTAATATCTCCTGTATACGTTCCTAATGCTAAAGCCTTTACTTTTGTATAAATAAGTTGAAGCTCATTCTTAGTTAAATTTTGATCCAAATAATCTGCTAAAATAAAATTTTTTACTATTGTTGGTTCAAACACTGACCATAAAGAAAAAATTATAAGTGCCGGTGCTGCGCACCAAATCGCAAGATAATAACCATAAAATTTTGGAAGTGCTGTTAGTCTTTGTGAAGATTGAATAATTGTTGCTTTTTTTCTACCAAAATAATAGCTGGAGAAACCTAAAAGTAGAATAAGACTTATAAGAACTAAATTCATTTTTCAAGCTCCAGTTAAAAAAAGGGGGCCGAAACCCCCTTTTAATTTTTTAAAAAGTAAAATTACTTTTTAGGCGGCATATTTACTAATTTAACAGCATTAGTTCTAGATGTCTTGTATAACTTTCCATCTAATGGAACTAAACCGATATCAGTTAAGTAGCCTTTTTTACCAATAGACTTTTTACCTGTGAATTCTTTTACGAATTCGTGTAAACCAGGAATTACCCCTACGTGAGCCTTTTTAACGTAGAAGAATAAAGGTCTAGCAACAGCGTAGCTATAGTCTTGAATAGAGCTTAAGCTTGGTTGACCACCTTCGATACTTGCAGCTTGCAATTTATCTTTTGCAGCTAAGAAATAACTGAACCCAAAGAAACCAAACATTTCTTTGTCCGCAGCTAATTTTTGAATAATAAGTGAGTCATTTTCACCTACTTCAATTGCAGCACCGTCTTCTCTTAATGCTTTATATTTTGCACCAGCAGCTTTTGATGCATCATCAATACCTTTTTTCATTACTAATGAGTTCCAAGCATCCCTAGTTCCAGATGTTCCTGGTGGAACCATGATTTTGATATCATAATTTGGTAATGAAGGATCGATGTCGCTCCACTTTTTATATGGGTTTGGTACAAGTTTACCATCTTTAGCAACTTCTTTTGCTAATGCTGCCCATAATTGTTTTTTTGTAAAGTTTACTGGTTTTTGATCTTTAGAAAATGCAAGAGTGATACCATCGTTACCTACTGTAATCTCCACAATTTCGTTAACACCATTTTTTTGACATAGCGCATACTCTTTAGCTTTCATAGCTCTAGAAGCATTAGTTATATCTGGATGTTCTGCACCGACTCCTGCGCAGAATAGTTTTGCTCCACCACCAGTTCCTGTAGATTCAATTACTGGAGTCTTAAATTTTCCAGATGAACCAAATCTTTCTGCAACAATTGTTGCATATGGGAATACTGTTGAAGAACCAACTATTTTAATTTGATCTCTAGCTTGAGCAGAAGTAACGATTAACATCGTTAATAATGAAGCTAAAGCGATTGTTAGTTTTTTCATATTTTCCTCTCTGTTATATTTATTAATTAATTAACAAACGATAATTTTTTAGACTTGATAGGACTCGTTTGTATTAAGAATTTGTTACAGATATGTTAAAAAAGTAACTTTTTAGTTGATTCCGTATTAGTTGAATCTTCTTGTTATTTTCACCTCCTCATAAGATGAAGCTAGGTTACCTTCGCAAGTAAAGGGTCTTACTTTATTTAACACTGCATATTTACTAGTAGGTTTCAAAGTAATTTCTAGCTTTACGAACTCCACGAGCTGTTTACTTAATCTTTCATCATTTCTCCAGCTCGCCCATTTGCTTGGAGGTGTAAAAATATTAGTTAAATATGATGCGGCTCTACGGTAAGTTGTGTTTGAATATCCTTCACTATTTAACAAGTTTTCCTTAACAGACGTGTATATTTTTCTACATGTGATCGAATCAGCCATGTAAGATTTTTTATTTAAATTTCTCTCCATTGGCACTGATACAATTAATAAAATTTGGTCAGCTGTTGAGGAATAAAGAGCCTCAGTATAAATATTTGCTGGCAAATATTTAAATTCTCTTATGTCTATAAATGGGACAACTGCTTTAAGATCATCTTTTAGTCTTAACAATCCTAAATCAAATACTGTTAAAGTTTGATTTTTTAAAATTTTTTCAATCTGTTGTTCAGCTTTTACAAATGAATTTAAAGATAATAAAATCAAAAATATAAAAAATAATTGTTTTATTTTATTGATCATAATTTGATTATTATACCAAATTACACGTTTTAATTGAATACTAAAAAACTGGTAAATGTACTGATATTTGTGTCCCTTCACCAACTTTACTTTTAATTTCCAATTCTCCTCTATGTTGAATGATTCTATGACGACAAATCGCAAGGCCAAGTCCTGTGCCTCCTACCTCTCTACTTTTTTTGGCATCAACTCTATAAAATCTTTCTGTTATTCTAGAAATATGTTCTGCCGGTATTCCAATTCCTTGGTCAGAAATAGAAATTTTATAAGAATTATTTAATAACTTTCCATCACCTTTTTCAATTTTAATTTCTATAGATTTTTTATTTTCTGAATACTTAATGCTGTTGTCTATTAAATTAGAAAAAATATCTACCAAAGCTTCAAAGTTTCCTTTAACAAAAAAATCAGATTGTATCTTATTGGTGAATTTAAAGTTGAGTAATTTATTTTGATGAATATCTTCTACAGAATTAAAAATTTCTTTTAAATTAACTTTATCCTGTGGTTGAATATGTTCTTCAAGTTCAATTTTGCTTAATGACAATAAATCTTTTATCAAATTTTCCATTCTGTCAGCTTGTTCTAACATTATTGGTATAAACTTTTTTTGAGCTTCAGGATCATTTTTTGCATGCCCATTTATGGTTTCTAAAAACCCTTTGATCGATACTAATGGAGTTTTTAATTCATGACTAACATTTGCTACAAAATCTGATTTGAATTTTTGTGCTTTTACAATTTCAGTATAATCTTTTAAAAAAAGATTTATGGTATCTGGATCATCAGAAAAAATACTTTCGCCGATCATGATATAAACTTTAAAAAATTGAAAGGAAGGCTGACTCAACTCTAAATCCATATTAATAGTTTTTCTTTTATTTACAACTAAATCAATATTTTGTAGCAGATCAGGAACTCTTAATATTGTAGCAATATGTTTACCAAGACTTTCTTTGCCAAATTTATTTTTAGCGCTTGGATTTAAATACTTTATATTTTTATATTTATCTAAAATTATTAAATAATCATCTAATTGATTTAATATTGCTCCTTTCTGAGGGTCGTCCTCAATATCTTCGTTGGTAATATCTTGAACTTCTTGATATAAATTTTCAGTTTGTTTTTGATCTCTAACTTCACTTCTGGCATCAAATCCGGCCTTGATGAATTTTGCAGAAACTAGAATAACAACGATTGAAATAATTGCAGCTAGCGATAAAAATAATAATGTCATCATTGTTTAAGTTTTCCTAAAACATTTATAAGAATTGCTTCATATAAATATGAAATTATAACTTAAACTTTAAATTATGCAAAATATAGAGGTCAATTAGGTGCAGTGTTAGCTAAAAATATTTTAGCACAGTTCTCCCAAGTATATTTTTTAGCTATTTCTTTACAATCGTCTCTATTTAATTTTAAAGCTTCTAGAGCGGCTACTTTTAAATCTTTATTTAAAACACCACCATTCGTTCCCTCTAAAATATCTTTTGGACCTGTAACTGGATAGGCTGCAACAGGTGTTCCGCATTGTAAACCTTCAATAATAACTATACCAAAAGTATCTGTTAAGCTCGGCATAACAAAAACATCTGCTGATGCAAAGTAAGATGCTAACTCACCATTTGTTTTCTCGCCTTTAAAAATGACATTAGGAAATTCTTGTTTTAATTTTTTTAAATCTGGCCCCTTTCCTACTACAATTTTAGTTCCTTCTAGATCAAGATTAAGAAAAGCTCTAATATTTTTCTCAATGGAAACTCTACCTACATATAGCCAAATAGGTCTTTTATATTCTAAATTAATGCGCCTGGGGTTTTTAAATGCTCCATGATTGGCCCCTCGTGTCCAAACAGTGAGTTTTTCTGGATCAAAACCAATTTTTTTTAAATCCTCTTTCATTGATTTTGTAGTTACTAAAGTTTTGTAAGCGGCTGAGTGAAAGTTTTTGAGAAATTTTTGAGGTATTTTAATAGGTATAAAAGGTGCGTAAAGTTTAATATATTTATCGAAAGACGTGTGGTAACTGGTTGTAAATTTTAAATTATTTTTTAAACAATATCTTCTTGCAAAGTAACCCAGCGTATCTTCTGTGGCTATATGGATAACTAACTTTTCTTTATTTTTTTTAGCAAATTCTAACTCTTTTTGAATCATTCTTCCAACTTTAGGCCATACATTTAAAGCAATTTTAATATCATTATATTTAGGCAACGGAACAGTCAAAAAATTTACTGGAGTTATAAAGTTAACAGTATGCCCAAGTTTTTTTAATTCTTCTTTTAATTGTTCAAGGGTTCTCACTACACCATTTATTACCTGTTCTTTGCAAGCTCCTGTGACTATTAATATTCTCATGGATTATTTATTAACGATTTTTAAATATGGTTCGTAATTTACAACTTCTTCTCTTATTTTGTCCCAATCTATAACTTCCATTCTACCATCAAAATGCTCAACTAAAAATGTTGCTCCCTCAACCCAGTCGCCACAGTTTAGGTAATTTATTCCATCAAGATTTTGGTTTGCAGCATGATGTATATGACCACATATAATACCATCAGCTTTTTTCTTCTTTGCGTAATTTGCTAAGGTCTTTTCATAGTCACCAATATACTTAACTGCATTTTTAACTTTATGTTTTAGATATTTTGCTAAAGACCAATTTGGCTTTTTGAATAATCTTCTGATGAAATTTATTACTACATTAAATTCTAACAGAAAGCTGTATGCTACTGCTCCAACTTTTGATAACCAAGGTGCATATTTCATTACACCGTCCCATGCATCGCCGTGTACTACTATATATTTTTTATTATCACTTGAAACATGTAAGCAGCGGTTTATAACTTCGATACCACCAAAATGAAGTGGTAAAAATTTTCTAAAAACGTCATCATGATTACCAATTATATATTTTACTTTTGTTCCGTGTCTTGCTTTTCTTAAGGTTTTTTGAATAACGTCATTATGTTCCTGAGGCCAAAAAAAATTATTTTTCAAAGCCCATATATCAATAATGTCACCTACGAGATATAAATTTTCTGATTTTGAATGCTTATAAAATTCAAGTAGCTTATTTGCAGAACTTTTTCTGTGTCCTAAATGAACATCACTTATAAAAATGCTTTTATAATTTAAAATTTTTCCTTTAGATTTTGTTTGAATTGTTTCCATAAATTTAATAAAACGAATCTCTAGTAACAGTTGAATCATATAAATGTTACAGAATTGTTAAAAAATGATTAAGAAACTAAATTTTGCAGTTATATTCAACGCCAATGCAGCAGGCGGTAGAAAACTTAAGTTAATTAATAAGGTCATTTATCTTCTAGAGAAAAATCACACTGTAGAACTTTTTAAAACTCAAAGTGAAGAACATGCGAGAAAAGTGTTTAAAGAATTGTCTAATAAACAATTTGATCGATTAGTATTTGCTGGAGGTGACGGAAGTGTTTGCTTTGGTATCAATGAAATGTTTAAAAGTGACAATTTAAAAGACAAATTAGTTGGATACATACCTGCAGGTACTGCAAATATTCTGCAAATAGAAACTCAAATTAAGAAAAAGGCTGAGGAGATTTACAATGTCCTCGTATCAGATAATCATAAGAAAATTTCATTAGCAAAAATAAATGATAAGTATTTTTTCTTAATGGCTGGTGTAGGTTTTGACTCTAGAATTGTTGAGTCCATAAATACAAATATTAAAAAGTATCTCGGAAAAGTAATTTTTGCTTTTAAAGGTTTTCAGCATTTTTTATTTTTAAAGAATAATAAAATGGAGGTTGAGTTAGAAAATGAAAAAATAATGGCTGATTGGATTTTATGTACTAATTCAAAATACTATGCTGGTCCCCATTCTATTACAAACGATACAAATATATTTGAAAACAAGATAGTGGCTTACATATTTAAAGACCTAACCAGAATAAAATTGCTTTACTATGTTTGGTTAATATTGACTAAGGGTGACTTAGGTCCAGCAAAAAGTGTGATCAAAAAAGAACTGGACAGATTAAAAATAAATGGTGTTAACAATAAAGTTCTATCTCAGGTTGACGGTGAAAATTGTGGTTACGTAAACAGTCTTGAAATCCAAAAAACAGACAGGTTTATCAATTTATTAGTTCCGTAAAATTTTCTAAATTTTTTTTCAACTTTTAGTTTAAAAGGTTTTTCTAAATTTCATTTGAAAACTTTTTAAAACTGTTCTAAGATTTTTAAGTTTTTGGAGGAACAATATGAAAAAAAAATTGAAAAAAAACGAAAAAAAGAAAAAGAAAATACTAAAATCAATCGATAAGCTTAAAAATAAAATAAGCACTAAACAAAAAAAACTATCAAAGGTTGAACTAAAGATAGCTAGTCTCGAGAAAAAAATTGCTGAAAAAAAAGCTAGCAAAAATAATAAAGAGCCTATCGCAGCATCTTTAAATAATTAGTTTATATAGAAATTAAATGCCCCTGATCCTAAAAATCAGGGGTTTATTTTAATTCACCAAAAAGGTTTAAAAGTATTACTCCTGAAACAATTAAGATTAATCCAACAGTTCCATAAAGGTTTGGGGTTTGATTATATTTAAATATTCCAAATAATGTAACTGCGGTTATCGTTAATGCTCCGTAGGTCGCATAAGTAAATCCAACTGGAATTATTGTCATTGCTCTAGATAAACAAAAAATACAAACAACAATACTTGAAATACAAAAAAGTGTAGGTGTAAGCTTAGTAAAACTTTCTGTAGTTTTTAAAAAACCGTTAGTGGCAATACCTGTAATGATTGCAAGAGTTAAATAAATATATCCTGAAAATAAACTTAAACTCTTCATTTTGCTTTTGCGAATTGCCCTCCATCACGATAACGCCACAACCATTTTTCCATAGCTTGTTCAACGTCTTTTGGCTTTATCTCTAAATCACTAATTGTAAGCTCTTTATTTGAAACAACGTTATCAGCTTCTGATAAAATTTCACATTGGTCTCTGGTTAAAACTGGTGGGATCGGTAATAAGCTTAATATAGAACTTTGTATTTTGGCTATAGTCATAGGCATCTCTATAACAAATCTTTTTTTACCAATAGTTTTCATTATGGATTTTACCATATCACCAAAACTTATTACTGTAGGACCACCTATCTCGTAAATTTTTCCCTCGTTCTTTTTTGCTTGTATAGCTTTAACAATAGCATCAGCTACATCCGTTACCATTATTGGTTGAAATTTATAATCTATTCCCACAATCGGAATTACTGGTGAAAAACTTAATTTTGAAAATAAATTTGTAAAGTTGTCTTCAGGTCCGCACACAACACTCGGTCTAATTATTACTGAATTTTTAAAGTTCATTAAAGATTTTTCTTCTCCAGCAAATTTAGATCTTTGATATGCAGATTTTGAATCTTTATTAGCCCCTATAGCTGAAACATGAATATATTTTTTTACTTTATGCTTCTCACATAATCTTGAAATAATATCTGGGATATCTGAGTGAATTTTTGTAAATTTTTGCTTTCTGTTTTCAAATAATATTCCTATTAAATTAATAACCACATCTGAATTACTGATGGCTTCTTCTATTTTGTCAAAATTGTTTGAGTTGAAATCAATTAACTCTACCGATCCTGGAGGAGCTTGAGTCTTTAGATAACCTTTTTGAAAGGCTTTTCTTGTAGGAATGATGCATCTATAGTGTTTATTTGCCAAACTTTTAACAAGATAGCGTCCTATAAATCCACCACCGCCAAGGATTGTTGCTATTGGGTAATTGTTCATGGTAATTAGATAATATGGTAAAAATTCATAGATTAAAAGGCGACATTACTCCCAAAATAGCTAGTTCATTTAAAGGAAGTATTGCAATCGATACTGAAGCAACCGGCCTTAAAATTCCTGAAAGAGATAAACTAAGTTTAATACAAATTTGTGGTGAGGATGGTGAAGTTTATATCATTCAACCTGATCGAAATAATTATAAAGCTCCAAACTTGGTTTCTTTATTAGAAAATGAAAAAATTTTGAAAATAGGTCATTTCTTAAGATTTGACAAAAATGCTTTAGAATATTTTTTAAAGTGCAAGATAAAGAATATTTTCGACACTAAAATTGCATCTAAAGTTGTAAGAACATATACCGATCAACATGGTCTTAAAAATCTTGTTTTTGAGTTTTGCAATAAGAATTTAGATAAAAGACAAGGTAGTTCAGATTGGAACAAAGACTTGGATGAGTTAACCGAGAAACAATTAGAATATGCAGCTGGTGATGTCATTTATTTACATAAAATAAAAGCACAATTAGAAAAGATGCTTATAAGAGAAAAAAGAATGGATCTATTTAAAAGATGTATTAGTTTTTTAGATACAAGAATTGAATTAGATCAGAATGGTTTTAAATTTGATATTTTTGAACATTAATGAGTAATAAAAATTATATAAAACTAGCAAAAAAATCTGCTGCTAAACAAATATCTGAGTTAAAGAAAATAAATAAAGTTTTTAACAGCTCTTTCGTTAAAGCGGTTGAGTCAATATACAAATGCCGTGGAAAGGTGATTTGTGCTGGAATAGGAAAGTCAGGTTTAATTGCAAGAAAAGTTTCAGCAACTTTATCTTCGGTTGGTATCTCCTCTTTTTTCTTAAGTCCTAGTGAGGCAAATCATGGCGACCTTGGCCAAATAGATAGAAATGATTTGCTTTTAGTTTTTTCTTATTCTGGAAATACCACAGAGCTTACAAGTATTTTAAAATATGCTAATCGATTTAATATTAAGGTTATAGGTGTTGCATCAAAACCTGATAGTACTTTAATAAAGGCAAGCGATATAAAAATATTAATTCCAAGTGTAAAAGAGGCAGATCCAACAGGTATGGTCCCAACTTCAAGTACAAGTATTACTTTGTTATTAGGCGATAGTTTAGCTGTAGCTTTGATGAATAAAATTAAATTTTCTAAAGAGAGATTTAAAGTATTTCACCCAGGTGGAAATATCGGTCAAACTCTCTTATTGGTAAAAGACATTATGGTGTCAGGTTCAAAAATACCAAAAGTAAGAATTACAAGTAATATAAAAGAGGCTTCAAGTAAAATCACAAAGTATAAATTGGGTCTAGCTATAGTAACGAAAAAAAATATAGTTGCAGGTATTTTAACTGATGGTGATGCTAGGAGAAGTTTAAGATATAATCTTAAATCTCAAAATTTAACAAAAATTATGACACCTAATCCCTTATTTATCTCAGAAAATTCTACAGCCTCAAAAGCATTAGCAATTATGAATAGAAAAAAAATTACTAGTCTTCTTGTTACTTCTGAAAAAGATCTAAATAAAAAAAATAAGAAACTAATTGGAATAGTCCACATTCATTCCATATTAAGATTTGGGGTAAAATGAGCGCAAGGAAAAGAAAATTAATAGTTATTCAGACCATACTTTTAACTGTTGCTATATTATTGTTTTATATTTTTTATTACAAAGAAAACATTAATGATAAAATGACAGAAGAAATTAAAATTGAAAATAAAAGAATTGAAAAATTGAGTGAAACCAATTTTTTTGAAAACGTAGAATATAAAGGTATAGACGCAAACGGTAATAGATATCTATTAAGATCTCAAATTGCATCATTTAATAATGAAAAGCCAGAATTGGTTAATATGGTTGGAATGAATGCTACTTTCTACTTCAAAGACGGAACAATTCTTAAAGTTTCAGGTAAAAATGGTGTATATAATAATAAAACTAACGACATGGAATTTAGGGAGGAAGTTAAAGTAGTTCAAGCAGAAAACCAAATAACTGCTGATAATTTAGATTATTTTAATCTAAAAAGATTAATAAATATATATGGTAATGTTGTTGGTAAAAGTTTAGATGGAAATTTTTCTGCAGATATTTTAAACTTAAATATTGATAACCAATCAGTTGATTTTTTAATGAATAATAGCAATCAAGTGAAAGTAAATTTAAAACAATGAAAAAAGGTTTTAGAATTATAAAGTTTAAAAAAAATAAACCTATTTTTGAATTAAAAGACATAAGTAAATCTTTTGATGGAAGACCGATTTTAAAAAAAATTTCAATGGAGATGTATCCTGGTGAAATAGTAGGATTATTAGGACCGAATGGATCAGGAAAATCTACCTTGTACAACATCATAATTGGTCAGCATATGGCAGACAAAGGAAAAATAGTAATTAACAATAAAGATATTTCCGAAATCCCTATTCACGAGAGAACAAATTTAGGTTTGGGTTATTTAAGCCAACAAAGAAGTGTTTTTGATATGTCAGTTTATAATAATCTTTTAGGAATTTGTCAGTTAACAATAAAAAATTCTGAAGAACAAAGAAGAACGACTGAAAAACTTTTAGACGAATTTAACCTTCAGCATTTAAGAACTCTAAATAGTAATGTATTATCTGGTGGAGAGGTAAGAAGATTAATGATGGCTAGAATTATGATAAATAAACCAAAAGTAATTTTATTGGATGAGCCGATGGCGGCTTTAGACCCTATAGTTGTTCAAGATATCCAAAAATATATTTTAAAGATACAATCTTACGGTTGCTCAATTTTAATAACCGATCACCAAGTAAGAAATCTTTTTGATATTGTTGATAGAGCTTATGTGCTTGGTGAACAGTCAATAATTGCTGATGGCACACCGAGTGAAATATTAAAATCTTCAAAAGCTATTCAACTTTATTTTGGTAATCAGTATTCGTCAAATTAATGAATTCAAAAAAATTTTCCTTGGTTATAAATAAACCTATTGGTGATTTTAAAAAAACAATTATTGTAGATAGTGACAAGTCAATCTCTATAAGATCTTTTTTAATAGGATCAATCAGTGAAGGGGTTTCTTCAGTAAAAAATGTCTTAGAGTCTGAAGATGTATTCTCGACCATTAATTGTCTTAGGAAGTTAAAAATTAAAATTTTATATGTTGGAAATAAAACTTATAAAATTTTTGGAAGAGGGTTGGGTTCATACACGCCCAAAAAATCGCTGGAGTTAAATTTTGGAAATTCTGGCACATTAGCGAGATTAATAATTGGAATTTTAACATCAACTCCAAATATTGACTTAAAAATTTTCGGTGATAAATCGCTTAATAAAAGAAGTATGAAAAAATTGATTCTTTTAATGAATAAATTTGGAGCAGATTTTTTTCCGAGAAATAAGTTTTTTTTTCCTCTACGTTTTTCATCCTCTAATTATCCTATTGGTATATCTTACAAGTCTGATACTTCAGCACAATTAAAAAGTGCAGTTATTCTTGCAGGATTAAACTCTTACGGTAATACAGAAATTATAGAAAATTTGAAAAGTAGGGACCACACAGAAAATATGTTAAAAAAAAATAAACGGAGTATGCAAATTAGTGATGGTTATACAAAAAAAATAAAAATTTTTGGCAAAAAAAGTTTAGAAAATTTCTCTCTAAAAGTTCCCGGTGATCCTTCGTCGGCTGCATTTTTTGTGGCTTTAACTTTGCTCAAAAAAGACTCATATTTAAAAATTACTAATGTTGGATTAAATCCAACAAGAATTGGTTTTTATTCTCTTTTAAAAAGAAGCGGGGCTAAAATAAAATTTATTAATAAAAGAAAGGTAAATAATGAAAAAGTTGGAGATATTATTGTAAGAAGTAGTGTTCTTAAGCCAATAAATGCCTCCAAAAAGTATTACTTAAATACTACAGATGAATATCCAATTTTATTTATTATTTCAGCCTTCATTAAGGGCAACTCTTTTTTTTCTGGGATATCAGATTTAAAAAACAAAGAAAGTGACAGGATAAAAGAAATGCAAAAAATTTTAAAACAAATAGGTATTTTTTCTGCTTATAAAAATGGAAAATTATTAATAAAAGGTAAAAATTTTGAAAAAAACAAAACTAAAAAGGTAAAAGTTTTGGATTTAGGTGACCATAGAATATGTATGTCTGCAGCTATCCTTGGTTTGATTACAGGATATGAAGTTAAAATTAACAATTTTGAAACTGTAGGTACTTCCTCTCCGAGTTTCTTAAAAATAATAAAAAAATTAGGTGGGTCTTTTGCCAAAAAAAGTAATTAAGAATTTAATTATAAGTTGTGATGGTGGGGCTGCAAGTGGAAAAACAACTGGTGCCAAACTTATAGCAAAAAAATACGGTCTTAAATTTTTATCATCAGGGATGTTATACAGATATGCAAGCTATATGATACTTAAAAAAAAACCAAAAAATCAAATTGTATTTCTTAAAAAAGAATTTAAAAAAATAAGTTTGAATAAGCTGAACAAGTTGGACCTTAATACTCCTTTAATATCTGAACACACTTCTAAAATAGCAAAAATTAAAAAAATTAGAAATGTGCTTAAATCTTATCAAATTTTATTTTCAAAAAAACACAATAAATGTATTATTGAAGGAAGGGATATATCCACAGAAATACTGCCTTTTTCAGATGTAAAGTTTTTTTTTATTTGCGATTTAGAGAATGCATCAAAAAGAAGATTTCAGGATCTTAAAAAGAAAAATCATAAAGTAAAGTTGTCGGAAGTTAAAAAGTCTATAAAATTAAGAAATATGAGGGATAAAAATAGAAAACATAGCCCTTTACTCAAACATAGAGATGCGTTAGAAATCCACACTGGAAAACTTAACAAAAAAAGAATGATAGAAAAAATGTCAAAACATATAGAAAGAGTGATGAATATTTAATATGTCATCTGAACAAGAGCAAAAGCAATCAGCATCCAATCCAAAATACAAAGAATTTAAATCTTTATTAGACGCGGACTTCAAAGAAAGAAAACTTAAAGAAAACGAAATAATTAAGGCTGTGGTCACAGAAATAACTAAAAACTTCGTTGTGGTTGACTGTAAAGCTAAAATGGAAGGCATGATACCCATTGAGGAATTTAAACACGATAAGGAATTTGATAAATTAAAAGTTGGTTCTACTGTTGAGGTATACCTAGAAAGAATTGAGAGTTTTAAAGGGGAAATTGTTATATCTAGAGAAAAAGCAAAAAGAATGGTTGCCTGGAAGCGAATGGAAAAAATTTTTGAAACACAGGAAGAAGTGACAGGTTTTATAACTGGAAAAGTAAAAGGTGGATATGTGTGCACAGTTGATGGTCTTCCAACTTTTATGCCCTCTTCACAAATTGATGTTAGACCTCTTAAAAAAATTGATCACTTAATGAACACGCCAATCAAAGTGGTAGCAACACGTATTGATAAAAAAAGAGGAAACGTTTGCACTAGTAGAAGAGCTGTTTTAGAAAAAAGTAAAAATGCTGAACTTAAAGAAGCGCTGAAAAACTTGAAAGAGGGAGACATAGTTGAGAATGCAAAAGTAAAAGCAACTACGGATTGGGGAATATTTTTAGATATTGATGGTATTGATGCTTTGCTTCACGTTAGCGATCTTTCGTATGGACGAGTAAAAAAGCCCTCTGACTTGGTTACCATAGGCCAAAGTCTTAAAGTAAAAATAACAAAAATTGATAAAGTTACTAATAGGGTTTCAGCATCGATCAAAGCATTAACTGAAGATCCTTATGAAAACTTATCTAAAAAATTTAAAATTGGGGAAATTTACGAAGGAACTTGTACTAAGTTAATGGACTACGGAGTTTTTGTTAAGCTCGAAGAGGGTATTGAAGGTTTAATTCATAATAGTGAATTATCTTGGCAAAATAGAAATGTTCAACCAAGTAAAGTTCTTTCACCTTCTCAAAATGTAAAAGTTAAAATAATAAATATTGATAAAGATGCAAAAAGAATTTCTTTATCTTATAAAGAAACGCTAGATAATCCTTGGACTAAAGTGCTTAATTCTGTTGGTCAAAAAGTTAAAATAAAAATAAAAAATATTACAGATAAAGCTATTTTTGGTGAATTAGACTCTGGCCTTGTAGGAATGCTTCATTACAAGGAAATAAATTACGATGAAAAACAAGAGTATTTAAATAAATATAAAAAAAATGACGTCATGGAAGTTAAAATAATAGAGGTAAAAGACGAAAAAATTAGGTTTTCAAAAAGAGCTCTTGATAAAGACCCTCTTGAATGGTTCAAAGAAAATAACAAAAAAGTTGGAGATATTATCACTACAAGAATACATGAAGTTATGAAAACTGGAGTTAAAGTATCTGTAGATAATGAAAAAAAAATAATCGTATCTATTAGAAAATCTGATTTAGCGAAATCTTCAGCAGATGCTAGACCAGAGGTTTTTTCGCCGGGAAATGCATTAGATGCAAAAATTACTGAGCTTGATATAGAAAAGAGAAAAATTAAATTAAGTGTTAAAGCAGCACAAATTGATGAGGAAAAAAGTCTTGTTGCAAAATTTGGTGAAGGTGCAACTAAATCTGGTGCCACTTTAAAAGGTATATTTGAAAAAGCTTTAGGGAGAAAAAATACCAAAAAAAAAGATAAGTAATTGTCGAAGCCAAGAATAATTAAAGAATTAAAGAATAAAAATCCTAATATTAATAAGAGAGATTTAGAGAAAATACTTGAACTTTTTTTGCAAGAAATAATTGACTCATTATTAAATAATAAATCTATTGAAATCAGATCTTTTGGAACTTTCTTCGTCAAAGAAATAAATGAAAAAAAACAGGCAAGAAATCCAAAAACTGGAGAAAATATTTACGTTCCAAAAAGAAATAAGATAAGATTTAGGGCTAGTAAAAAACTAAAAGAACTAATAAATAAATAATAATGAAAAATATTTTTATTGCATGTGATACAAATAGTACTCGGGTAGTAAAAAAAATTATTAAAAATTCAAAGATCAAGTCAAGAAATTACAAAATTGGTTATAAATTTGGGTTGGAGTTTTTTTACTCAAAAAATGGGAGAAAATTCATAGAAAAATTAAAAGTAAAGAATATATGGTTAGATTTAAAAACCTTTGACATACCAAATACAAGTTCCGCAGCCATTAAATCACTCAAAGATATAAAAAATATTTCTTACATTACTGTTCATGTAAGTGGGGGTCTTCAAATGCTTAGGGCTATAAAAAAGGCGACAAAAAAATATAATAAAAAATTGAAAATTTTAGGTGTTACAGTACTTACAAGTTTTTCTAATTCTTCAATAAAAAAAGTTGGTCATACAAAATCTATAAAAGATTTAGTCCGAAAGCAGGCTTCGCTTGCACGAGTAGCTAAATTAGATGGAATAGTTTGTTCAGCTCATGAAATAAAATTTATCAAAAAAATTTGTAAAAAGATGGAAATAATTACACCAGGAATAAGATTTAAAGGTGAAAATTCAAACGATCAAAAAAGAGTTATGTCGCCAGAAGAGGCCTTCAAAAATGGTGCAACATCTATTGTGATGGGAAGAAGTTTGGTTAATGGTAACATTAAAAATAATATTAAAAAATTGATAAAATCATTAAACTAAACAAATGAAACTAAAAGTTTGTGGACTATCAAATCATAATGAAGTTGAAATTTGCATAAATAACAATGTAAATTTTTGCGGATTTATTTTAAATTATCCTAAAAGTCATAGATATATCTCATATGAAAAAGCAAAAAAACTTTTAAGTATAAATAAAAATAATACTCAGTTTGTTGGCGTATTAGTGCAGCCAAGTTTAGAAGAGTTAAAAAGATTTTCTCAACTTAATTTAGATTATTTTCAATTATACGGCCAGTACGATAACAAATCTTTAAAAATTATCAAAAATAAATTTCAAAAGAAAATAATTGCCACAATACAAGTAAAAAATAAAAGTGACATAGAAACCTATAAAAATTTACAAGATATATCAGATATTATTTTGTGGGATAGTTCGGGATATGAAAAAAGCTTAAGCTGGAATCATAGTTGGATAAAAGACATTAAAATTAAAGGAGAAAAAATGATAGCAGGTAATATAACAAAAGATAAATTGGGTAATTTATCAAAATTAGCTGATATCATTGATGTCTCTGGTGCTTTGGAAACAAATAAAGTAAAAGATACTCAAAAGATAATTGAATTTGTAACATATTTAAAAAAAATAAATAATGAAAATTAAAAAAGGTAAATTGCTTATTGACCAACATGACAAAAATTTCATGTATGGTGGAAAATTTGGTGGTAATTTTATACCAGAGACACTTAAAAAACCCATAGATGACTTAACAAAGTTATTCGCAAAGTTAAGAAAAGATAAAAAATTTTTAAAAGAGAGAGATGAATATTTCAAATCATATATTGGTTCACCAACTCCATTTATTAAATTAGAAAATTTAACAGATTATCTCAAAGGGGCTCAAATTTATGCAAAAGTAGTATCTGAAGCCAATGGTGGAGCCCATAAAATATATAATGCTACAGTACACTGTCTAATCGCAAAAAAAGCAGGGAAAAAATTTATAGTAGGTGACACAGGTGCAGGATATGCTGGAAAAATGTTGTCTATGGCAGCTAAAAAATTTGGTCTTAAATGCAAAATTTTTATGGGTGCAAAAGATATTAAAAGACAGAGACCAAATGTTGAAGCAATAAAAAAAAATGGAGCAACGATTATACCTGTAATCACGGGTAGTCAAACTTTGGTGGATGCAGTCAGCGAATGTATGAGATATTGGGTTTCCAACTGTGATACCACACATATGTGTGTAGGATCAACGGTTGGTCCAAATATATTTATTAAAATTTGTGCATGGAGCACTGCTCAGATATCAAGAGAGCTTTTCAAACAAGTTGAGGACGAATTTGGAAAAATTCCAAAAAAGATAAAACTTCTTAATTGTGTGGGTGGTGGAAGTTCTGCAATAGGATTTTGGAATGAATTTATGGATACAGATGCTGAGTTCGTTGGTATTGAGGCAGGCGGTCCTAAAAATAGTGATCTTCACGCAGCTCCATTGACAAATGGATCTAAAATTGGAATTTTACATGGAGCCGCGCAATATGTTATTCAAGACAAAGAAGGACAAATAGGATCGACCGAGTCTATTTCTGCTGGTTTAGATTATCCCGGAATTTCACCTTTGCATTGTTTTTTAAAAGATACAAAAAGAGCACGATATACGTCTGCGAATGATGAGGAAGCATTAAAAGCGTATCAATTGGTTTCTAAATTAGAAAATATATCTCCTTCTCTAGAACCATCCCATGCGTTTCACGAGGCGATCCGACTTGCTCCTAAATTAAAATCATCAGATGTTATAATTGTCAATTCTTGCGGAGATAGTATTAAAGATAAAGATATCATTAAGCAAAAATTAGGATCATATAAAAGATGAATTCTAAAATTGCTAAAACTTTTGAGAATTGTAGAAGAAAAAAAAGAGCTGCTTTAATCACTTATACAGTTGCTGGAGACAATACTAAAAATAATTCACTTAAAATATTAAATGCTATTTCAAAAAATGCAGATATTTTAGAACTTGGTTTTCCACATAACACACCGATAGCTGATGGTGGACAAATTCAAGAAAGCTCGCATAGAGCTTTAAGAAATGGAATAAAACTTAAGGATGTTTTCCAAATAGTAAAAAAGTTTAAAATTTTTAACCCTAATAAACCTTTAATTCTAATGGGATATTTTAATTTGATCTATCAAAGTGGTGAAAGCAATTTTTTAAAAAAATGTAAAGACGCTGGTGTTGATGGTCTCATCATAGTTGACCTTCCCTATCCGGAAAATAAAAAATTTTCAATAAAATGTAAAAAAAAATCTATTGATTTTATTCAATTAGTCTCCCCTACGACATCACATGATAGAATGAAAAAAATAATAAGAGACTCGCACGGCATGATTTATTATATTTCTATGCTGTCAACAACCGGTGGAAAACTTAAAGTTACTCCCAAGAAAATTCTGGAAAATTATAACAAAATAAAAAGTATTAATCGTAGTAAAAATATAGTTATAGGTTTCGGTATTACTGATAAAACTATATCTGCTCTTAAAAAAGCTGATGGGCTTGTGGTTGGCAGTCAATTATGTAAAACTATAACAAATTCTCTAAAAAAACGCCTAAATGCTGCCAAAGTACTAAATAAAATGGTATATAAATTAAAAAAGAAGATTATATGAATTGGATAACTAAATTTATTAAGCCAAAAATTAAGTCATTATTTAAAAAGAAAACATCTTCATCAGAAGAAACTCTTTGGATTTCTTGTGAGTGTAAAAATTTAATTTATAAAGAGGATTTTAAATCAAATTTTTATTGTTGCACAAAATGTGGAGCTCACCATAAACTTTCATGTAAAGATAGATTTAAATTATTTTTTGATAAAGGAGAGTTTGAAATAATAGACACTCCACTTCCTGTCGATGATCCTTTGCAATTTGTGGACAATAAGAAATATAAAGATAGATTGCGTGATGCCAGAAAAAAGACTGGTCAAAATGATGCAATTTTAATTGCAAAAGGTAAGGTAAAAAATATTAACGTAACTGTTGGTGCCCAAGATTTTAGATTCATTGGTGGATCTTTCGGTGCGGCATCGGGAGAAGCTTTTATAACTGGTGTTCAACATGCGATAAATAATAAAACTCCTCTTGTTTTTTTTAGTTGTAGTGGTGGTCAAAGAATGATGGAGTCTTCGATTGCGTTAATGCAAATGACAAGAACTACACTTGCTATAAATGAATTAAAAAAAAATAATCTACCTTACATAGTAGTACTAACAGATCCAACAACAGGAGGGGTGACAGCTTCTTGGGGAATGCTAGGTGATATTTTGATAGCAGAACCAAAAGCTACAATAGGTTTTGCTGGGCGAAGAGTAATTCAAGACACAGTAAGGGAAACTTTACCTGAGGAATTTCAAACTGCGGAGTACGTGAGAGATCACGGTGGGATAGATCTTGTGGTTGAGAGAAAATACCTTAATTCGACAATAGGAACCTTGCTAAGTGTCATGTTGAAAAAATTTGAGACTCAAGCTAAAAAAGAGACTACAAATGTCATCACAATCGATAAGTCTCTACAATCTGCTAGCTAAAAAAAAACAATTTAAAAAAACTGTTAACTTTGATCTTAAAAGGATTAAGACCGCACTTAATAAACTTGGAAATCCAGAAAAAAAATTAAAAAATGTAATTAATATAATTGGATCCGATGGAAAATATTCTATTTTAAACACATTAAAATATTTTATAGAAGAGAATAAACAAACTACTGCAGCTTATATTTCTCCTAGCTTAAAAGATATTAAAGAAAGATTTTGGATGGGAACTGATTATCTTTCTCACAAAGAAATAAAAAAAACAATTAATGAAATTGAAAAATTAAAAATTCAATTAACAATTTTTGAAGTTCTCACTTTAGTTTTTATTTTAAACGCATCAAAATATAACAATGATTATAATCTCATAGAAGCAGGTGCATTATTTGCAAAAGATTCAACAAATGTTTTTGATTTTCCTTTAATTCAAGCGGTAGTAAACATAAATAAACAACATTTAAATTTTGTTAAGAAAAAAACAATTAGTGAAATTATCCTGCAGAAGGTGGGGTTTTTAAGTAATTTTACTAAAATATATGTTGGTAAACAAAGTCTAGCAAACCAAAAAAAAATTAAGTCAATTTTAAAAAGAAACCTAAGTAGAAAAATTTATTCTAATGAATGGAAATTAATTAAAAAAAAGAAAAATTTTTTTTATAAAGATAGGAAAAATTTTATTCAATTAAAAACAAGAAATATTTACTCTAAAGGATTATTAAGCAACATTACAATGGCAATAAAGATTGCATTAGATATAGGTATAAGTAAAAAAGTAATCTCTAAAGCATTACCAAAATTAAAGTTTGAAGGAAGAATTCAATATATTTCTACTGGCAAAATAATAAAAAAACTTTATCCCAAAGAGAAACTTTTGATTGATGGTTGTCATTCTGAAGTTAGTGGAAAGAATTTGTCTGATTATTTAAAAACAATAGATATACCAAAATATGGAATATGGTCTATGATGAAAAATAAAGATCCATCAAATTTTATAAAGCAGTTCAAAGGAGTGTTCAAAAAAATTTATACTGTTCCAATCATTGGAGAAAAAAATTCTTTATCCCCAAAAGTTTTAGAAAAGATAGCAAAAAAAAATGACATAAATGCACTTCCAATAAAAAACTTTGATACAGTTCTTAAAAAAATATCAACTAAAGAAAGAAAAGTTATTTGTATATTTGGTTCTCTCTATCAATGTGGAAACGTCTTAAATAAAAATTAAATATTTTCTTTAATCCAGTCGAGAATATTACTTTTTGTAGTTGCTCCTACTTTAGTCGCTTTAAGCTCTCCACCTTTGAATAGTAGCATTGTAGGAATTCCTCTAATACCATACTTTGTTGGTGTGTTTGGCTCTTGGTCTATGTTGTGTTTTGCAATAATTACTTTGTCTTTCATTTCATCTGAAATTTCTTCCAAAGCAGGACCTATTTGTTTACAAGGTCCGCACCACTCTGCCCAAAAATCAACCACTATTGGTTTGTCAGATTTTATGACATCACTTTCAAAAGAATTATCTGTAACTGGTTTTGTAGGCATATGTTCTAATTAATTATTTTTTTTTTAAAGTCAACTAAACTTTTGAATATGTTTTTTCTAATTCTTCAACGTACGCGTTAATTTCATCTAAAATAACTAATTTATCTTGATGATTTTCTTTCTCAAATTTTGCACGTAATGTGTCAATTTCAGCATAAGTTCTTGGTATTGTATTCCACTTTTCATTGTTTGTACTAAGTAATTTTTTAGCAATGTCTTTGTGAATTAAACTATAATCATCTTTTGGTAATAATTCTGGTTTTTCCATATATAAAAGTTTTTTTCCAAAATACTTTAGTCTCTCGTCTTTAAATTTAGAGATAATTGATAATTTTTTATCCCAATTAACACTATGAAACTCTGGCATTATTTTATTATCTTCTGCTGTTGTGAATTTTGTATAAATACTCTCTTCTTCATATAAATCTTCTTGCGATTTTGATTGCTCTTTTTCTTCAGACTCTAGAAGTTTTATTGTTGAAATTTTTTCTGCAAATTCATTGTTTTCTCTTATTAGTTTTGCTCTTTCCTGGAGTTTAGAAGAACCAATAATTTTATATTCATCAAATTTTTCTCCATACTTAGGATTCATAATTACTGGATGTTTATTATGTCTAATTGTCCTAATGAATTTAGGTTGTTTTTTCATAACAGTTGTTAGTTCCTGAATTGGCATTTTTAAATATATATTTGGGTCGTGTCTTAAATCAAAACATAATGGCCATTGATATTGTGGATGTTGGCAGACAAATGTTTGAACATAAGGTCTGCTTTTACCGTAAAAATATTCATTGGTACAAAAATAAGCTTCTTTTTTGATAAGCTCTAAGGTTTGATTTTTATCTAAAGTCATTAAACTTGCTTTCCACACATTTGGGGCTTTTTTTGCTATCAGTTTTGCAATACCTAATGTAGCAATAACATCGCCTATTGCACTGTGAGCATTACCATGATCAATTCCATTAAGTGGTGCCATTTGATCTAATTTATAAACATCATTTCCTTTTTCATTTTTAGGATTTTTTAATGTATTCGGGTAATAAAGATTAGCTGCTCTCGCCAAACTTAATATGTCACCTCTTGTATTACCATTTGTACTTGTAATATATGGATATTCAAGAGTTTGAAAAAGAGTACTTCTTAAAAATTCTTCATCAAATTCAATACTATTGAATCCTATATAAGTTGCCTTTCCCCATTTTTTTAAAGTCTCAACAAATTGTCTTATCATTTCATAGTGAGAAAGATTTGATTTTTTTAACATTGTAGGAGATGTTTTATTAACAATAAGAGCCATGGCTTCTGGAATTATTCCAGGACTTAAACGACACCTAACATCAAATCGATCAAGTTCGTCTAGATTATCGTTTGTTAAAATAGCTCCAATTTGAATTATCTGGCCCCAGTGTTTATTAGATGAGCTAGTCTCAAAATCATAAAAGACAAAGTTAGACATATTTCTAAATTATTTAAGTACTTTTATCTTTTCTGGATTTTCTTTCAAGGTGTCTGTTACTTGTTGTGGATCTTTGATATTTCCAAGCGTATTCATGATAGACCTAGCGTCTCTACCAAAGCCATCTGTTACAGTAAGTGCCTGCTCTAATTTCTTTCTTAAATCTTTAATTCCTTCAAAATGCTTTTCAAACCTTGAGCTTATATTTCTTAAATCGGTGTAGATTTGGGTAGCGTGTTGTTGAACTTTTAGTGTCTGAAATCCTAAATAATAAGATTGCAACAAAGCAGATAAAGTATTTGGTCCAGAAATCGTAACTTTGTATTTTGTTCTAAGTTCTTGCAATAAAAGTTCTTTTGTTTTGGGATCTCTGTAACTTGAAAGTTCAGAAAATAGTCCTTCGGTCGGAACGTAAATAATTGCAAAATCTGTACTTTTAGGTGGAGCAATATATTTTGCATTAACTGTTTTAGCTTTGAGTCTAAAAGCTGCAGCTAAATCTTTCCTAGCCTCAGCTTGTCCCTCTTTGTCATTTGCATTATATGCATCATCGATTGCTTTATATTTTTCAACTGGCCAATGACTGTCAATTGGTAGTAATACATCTTTAAGTTTAATAGCAAATTCAACTGTTTCGGATGTATCATCTTTCATTTTTGCATTAGCAATAAATTGAGATGCTGGAAGCAAGTCCTTAAGAAGAGCTCCTAATCCAAATTCTGCAAGAGTTCCATATGTTTTTACACCACTTAGAATCCTGCTAAAATTGTCCTGGCTTTTATTGAGTTCACTGACTTGTTGGTTAAAGACTGAAACTTTTTCATCAACTTTAGTCAAAGCTCCTGTCATGTCTTTTGCAATTTCTTTACTCATGTTTCCAAAAGATTGACCAAAACTCTCTTTAAAAGAATTAAATTCATCTTTAAAAGTTTGTTCTGAATTTGTAGGTTTTTCAGACTTGCTTTTAATTAAAAGAAGAACAACAGCAATATTTATTATTACTAATAATACAATTAATATTATGATTAACGAATCCATGTTTTAATATACATTAATATGATTGTGAGGGGTAGCTGGAGCTACCCCTACAGGAGTTAAATATTATCTGAAGTCTTTTTTAAATGTTTAATAACTTTTCCAGAATTGACACCTTCCTTTAATCTATAGCCAAAAGTTCCCGAGTTACCAGTATTTATGGCTTTTCTGGATTTACTTAATTTATTTAAAAGTTCAGCCTGTGTTTTACTTCGGCTGAATTCTTTTAACAATTTTGTATGTCTGTCCATACATTCTCCTTGTTAGTTTATTCAACCTACTTTTAACTCATGTAGATGAGCCACTTTCTGACCATGTGGATGGTAAATTAATTCTATTGTATAACATTAATACATGTCAATATAGGATTAATGATGAAAAATAGACATTTAGGCATACTTTTGGTTCTGGCAGGTGTGATTACAATATTTGTGAAACACGAATCAGCTTGGATAATATCGGCCATTTTAATTGGTGGGGGAACTGGTATATTTTTTTGGAAGGATAAAGTTGAAAGTGAAGAAGATAAATAAATTTTTTTTTATTAATGGGATAATTGGTTCTTTGATTTTCTATTATTTTGTAAGAAAAATTCAAACTTATTATGAGGTTGATATAAGTATTGATGGATATGGTTTAGCTGGAGCTGTTTGGTATGGTGTTGGTTTAGGATTTGTCTTTGGTGTAAAATTTATTAGAATACAAGAGATAATCAATTATTTTAGAAGGTAGAAAAGTTTTGTATGAGTAAAATATTTGTTGTTTATGGACATCATAATATAGATAAAAGTTTTAATCAGGAAATAAGAGATACATTTTGTTTAGAAGCCAAAAAGCTAGGTCACGAAATTGATCTCATAAATTTGCATGCAGAAAAACCAATCCCTTTTTATGACGGATCTGAACCCAGTAAGCAAATTTTAGATTATAGGAAAAGATTAGAACAAAGTGATGTGCTCTTTATGATATCTCCTTGTTATAATTTAAGAGCGACAGCAATCTTAGAAAACTGGATTGATCTTGTGCTTGCTCCTAAGTGGTTTTTTTCTTTTAAAAGATTAGTGGGAAACTGGGGATATCCTGTTGCAGGTGCTATGAAAAATAAGAGAGCAATTATGAGTATGAGTTATGGCGGGAATTGGTTTAGTATTCAAACTTGGTTTCAAAATATTCCTTTTAGAAGAATTAAAGCTGGCGTTTTAAAGCTTGGAGGTATGAAAACAAGCTATATAAGATTTTATGAAGTTTTGCCTGGAATGTCGCAGGAAAAATTTGAAAAGCATATGAACAGGGTAAGAAATTTGGTAAGGAAATTATGAATTTTATTTTCAATACAAAAAGTATATAAGTCAATTATGGAAAATTTAAAAAATTGGATGGTAGAAACAGCAAACATAATGTTTGATGATAGTAAAAATGATTTAAGATCACTTCCAAAAACTGTCAGACTTCAAATTTTAATAGTATTATCTTTTGTATGGTCAACTGTTTTTAGTCTATATGTATTTAGCTTAACAAGTTTTATTTGGGGGTGGGCCAGGCGTTGTACTTGCGCACATAGGTTTAATAATTGCAGTTTATATCACTTTTAAATTTTTCCATAAAGCAAATGTCGAAAAAAAAAGTGTTTTTGAAACAGGAAACTATAATCCTGCAAAAATATTTGTAGTATTTTTTATAATATTTTTTATTTTTATATTTACAAAAGGCGTTGAAGTTTTAACTACGTCAAATTCATATTCAATTAAATATGATGGTCCAAAAAAAAGTACGATAGAGCGTATTAAAGAATTCGTAAAATAGATTTCTAATGTGTGGAAGATTTGCACAAACCAATATAATAAAAGCAACATCGGATATAGTTAAAACTGTAATCGGAAAAGTAGACAGCATAGATAACTTTAATATAAGTCCAGGACAAGAAGCTGCTGTTATAAAAAAATACAGTAATGGACGGGCTTTAGAACTTGGTTATTGGAGTATTTTTCCAAGCTGGGCAAAGGACAAAGAGGGATTTAGACCTTTGCATAACACAAGATTAGAAAGTTTAGTTAAACCTTATTTTAAAAGATTAATTACGAAAAATAGATTATTAATACCTTGTAGCTATTTTTATGAGTGGTCAAAATCTGGTGAAAATAAAAAAGTTCCTTATTGTTTTAAATTGAAAGATAATAACGATTTAATGTATTTTGCTGGGGTATTTGAAAATAATCAGTTTAGTATAATTACGAAAGAAGCTGATGGTGAAAATTCTAAGATACACCACCGTCAGCCATTGATAATAAATAAATCAAAGATTAATGATTACTTAAATCTTAAAAATGATGCCCAAGAAATTTTACAATCTATAAAGCCACCAGATCTTAGTTTTTACCAAATTGGGCTTGAGATAAATAATCCAAAAAATAATTTTAAAGAGCTAATTAACCCATTGCCAAATTGACATAATTTGGTTTACTATTTTACATGTCAAAAATAGAGTTTGAACCAACAAATAACAAAGTGGGATGTTTTATCTACACTAATTTACAAGAGGTAAAAGAAGGCCAAATACTTGAAATAAAAAAACTACTTAATAAATACGGGGTGCTTTTTTTTAAAAATCAAAGCTTAAGTCCAGAACAATATATCAATTTTTCATCAAATTTTGGTATCCCAGCAAAATATCCTATGCTCAAACCACATAGTGATTTTAAAGATATATATGTTATTGAAAGAAAAGAAACTGATACTGGAAAAAGTTTTGGTGAGGGTCCTCACACAGATTCATCATATTTAGAAAACCCTCCCAGATTTACTTTTTTACAGGCTATTGATGTGCCTGAAGAGGGAAAAGGAAATACTTTGTTTTATAATCAATTTCTTGCATATGAGGCGTTACCTAAAGAAATAAAAAAAAAAATTGAGAATTTAAAAGGTGTTTTTTCATCTCAAGGAAAAATAGCTCAAACGCGGGAGTTAAGGATGGCAGACCATGGGACTAGCGGAACAAGTGAAATAAAGTCTGAACATAACTTAGTTCAATCAATTAATGGTAGAAAAACAATTTATTGTTCTCCAGGTCACGTTGTTGGAATAGTAGATTTAAACAATGAGCAAGAAGAATTAATAAATTTTTTGTCATCCCACCAAATAAAAGAAAATTTTTCTTATAGTTTTAGTTGGAAAAAAGGTGATATTGCTCTTTGGTCAAATCGCTCTATGCTTCATGCCGCAACTGCTTTTAGCGGTAATAGGAAGATGTATAGAATAACTATTCAATGATTAATCTTTTAATATTGTAATGTGACCCATTTTTCTTCCTTCTCTGGGTTCTTTTTTTTGGTAGTCATAAAAAAATTCATTTTTCTTAAAAATCTTTTTCTTATAATCAAGTATTTCATGCCCTAAAATGTTGTACATTTCTGCATTAGAAATTTTTTTAATTGATTTTGACTCTAAATTGCAAACGGCTCTAACATGCGCTGTGAATTGCGAGATATTAAACGCCTCAATCGTTAAATGTCCTGAATTATGAAAACGTGGAGCAAGTTCATTTACTAAAAGTCTATCATTTTTTGTTAAAAAAAACTCCACTGTCAAAACACCGGTATATGAAAGACTTTCTGCAATTTTTTTTGCATTATTAATAGCCTCTTTAAATATTTTATCACTTATTTTAGCGGGTATTTTAGATTTAAATAAAATTTGATTTTTATGAACATTTTCAATCGGTTCATAACTTGACATGGTTCCATCAGAATATCTAGCAATAACAACAGAAATTTCTTTTTTTAAATCTACTTTTTTTTCAAGAATATAATCTTTTGTAAAACACCAATCTTTTTGAATATCATCCAAAGAGTTTAAAACAAATTGGCCTTTTCCATCATATCCTAAAGTATTAGATTTAAGTATTCCAGGTAGAAGGTGTTGATTTTTCTTTATATCTTCTGCTGATCTGATGTAGACCCAGTCTGTAGTGTTAATTCCTAGTTCGTTAACAAAAGTCTTCTCTAGTTTTCTATTTTGGGCAATTTTATTTATTTTAGGAGAAGGTAAGACTTTTTTTTCCTTCTGAATAAGATTTAAAAAATCTACAGGTATATTTTCAAACTCGTAAGTTACAATGTCAACTTTGCTAATAAATTCTCTCACTTTTACATTATCATCATATTTGCTGTAAATAAATTTATCGCAAAAATGTTGTGCTGGTCCCTCTTTATCATCTGATAGCACAACTGTTTTTACATTTAATTTTTTTGCAGCTGAACACAAAAGTGAGCCTAATTGACCTCCACCAATTACTCCTAAACTAATAGTTTTTAACATTTACTTAGGTCTTTTTTTAACTGATTTTGTTTGTCTTAGTCTGTAGTTTTCAAGCTTAATTCTCACTTTTTTGTCTTGCAAAGCGATAATTGAAATTGCTAATAGTCCAGCATTAAGAGCACCGTTTATAGCAGTTGTTGCAACGGGAATACCATTAGGCATCTCTGCCACAGAAAACAAAGCTGAGACTCCGTCTGTTTTTTTGTCTTTAATTGGAACTCCTATTACTGGAATTTTTGTCAATGATGCACACATTCCTGCAAGATGAGCAGCTCTTCCTGCTCCTGCACATATAACTGAATAGTTTTTATGAGCATTTTTAGCAAATTTAAATAGTCTATCTGGGGTTCTGTGAGCACTAACTATTAAAACTTCATTTTTAATATTAAATTTTTTTAAAATTTGCTCACATTTTTTCATAATTGGATAGTCATTTCTACTACCCATTATTATTGCTACTTTATTTGGAGAATTTGCTTTCACAGAATATTCTTAACAATTTTTAAGAAAAATACAATAGAGCATTTTTAAAATTAAATTAAGGAAAAAAGCTGATCTGGTAACTTTGTAATTTTACCATTTGAAGAAACTACAGCTAATTCTATAGTAGAGGTAAAAATTAGTTTATTTGCTTTTTCTATATTTTGCTCAAGAACTAGTCTAACTGGGCTTTTTTCTGTAATTTTTGAAACAACAATTAAATCATCTTCAAATTTAGCTGGTGCTATATATTTTGATGAAAGTGACTTTACCACAAAAATGACATCAAATTTATCCTTCATTTCAAGATGTTTGAGTTTTAATTTTTCATAAATAAGTTCTGTTCTAGCTCTCTCAGTAAATTTGAAATAATTAGCGTAAAATACTACTCCTGCAGCGTCTGTGTCTTCGTAATATATTCTTACTTTATATTTATGATCCATCAGATGAATATATGTTCTAATTTGTGCAACTGCAACTTGCTTGAATTTCTTTCTTATTTTGAACAATTTTATGACAACCAATCTACTAAATCTGTATTTAAATAAATAATTATGAAAATATTATCAATCGCAGCTTTACTGCTAATGTTGACAAACTGTGCCGGCGGTAACGTAGCAAAAATTAAGTTAGGCAAAAAGTGTACTATTGCTGACTCAAAGCAGATACAGGAGTCCTCATTTATCTGGTTCGTTTCAAAAGAAGCGCTTAATGACTTTGATAAAAGGATTAATAAAAAACATTGTTTGAATAGTTAATTTATTTTGAAAAAAATAAAAATGTGCTAATAAGGGATAATGACATTATCCCTTATTATAGCTTGTTTATTGATTTTCATAATATTAATAATAACTCCGTTGATTGTAAGCAAGAAAGAGGAGGAAAGTTCTAAAAGTATAAATGAATGGGAAAAAATTAAACAATATGGAAAAAAAATTAATGAAAAAACAAGAAACAATAAAAATAAATGAAACTGTATTTAATCTATCTTTTAATTTTAAATATATTATTTTCAACTAATGTAATGGCGGAAAAACCATATCATCACCTATCAGATGGCACTTTTAGAAATCCAGAAGGATCGCCAAAAAGAAATCCTAATATTAAATGGTCCTATAAAATTTTTAATGAGGAGAGAAAAAAAATTAAAATCAATTTTCCAAAAGATCATGTTGTTCCAAGAAGTAAGGTTATTAAAGATTTAAAAGAAAATAAAAATAATGATTATATTGCATGGATTGGACACGCTACATTTTTAATAAAACTCGGAAATACCACAATTATCACAGATCCACTATTCTCAAAAAATACGGGGCCATTAATTTTTGGACCAAAAAGATATGTTGATCCAGCTATAAATTTAAAAGAGGTTCCTAAAACAGATGTCTTTCTACTTACGCATAATCATTATGATCATCTTGATGTAAATGCAGTTAGAAATTTTCCACATAAAAATGCTAAGGTAATTACACCTTTAAAATTATCTAAATATTTTAACCGTTACAAAGATGTGAAAGAATTAGACTGGTATGAAAAAGTTGAAATTAATGATAAATTACAAATTACTTTGTTACCTGCTGTGCATTGGTCAAAAAGAAGTTTGTTTGACACAAATAAAACTTTATGGGGAAATTACTTAATTCAATACAAAGATAAAAAAATTTTATTTGCATGTGATACAGGTGTAGGAAATATTTATAAAGACCTAGGAAACAAGTATGGTCCGATTGATATTACTTTTATAAATATTGGTGCATATAATTTTTTCCCAATAATGCCTGAAAAAGATAAATCCGTTTATCATACAAATCCAGAAGAAGCTTTGAGCTTAGCAAGGGATCTTAAAAGTAAAAAAGTTATAGGCATGCATTGGGGTACAGTTATTCTCTCATTAGAACCAATCATGGAACCTCCTGAAAGATTTAAAAAAAATGCCAAAAAATTTGGTTTTGAAAAAGAAGATGCAATTGTTTTCAAAATTGGTCAAGTGACAAAGCTATCCGAAATTTTAAATTAATTTAATTTTTTTTTATACTCTCTATCAATCATAGAAGTAAGAGAGTCAACTAAAGCATCCGAAAACTTAAAAATTTCATTTGGTTTATATTCATTAGACTGGTTATTTCCTGGATTAGTTTTATCTTCAACAATAATATTAGAAGCTGGATCATTGTCCTTTAAATATACTAACATTATCCAATTCTCATCCAACTCTTCATCTAACTTAATAAATATTTCAGAGGTCTCATATCGTCTATCAATTACTCTGAGCAATGACATTTTTTTTGGTAACCATCTTCTATTAAGTTGAAAAATGCAAGACGCCATACTTCTATAAAAGCTTTCTAAATTATTTTCTATTTTTTCTCTAGCAACATTAAATTGTCTCTCTTTTTCCAAAAGATCTGCCCTGGTATCATCATCTGAAACCTCAATACCTAATTGTTCTATTCTCTCTCTAATTTTTTGGTCTCTTATGGCTTGATATTTTAATTTAATTTTTTCAATTCTTTCTTGAACTTCTTCGTAATTTTCTCTTTCTTGATTTAAAACAAACTTCTCTAATGTTTTAATTTCTACAGCTTCTCTTTTTCTAAATTGTTCAATTTTCTTCTCCAATTTGATCTTTTCATAAAATAATCTTTGTTTTTCAGCTTGTTCTTTTCTTACCTGGGCTTGTTCTTCTCTAATAAATCTTTTTAATTCAATTTTTCTCTCTTTAACTAATTTTATTTCCTCTTTTATTTCAGTCTGTTTCGCCTTTAATTCTTCTTGTTTCATCATTTTGTCTCTTCTGACAATGTCATCTTTTTCTTTTTTCATTTTCTTAAGTTGTTCTTGTCTTTTTCTATCTCGTTCTTCCTCAATAACTTGTTTAAAAGAGCTAATTTTATCAGATATATTTTGAAAAAAACTTTGAAGTGTTTTATCTAAATTGAAATTAATTTTAAAATTAAAACTAAGTTTATCAGTAAATCTAATAATTTTTCTAAAAGTTTCTTTTGAGGAGCTTTTACTTTTTTTTGATTTTACTTTTCTTTTTTTAACTAAATATTTAAATTTTTTTTTAAAAGAACGTTTTTTTATTTTTTTTACTCGTTTTTTAGATTTGAGTCTTCTTTTTATTCTTCTTTTGTTTTTTGGTTTTCTTTTTACTCGTAACTTTTTTCTAACTTTTTTTTTCTTTTTTTTCATACCTGATAATAATTAAATATCAGTTTTTATGAATATATATAGTCTCTTGTAGGTCGGGCTGCATTGAAGTTCTTCACAATTTGTAATTGAAATACCGCTAAGTCTCTATATCTAAAAGCTGCAGCACAACTTGCTAGATAAAAAGACCACATTTTTACAAATTTTTCATCAAACATATCTTTGACCAAATGCTTTTTTGCCATAAATCTATTCAACCAGCTTAAAAGCGTTTTATCATAATGACGAATAAGAGTTTCAGTATCAGCAACTATTAAGCCTGTTTTTTCTATAGGTTTTACTATCTGACTCAATGAGGGACAAATTCCCCCTGGAAAAATATATTTATTAATGAATTTGTTTGGCGGAGAGGGTTTGTCAACAACTCCAATAGTATGTAATAAAAACATCCCATCGTTTTTAAGAAGTTTACTTATCGATTTAAAAAATACATTATAAAATTTTTTTCCTACATGCTCAAACATTCCAACAGAGTAAATTCTATCGTATTCTCCTTTAACCTCTCTATAGTCAGCTAATTCAAATGAAACTTGATTATCTAGGTTTAATTCTTTAGCTTTTTTTTTACAGTAATTAATTTGATTTTTGCTTAGTGATATCCCTTTAACCTCACATCCTTTTTGTCTAGCAATTTCAAAAGCCATTCCTCCCCAGCCGCAACCTACCTCTAGAATCTTTTGACCACTTTTAATATTTAATTTTTTGATAATATGATCAATTTTGTTTTGTTGAGCTTCTTCCAAAGTTTTTGTATTTTCTTTCCAGTAAGCGCACGAATACTGTCTATGCTTTGTATCTAGAAAAATATCATATAATTTTTCTCCTTTATCACCGCCTATATCATAATGATGTTCAACATTTTTTCTTGCTTTACCTGGTAAATTAAAATTTGAAATAAATCTTACTGCTTGATAAATTTTTTTAGATAAATAACTAGCCGTAGTAATTTCTTCTCGACCAAGATTTTCTACTAAGGACATTAAAAATTCTTCTAAGCTTCCGTTTTGAATTAAAATTTCATTTCTCATATATGCCTCCGGAAACTCTAACTCAGGGTCAAGAATCAGTTTCCATTTTAAATTTTCTTTTAATAATTTTAAAGTAATAGGATTATCTTTTCGAGGACTCCCGCAAATATATTTTTGACCAGTGGAGTCTTCTAAAATAATTCCATTTTTTTTATAAATTCTGCTTAAAACTTTTGCTAAAATCATATTTATGCTGCGATATTTTTTTTAAAACTAAACTTTAAAGTTTCAAGTTTTTTAAATAATTCTTTACTTTCTTTAGAATTTAATAATCTCAAAGGGGGTAATAAATTTTTAAATTTTGAATTTTGGGTGGACATATAGCTATGTAAGCTTGAGATTAAATTATAATTATCAAAAACTTGTCTTACCATAATTAATTTTTTATTATTAGGTTGAGGCCTATTGTTTTCATAGTTATCGAAAACCTCCCTTGCTAACTTATGCGTAACATTAGCAATAGCAGAAATACATCCAGAACACCCGATTTGCAAACCTTTGAGTAGCTTTGACTCATCTCCTGGAAAAATTAAAAAATCTTTTATCTTAAGATTTTCGTACAAATTATAAGTTGAGTCCTTACAACCAATAATATTTTTAGGGAATGCCTCAACTAATTTTTTAACAAAATTTTCTTCAAATTTAAAACCACTTAATTTTTCAAAATTATAAAGAATAATTCTTACCTTAGGGGTTTCTTTAATTATTTTTGAATAAAATTCAAAAACTCCAGCTTCAGTATTACCCTTATAATAGGCCGGAGGCATTATAAGAAAGTTTTGAAAATCATATTCTAATGAGTACTTAATAAATTCAATAGTTTCCTTTACAGAATTACAGCCAGTTCCTAAGTGAAAATTTTTTTTAAATTTGCTTAATGGAAGCTTTGAAACTAGTTCCTTTTTTTCTGCCATTGAAATTAATTGGCTTTGTCCTGTAGAACCAAAAAAGAAAACACCATGCAAGCCGTCCTTTATAATATTTTCGGCATGAGATATTGTTTCTTCAATATTTAACGAACCATTTTCCTCTATAACGCTTAGAGTGGCTGCATAAACACCTTTTTTCATCATAATCTTACCTAAATTTATATGTCTAAGTTATAATAATATATTTCAAAATGAAAGTTCTTGTTATACAGCAAAGATATGGGATAGGGGATATGCTTATATTTTTGCCTTACCTAAAGGCTATATCCGAAAAAAACAATGTTAAAATTTCTCTGTTAGCCAAAAAAACATCTAGATCATCAGAGTTATTTAGAGATGAAAATTTTCTTGATGAGATAATAAATTTAGATACATCTAATGATAGAATTTCAGGATTTTTAAAACTATCTAAAGAAATAAAAAAAAGGAAATTTGACAAAGTATATATATTTAATGGCTCAATAAGGTATAGATTTTTATCTATAATTGCGGGGATAAAAAATATATATCAATATCCACTTTTTACTTCTAAAGATATAATATATCAAACAGCAAAAGTTTTTACTGAAACACAAGTTGGTAAAATTCTTTCTACAGAGCCAAATCTATTTTTAAAAAATGAAGAAATAATTAAAGCGAAAGACACTTATAATATAAATGATCAAACCAAAAATATTATTTTAGGTGTTTCTGCTTCTGGACCAACAAAAAGATGGGATATAGAAAATTATATAGAATTAGCATCTCAATTAAATCAACTTAAAAAATGTAAGTTTTTTATTGCTGCTGGTAAAAATGATTTAGAAATTGTTGATAAAATTAAATTTTCAAATATCAACTCTTGCTGTATTACAATGGAAAAATTATCGATTTCAAATATTCTTCCTATAATTAAAAATTGTAATTTATACATAGGAAACGATACTGGATTCATGCATATGAGCGCTTCGTTAGGAATAAAATCAATTGGAATTTTTATGGACTCTCCAGCCTATTCTTACAGCAGTTATTCAAGAAATATAGTTCCGATTGTCCCTAAAGGTGAAACAGTTAAAAGTACAACTCACGATACTCTTGGAAAAGATAACATTTCTTTAGAGGAAGTCTTCAAAACTGCAAAAAAATATTTGGACTAACTAAAGTCAGTTTTTAAAATTTTTTCTTTTGCCTCATTTACTAACTGACTAAGTCGTTCTGAATTCACGTCACGGTTCATATCTGGATGTATTTTTTTTTGTAATTTTGCCGCTGTTTTTAAAACATCTTCTTTAGAACATCCTTTTTTTAAACCTAAAATTTTGTAGCTTTCTTCAGTAGATATACTTGTGGTTGCCTGTGAACTTTTATTGCCAAATCTCCCTGAGCTTCTCAAAACTTGTATAAGTCTCCATAATTGAAATAATTGTAAAGCAGTAAAACCTTTTATTTTTAAACCACTGAGAAGAATTAATAAAAAGGGGAGTGAAAATATATATTTGCCTCCTATTGCTAAAATTGCTGCTAAAAAGATAGATATTACTATTGCTAATCTTTTCAAAAATTGTGCTATTTTTTTAGTACTAGTTTTGGCAAACCAATTTAAAAATAAATAAACAATGACAAATATGATAATTCCAATTAAAAACCAATTCATATAATTCTTTTAAAATGATTATACCAGAATTAAAAAAAATAAAGAGCGAGAAAAAGTATCACAATACTACTTTAAAGGATGATTATTCTTGGGTGGATCAGCCTGATATTTTAGATGTTTTAAAAAATCCAAATAAACTAAATCCTGATGTTAAAAAGTACATTGAAGAAAATAATTTATTAACTGAAAAATATTTTGAAGATGTTAAAAATCTGCAAAAAAAACTTTTTAATGAAATTAAATCAAAAATTAAACTTGATGATACATCTTTAAAATTCAAAGATAAAAAATACTTTTATTGGAGTAAAACCGAAGCAAAAGGTAATTATGGTAAGCGATTAAGACAATTAGTCGATAAATCTAAACCAGAGGAAATTTATTTTGATGGGGACTTAGAAAAGAAAAAATCTGGATCAGAATATTTTGGCCTAGGTAGTGTCAGTGTTTCCCATAATGATGACCGTATGGCATATTCTCTAGATTTAAAAGGATCTGAGTATTACACAATTTATTTAAGAGATTTAACTAATAATAAAAATTTACCTGATCAAATTGAAAATACTAGCGGAAGTATTACTTGGTCACTAGATAGTAAAAGTTTTTTTTATTCTAAACTAGATAAATTTCATAGACCTAGAAAAATTTATAAACATTTTTTAGGTAAACCTGTTAAAAATGATGAGCTTATTTTTGAAGAAAAAGATGAGACTTTTACATGCAGTATTAGTTTAACATCAGATGAAAAATATTTCATAATTTCTACTTCAGATCATATTACCACTGAAGAGTATTTCTTTGAGTCGATTAGCGATGACATTAAGCCAAAACTATTTAGAAAAAGAAAAAAAGACGTGCGTTATTCTTTAGACTCCTGGAAGGATTATTTCTATGTTCATACCAATGAAGATGCAAGAGACTACAAAATTTTAAGGTGTAAAAAAAACGATATTGAAAATTTGGAGGAATTTGTACCGCCAAAAAAAGAGACGGTTATTGGTGGTTTAGATTTTTTAGATAATTATATAATTAGAGCTGAAAAATCTGATGCAATACCAAAGTTATATGTGAGAAATATTAATACAAATGAAGAGGAGGAAATAAAAATTTCTAACGAACCAATTGGTGTTCCTGGAGCCAGTTTAATGCAAAAGGATACTAGCACCTCTAAAATTAGAATTAGCTGGGAAAGTATGGCTACACCAGGTAAAATATTTGAATACGATATTAAAACAAAAGAAAAAAAACTAGTTAAAGAAGTTGAAATTCCATCCGGTCATGATCCAAATAAATATGTTGTTGAAAGAATAAAAGCTAAATCTCATGATGGACGAATGATACCTATTAGTTTAGTTAGACTTAAAAGTTCAAAACAAGACGGAACGTCAAAAATATTATTATATGCTTACGGAGCCTATAAGCATAGTGTATCTCCATCATTTAGTGCCTCAAGATTTTGCTTAGTTGATAGAGGTATTTCATTCGCAATCGCACATGTAAGAGGCGGGGGAGATTTAGGAGACAATTGGCATACAGAAGGGAAAAAGAAACTTAAGAAAAATACCTTTCACGATTATATTGCATGTGCAAATCACTTAATTGAGCAAAGGTATACACATAAAGGTGGATTATGTTTTTACGGAGGTAGTGCTGGAGGACTTACAGGAGGTAGTGTAGCAAATATGGCTCCAGAATTATTTTTTGCAATGTTACTTCTAGTACCTTTTGTAGATACAATGACAACGATGTTAAATGAAAAACTTCCACTTACACCGGCTGAGTGGGAGCTTTGGGGAAATCCAATTAAAAGTAAAGAGTACTTTGATTACATACTATCTTATTCGCCTTATAATAATTTGGGTAAAAAAAAGTATCCTCCGATGTTAATCACGTCTTCAATATTTGATAACAGAGTTTTATATTCTGAGCCTGTAAAATATATCGCTAAATTAAGAGATGTTAAAGAGGATGACAATGAACAATTATTAAAATGTAAAATGGAAGCAGCTGGTCACGGCGGAATGAGTGGTAGAGATAATGCTATAAAAGAACTTGCTGAAGAATATAGTTTTATTTTAAAGAACGCTAAAGTTTAAATACCATCTTGAAAATTTAAAAAAAGATACCATATAAATCTTGTTGATTGCCGAAAGGGATCAACATTAACCTTGCTAACAAAGGAGGAAATATGACAAGTAAGGATCTATCGATCTTTAATTCACTAAGACCTTTTAGCATTGGATTCGACGATATGTTTGATCAGTTCGAGTCAATGTTAGGGAATGGCAGTCTTGCTGTACAAGGCAATTACCCGCCATATAACATCCGAAAAGCAGGCAAAGATAAATATGCTATTGAAGTAGCAGTTGCTGGCTTTAACAAAAACGATGTTGAAGTAGAATATGAAGATAATCTTTTAACTGTAAAAACTAAACAAGTTAAAAGCACTGAGAAAAAAGATGGTCAAGAGATAATTCACAGAGGTATTTCTCAAAGATCTTTTGCCAGATCGTTTACAATTGCAGATGATGTAAAAGTAGGTGACGCTGAGTTAAAGGATGGACTTTTGACAATTTCTTGTGAAAAAATTGTACCAGAAGCAAAGAAAAAAAGACTTATTGAGATAAAATAAGTTTGCCTTACTTGCGGAGCAAGCTCCGCAAGTAAATTTTTTAATTATGGAGATTACAGAAAAATTTGATTGGTTTTGTAAAACTACTTGGTCCAAAAGTGCTTATAATACTTTATGGTGCCTCATTGGATGTTCTATAGGCGACTTTGGAACTATTTATTATTTTCAGATAACCCCTCACTCTTTATCAGTATTTTTAGTAATGTTAATTGCTATAATTAATGGAATAATAACTTCTATCATTCTTGAGACTATAATTTTATTTAGACAAAAATTTAAATTAATAGAGGCGTTTAAAATTGCTTGTGGGATGTCATTAATTAGTATGATTTCTATGGAAGTGGCGATGAACTTGACAGACTACTTAATTATAGGCTCAGCAAAATTAGTATGGTGGGTCGTACCTATAATGTTGTTAGTTGGATTTTTAACTCCTTGGCCTTATAATTATTGGAGACTTAAAAAATTTAATAAGGCTTGTCACTAAAAACAGTTTTTACTTGTAAAACCTACTACCTTGTTTGCTGAGCTAATTTCAAAAATTCTTTCGCATTTTATCTTTAACTTTTCTTTTGTATAAACATAAAACCTATTTCTTGAATTATCTTTAAAATCAATCTTATCTGGTTTACCGAATTCTATTTTTAATGCCTCTTCAGACCTATTTAACCACTTGCTTAATTGCTTTTCTTCCTCTGAAACTTTTTCATCAATTTTGTTAGAAACAGTTTGGCACGAAGCTAAACTTAAGAATAAAAAAATTAATATAAAAACAATTTTCATTTTCAACCAAGTGTAGAATATACATCAATTTTATAAACAGAAATATTTATCACAGGTTGTAATTTTAAATAAGAGACAGTTTTTTCAAAGATTTATCTACAGAATCATTGTAAGCAGATTTATTAGGAGGTTTTATGCTTGAAAAATATTTTGAATACAAAAAACACAAAACAAATTTTAGAACTGAAGTAATAGCTGGCGTAACTACGTTTTTAACAATGGCTTATATAATGTTCTTAAATCCTTTTATTTTATCTGGAGAATTTGCTGGACCAGAAAAAGGATTTTTTGATTTTGGTGCTGTCTTTACTGCAACGATAGTAGCTACCGCCATAGCTTGTTTTATAATGGCTTTTTACGGAAAAACTTGGCCAATTGGTTTAGCTCCCGGAATGGGAATAAACGCATTCGTTGCTTTTGGAGTCGTGGCTGGTATGGGTTACACCCCCCAGGAAGCTTTGGGTGCAGTATTAGTTGCTGGAGTATTATTCTTAATAATTTCTTTAACTCCAATAAGAGCTTGGTTAATCAATTCTATCCCAAAAAGTTTGAAGTTAGGAATTGGAGCTGGAATAGGTGGCTTCCTTGCAATTATAGGACTGGAAATTATGGGGGTAGTAGGAGATCACCCCGTTACCTTGGTAACTTTAGGAGACATCAAAAATCCATTGGTTATACTTGGATGTTTGGCATTTGTTTCAATGGTAGTGATGGAAAAAATGAAAATACGTGGAAACATTATAATTGGAATACTAGTTTTCAGTGTTATAGCCTGGGTAACTGGTCTTGCTAAATTTAATGGAGTAGTTAGCTCTCCACCACCAATGACTTATCTTTTTGCATTTGACTTAGGAGCTGCTTTTACAGCAGGAATGTCAACAATAATATTTACTTTATTATTTATTGACTTTTTTGATACTGCTGGGACCTTAACTTCTGTTGCAAATGTTGCTGGTAAAGTCGGCAAAGATGGAAAGGTGCAAGATATAAATAAAGCCATGCTTTCTGACAGCGTTGGTACAGTTGCAGGAGCGTTTATGGGCACAACTACCGTCACAAGCTATGTGGAATCAGGTGCTGGTGTAAAAGCTGGTGGAAGAACTGGAATGACCTCACTTGTTATAGGCTTATTATTCTTAGCATGTTTGTTCTTCTCTCCTTTAGCTACTTCTTTACCTAAAGAGATAGATGGTGCCGCGTTATTATACGTTGCAGTCTTATTTGTAAGAAACTTAACAGATATAGAGTGGAATGATATTGCTGAGTCAGCGCCTGCGGTTGTGGCTTTTATTGCTATGCCTTTGACTTATTCTATAAGTCACGGAATCGCTTTAAGCTTTATTGCATATGCATTAATTAAAATTTTTACAGGGAAATTTAACACTACATCTCCTGCTATTTGGTTGATAGCTGCGTTAAGTGTTGCAAGTTTTGCTGTTGCTTAAATTTTTAAAGGGCTGGGAAACCGGCCCTTTTACTTTTGACTTTTCTTTAAATCTTCAATTCTTATTTCTTCGTATTTTTCAAATGGCTGTACTATCCAAGGATTGTCTTTAAGTTTTTGAGCACAAAAATCTGGCTCAAAAGTTGAGTCTGCTTTTTTCCAAAGTACTGCCGTTTTAATTGATTTAATTTTTCCTTTTAATGGAGGATACTTTTTTAACCAATCAATGCTTTTATTTAGTGTTACTCCAGTGTCTGATAAATCATCACAAAGTAAAATGTTGCCACTCATATCTTGCACCGTAGAACTTAGCTCCCTAGAAAAAATTAATTCTCCTTGTTGATCTTCAATATTTTCTCCTGAGTATGACTCTACAGCTAAATATGCACATTTTAGTTTAAAAACTCTACTTAGAACATCAATTATTGGCGCTCCACCTCTCATTATTCCTATTAGTAAATTTGGTTTAAAACCGCTATCATAAATCTGTATTGCAAGCTTCTCTACTATTCGATTATACTCTTTCCAATCTATGATTAATTTCTTAGCCATAAAAAAAATTAATTTATTTTAAAGGAGTTGTAAATGAAAGGTTATGTAGTTTGTGTTTATAAAAGTATTAGTAATGAAGAAAAACTGAAAGAATATGCTGTTAAAGCTAAAGCAGCAGTTGAAAAATATAAAGGTAAGTTTTTAATAAGAGGGGGGAAGTCCATTAATAATGAAGGTGAAAAATCACCTAGGACAGTTGTAATTGAATTTCCGTCTTATAATGAAGCGAATTCTTTTTACAATTCAAAAGAATATCAAGAAGCCCACTCAATTTTAAA
>CACGKZ010000003.1 GCA_902573835.1 uncultured Pelagibacteraceae bacterium
ATTGAATGGAAACTATTTCAAGTCTAACGACATACCCTATAATTATTTGTTTATTAATTATTTCTATAAATTACCAGAATTTTTAATTTTTTTGTATGTCTTTGCTATTCCGATTTTATACATTAATCGAAAGTTTATAAATTCTAAATTTAAAAATTTTAAAAAAATAATATTAATAACTTTTTTTTTAATAATATACCCTAGCTTAATACTTTTTCTTATCCCCTATCCTATTTACGATGGTGTTAGACTTTTTTTGTGGAGTGCTCCTTATTTAGTTATTATCCCTTCTATAACCACATACATAATTTTTAAAAACAAAAATTTTTTTTATAAACTTATTAAAATTACTTTATCTATCTTATTTGCTTTTCATCTATTGAATTTTTTAACGATTACCCCATATCATTATACTTTTCTAAATTACTTTTCGGGTAACAAAGACCTTAGATATAAAAAATTTGAAAATGATTATTGGTCTACTAGTTTAAAAGAACTTATAATGAGTTCAAAATTAGGTGATGGCAGGATAACTTATTATTCTTGTGGAGTTAATCCTGAAATAGCAAAAATGTACATGAAAAAAAAATATAAGAGGTCTGAATTTACAAATAAAACTAATGCAACGTATGTCATAATGACTAATAGAACGTTATTATCTGAAAAAGATAATAAAATTACAAATTGTTATGATGAGTATGGGGCGGAGAATGTTCACCAAATTAAAAGAAATGGTATAATTTTGTCAGCAATAAAAAAAAATAAAAATGAGTAAACTTTATAAACCAGATATATTAATAGTAGGTTCAGGTTTTTTTGGTGCAGTATTGGCTGAAAGACTTGCAAATATTTCTAATAAAAAAGTTTTAATAGTTGAGAGAAGAAATCATATCGGTGGAAACTCTTTTAGTGAGGTGGATAAAAAAACAAATATTGAATATCATAAATACGGCACACATATATTTCATACTGCAAATCAAAAAGTTTGGGACTACATCAATAAATTTACTGAATTTAATAATTATCGACACCAAGTACTAAGTAATCACAAAAATAAAGTTTATCAAATGCCTATTAATCTTGAGACAATAAATTCTTTTTTTAAAAAAAATTTTAGTCCCATAGAAGCTGAGAAATTTATTTTAAATAAAACCAAAAAATTCAAACATTACAAATATAAAAATTTTGAAGATAAAGCTATTTCACAGATTGGTAAGGAACTTTATAATGCGTTTATAAAGGGATATACTCAAAAACAATGGGGTAAAAAACCCAAATATTTGCCTGAAAGTATTTTTAATAGATTACCAATTAGATACAGTTATAACGAGGACTATTACCAGCAAACTCAATATCAGGGCATACCAAAAAATGGATATAAAGATATTTTTGTTAATTTAACAAAAAATAAAAACATAAGAATCAAATATAAGGAGAAGTATGATTTAAAATATAGAATTAAACCTAAGTACTTAACGATATATACTGGACCTCTTGACTCATTATTTAATTATAAATTTGGAAAACTTGAATGGAGATCATTATCCTTTAAAAAGGAAGTTAAAAAAACTAGAGATTTTCAGGGAACTTCGGTAATTAATTATCCAGATCTTAAAAATAAGTTTACGAGGGTGCATGAGCCCAAACATTTACATCCTGAAAGAAAACCTTTTAACTCAAATCAAACATTAGTAATTAAAGAATACTCAATTAAAAATGATAATGAACCATATTATCCTATAAATGATGAAGTTAATAGAATTAAACATAGGAAATATAAATTTGAAGCTAGTAAAATTAAAAAATTTGAATTTGGTGGAAGGTTAGCTGATTATGCATATTACGATATGGATATGACAATTTCTGCAGCTTTAAAAAAATTTGAACAAATAAAGAAAAAAATTAAATGAAAATTCTAGTTACTGGTGGAGCCGGGTATATAGGAAGTCATGTTTGTAATTTACTATTAGACAGAGGTTACGAGGTGATAGTGGTTGATAGTCTAGTAACAGGTAACAAAAATTTAATTCCAAAAAAAGCAACACTAGTAATCTCTGATATTGATGATGAAAAAAAAATAGAAAATCTAATTATAAAAGAAAAATTTGATTTGGTAATGCATTTTGCTGGATTAATTAGAGTAGACGAATCTGTAAAAGAGCCAAAAAAATACCATATGTTCAATTTTGAAAAAGGAAAAATTTTTTTAAATGTTTGTTTTAAAAATGGACTTAATAAAATAATTTTTTCGTCAACTGCTTCTGTATATGGCAATCCTAATAAAGAAAAGGTTTCAGAAAGTGATCCACTGAATCCTTTAAATCCTTATGCGACATCAAAATTAAAACTTGAAGATTTTATAAAAAAAAAATCTGAAAAAATTGATATTAAATATATCATTTTAAGATACTTTAATGTAGCTGGTTCAGATGAAAAATTACGCAGCGGACTTATTTCTAAACACTCTTCTCATTTAATAAAAATAGCTTGTGAGGTTGCAGTCGGAAAAAGAGAGAAATTAATAATTAATGGAAACGACTATGACACATTTGATGGGACGCCAATAAGGGATTTTATTCATGTATCTGATTTAGCCGATATACACTTAATTTCTGCAAAGCACCTTTTTGAAAATGGAAAATCAGATATATTTAATTGTGGGTATGGAAAAGGTTATTCTGTCAAAGAGGTAATAGAAAATTTTAACCAAATATTAGATAAAAAAATTAGTTATGAAATAGGTCCTAGAAGAGAAGGAGATAGCAGAAAGATAATTGCAAATTCAGAAAAATTTAATAAATTCTTTGGTTGGAAACCTAAATTTAATAATATTAAATACATACTTAAAACCGCGGTTGAGTGGGAAAGAAAAATTAAATAATACTAAAAATATTTTCAATATCTTTAAGCTGATCTCTGCCAGACAAAAGTACTACAAGATCATCTTTTTCAAAAACAAAATCACCTCTTGGTATGATTACTTGTTTGCCTCTTACTACAGCGCCTACCCTTGTATTTTCAGGCAAGTTGCTATCTTTGATTTTTTTATTTAAAAGCTCTGATTTTTCTAAAACTTTTGCTTCTACAAACTCATACTCTCCATCTAAAAGAGAATATACCGTGGCAATTGTTCCTCTATGAACATGTTCCATAATTCTTGAAACAGTGGTCATTCTTGGGTCTACTAAATCATCTATATTTAAAGAACTTTGCAATAAACTATAATTAGATTTATTTACTATAGCTATTGTCCTTTTTGTTTGTCCTGCTTTTTCAGCAAGAACACAAGCCATAATATTGTTTTCATCGTCGTTTGTTAGTGCAAGTACCGTTTCTGACTCTTCTAAATTTGCTTCTTTTAGAATTTCTTCATCTAAAGCATCACCATTTATAACAATTGATGATGTCAGTTCTGAAGCAATTTCTTCAGCTCTAGTTTTATTTTTTTCAATAATTTTTATTCTTGCGCCCTCAAAATTTTCCTCAAGCATTTTTGCTAAATGGAAACCAATATTTCCACCACCTATAATTAAAATTTTTTTCGAAGTTTTTTCTTCATGACCGAAAGCTTTCAGAATCTCGTTTAGTTGTTCACTATTTACCACGACATAAACGTTATCTCCCTCCATAATCTTGTCATCTTTTTTCAAAAATTTAAATTTTTCTTTTCTTACTAAACCAACAATATTAGCTTTAAAGTTTGGAAATTTTTCAGTTAATTTTTTAAGTTGCATATTAATAATTGGACATGATTTCTCTATTGCTATTTCAAGCATTTTTACTTTATTGCCTGCAAATGGAACATTATCTAAAGCTCCTGGTGCCTCTAATCTTCTAAATAAAGATTTTGCGACTTCTCTTTCTGGTGAAATTATAACATCGATTGGAATATTTGATTTATTATAAAGCTTATTCCATTTTCCCTCTAAAAAATCCTTTGTTCTAATTCTTGCAATTTTTTTTTGAATGTTAAATAATGAACTCGCTAATTGACAAACAACCATATTAGTTTCATCATTTCTCGTAACAGCAATTATCATATCAGTGTTTTCGGCCCCAGCATTTTCCAAAACAGTAGGCAAGGTAGCTCTACCAACTATTCCCTTGGCATCTTGAGTGTCATTTATTTTTTTTATATCTTCCGATGATTGGTCAATTACTGTAACAGAGTGACCTTGAGAAGATAGTTGTTTACTTATTGAAAAGCCAACTTTACCGGCACCGCATATAATAATATTCATTTTTAGTTAATACCTTTAATCCCGAGCTGTTTAAGTTTTCTGTGTAAAGCTGATCGCTCCATCCCAATAAAATCTGCTGTTTTTGAGATATTTCCATGATTTTTTTTTAATTGTATAGTTAGGTATTCTTTTTCAAATTGTTCCCTAGCCTCTTTAAGTGGGGATGAAAAGGTGTCTTTAAAAGAGGCAATATTATCAGTTGGACCTTTATTGTTTAATATGTCGCTTATAGATTTATTTATATTTTCCTTAGTTTCATTAGCTGAAACTATTGTAATTCTCTCAATTAAATTTCTTAGCTCTCTTACATTTCCAGGCCAATTATAGGTGTAAAGTTGATCATTCTTAGTATCAATATCAATTTCTTGAACTCCGTTAATTTCTGATACCTTTTTTTTAAAGTAATTTATTAAATCTGGAATATCTTCAGTCCTTGATGAAAGAGGGCTTAATTCAATTGGTACTACGTTTAGTCTATGAAATAGGTCTTCCCTAAATTTGCCTGATGCAACTTCTGCAGTTAAATTTCTAGAGGTTGAAGAAATAATTCGAATATTAACATTTACATCAGTTTTTCCATTAATCCTTTTAAATTTTTGATCAATTAAAACTCTTAAGATATTTGCTTGAGTTTCTATGGGTATCTCGGTGACTTCATCAATTAATAAAGTTCCTTTGTTTGCTCTATCTAAAACCCCAAAAGATATTGTACCATCTACAAATTCTTGACCGAACAATTCTCTTTCGTAAGTTTTTTCTTTTAAAGAGGCAGCATTAATAACTACAAAAGGTTTTTTGTCTCGTAACGAAAGTTTGTGAATTTTCCTAGCTACTAACTCTTTTCCCGAACCAGTAGGTCCTGAAATTAAAACTCTGCTTTCAGCATTAGATAATTTTTCAATTATTTTTTTTACTTTTATTATAGATGGACTTTGGCCGATTAGCTCAAATGAGTGAAACAATTTGTTTTCAATGATATCCTTTTCTTCTTTCAGATTAGCTGTTTCTAACGCTCTATAAACATAATTTAATAATTTATCTGTTGAAAAAGAAGCTCCTTTTTCAATAAATTCATACGCGCCCAACCTTATAGATTCAAGCGCTATTTGCACAGTTGCATGTCCAGAGATCATTATAATAGGAATTGAGTTATTTTTTTTAATAAGCATTTTCAACAAATCAATTCCATCTTTGTCAGCTCTATCTAGTTTAATGTCTATAATTGCTAAATCTGGAAGTTTTTTATTTATTTCGAGAACTGCTTGATCATAATTTGCTGCAGATCTTACACTAAAATTTTTTTCTTTTAAGATATTGCAAATCAAATATCTAATATCAGGATTGTCATCAATTACTAGAACTTCTTTATTCATAATTTAAATGCTGGGTAGCCAAATTTCTATGGTTGTGCCTTTATCTTTTTTTATAACAAATTCTCCTGAGTGTTCATTAATAATTTTATTAACTATAGGTAGTCCCAAACCTGTGCCCTTTTTTTTAGTAGTAAAGTAAGGTGTCATTACTTTTTTTGTATCTGAAATTCCTTCACCATTATCCTTTATAATAGAAACTATATAATCTTTATTATTAAGAATATCTATCTCAATTTTACCCTTATATTTAGGCTTTTTATTCAAAATTTCTAAAATTGACTCATCTGCGTTTTTAATAATGTTAATGAATACTCTATAAAGCTGATCTTCATCTCCCATAATAAAATTAGATTTATTATTTTTGTTGAAAGAAATTTTGCTTTTAAGAGAAATTTTTAAAAAATTAATAGAGCGTAAAATTACTTCATTTAAATTAATTTTTTTAACTACAGGCCTTGGCATTCTTGCAAAGTTTGAAAATTCATTTACTAGTTTCTCAATATCTTTTATTTGACGATTAATAGTTTGTAAGTATTCATTAAATTCAGACTTATCATCACCAATTTTTGTAGAATATTTTTCTTTTAGTCGATCTAATGATAATTGAATTGGTGTGAGCGGATTTTTAATCTCGTGGGCAAGTTTCCTAGCAACTGTTTCCCAAGCCTCATATCTTTCAGTTGCTAAAAGTTTATCTTGTTGCCTTTTTAATCTTGTTATCATGTTATTAAAATTTAAATTTAGTTTTTTAATTTCCTCATCTGCTTCAATATTCGGAACCTTTGCATCAAGTTCACCTTTGCTTATATTTTCAGATGCACTGATTAGATTGATTATAGGTTTGGTTAGTCTTCTTGCAAAAGATATGGCAACTGCTGTCGATATAAACAATAATAAAGTTACTACTATTATATAAATTATAGCAAAAGTAATTTTAATACCTGTTTGGCTATTTTCTACTGAATAATAAAAATCGACTGCTTTTTCTGTTTCATTCAAATATTTTAAAATTTCTGGGTCGATGTTTCTTGAAATATAAAGATAAGTATCTATTAAAGAGTTTAATTTAATCATTGCAGAAGTTTTATTTTCTAAATTTCCAGAGATAACTACTGGTGCCCCCTTTAAAGCTTCATCTAGAGTTTCTTCTCCTGGAAATACAAATTCATTGGCTGAGACGCCGGTTTCTGATAATAAAATATTTCCGGCACTATCAATTAAATAAATATCATCTACTTTCCTTAAAATTTTTTCTGCACTTACAACTCTTACAAACTGATTAGGATTTGAATAATAAAAATTTGATGCCCTATTCAATCCTACACTCATTAAGATAATGTCAGATTTAATATTTTTTTTGCTTTCCTCTAAATAATTTTTTGCAACATCATTTGAATTATTGACTGCTTGTGTAATTTGATCGTCAAAATATTTCTGTAAACCAAAGTTAAAGATAAAAAGTGAGAAGATAGCTACAATAAGTGATGGTATTAATGTAAATATAGAAAAGAGAGAAACGTATTTTAAATTTGTTTGTGATCCAGATTTATTTTTTTTTCCAGCAGAATAAAATCTAAAAAAATTCTTAAATATAAGACTAAAAAAAACTAATAATAGAATTATATCAATAGAGAGTAGCAAAAGTATATTTTTCTCAGTAAGAGGTATAAATCCCTCATTGATAAAAGTTAGGAATGTTAAAATTCCAAGAAAAATACAAGTAAAAGAGGATAAAATAATCCAATTAAAATTTTTAATTATTTTAAACATATAGTTAATAATTTATATAAATATAATATAAGTTTATACAATGAGTTTCTGTTTAATCATTCTTGCTGGAGGTAATAGTCATAGATTTAGGTCTAATGTGGGCAAACCATATCAAAAAATTGCTGGTAAATCATTAATTGAAATAAATATTGATAAAGCAAGAAAAATTAAAGCAGTAAAAAAAATAGTTCTTGTTTATAATAAAAAAGACTCCAATAGAATCAAATCCTTAAAACTAAGAAATATTAAATTTGTCTTAGGTGGAAAAAATAGACAGCAATCTGCTTTTAATGCATTGAAATATTTAATTAAAAATAAAGGTATCACAAAAGTTTTAATACATGATGTGGCACGACCTAATTTTTCGTTAAAATTACTCAAAACAATAATTTCTAAAATGAGAAGTTATAAAGCTGTAGTTCCAAAAATTAACATAAACGATGCGGTAAAGCAAAAAATTGACTCGAGTTTAAGTGAATATATTTTAGGAAAAAATAGAGATAATTTATTTTTAACTCAAACACCGCAAGCATTTAATCTTAAAGAAATCTATAACTTACATAAAACAAATCATGCTAAGTACAAGGATGATGATATTTCTCTCTACATGGATTTAAATAAAGTTCAGTTTATAGATGGTGAGAAAAATAATTTTAAAATAACAGATTGGTCAGATTATCAGAATTTGAAAAATATCTATAGATCAAAACAAAAAGTTGGAATTGGTTTTGATGTACATAGATTGGTTTCTAATAGAAAACTTTATCTAGCTGGACTAAAAATAAAATCAAAACTGGGGACACTTGGTCACTCAGATGGAGATCCTGTTCTTCATTCAATTACTGACGCTATCTTAGGTGCATGTCAAATGGGTGATATTGGTCAAATGTTTTCAGACAAAAGTAAAAAATTCAAAAATATTAGATCAACTATATTATTAAAAAAAGTTTTAGATCAAATAAAATTAAAAGGTTATTATGTTAACAATATAGATATAAATATAATTACTCAAACACCTAAAATCAAAAATTTAAAAAATAAAATGACTCAAAATATTGCCAAGCTCTGTGGAATTTCCAAAAGCCAAATAAACATTAAAGGCAAAACCACTGAAAAATTAGGTGTTATCGGAAAAGAAAAAGCTATAGCATGTGAAGTAATAGCGTCAGTAGTAAAATATGATTAAAACTTTTAATTATTTATTTGTTACTTTTTTTGGAATCGGAACAATAAGATTTGCTCCTGGAACAATTACTTCTTTAATTACAACTGTTCTACTTTTTAGTTTATTTCACATTTTAAATTTATCTAATAATGTAATTCTATTATTTCTTATTTTGGTTTTTTTATATTCTTTTTACGCTGTAGCTGATTATATAAAAGAAAATGAAAACAAAGATCCTAGAGAAGTTGTTATAGATGAGTTTATTGGCCAGTCTATTCCAATTTATTTATTTGAGATAGCGCATGGTTCAGAAAAAAACTTCCAGGAAGCAATACTTTTTTATATTTATATTTTTGTATTATTTAGATTTTTTGACATTAAAAAACCATTTCCAGTCAATATTTTTGATAAAAATTATAAAAATAGTTTTGGTGTAATTATCGATGATGTTATTGCAGGATTGTATGTTGTTTTAACCCTAATTGTATTTATGATTATCAAATCAAGACTTTTTACATGAGTTTAAATAAAAAAATAGTTTTAATTCTTAAAAAGAAAAAACTTAAGTTAGCTATAGCTGAGTCTTGCACTGGTGGACTGCTCTCAAGTTCAATTATTTCTGTTAGTGGTGCCTCTAAAGTCTTTTTAATGGGTTTGGTTACTTATTCTAATCAAGCTAAAATAAATATCTTAAAAGTACCCAAAAAAATTATTCAAAAATATGGTGCTGTCAGCGTTCAATGCTGTTTGTCTATGGTTAACAATTTAAGTAAAATTAGTAAAAGTAAAGTTTGTATTTCTGTAACTGGTATAGCTGGTCCAAAAGGAGGAACCAAGCAAAAACCAGTTGGATTAGTCTATATTGGTATTAGGAAGGACAAGATAGTTAAAGTTAATAGATATATCTTTAAAAATCGAGGAAGAAATTACATTCAAAAAGCAACAGTAAATAAAGCTTTAAAATTAACTCATAATCTTCTCTAATATTTGAGCTGCTAAAATATTTACTAAGAAGAAGATAGCTATCACATCAATGTAAAGTAAAAAAACTAATCTATTTCTAAATCGTCTTCTTCTAAGAATTTTGGGTTTATCTGGATTAAAATCCTCTTTTTTATTTGGTTTAAAATCGTAGGAAAATTTCCAGTAATTAGTATCTGTTTCGTTTGGGTCTCCTGTGTTAAAATATTTAATATACTCTACTAAATACCACCAAAAAACCAAAAAAATTATTATTAGAGATATTGTGCCGAACATTACTTGTATAGCTCTAATGCTCTTTTTTCAAAAGCATCTGTAATTTTATTTAATCCAAAATTAAAAGATCTTTTCATTATCGCATTTAATAAATTATTTTTTAATTCAAAATCAATTTCAAATTCAAGTTGTGTAGAATTATTAATTTCTTTAAATTTCCACTCATTTTTTAAATGAGTAAGCGGTCCATCAATATTTGTAACTAAAATTTTATCTTTTTCTTTATAATAGTGTACTAAACTTGTGTAAGTCTCATTTAAAATACTTTTACCAACTTTTAAATCAGCTTTTATCTCAACTAAATCTTTACTCTCATTTTTCGCATGGACTTTACCACTTAAACACCATGGTACGAACTCAGGATATTTTTCAATATCAAGCACCATTTCAATTAATTGATTTTTTTTACAAGGAATAATCTTTTTTATTGATGCGGATGACATTCAAGCTGTCTATTTCTTGCGTCCTGTAATTTTCTAAAATCTTCATCGGCATGATAGGAAGATCTTGTTAAAGGTGAGGAAGACACTAATAAAAAACCTTTTGATTTCGCTATCTCCTTGAACTCTTTAAATTCTTGTGGAGTATAATATCTAGACAAAGGATGATGTTTAGGGGAAGGTTGTAAATATTGACCAATGGTAATAAAATCTACCTCAGCTGATCGTAAATCATCCATAACTTGAATAACTTCATCTTTGTTTTCTCCTAAACCGACCATAATCCCAGACTTTGTAAAAACTTTTTTATTAAATATTTTTGCATTTTTTAATAATTCTAATGATGCAAAATATCGAGCTCCAGGTCTGACTTTTGTGTAAAGTCTTGGAACAGTTTCAATATTGTGATTAAAAACATCAAGATCAGCATCCAAAACTTTTTTATATGCATCATCCTTTCTTAAAAAATCTGGTGTTAAAACTTCTATTGATGTTTTTGGATTCATTTTGCGAGTAGCTTCAACAACTTTAAAAAAATGTTCTGAGCCACCATCTTCTAAATCATCTCTATCAACAGAAGTAATCACGACATGTTTTAAGTTTAAGTTTTTTACTGCTTTTGCAATTTTTATTGGTTCAAAAATATCAAGAGCGCTAGGTTTTCCAGTTTTTACATCACAGAAAGCGCAGGCTCTTGTGCATGTATCTCCCATTATCATAAAAGTGGCATGTTTTTTGCTCCAACATTCCGTAATATTGGGGCAATTGGCTTCTTGGCAAACAGTTACTAAATTATTTTGATTAACAATTTGTTTGGTTTGAAAGAAAACTTGAGAATCAATAATTTTTGATCTGATCCATTCTGGCTTTCTTTTAATGGGATTAAAAGGTTTGTTAACTTTTTCTGGATGTCTTTTGTCTCTATCTATCATTTTAGTTTAATAATTATTTCTTCTTTTTTCCCAAATTTCAATTTTTCTCTATATAATGATTCTACGTAATCAAGATTTAGGTTAGTTGATAAAAGTTTATTTTTTTTTTCAAATTCATTTAATTTTTCAGATAATATATTTTTCTTTTCAATTAAATTTTTTTGTTTTTTTTCTTTCTCATAATATGAAACCAAACCTCTCTCACCACCAATCATATTAGTTGCTATATATAAAGTTAGTAAAATGTTTAATAGCAGTAATTTCTTTTTTGTTAAAAAGTTAAAAAGTCTCATATTTAAATTTTAGCCATTTTTGGCTGATTTCCAAGCTTCTCTTCTATTCTCAAAAGCCTATTATATTTAGCAACCCTCTCTGATCTAGCTAAAGAACCTGTTTTAATTTGAGAAGAATTAGTCGCAACCGCTAAATCAGCAATAAAAGTATCTTCTGAGTCGCCAGATCTGTGAGAAATAATGGTTTTAAAATTGTTATCTTTGGCAAGTTTTATTGTTTCCAGTGTTTCACTTACAGTTCCTATTTGATTTGGTTTGATTAGAATAGTGTTAGCAGATTTTTCTTTAATTCCTTTATCTAGTCTTTTTTTATTAGTAACAAATAAATCATCTCCGACAATTTGAACTTTTATTTTCTCAGTTAAACTCTTCCAATTATCCCAGTCATCTTCTGAAAAGGGATCTTCAATAGATTTAATTGGGTATTTTTTAACAAGATTTAAAAAATATTGAACGTTTTTTGGAACCTTAAGCTCATTTGCTGCCACATCTAAACAAATTGATACATCTTTGCCTGGTTTGAATCCTGACGCGGATATTGAGCTCATGATAACTTCTATAGCTTCTTCATCAGATCCAAGGGACGGAGCAAATCCACCCTCATCACCTACACTTGTAGAAATTTTTTTTCTTTCTAGATTTTTTTTCAAATTTTGAATAACCAAGAAGGACATTTGCATACATTCTTTAAAATTTTTTGCTCCATCTGGTCTAATCATAAACTCTTGAATTTCAAGAGAGTTGTTAGCATGAGCACCTCCATTGATAATATTCATTAAAGGATATGGCATACATAAAGTTTTATTTTCATTATTAATATATTCGTATATTTCTTTTCTAGAAAATTTTGCGGCAGCTTTTAAATTTGCAATTGAAACTGCTAAAATAGAATTTGCTCCAAGGTTTGACTTATTTTCTGTACCATCTAAGCTTATTAAAATTTTATCAATTTCACTTTGATTTGTTGAATCTTTATTTTGTAATGCTTTAAAAATTTTATCATTTATGTTTTTTACAGCGTCAAAAACACTTTTATTCAAATAATCATTATTTTTATCTCTTAGTTCATGAGCTTCATAGCGACCAGTGGAAGCTCCAGATGGTACTATTGAAGTACCAATAGTTTCGTCATGTAAAATGACCTCGGCCTCAACTGTAGGGTTGCCTCTGCTATCAAAGACTTGTCTGCCTTTTACACTTTTTATTTTTGACATTTTATTTAACTAATTTATCGATTTCAGTTAATTTTTTTAATAAACCTTTTAATTCATTAAGTGGAACCATATTTGGTCCATCTGAAGGAGCATTATCTGGATCTTCATGAGTTTCTATAAATATTGCACCAACTCCAACTGCAATTGCAGCTCGAGCTAAATGAGGAACAAATTCTCTTTGACCCCCACTTTTTTCACCCATCCCCCCTGGTTGTTGAACTGAGTGCGTAGCATCAAAAATAATTGGAAAACCGAATTTCGACATTATTGGTAAAGCTCTCATATCTGAAACAAGTGTATTATATCCAAAACTGGCTCCTCTCTCCGTTATAAGAATATTTTTATTTCCTGAGTCCTCTATTTTTTTTATAACATTAGCCATATCCCAGGGAGCTAAGAATTGTCCTTTTTTAACGTTAATTATCTTTCCTGTTTTTGCTGCGGCTATTAATAAATCTGTTTGTCTACATAAGAACGCTGGAATTTGTAAAACATCAACATGATTTGCTAATATTGAGCATTGCTCAGCTGTATGAACATCGGTCAAAACTGGCACACCTACTTCTTTTCTGAGTTTGTCAAAAATAGGTAAAGATTTATCTAATCCTAAACCTCTTTTTCCCTTAAGACTTGTTCTGTTGGCTTTATCAAAAGATGTTTTGTAAATAAGATTGATACCTAAGTCGCTTGTAATTTTTTTTAATTCAGTGGAAATTTTTATTGCGTGTGTCTCACTTTCAAGCTGACATGGACCGGCTATTAAAGTGAAAGGTTTATCGTTCCCTATTTCAAAATTATTACATTTTACTTTATGGTTTGTCATTTTTTAGAATAAGTTTTTGCAGCCTTTATAAAAGACGAGAATAATGGATGCGGAGTTAAAGGTCTAGATTTAAATTCAGGATGAAACTGAACTCCAATGAACCATGGGTGATCATTTAATTCAATTACTTCTGGTAATTTACTATCTGGAGATAGACCTGAAAAAATCATACCTTTATTCTCAAATTTCTCTTTGTAATTAATGTTAACTTCATATCTGTGACGATGTCTTTCATTTATTTTAAAAGAATTATATATTTTGCTTACCTTTGTGTCTTTTTTAAGTCTAGCTTCATAACTACCTAAACGCATAGTCCCGCCCAAATTTTTGTCAGTGCCTTTCATTAATTTTCCGTCTTTTGTCCACTCACTCATCAAGCCAACAACAGAAGCTTTGGAAGGACCAAATTCGCTAGAGGTTGCATTTTTAATATTTAACTTGTTTCTAGCAAATTCAATTACTGCCATTTGCATTCCAAAACATATGCCTAAAAATGGAATATTATTTTTTCTAGCGAAATTAATTGCTGCTATTTTTCCTTCGGTACCCCTTTTGCCAAAACCACCTGGTATAAGAATTCCTGATGCATCTTTTAATTTATCTTTGATTTCACCTGGTTTAAGTCTGTCAGACTCTATTCTTATCAAATTTACTTTTAAATTATTGTTGATACCTCCATGTGTTAATGCTTCATCTAAAGATTTATAAGCGTCTTTTAATTCAACATATTTTCCTATAATTGCAATATGAACAATATTTTTAGTATTCAGAACAAGGTTTGTAATTTTTTTCCAAGGTTTTAAATTGACTTTGCCTTTTGATTTGATTTTAAAAAACTTTAAAACTCTATCATCTAATTTTTCTTTATTAAAACTTATTGGTGCTTCATAAATGGTTTTAACATCGACTGTTTCTATAACATCTTCAATACCCACATTACAAAATAAAGAAATTTTCTTTCTTTGATCTAATGGGATAGTTCTTTCAGATCTGCAGATTATAATATCAGGTTGGATACCAATGCTCCTTAATTCTTTAACAGAGTGTTGGGTTGGTTTTGTTTTTATTTCATCCGAGGCCTTCATATATGGGACCAGAGTTAAATGTATAAATAAGGTATTTTTTCTCCCTATCTCATTAGAAAACTGTCTTATAGCTTCTAAGAATGGAAGACTTTCAATATCACCAACTGTTCCACCAATTTCACAAATTACAAAATCCTCTTTTGAAACGTCATTCTTAATAAACTCCTTTATTCTGTTTGTTATATGTGGAATAACTTGAACAGTTTTGCCTAAGTATTTACCCTGACGCTCTCTTTTAAGAACATCATTATAAATTTTTCCTGTTGTAATATTGTCAGATCTTTTTGCGGATATACCTGAAAATCTTTCGTAATGACCCAAATCTAAATCAGTTTCGGCACCGTCATCTGTTACATAAACCTCTCCATGTTGAAATGGACTCATTGTTCCGGGATCTACATTTAAATAAGGATCTAATTTTCTAATTCTTACTCTATAACCTCTCGATTGTAGTAAATAAGCTAGTGAAGCTGATGACAATCCTTTTCCTAAAGATGAGACCACGCCGCCAGTAACGAAAATATATCGCGCCATGGAAGTATGTTATATCGGATAATTTTGTAAAAAAAAAGTTTTTTTATTTATTAGATTCTGGTATTTGAGGCAAACCTGTATCTTGGCTCTCTTCAAGTTCTAATACTGATTGGGTTTTACGAATTTCATCTCTATTGATGGCTACTAAGACAATACTACAAATTATAAATAAAGAAGCTATTATTGCTGTCAATTTTGTCAAAAAAGTACTGACTGATCTTGAAGACGTGAAATTATCTTGTGAAACACCTAAGCCTAAAGCACCACCTTCTGATCTTTGCAACAAGACTACGACAACTAAAATAATTGCAAGTATAATATTTATGACAACAATTATGCTTTCCATGGTGCTTATCTATAGTAATTTCTTATTATATCAATAAATTTTTTTGATGATTTAGATGCTCCGCCAACCAGAAAACCATCAATTTCTCTAATTTTTTTAAACAACTTTACACTATTTCCGTCAACTGATCCCCCATACAATACTGGTGGACTTTTTGATCTGAATATATTTTTTAAAGTTTTTTTTATAAAAGAGGTAGTTCTTGTTAATTCTTGAGAGGAAGGTATTTTTCCAGTTCCAATTGACCAAATTGGCTCGTATGCAATTATAATATTATTTTTATTAAATCTTCTTTCAAGTGCCTTGGTTAATTGTTTTTTAAGTACACTAAAAGTTTTTTTATTTTTTTTTTGAGTTTTATTTTCACCAATACAAAAAACTACTTTTAAATTATTTTTTAAAGCAAAATAAACTTTATTTTTTAGAATACTGTCTGTGTCTCCTTCGCTTCTATTGTCCGAATGGCCAACAAGAGTATACTTTGCTCCAACGCTTTTAAGCATGTACGAACTAATCGCCGCAGTATTAGAAGAAAATTGGTCTTTTTGATAACAGTTTTGTGAGCCAATATTAATTTTTTTTCTTTTAAAATATTTTGAGTATGTCTCAATCAAAGTGTATGGAGGAGTAAAAATTACCTTGTATTTATTTCTATTTTTGTCTTTAGAGTAAAATGAATTAATTTTATTGAGAATTCCTATAGACTTCGGAATTCCAAACATTTTCCAATTTCCTATAAAATATTTCATGATATTTTTTATATTGAGTTTGATCTATTTGAATTAATAATTTATTAATTGTTTAAAATAATAAGATGTTAAATTCAATAAAAAAATATTCAAAGACCTTTTTTTTTAAAGTTCTTGTTGGAATAATTATATTACCTTTTTTGTTTTGGGGGATGGGTGATGTTTTTAGTGGAGGCAGTCAGAATGTGGTAGCTAAAATCGACTCGGAAAAGGTCAGTACTAGAGATTTTGTTAATTATTTAAATGTTTTAAATTTAAATGAACAAGAACGTAAAGATTTATCAAAAACAGATTTAATTGACCAAATTTTATCTGACTACATAGGTAAAAAAGTTCTTCTTTTAGAACTTGAGGATTTAAATGTAATACTTGGTGATAAATCTTTAAAAGAAATAATTATTAACGATAAAACATTTTTTAAAGATAATAAATTTTCAAGAACAGAATATGAAAAATTTTTAATTTCAAACAGCTTGAGTGCGCCTTTATTTGAAACAAACATGGCAGAACAAGAAAAGAAAAGACAGTTGTTAAGTTACTTGTCTGGTGGAATTGAAATACCTAATTTTCTTGTTCAATATGAATTTAATACAGAAAATCAAACAAAAAAAATTGAATTTATAAATTTAAAAAAATTCTATGATAAACCAATTTCGGAAGAAAAGTTTGCAGAAATTTATGAAAAAAATAAAGGTTTTTATACTGAGACATTTAAAGATTTTAAATATGCTGAACTGAATCCACTAAATATAATTGGTGAAAATAATTATAATGAAATCTTCTTTAACAAAATTAATGAAATTGAAAATAAAATTTTAGATGGTGTTGAATTTAATCAAATAATAAAAGATTACAATTTAAATGAAAGTTTGACAGGATTAATTAATCAAGAAAATAAATCTAAAATAGATACAAATCTTGTTAAAGCTTTTTTTAAGATAGAAAATAAAAATATCGTGGAGTTTATAAATTTGGAAAAAAAATATTATGTAGTTCAAATGACAAAAGTTTCCCAGACTCAAAAAGATAAAAATAATAAAGCAGTGAGAGATTCAATAAAGGCTCAAATTAATATAGAAAATAAAATTAACGAAAACAGGAAATTAGCTAAAGATATTACAAACAAAATATTTACAAGATCTCAGATGGATATTTTTGCAAAAGAAAATAATCTTACTATAGAGTCTGTTACTTTAACTAAATTAGAAGGAAGTAATGTTTTTAGTCCTGGTGTTATCAAAAGAATTTTTGAAACAGATGACAAATCAATAAATTTAATTACAGATAACATGCTTAAAGATAATTTTATAATTTATTCAAAAGAAACAAAATTACCAAAAATAAAAAAACAAGACCAAGATTTTGATAATTTTAAATTAAAAGCTAAATTGAGACTTGCTAACAATATTTACAATGTTTATGACCTTAGCTTAAACAGAAAGTATAATGTCGAAATTAATGATAAAACTTTGAAACGTATTAAAGATTCCTTTTAATGAAAATAAACGTAAGTTTTGAAAATTTTAAAAAAAACCATAAAAAAAAAAAGAGTCAGATCCTATTCGTTGAGGAGAAATGTTTAAATTATAAAAAGGTTGAGAATATATTTAATTTAATTTTATCAAAGAAAAATAGTTTTATATTCGAGTCTGTGGAAAAGGGGAAAAATAGGGGTAGATACACTATCATAGGATACAACCCCGATAAGATTTGGGATTTTAAAAAAAATAATTTAAAAATTTATTATAATTCTAAGGTCAAAAGCTTAAAGGTAAACCCTCTGAAATATATTAATGATTTAACAAAAAATTTTAAAATTAATTTACCGAAAAAAATACCTTCAATGTCTTCAATGTTAGTAGGTTATTTCTCTTACGACATTATAAGGTATATCGAAAAAATTCCTGACCGTTGTAAAGATGATCTTAAAATACCCGATGTTAGAATACTTAGACCAAAAAATATAATAATTTATGATAATATAAGAAAGAAAATTTTTTATTTATGTAATATTTTTTCTGATACTAAAATTACAAATTATTTTGAAGAATTCGATAATATCAAAAAAGAATTTAAAATACTTAATTTTTACGGTGAAATAAGTTTGCCTAAGAAACTGACATTTAAAAGTAATAAAAATAAAATTAAGTCAAATATAACAAAAAAACAATTTAAAAATAAAGTTCTCAAAGCAAAAGCATACATCAAAAAAGGAGATATTTTTCAGGTCGTATTGAGTCAAAGATTTGAAAGAAAATTTGAAAAGAAACCCATAGAAATTTATAATTATTTAAGGGAGTCTAACCCGTCTCCTTTTATGTTTTATTTTAACTTTGAAGACTTTAAAATTTTAGGTAGTAGCCCTGAAATTTTAGTAAGATTAAGAAATGATTTCGTTACAGTTAGACCAATAGCAGGAACAAGACCAAGAGGGAAAAATATAAAACAAGACAAAAAATTTAAAAATGATTTAATTAAAGATAAGAAAGAGTTAGCTGAACACTTAATGTTATTAGATTTAGGTAGAAATGATGTTGGTAAAGTTTCTAAAATAAATAGCGTAAGAGTCACAGAAAGTTTCAAAATAGAAAAGTATTCTCATGTAATGCACATAGTTTCAAACGTTGTAGGAAAGTTTAATAAAAAAGTTTCTTCATTTGAAGCATTATTAGCTGGTTTTCCTGCTGGAACAGTAAGTGGAGCGCCAAAAATTAGAGCTATGGAAATAATTGATGAATTAGAAAAAAACAGAAGAAATTTATATGCTGGAGGCATTGGATATTTTACTCCAAATAACGAATTTGACACATGTATAGCTTTAAGAACAGCTTTAATTAAGAATAATAAATTTTTTGTACAAGCCGGAGCCGGTATTGTTGCTGATAGCAAACCAGAAAAAGAATTTGCTGAAACTGTAAATAAAGCAAAAGCATTAATGAGAGCTGTTGATTAAATGAAAGTTTTATTAATAGATAATTACGATAGTTTTACTTATAATTTATATCATTATATTTCTAGATTTAATAAAAATGTAGACGTAATTAGAAATGACAAAATAGATAGTAAAGCTATTTTTAAAAAAAACTATAAAAAAATAGTTATATCGCCAGGTCCAGGTAATCCAAATCAAGCTGGAAATTGTCTTAAAATCGTAAAAGATGTTTACAAAAAAATTCCAATTCTTGGTGTCTGTCTAGGTCATCAAGTTATCGGGCAGGCTTTTGGTGGAAAGATAGTGAGTGCAAATAATTTAATGCATGGGAAAACAAGCAAAATTAAGCACATAAAAAAAGGATTATTTAAAAACATTAAAAATAATTTTGAAGCCACAAGATACCATAGTTTGGTTGTTGATCGTAAAAGACTATCAAAAAACCTGATAATTACTGCAGAAACAAAAAATAGGACTATTATGGGTCTAATGCATAAATACTACAATATTCATGGCTTTCAATTTCATCCTGAGAGTATTAGTACTAAAGTGGGAATGAAATTAATTGAAAATTTTATAAAAAATTAAAATGTCAAATATCAAAGAAAAGTTAAAAAAAGGTCAAAACCTTTCTTTTGAAGAAAGTAAAATTCTTTTTTCAGAGCTTATGGAAGGTAAACATGATGAACGTTCGATAATAGATATAATGGAAAATCTTTTAGCTAAAGGTGAAACAAAAGATGAGCTTGCAGGTGGTATTTATATACTTAGAAAAAAAGCGATCAAAGTAAATACAGATGAAAATACTATAGATACATGCGGCACTGGTGGTGACGGTCAGAACTCACTTAATATTTCTACTGCTGCAGCTATAGTTTTAGCGAGTATGGGTGTAAAAGTCGCTAAGCACGGCAATAAGGCTGTCTCATCAAATTGCGGCTCAGCAGACGTCCTTGAGGCTTTAAAAATTAATATTAATTTGAATCCAAAAGAAGCCGAGGAAAGTATTAAAAAATTTAATTTTGCTTTTATGTTTGCTCCGAATTATCACTCTGCGATGAAACATGTTGGACCTGCTAGAAAAAAAATGGGAAAAAAAACAATATTTAATTTAATTGGTCCTTTGAGTAGTCCTGCACAAGTAAAAAGACAGGTAGTTGGAGTATTTGATAAAAAATGGATGAAACCATTTGCAGAAGCTTTAAAAGAAAATGGTGTTGTCCATGCATATATTGTTCATAGCGATGATGGAATGGATGAAATTTCCCCATTTGAAAAAACAAATGTGGTGGAGCTAAAGGGTAAGAGCATAACGCAATTTACAGTAGATCCAAAAGATCTTGGCATAAGTTCTACCAACAGAGAAACTTTGAAAGGGAAAAATGCTGAATATAATTCTGAAAAAATTATTGAAATTTATAAAGGAAAAAATAACGAATTTTCTCAATCTGTAGCCTTAAATGTTGCTGCGGGTTTGGTAGTTTCTGGTAAAGAAAATGATTTTAAAATAGCTTATGAAAATGCTACCGAACATTTAAATTCGGGTAATGTTTTTAAACATTTGACCAAAATTCAATTTAATTAATGAAAAATATATTAGAAAAAATTGTTAATGATAAAAAAGAATCTTTAGATTTAATCAAAAAAGGTAAGTCTTTAGATGCGCTAGAAAAAAACATTAAAAATCAAATTTTTTATAATTTTAAAAAAGCAATTCAAAAAAATAAAGGCATTTCAGTAATATCTGAAGTAAAAAAAGCAAGTCCGTCCGCAGGCGTTCTTATTGATAATTTTAATCATTTGGAAATAGCGAAAATGTATGTCGAAAACGGTGCTACTTGTCTTTCAGTTTTGACGGAGGAGAAGTATTTTTTGGGTAAATTTGAGTATATTCAAGATATTAAAAAAAAGTTTAAAATTCCTATTCTGGCAAAAGACTTTTTTATAGATCCTTATCAAATACCTTTAGCTAAAAGTTTTGGAAGTGATTGTATATTAATAATTATTGCTGCTTTAAATGGTAGTCAAGCTGATGAAATATATTCAGAGGCTTTAAAACATAATCTTTCTGTTATAGTAGAGGTACATGATATTAAAGAGGCCGAGATGGCATTAAAATATGATCAGGCTTTGATTGGAATTAACAATAGAAATTTAAAGACTTTGGATGTTTCTATAAATAATACGATTTCGATTTTTGAAGTTGTCAAAGCACATAAAGGACCTCTTTTGTCTGAAAGCGGAATAAGGGATGAAAAAGATGCACAATATATTTATGAAAAAACAGGTATTAAAAATTTTCTAATTGGAGAATCACTTTTAAAATCCGACAATCCTAGTGAATTAATGAAAAGATTAATTCAAATAACTCAATAAAACTAGCACTTATTTGAAGTTGTAATTTAAAAAGAACTTTTATAGAACATAGATGTACGAGGTTTGTTCTATGCTTACAAAAAAACAAAAAAACTTATTAATATTTATTAATAAAAAAATCAGATCTTCAGGTATTTCTCCTTCTTATGAAGAAATGAAAAATTCACTCAACTTGAAGTCGAAATCTGGTATTCACAGATTAATAAGTGCTCTAGAAGAAAGGGGTTTTGTAAAAAGATTAGCTCATAAAGCGAGAGCTTTAGAAGTGGTTAAGCTCCCAGAAAATGCTAGCGCTAATGATATTTTTAATTCTTTCACACCAAGCGTAATTAAAGGTGGTTTAGATAAATCTAAAAGCAGCTCTTCTAAAGTTTCTGTCTTGGGAAGTATTGCAGCTGGTACACCAATAGAAGCTATACAACATGAAGTTGATAAAGTTGCTTTACCAGAAGATTTGCAAAAAAATGGTGAATATTTTGGTTTAAAAGTTAAAGGCGACTCTATGATTGAAGCTGGAATAAATGACGGTGATACAGTAATTATAAAAAAAACATCTACAGCTGACACGGGACAAATTGCTGTAGTGCTTATCGATGAACAAGAGGCTACCCTTAAAAGAATAAGAAAAAAAGGTAATACAATTGCTTTAGAGGCCGCTAACAAAAATTACGATACTAAAATATACGCTTCTAATAGAATAAAAATCCAAGGAAGATTAATTTCTTTGTATAGAAACTTTCACTAAAATAGTCTAAAAATATTGAATGTCTTTTAATTGTAGGTTTGCTCCATCCCCTACTGGTCCACTTCATATTGGAGGTGTCAGAACAGCTTTATTTAATTGGTTGTTGGCTAGAAAAAATAAAGGCAAATTTTTTCTTAGAATAGAAGATACAGATAAAGAGAGATCTAAAAATGAATTTAAACTTCAAATTATAAATTCCTTGAAGTGGTTAAGTATTGATTATGATGGAAACGAATATATTCAATCTAAAAATATATCTAAACATATTTCTGTAGCGGAAGAACTGATTAAAAAGGGATTTGCATATGCATGCTATTGTTCGGAAGATGAAATAAATGAACAAAAAGAAAAATGTAAAAAACAAGGTATTCCTTTTGTTTACAATAGAAAATGGAGAGACCCAAAAGATTTAAAAATACCAAAAGATGTTAAACCAGTAATAAGATTCAAAAGTAAAATTTCTGGAAACACTGCTATCAGCGATTTAGTTCAAGGAGTAAGAAATATATCAAACTCTACTATTGAAGACTTTGTCATTTTAAGAAAAGATAAATCACCTACCTATCAGCTATCCGCAACTGTAGATGACCATGAAATGAAAATAACTCACGTGATAAGAGGTGATGATCATATGATTAATTCATTTAAGCAAAAACAAATTTATGATGCAATGGGATGGGAAGTTCCAAAATTTGCTCATATACCTTTAATTCATAGTGAGAAAGGTAAAAAACTTTCCAAAAGAGACAACGCATCAACAATAAATGATTATATAAAAATTGGTATCATTCCAGAAGCTTTAAGAAATTATTTATTAAGATTAGGTTGGTCCTACAAAGATAAAGAAATTTTTTCACTTAAAGAAAGTATAGAGTTATTTAATTTTGAGGGAATAGGTAGATCACCCTCTAAACTAGATATGTCTAGAATTTTGTCGATGAATGAAACTTATATAAAATCTATGGACGAAAAAGAATTGTTCGATAAACTGTTAGAATTTTCTAATAAATTCAAAACAAATATTGATAAATCTAAAGAAAGTATAATTTTAAAGTCATTAAATTTTTTAAAAAATAAAGCAAAAACACTCGAAGATATCTTTAATAATTCAAGCTATATCCTTAATGATAACTTGAAGATATCAAGTGAGGATAAATCTTTAATTGATAAAAAATCTCAAGATATTATTAAAAATTTTATAGAAGATTTCGAAGCATTAAAAGATTTAAATAAGACAAGCTTAGAGCCAATTATTAAAAATTTAATCGATAAACACAAAACTAACTTTAAAGGTGTTGGACAACCATTAAGAATTGGCTTAGTTGGTACAAAATTTGGGCCTGGTATTTATGACGTTATTTTATCTTTAGATAAAACTACTGTAATAAACAGGTTAAAAAAATTAGTCTAATGTCAAAACCATATTTATTTAGTCCAAGTGAATTTGCTTTTGGATATTCAGGTTGCAAAAGATGTTACTACGATCTAAAGGTTAATGATATAAGAATAAATTTTGGTTTTCCGACTATATTTTCAAAGATAGATTCAATTCAAAAAAAATTTTATCACAATAAATCCTCAAAATTTTTAAATTCTAATAAAGTGCCTGATGGAATAATAAAAACAGATTACGCAAAGCTACATAAATCTGAAGTTCTTTATGATCATAAAGATAGAGCGTTTCAATTAAGAGGTAAAATCGACGCTTACATTGATCATAAAGATTTTTTTTCAATAATAGATTTTAAGGTAACAAACATAACTGAAAAAAAATCATTAACATATATGACACAATTGAATAGTTATGCAATTATGTTTGAAAAACCAGATCAAAACTATTTAAAATTAAATCCAGTAAAAAACCTAGGAATTTTTTGCTTTGAGCCAGAAAATTTAATATTAAAAAATACACCAGCACTTGAAATGTCTACACAATATTTTGAAATCAAAAGAAATGATAATTTATACTTAAAATTTATAACTGACGTAATAGATTTTTTAGAAGGTGATATCCCAGGTCTAAATAACGAATGTAGTCTTTGTAATTTAAAATTACAGACTTTTCCTAAGTGAGTCCGCAGCCAAGTCGGTCGGCAGGTTTTTGGTTCTAAAGCTTTCTAAAACTTTTTCGGTATTAGAAATTTGTTTTTTTATTTTGTTTTGATCTTCTAAAAAACTAGAAACTAATTTATAAATTTCTTTAGGGTTACATTTTGATTGTAATAATTCAGGAATAATCATCTGTCCTGCAGCTATATTTAATATATTTGCATACTTTATTTTTACTAACATTTTTATAATTAAAAAATTTATAAAATTCATCTTGTAAATAATTATTGACGGTATTTTTCTTTTGCTAATTTCAAGAGAAATAGTACCAGATTTTGAAACAGCAAAAACTGATTTTTTTAGTATGTGATCTTTAATTTTATCATCAGAAATAATTTCTGTATTGTTAATTTGGCTTTTATTAATTATTTTTTCTAAATTAGATCTTTGAGCTTTTGTAGAATGAAAAACATATAAAAAATCTTCATACTTTTCATTCATGAGTTTAATAAACTCCAATAATATTGGAGTAAGTTTTTTTACTTCGCTATCTCTACTTCCTGAAAAAATAGAAATAATTGCTTTATTTTTTTTGATAACCTGGTTAAGTTCAATCTTGTCTTCCTTGTTGTTTTCTAAAAGTGGGTGACCAACAAACTCACAACTTACATTTTCCTTTTCCCAATATTTTTTTTCAAATTTGAATAAAAGCAAAATATGATCGATAAATTTTTTAATTTTCTTTACTCTTCCCTCTCTCCACACCCAAACCTGTGGGGCTACAAAATGTATTGTTTTTATTTTAGGTAAGTTATTTTTTACCTTTTCAGCAACTCGTAATGTGAAATCTGGACTGTCTACTGAAAACAAAATATCTGGGTTAAATTCTATTATTTTTTTAGTAGTTTCATTTATTTTTCTCTTAATTTTAAATAAATTTAGTATTACTCGAGTAAAACCAAGGTATGTAACTTCGCTAAGTTTTGAGATTGAATTTATTCCTAAAGATTTAAGTTCTTCCCCGCCCAAACAAAGATAGGTGATACTGGGATCTTTAATTTTTAATTTTGAAATTACTTTAGCAGCTAATTTGTCGCCTGAAGGTTCACCTGTTAAAATAAAAATTTTCTTCATTTAAACATTCTCCAAATACTTCCATTATCAGAAATTAAGTAAATATCTCCTGTTTTTTTATGAATTTTAATATCTCTTATTCTTCCAATATTTCCCTTGAATATTATTTGTTCAACAACAAATGTGTCTTTAAAACTAATTTTTCTTAATGACTGATCTTTTAAAGCTGTAACAAGTGCATCTCCATTCCATTCCTTAAATTCTTCACCTTTGTAAATTGCAATCGCACTTGCTGCTATAGATGGTACCCAGTATTTTATAGCCTTGGTAAATCCTGGCTTCCATTTTGGACCAATTTTAGTTCCACTATAATTTGTACCTCCCCATCCTAATATTTTCCAACCATAATTTTCACCATAATTTGCTGTGCCAAACCAATCGCCTCCCCTTGCGCCATGATTACTTAAATAAATTTTATCATCAAATGGTGATAAAGCCATCCCTTGAGGGTTTCTAACGCCTATCTGATAAATTTCAGGTAACCAATCTTTTTTATCTTTAAACTTTGGATTATCTTTTGGAATCGAACCATCTAAATTTATTCTAATAATACTACCTGGATGTTTTTTGGGGTCCTGAGCAATCATACCCTCTCCTCTTTCACCGGCTGTTACAAAAAGTTTATCTTTTTTGATAACTAATCGTGAACCAAAATGATACCCAGAATTAATAGGAGGTTCAGCTCTAAAGATATTTTTAAAACTTATGTTTTTATTATTAAATACTCCTCTTGCAACAGATGTGCTAGTTTGCCCCTTTCCCCTATTTTCAGAATACGAAACATAAACATTTTTTTCATGAAACAAAACATCTAATAAACCACCTTGTCCATCCTCCAAAATAGATAGATCATGTTTTATAACTGATTTTGTTTTATTTTTTAAATTTATAATTAAAAGATTTCCAGGTTTTTCTGTAACCAAAATATTATTTTCATCAATAAAAGATAAACTCCATGGCTTGTTCAATCCATCGAACATTTTGATTAGTTTTATTTCCGAAGAATATGAATAAGAAAAAGTAAAATAAATTAATATTGATAAGAGTATTTTTTTCATTTAGATAAAATAAACATTTTATTTTTATTTGCAAAATTTATACATTTTTTTCTTTCTAGAAAAATATTTTGTCTACTCTTTACTACTACACCTTTGAGGCCTGCTAACTTACATTGCTTTAAAGTTTTCAACCCAACTGTTGGTAAATCTACTCTTAAATCCTGTTTCTTTTTTGGAAATTTCACTAACACTCCATTATTCTTAATTCTTTTATTTTTCAATTTTTTTAGTAAATTTTCAGTTCCTCCACTGCTTTCAATAGCAATTAGTTTTTCATTTCTAACTACTGCGCCTTGACTGTAGCTATATTTATTTAATTTATTTAATATTGAAATTGCTTTGTTAATGTCAGCTTTATCAATCTTATTAGGTTTGATTTTTGTATAATATCCTTTTTTTAGAGTAAGTTCTGGATTAAAAAACAATGAGCTTATTGTGGTAATCTTCTCTTTTTTAAAAATTTCAATTATCTCTTTTAAAATAGCTGCGTCGCCAATCCTAGAACTTTTTATAATTCTTGGAATATAATAAACACCCTTAAAGTCTAGCCTTAACTTTGAAAAATTAGGTTTTTTTACTTTACCTGCAAAAAGTACTTTTTTACATCTATTCTCTTTAAGTAAATTTATGATTTTTCCAAATTGACCTAGGGATACTCTTTTAGAGTTTTTTTCTCTGTTAAAAAATCTCTTTTCACTTAAATCTATTATTAGATATTTAAGTTTTTTTTGTTTAATTTTTTTTAGTATTTCCTTAGGAAAATCAGTATCTCCAAATATTAATCCAATCATTATTTAGATAATGGTGTGCAAATAGGTCTTTTTTTGTCTTTTGCTATAAAATCTATAACCTCTTTAACTAAATCATTTGTTTTAAATTCACCGTTAATTTTAGCTAAATTTTCGTGAAGTTTCTCTGATGAGAAGATTTTTTTATAGGCTGTGTCTAATTCTAAAATTTTTTTATTTTCGTATTTTTTTCTTCTAAGTCCAATTAAGTTAATGCCCTGCAAGTAATTTCTATTACCAAATGATAAGCCAAATGGAATAACATCTTTAAGTACTCCGGTCATACCTCCTATCATTGCCAATCTTCCTATTCTTGTAAATTGTTGAACTGCTGAGTTTCCTCCAATAACAACTGAGTCTTCCAATGTAACATGCCCCCCTAATGGAACATTGTTAGCTATGACAACATTATTACCAACTTTACAATCATGAGCTATGTGTGATGAGATCATGAATAGGCAATTATTTCCAATTATAGTTTTACCGCCTCCTCCTTTTGTCCCTGGATTTACTGTTACATATTCTCTAATAATATTGTTTTCACCGATTAAAACACTATTTGTCTCTCCTTTGAATTTTAAATCTTGTGGCATAGTTCCAATACTTGCAAATGGGAAAATTTTTGTGCCTTTGCCTATCTTAGTGTTTCCCTCTATATGGACATTTGAAATTAATTCTACGTCTTGTTGAATCTCTACATTTGGTCCAATATAACAAAAGGGACCAATTTTAACATTTTTCCCGATGATTGCTTTTTTGTCTATAACACTTGAACTATGTATCATTTTATTTCCTGTCTACTATAGTCGCTGACCATTCTGCATCTGCCATTCTTTTGCCTTCAACTTTAGCTGTTCCTTTATATTTCCAAACTCTTCCGTGAGATCTAATTGCTTCTATTTCTAAATGCAATTCACAGTCTGGTAAAACAGGATTTCTAAATTTAGCCTTTTCGACACTCATCAAATAAACTAACTTATTATCATATTCCTTGGGATCAATACCACAAGCTGTAAGTGCCGCTGCAGCTTGACCAAAAGCTTCAACAATTAAAACTCCTGGCATTACTGGTTGACCTGGAAAATGACCTTGAACATAAAATCCATCTTTTTTTACATTCATTATTGCTGTAGCAGACTTTAAGTGAACAATCTTAGTAAGTTTATCTATAAGCAACATAGGTGCTCTATGTGGAAGTAATTGCTCAATTTCTTTTCTATCTATAGACTCTTTTTTGATCATTTTAATTTTTTTTTAAAAATTCTTTAAGAGGAACAGCTGGGTATCCCATTACTATTGTATCATTAGGTATATCTTTTACTACACCACTGCCTCCACCAATTTTAACGTTATGTCCAATTTTTAAGTGTCCTGATATTCCAGCTTGACCTCCTATTGAAACATTATTTCCTAAAGTAGAACTGCCAGCGAAACCAACTTGACCAGCTATCATACAGTTCTCCCCAACTTTTACATTGTGTGCCATATGAACTTGATTATCTAAAAAAGTATTTTTTCCAATAACAGTGTCACCAATAGATCCTCTATCAATTGTGCAAGAAGCACCTATTTCAACATTATCATCAAGAATTACTTTTCCAATATGCGGAATTCTAAAATTTTTATCTTTAATAGGAATAAATCCAAAACCCTTTAAACCTATTTTCGTTCCATCTTGAATAACAACATTATCGCCTATGAACGCCTTCTTAATCATAATTTGTGAACCAATAATACAATTTTTACCTATTAAAACATCATGCTCTATAATTGTATTACTTCCTATTATAGTTGATTTACCTATTTTTACATTTTTTCCAATTAAAACATTATTACCAAATTTTACTCCTGGAAATTTTGTTTTATTTGGTTTTTTAAGAGAATTATCAGGGTAATCTAAATCTGCGAAAGGGTAAAATTTAGAGGTAATTTTTGCTAATTCAAGTAAAACGCTCTTAACATTTATAGGCTCACAAGTTTTTGGAAGATATTTTTTTAGATTATCTTTAGTAATACAACAACTGGCTTTTGTTTTCTCAGCTAAATTTTTATAATTTAAAGAATCAAAAAATGTTAAGTCAAATTTACCTGCTTTATCTAAAGTCTTTATATCTTTTATTTCAATTTTTGAACTTGAGTATTTAGGAAATAGAATATTTAATTTAAAAGGTCCTTTACTTTCAAAAAAAATATTTTTTGACATTAATTTAAATTTATTGATTTAAATTGCTTATTTAACATTTCAATGATTTGAGAAGTAATTTCAAATTTTTTATCACCCATTAATATATTTTTTTTATCTATAACAACTGAAATATTATTTTCTTCCATGTACTTTCCTAATATAGGGTTTAATTTTTTTAACATTTCATCGCCAGCTTTTTTTCTTTTTGCTGCTACATCCCTTATTAAATTGTCTCTTCCTTTATTTAATTCAAAAACTTTTTTTCTCAGAGCGTCAGCTTTTTTTTTATATTCCTCTTTTGAAAGGGCATTTTTTTGACCTATAATCTTATTTTCCTCTTCTTTTAATTTTTTTGCTGTTTCATTAAATTTTTTATTTGAACTATTTAAAAGGTTTTTCAAATAATTTTGAGCTTTTTTACCAGCGGTGCTTTCATTCATAACTTTGGAATAATCTATAAAATAAACATCGCTTGCGAAGAGTTTATTTTCTATTGGTATCAATAAAATATATAAAAGTATGATAATCTTTACAAAATTTCTCATTAAAAAGTCGTTCCTAATCTAAAATTAAAAGATTGAGTAACATCGGTGGATGCTTTTGAAAGATTATTAGAAAATACAAAAGATAAAGGTCCTGCGGGTGAGATCCAGCTAGTATTTATACCAATAGTTGATCTTATTTTATTTGAGTCATCAATAGAGTCACTGTAGTCAACTCCCCAAACGTTTCCTGCATCCAAAAATAATCCAATTTCGGCGTTACTCTTTTCAGGAAAAAAATTTGGTAAATTAGCCTCCAAGTTTAAAGATGTAGTATAATTTCCACCAATAAAATCATCGCCATCTTTTGGTCCTACTTTACCTGCTTCAAAGCCTCTTAATTGTCTAGTATTAACATTTAATCTTTGACTTAGTTTTACATCATCATCTCCGATTGCATTCACTGCAGTAGCTCTAAACTTTAAAGCCCCTATTATATCTTGATTCAATTCTTTATAATGACTAGTCGAAAAACCATTTTTCATATGCGGTTGGTCAGAATAAATTGGAATCTCCTGAAAAAAAGAAGAATAGTATCCTGCAGTTGGCATGAATCTTCTATCCCTCTTGTCAGTGGCCAACGAATAATCAAAGAGTAAGTCCGTAGAAGTTCCTGATTGTTTTTTTAATAAACTTGAAGCCGAACTGTCTGTTTTTAAGTCGTCATGGAGTAAACTTATTCCCGGAGATAAATATATGTCTTTGAATTTTTCATAAGTAAGGCTTATGCCGCCTCCAATTACATTATTCTCATAACCTGAGTCAGCTTTATCGTTTGAAGTATTTTTTAAATAATATGTTAATTCTCTACCAGTAAAATTATAGTCAGGGTCTGTAAAAGATAGTGAACCTTTTAATGACTCTTTACTAAACTCAGCAGCTGCCGACAATGATATACCTCTACCTAACCAATTATTTTCTTTGATGTTAAAAGCAAAAGATCCGCCATCTGTTCCAATACCAGCTCCAGCGCTTATCTCACCAGTAGGCATTTCTTCAACTTTAATTTCAATTTTTTTTGAATTAGGCATAGATCCGTCTATGGTAGTTTCTTTTACAGAAGCGAAGATTCCTTTACTTTTAATATTTGAAATTGATTTGTCTACTTTTACCTTACTATATGGATCTCCTTCATCTAGAAGAAGGGCGCTTCTAATAACAACTTCATTAGTTACTGAATTTCCTAAAATATCAATTTTTTCAACTACAATTTTTTGTCCTTCGATTACATTTATAATTAACTCAATTGTATCCTCTTTTAAAATTTCATTTACATTATGCTCTATAAACTGAAGGTCTTCATTACTTATGATTAAATCTAATTCATCTAAAAGTTTTTTTACAATGAAGGGAGAATAATATTTTCCAATTGTATCTTTATATATCTCGTTTAATGGTAGAAATAAATTTTTATCTAATACTTGGTCGACGTTTGTACTTATTTTACTAATTCTGTACCTTGTGCCAGCATTTATATTAAATGTAATTTCTGCAAGAAAGTTATCTTTAATTTCAACAATTTCAGATAATACTTTTACATCGTAATATCCAATAGACTTATAGTAATTTGTTAATAATCTTTTATCTAATTCTATATTAGATTGGTTTAAATTTGTATTTCTTGTTAAAACCTTCCAAAATTTATTCTCTTGGGAGGTAATAATATCTCTTAATCGTCTATCCCTAATTTTTCTGTCACCTTTAAAATTAATTTTTGAAATTTTTGTTTTTTCACCTTTATCTAATTCAAAATATATATTTACTATTTTTTTTGGAAATTTTTCTACTTTTGACTTTACTTCTAAAAAGTTGAAGCCTAAAGAGGAATACAATTTTTTTATAGTAGCTTCGTCATCAGCTATTAAAGATTTAACAAATGGGCCATTTTTTTTTGATTTGATTTGTTTTTTAATTTGTTCTTTAAATTTATTAGCAGTTTCTCCTACTATTATTATTTCGTTTATAATTGGATACTCTATTAACTTTATAAATAGAGTACCATTTGATACTGAAACATTTATATCTTCAAAAAAATTTGTAGAATATAAATTTTTAATTATTTCATTTATCTTTTGATTATCTACATTTTGATTAATTGAGATATCTCCGTATACCCTTACAGTTTCATCACTTAACCTATCATTTCCTGAAATTTCTATTTTTTTTATTATCTCAGCTGATAGAGGATTAATTGATAATAGAAGATATAAAAAAATAATTAAAATTTGTCTCATTTGTTATTATTTATAATTTTAACAGCTTTGTTTCTTGTCCATTCATCAATACTTAAAATTGTTTTTAAATTTGAGGGCTTTTTTATAGCATATTTTCTCATTTTTGGGTCTTTTAAAAGATTGAACAAGTAATTGATAATTGAGCAAAAACTCATATTTTTTTTTAAAAATTGATCAACAAATATTTCATTAGCCGCATTTAATATAATTGGGAGTGAATTATATTTGTCCAATATAGGTTTCAATTTTATGGCCGGAAATTTTTTATGATCTACTTTTGAAAAATTTAAATCTTTAATTAAATAATTTCTATTAAATCTATAATTAAGGTTTTTATTTTTTTTTATCTCAAAATTTTTTTCAAAAAGAGCATTACCAATAGGTATTGACATATCAGTTTCAAAATATAAAAATTTGTACAAACCATTTTTAAATTTTATTATCGCATGGACTAAAGACTGTGGATGCACTAGAATTTCTATTTTATTTACATCAATTGAAAATAATTTGTTGGCCTCAATTACCTCAAATATTTTATTCATAAGTGTTGCTGAATCGACAGATATTTTTTTTCCCATTTTCCACTTTGGATGATTTATTGCCTCCGATGGTTTTATATTTCTCATTTTATTTAAAGAATATTTTAAAAAAGGACCTCCTGAAGCTGTAAGAAAAATTTTTTCAATGTCATTTTTATTTGATTGATTAATTAAATTCATAATTGAAAAATGCTCAGAGTCTACTGGAAAAACTTTTACTTTGTATTTTTTTACTAAATTTTTTATTAAGTACCAACCACATATAATTGACTCTTTATTTGCAATAAGGACTTTTTTACTTATTCTTATAGCTTTTAAGGTTGGTGGTAGACCAGCTATTCCCGGGATAGCAAGGATAGAAACATCAGATTTTTTAAATTGAAAGTTTTGATAGTCAATAGAATTTAAAATTTTCACATTATTTTTTATATTTTCTTTTTTTACTTTTTTAAATGTATAATCGTCAAAAATTACAAAAAATTTCGGTTTATATTTTTTTATTAAAAATTTAATTTTTTTGTAATTTTTATAGCCACTAAAAATATAAAAACTATATTCTTTTTTTTTTTTGTTTAAAAGTTTTAATGTTGTATCACCAATTGAACCGGTGCATCCAAATATTGATAATTTTTTTTTCATCCCGTAAATACTAAAATTAAAACATATACTAAACCTATTGGTATTCCTAATAAGATACCATCAATTCTGTCCAAGATACCGCCATGACCAGGCAAAATATTCCCAGTATTTTTTAATAATGATTTTCTTTTTAAAAATGAAAAAAATAAATCACCTAACTGGACACTTAATGAAATAAAGAAACCAAGAAAAATATTATTTATCAAATCTGTGTTAAAAATATATCCAAGCAAAATTGAGCTCGTCAATATAGAAAGAAAAAAGGAGCCCAAACTTCCTGATACAGTTTTGTTAGGGCTTATTTTTGTTAACTTTGGGCCCTTAAAAATTTTTCCGAAAAGGATTCCTCCAATATCGGAAGATATACATATTAACAAAATAATAAATAAAATAATTTTAAGATGAATATCGTTAAGGCTAATTACAAAAATTAATAAAAATAAAAACAAGTATAATGCGAATAAACAATTAACAAAAAATTGTTTAAAATATTTTTGTTTAAAAATTAATTTGGCCATCTTCGTAAATTCTATAAAAGAAAGTGTAAAAACACATAAAGAAATAAATAAATAAATTGTCTTACTTATAAACATCAATACTAACAATAGTAATAATAATAAACCAGTATTGATTCTCTTAAAAATTTCTGATTGCATTTAAATGGCCCCAAAATTCCGTTTTGTTTTATGAAAGTGTTTTAAAATTTTACTTAAATCTTGTGGCTTAAAGTCTGGCCATAATTTATCTAAAAAGTATAATTCTGAGTAAGCCAGCTGCCACAACATAAAGTTACTCAATCTCTTTTTTCCTCCAGTTCGTATAAGTATGTCTGGATCAGGAATATTTTTGGTATATAAATTATTTTTTACAATATTTTCAGTCATTTTTTTAATCTTAATTTTTTTAAAAGTATTTATTAACTCTTTTTTTGAGCCGTAGTTTAAAGCTAAATTTACTAAAATTTTTTTGTTTTTCTTTGTTTTTTTCACAGTTTCTTTCAGTACTGATTTTAATTTATTAGGTAATTTATTTAATTCTCCAATTATATTGATTTTTATTTCATTTCTAACAACATTGTTAAGCTCTGATTTAAAATAAGAATTAACTAAATTGAATAAAAAATTTATCTCTGTTTTTGGTCTTTTCCAATTTTCTGTTGAGAATACGTAAAATGTAACTACAGGGATTTTTAACTTTATTGATGCCTCTACAATTTTTTTTACAGTTCGAACTCCCGCGTAATGCCCTGAATTTCTATTATTATTTTTTTTTTTTCCCCATCGCCCATTTCCATCCATAATGAATGCAACATGGTTAAGTTTATTCATAATTGTAAAACTTCTTTTTCTTTTTCGGCAGTAATTTTATCGATGGTTGATATGTGGTCATCAGTAAGTTTTTGAGTACTTTTTTCAAAATTTTTATTCTCATCTTCTGTAATTTTTTTGTCTTTCAGTTTTTTCTTTAATTCCTCATTAGCTTCACGCCTAATATTTCTTATAGAAACTTTGTTCCTCTCTGTCATTCCTTTAAGTACCTTAATTAACTCTTTTCTTCTCTCTTCAGTTAAATCAGGAATTCTTATTCTTATTATTTGCCCATCGATTTGAGGATTAATACCTAAATCAGATTTTTGAATAGCATTATCAATTAAAGTTACGTTTGATTTGTCCCAAACTTGAACTGTTATTAATCTTGCTTCTGGTACCGAGATAGTAGCAAGCTGATTAATTGGCATCATCTGTCCATATACATCAACTTTTATCATATCTAACATTGAAGAATTTGCTCTGCCCGTTCTTAAAGTTGATATCTCTTTTTTAAAAGATTGAATTGTCTTGTCCATCTTAGATGAATAATTTTTCTCGTTAAATTCTGAGCTCATTTAAACTCCTTCGCCAACTTTAAACCTTATAAAATCAATAATTTTTATATTATCGTCTTTTTTATTTGCTTTAAGAATGTCCGATACCTTTTTTTTGGGATCCATTATCCAAATTTGATTTACAAGAGTATTGTCAGATATAAATTTATTTATTTTTCCTTTAGAAATTTTATCCGCGATTTCACCTGTTTTACCAGAGTTTGCCAATTCAGCTTTTATAATTTCTAACTCTTTGTCAATTATATCTTTTTGAATTCCTTTTTCATCAATAGCTAGTGGGCTAGAAGCTGCAATATGCATTGCAATTTTTTGACCCAATTCATTGTTCTCATTATTTAATATTTTAACTATTGATACAATTTTTCCAACATTTTTTTCAATAGATGAATGTATATAAAAATAATTTTTACCTCCTTCTTTATTAAAAAACTTGGATCTTCTTATGGTTATTTTTTCCCCTATTTTTGATATTAAAGAAATTAAATTATCATCTACAGACTTACCATTTTCCATTTTAAAAGATTTTATTTTTTCAATATCACCGTGTACTTTAAAATTAATTTTTGAAATTTCTTTACAAAAATTTATAAAATCTTTATTTTTAGCTACAAAATCTGTTTCACTATTAATTTCTATAACTGCTACTTCACCAGCCTCATTATGTACAAGCGCAAGACCCTCGGATGCATTTCGACCCATTTTTTTTGAAGCTTTAGCTATTCCTTTTTTTCTGAGAAACTCAACCGACTTTTGAATATCTCCACCATTTTCCTCAATTGCTATTTTGCAATCTTTGAAGCCTACGCCTGTAAGTTCCCTTAATTTTTTGACATTATTTAATATATCTTTGTTTGTCATTAATTTGATTTGTTAGATTATTTTTTTTGAAGATTTTTTTTTTCTGACTTATTAACTTTAGATTTAATTTTTTTTTGTTCAGGTTTTAATAATTTTGTTTCCTCTTTGTTATTTTTTTCTATAAATTTTTCAGCATCCTTAATTGTATTTTTTAATAGGTCACAGTACAAATTTATAGACCTTCTAGCATCATCATTTCCTGGAATAGGAAAGTCTATGCCTGTTGGATCAGAGTTTGTATCTAGAATTCCAATAATCGGTATACCCAATTTTTTAGCCTCGTTTACAGCTAAAGACTCTATATTTGTATCTATTATAAAAATTAAGTTAGGAAGTTTTTTCATCTCTGCTATTCCACCTAATGACCTTTGAAGTTTGTCTCTCTCTTTTCCAAATTTAATTATTTCTTTCTTTGTGAAACCCATGTTGTCTTTTGAGAGTTGGTCCTCGAGATGTTTTAATCTTTTAATTGAATTTTGTATTGTGTTCCAATTAGTTAGCATGCCTCCCAGCCATCTATAGTTTACATAGTATTGAGATGTATCTTTTGCTAATGTGCTAACTTGCTCAGAAGCTTGTTTTTTTGTGGAGACAATTAAGATTTTTCCTCCGGATGATATACATTTATGAACTTCTACTAAAGCAGTTTTAAGAAAATTAACAGTTTGAGTTAAATCTATAATATGTATTGAGTTTTTTTCACCAAAAATGAAGCTTTTCATTTTCGGATTCCACCTTAAAGTTTTATGACCTAGGTGAACACCTGCTTCTAAAAGTTGTTTAATGTTTACTTCTGGTACTTTCATTTTTCCGGTTTATCCACCACAACTGCTCCTATTTGGACCGGGGGGTAATTACCCTTAAAGTTGTGTGCGAAATTATGCTTTAATATAATTTATTTATCTAAAAAGCAAGTATTTAAAAAGTTATTTTTTTTACGTATGCTCTATTTTTTACTTCATTAAATAATTTTAAATCAAATTTTCTTGGATTTTCAAGTTTAATAGTAAATTTTGTATCCTTTTGTCTCACAATTAATTGAACTTCGGTTTCTCCTTTTTCCTGTAAAAGTTTTTTTAGTTCTTTTAAATCTAATTTTTCGTCAATTTCAATTGATACTCTTTTATAACTACTATTAATCAAATTATCCAAAAGAACAATTTTTCTAACATTGACTCTCTTTTGATCATTGCTGACATCTTTGAATAAAGTCATTACAAAAGATTCTCCTTCTTTTAAAATTTCTCTATTTTTTACAAGTATTTCAGAAAAAATGAAAAGTTCGTACTCTCCAAAGTTATCACTGAATTTTGCTATCGCAAAAGGTGTTCCTTTTGAACTTTTTTTTTCTTGTATGGTCATTAAAGTTCCAGCTATCATTCCCTCATTATTTTGATCAACAATATAATCTTTATATGGTTTAATATTGAGTTGGGGAAAAATACTTTTGAAGTTGTTTAGTGGATGATCAGAAATATAAAATCCTAAAGATTTGAACTCTTCACTTAAAAGTTCTTTTTTGTCCCATTTTTCATCTGTAATAAGATTGAAATTTTCATTATTTGTATTATCGTCATTATCAAATAAATTGCTTTGTTTGCTAACTTTATCTTCATAAAAAACTTTATTTAATTGTATCAATTTTGGAATTGAAGAAAATATTCCTTTTCTATTAATCTCGAGTTTGTCAAAAGCACCCGATTTTACTAACCCTTCTAATTGTAACTTATTAATATCTTTTGGGTTTACCCTCTTAATAAAATCCATAAGAGATTTGAATTTTCCATTTTTTTCTCTTTCTTTTATTAGATTTGAGACTGCTTCACTCCCTACGTTTTTAATAGCACCAAGACCATATAAGATAGTATTTTTAGAAGTTCGAAAATCAGCGAAACACTCATTAATATTTGGTCTTATAACATTTACATTCAATCTTTTTAATTCATCGACAAATTCTCTTAGCTTATTGGTATTATTTGTTTCAGTTGACATTGTAGACGCAATAAATTCCTCTTTATAATAAGTTTTTAAGTAAGCAGTTTGATAAGCAATTAAAGCATAACCAGCTGCATGACTTTTGTTGAAGCCATATTCTGCGAATGGCTCGATTTTTGTAAATATATAACTTGCAAGATCTTTTTTAATACCGTTTTTTACAGCTCCATTAACAAATCTCTCTTTTTGTTTTTCTAATTCAGCTCTCTTCTTTTTGCCCATGGCTCGTCTCAAAATATCTGCTTCTCCTGCAGAGAAGCCAGCTAAAGTTTGTGCTATCTGCATCACTTGCTCTTGGTATATTATGATTCCATATGTGGGCTTTAAGATAGTTTTTAAACTCGGATGAATATACTCAGGTTGTTTTAAGCCGTTTTTGCAATCATTATAAATCGGTATGTTGCTCATAGGCCCTGGTCTATATAACGCAACTAAAGCAATTATATCATCAAATTTATTTGGTTTCATTTGCTTTATAGCTTCTCTCATTCCGGTACTTTCAAGCTGAAATAAACCAGTGGTTTCTCCTGTAGATAATAATTCAAAAACATTTTTATCTTTTAAATTAATTTTTGATATATCCAAATTAATATTGTTTTTATTTATCATCTTAACTGTTTTGTCTATTACGGTTAACGTTTTTAAACCTAGTAAATCAAATTTAACTAAACCAGCATTTTCAGATGAATACATATCATATTGCGTTGATGGTAAAGGTAACTTTGAAGAATGATCAATATAAAGTGGTATTTGATCTGAAAGTTCTTTTCCTGCAATTACAACTCCAGCAGCATGAGTTGCCATATTTCTGTTTAAGCCTTCCAACTGTAAGGATAGTTCAATTAATTTTTTTACTTTTAAATTTTGATTAATCTCATTTTGAAAACGTGGTTCTCTATTAATAGACTCTTGTAAAGTTAAAGGACGAGATGGATCAAAGGGTATCATTTTACAAATCTTATCAACGTGGCCATAAGGTAATCCTAATACACGTCCAATATCTCTTAGAGCCATTCTAGCTTTTAATTTACCGAAAGTAATAATATGAGCAACACCTTTGCCATATTTTTTTTTTAGATATTCAAAAACTTTGTCTCTTTTCTCCTCACAAAAATCAATATCAAAATCTGGCATAGAAATACGATCAGGATTTAAAAATCTTTCAAAAATTAAATCGAATTCTAAAGGGTCGAGATCAGTAATATCTAGACTATAAGCTACTAAAGAGCCTGCCCCTGATCCCCTGCCAGGACCTACAGGTATTGAGTTATTTTTTGCCCATCTAATATAATCAGAAACAATAAGAAAATAGCTAGGATAATTCATAGAGTTAATAATATTAATCTCGTGATTAAGTCTGTCAAAGTATAGTTTTTTAAGTTTTTCAGGATCCTTATCTTCATTCTTTAATAAAATAAAATTGTTTAGCCTGTTATTTAAACCTGATTGGGCTTGAGCTAAAAGTTCCTCTTCTGCAGTTTTATCTTTCTCTAAAACAAGACTTGGTAAAACTGGTTTTGTATTTTTTGGTTTAAAACTAAACTTTTTTGGAAAATTATAATTATTTACTAATGCCTCTGGAATATCCTTAAATAATTCTCTCAAAAAGGTAGAGCTTCTCAAAAAGTGGTTTTTTTTAAATTTTTTTCTATTGGTATCATCCACAAATGATTTTTCACCTACGCAAATTAATGCATCATGAGCTTCGGCCATTTCTTCTTTAATGTAGAAAACTTCTTGTGAAGAAATAAGTGGTACATTAAATTCTAGTGATATCGATATTAAAAAGTCCTCAAAATTTTTTTCATCATTTTCTAAATGTCTTTGAATTTCTATATAAAAATTATTATGAAAAACTTTATTTAATTTTTCTAATAAGTTTTTAATAAGTTCAAGTTTATTTAATTTAAATAATTTACCAAATAAATCATACACTGTTCCTGAAAGAACTACTATTCCCTCTGAGTTGTTATATAAATCTTCCAATTTACAGTAAGGTTCTGAGGTCGCTTCACTCTCTAAATAGCTCGATGTAGATAATTTAGTTAAATTTTTATACCCACCTATTGTTTTAGCAAATAATGGTAATTTACCTATAATATTATTAATTTTGAAATTTATTTGTGTACCGATAATTGGTTGTGTACCAACTTTACTAATTTTCTCAGCGAATTCTAATGCTCCACATAAATTATAGCTATCACATAACCCTATAGCTTTTATTTTATTTTTTTTACAATGTTCTGCTAGTTCGTCAATTTTAACTGCACCTTCACATATAGAATACTGGGAGTGAATTTTAAAATTAGTAAATTGAGCATCATTTTTTTCCATTTACTCTTTTTATATTACCATTAGAAATACTCAACTTATAATCAGCTTTGTTAGCAAGTTCTCTATTATGAGTTGCAAATAAAATTGTTTTATTCATTCTTTTTAATTTTAAGAAATAATTAAATATTTCTTTTGAAGTTTTAAAATCTAAATTACCTGTTGGTTCATCAGCTAAAATTAAGTCTGTTTCGGCTATTAGAGATCTTGCTATTGCAACTCTTTGTTGTTCCCCTCCTGATAAATCGCCTGGAAAAAAGTCTAGTCTATTAGAAAGATTTACTAAAGAAAGAATTTTTTTTGATTTTTCATAAATTTTATTTTTGTTTTCATTTCTAATCAATAACGGAAGCATAACATTTTCAATTACACTAAGATCAGAAATAAGATTGTTATTTTGAAATATTAAAGAAATATTATATTTTCTAATTTTGTTGACTTCTCTACTGTTAAGATTAATTAAATTTTTATCAGAAAAAAATATTTTACCGGTCGAGGGTTTTTCCATTAAAGCTATTAAATGTAATAAAGTAGATTTGCCTGAACCAGAAGGTCCTGTGAGTGCAATTAATTCGCCTTTTTTTATTGAAAAATTTAAATTTTTTAAAACTTTCACCTGTCTATTTTGATAGTAAAAATTCTTGCTTAAGTTTTTTATATTCAAAATATATTTATTCATATTTAAGTGCATCCGTAGTTTTCATTTTAGAAATTGTTTTTGCAGGAAAATATGAGGCTAAAGATGTAATTAATAAAGACAAAAAGAATATAATACTTACTGAAATAAAATTTATTTCACTAGGCATTTTTTCTAAATAATAAACATCAGAGGGAAAAATATTTATTCCAAATATCATTGAAAGAAAGTTTCTTATTTCATCTATATATATCGAAAATATCACACCAAGAAAAACACCTGTGATAGTTGCTAAAAAACCTATCACAAAACCAGTTAAAAAAAAGGACTTGATAATAGATTTTTCAGATAGTCCAAGTGTTTTTATAATAGCAATTTCTTTTGTTTTATTTTTAATTAAAATTGTTAATCCAGAAATAATATTAAAAGCTGCAACAATAATTATTAATGTAAGTATAATAAACATAACATTTCTCTCTACTTTGAGAGCATTAAAAAATGATTTATTTGTATCTGACCAAGTTGAAACAAAAATATTTTGATTTATATTTTGAATATCTTTTTTGTATTTTTCAGCTAAAAATGGATTTTTTAAAAACACCTCTAAATCTATACTGCTTTCCTGTTTATCAAAAATAGATCTACTATCATTTAGCTCAAGATAAATTAAATTTTGGTCAAATTCATAAAACCCGCTATTAAAGAGACCGGCTATTCTAAAATTATCTTGCATAGGTATGCTTCCAAATGGTGTATCTATAAAAGAAGAAGAAATAATATTAATCTTATCTCCTATCTCTAAATTTAAGTTATATGCTAGCTCTCCTCCTATCATTACAGTGCCAGTCGTAAAATCTTTCAAATTTCCTTTAGTAATTTCTTTATTTTTAAATGATTGAAATTTATATTTTGTGTTAATTCCTTTTATAAAAATTCCTTTGGCTTTACTATTTGTAAGAATTATTCCTTCCCCACTAATTGATTCTGTCATATTTATATTTTTATATTTTATAGACAAAATTTTTTTGGTATTTTTCAGATCCTTTTCATTATTGAATTGAAGAATTAAATGAGGGTTTAGACCAATTATTTTTTCTGTTAAATCTGATCGGAAACCATTCATAACAGACATTACTATTATTAAAATAGCTACACCCAACATTATTCCTAAAAAGGAAAATAAAGATATTATCTTAAGAAACCCTTGTTTCCTTTTTGGTCTTAAATTTCTAACTGCTATTAGTCTTTCAGTTTGAGTAAACAATTTACCTAGTAAGTTTTGATTTAATATCTTTCAAATCGATAAATGAACTCTCAGAATTGACTTCTTTAAATTCTATTTTATTTTCTGTTGATTTTGATCCAACAATAATTTGATAAGGAATTCCAATTAAATCATGTTTTTTAAATTTTTGAGACATATTTTCATCAGCATCGTCTAACAATACGTCAATATTTTGTTTCTTTAATTCTTCATAAATTTTAATTGATTTTGATAGGTTTTCTTTATTGTTTTTACTAATGCTTGGAATAATTACTACTTCAAAAGGTGCCACTGATTTTGGCCATTTCATTATTTCATTGTCATACTTTGCCTCAATGATTGCTCCAACTAATCTAGATACACCTATTCCATAAGATCCCATTTTTACCGCATTTTTTTTCCCGTCCTGACTGTCAACAAAACAGTTTAATGGTTTTGAATATTTGTCACCAAAATAAAAAATATGTCCAACTTCAATACCTTTTGTAATCATTTGATTTTGTTTTGGTACTTTTTTATCAAATTCATTTTTTTTGAATTTATCATCTGTTACTGCATAAATTGATGAGTAATCTTTAATCATTTTTTCTAAAGAGGAATTGTTAAAACTATAGTTATTTAGATCTATTTCAAAAATATTCTTGTCCGTATAAATTTTACTTTCACCAGTTTCAGCTAAAATTATAAATTCATGAGATAGATCTCCTCCTATCGGTCCAGTATCTGCTGCCATTGGAATAGCCTCTAAACCTAATCTTTTAAAAGTTTTTAGATATGAAAAAAACATTTTGTTGTATGAAGACTTAGCGCTAGCATCATCTAGATCAAAGGAATATGCATCCTTCATAAAAAATTCTCTGCATCTCATTACTCCGAATCTTGGTCTTATCTCATCTCTAAACTTCCATTGGATATGATAAAGCATTTGTGGCAAAGATTTATAAGACTTGATAGATGATCTAAATATGTCTGTTATCAACTCCTCATTAGTCGGCCCATATAACATTTCCCTTCCCTGTCTATCTTTAATTCTTAACATTTCTTCACCGTAGTCATTGTATCTTCCACTTTCTTTCCAAATTTCAGCCGATTGAATAGTTGGCATAAGTAGCTCTTGTGCACCTATTTTGTTTTGCTCCTCTCTTACTACTTGTTCAATTTTTTTCATTACCTTTAAGCCTAAAGGTAACCAAGAATAAATACCTGCTGATGATTGTTTAATCATACCAGATCTCAGCATCAATTGATGTGATTTGATTTTTGCATCAGCTGGAAGATTTTTTGTAATTGGTAAAAACAATTTAGATAAAAACATTATTTGATAAATTCTCTTAAATTAAAATGATCATTAACAACTATATAATATATTCCAGCAAAAATTACTGTAGTAATTAGGGTTGTGTATAAAAATTTTTTTAAAATATTTGGATTTTTAGGTGCTCCTGGATCTATACCTTCTAAATTGCTCTTGAAAGGCTTTTCACTGTGCTTAATACCGATTGGTAAAACAGAAAAAAAAACTATCCACCAAATTATTACGTACACCACGATTGAACCAGTTATACCCATTAAATCCTAGCTATATTTACATTCGTAAAAGGTCTTTTGCCAGTTTTCTCTTTAATTATTTTTCTACAATTTTGTTTAATAGTATCAATTAAATTTTTTTCTTGTTTAAAATTATTTATGGCAAAACTTTTACATGTTTTTGTAATTTCATCTTCAAGATCAAATTTAAATGTCTCACTAACTTCTTCTTCAGGAATACCTCGAAAGGATACTACAGGTTTTTTCATCTTACCGTTACTCGTTATAATTAATGTAATTTCTAGTAGACCATTTACTGAAATATTTTTTCGCTCTTTTATTGAGGACGAGTCTAGACTTACTGCTACGTTACCATCTAAATAAACTTTACCAGTTGGTGCCTGGTCTATAATTTCTGGCTTTTGGTTTTTGGAAATTTTGATGATATTTCCATTTTCGACTTTTAAATTAAATGGTATTTGCATTTCTTTTGAAAAATTTATGTGTTCTTTCATATGTCTATGTTCACCATGAACAGGGATAACGCATTTTGGTTTTACCCATTGATACATATCTTTTAAATCTTCCCTATTTGCGTGGCCCGATACATGCACAAAAGCATTTTCTTCAGTTATAACCTCTATATCTCTTTTAACAATTGAGTTTTGAAGAGCATAAAGTTTTTTTTCATTTCCTGGAATAATTTTTGATGAAAAAATAACTGTATCCCCGCTCTCAATATTTACATCTGGATGGACATCGTTAGCTATTCTATTAAGGGCGCCCATTGGCTCTCCTTGGCTTCCTGTGCATAAAAGTATTATACGATCTCTTGAAATTTTTCTAGCATCTCTTGGATCTACTGGCTCAATTAAATTTTTTAAATAACCACATTGTCTAGCAGCTTTATAAATTCTATGCATCGACCTTCCAATTAATGAGATATTTCTTTTTGTTTGTTTTGCTATATAAAAAATACTTTCCATTCTAGCTACGTTTGAAGCAAAAGATGTTACTAAAACTCTTTTTTTTTGATTTGAAATAATTTTAAGCAAACTTTCTCTAACATCATTTTCTGAACCTGCTCTACCAGGACTAAAGACATTAGTAGAGTCACAAATCATTGCTATGACACCTTTTTCACCTATAGACCTGAGTTTTTTTTCATCAACTTTATTTCCTATCAGGGGATTGGGATCAACTTTCCAATCTCCTGTGTGCAGAACAACTCCCTCAGGTGTTGTAATACTTAACCCGTTAGGTTCTAAAATTGAATGAGTTAATGTTACAAAGTCAATTTCAAAGGGTCCTAGCTTAATCCGGCTGTTAAGATCAACTATTTTTAAATAATTTGTAATATCAATTTTTTTTTCTTTAAATTTTTCTTGAATTAAAACTGCAGTAAAAGGTGTGGCGTATATTTTACATTTTAGTTTTGGCCATATATGCGAAATAGAGCCTATGTGGTCTTCGTGAGCATGAGTTAAAACTATACCTAATAAATCATCTTTTTTTTCTATTATAAATCCAGCGTCTGGGTAAATAAGGTCAACACCAGGAACTGTGTCGTCTGCAAATGTAACTCCCATATCTACAATTATCCATTTTTGATTTTCTTCAGTTCCGTAAGCATAAAGATTCATATTCATGCCAATTTCACCAGAACCTCCGAGGGGACAAAATAATAGATTTTCTTTCATATTGAATCTACCAATCGTAATAAACCTTTGATCGTCAAATCTCTATCAATTTTAATTTTTTTTTTTATCGTATCTTTAAATAAGTGAGAAAGACCCCCAGTAAATATAATCTTAAAATTTTTTTTATATTTTTTTTCAATAAGATTTATCATATTTTCAATTAAACCTTGATAACCCCAATAAAATCCTGATCTAACAGCATTTTGAGTATTTTTTCCTATAATATTTTTTATTTTAGTCAATTTAGTATTTGGGATTAATTTTGCCTTTTCTACTAAAGTTTTTAAAGAAAGATTTACACCTGGTGCAATAATACCACCTTTGTATTTATTCTTTAAAACTACATCAAAAGTTGTGGCAGTTCCAAAATCTAAAATAATAAAATTATCTTTATTATTTATAGCGCTAATAGCATTAGCTAATCTATCTGAGCCAACTTGTCTCGTGTTGACTTCTATCTTTAATATTTTTTTTAAACTCAATTGTTTTAACTCTTTGATCTCTACTCTTATTTTTTTCTTTATTGTTCGTTTAATATTTTTAAATACATTAGGAACCACACTGCTAAACATTGTTTTATCAATTTTTTTTCTATATGCATTTAAAAATTTGAATTTTTCACTTAGATTAGTATTTTTGAAATCATAAGTATCAAATACCTTTTTTTTTAATAGTTTTTTTTTATCGTTAAATAAACAAATTTTAGTTTCTGTATTTCCTATATCTCCAATCAAGTACATATTTTTTAAATGAATTTTTCAAAATTATTTTTAATTTTTTTATAAATATCACTCTTTTTAATTCTATTGTTATTATATTTTTGTAAAAAAGAAACCTGTTTATTGTTGATTTTTGGTCCTTTAACAAGGTTTATACCGATTCCTATGATAAAAAATTTGTTATTATTATAATTAACAGTCTCTTGTAATATGCCACAAACTTTTGATCCCTTAATTAATAAATCGTTAGGTAACTTTATTGTTATTTTTTCATTTACAAATTTTTCTAAACTTTTTTTTATTAATTTATAAACTTTTTTTGATAATGTTTTAATTTCAATTTTTCTTTTTAAAGAAAAATAAACAGTCATATAAATATTACCTCTGTGTGAAATCCATTTTCTTCCATACTGACCTCTGCCCTTTTTCTGAGATTTTGCAATTATTAATGTTGGTTTAATTTTCCCTTTTTTTATTCTTCTTAAAGCTACATTATTCGTACTATCTACACTTTCAAATTTTATAATTTGTATTTTCATTAAATAAATAGTTCATTCAACAAAGAACCTATAATCGATGGTGAAATGAAATATAAAGATAAAAATAAACAACTCAAAAAAATTGTTGCTTTTATACTTAGATTTCTGACATCATCAAATTTAACCTTGTTATCATCAAAATAAATAATTTTAATAACTTTTAAGTAATAGAAAGCTGAGATAACAGTTGTTAACAATCCAATAATTGCTAAAGCATACATTTCGCTCTCAATTACAGACATAAAAACAAAAAATTTAGCAAAAAATCCACCTAGTGGTGGTATTCCTGCTAATGAGAAAAACAGAATTAAAAAAGAAAAAGCTAACATTGGTCTTTCTTTTGAAAGTCCAGACAGGTCTTCAATTTTTTCAGAATATTTACCATCTGTTTTCATTAAATATAGACAAGCAAAAGCACCCATATTCATAATTATATATATTGTTATATAGATAGTTGTTGAGGTGTACCCTGATACTGTGCCAGTAGCCACACCTGCTAACGCGTAACCCATATGGCTTATAGAGCTATAAGCTAAAAGTCTTTTAATATTTTTTTGACCTATAGCTGCTACACTCCCAAGTATCATAGAAGCAATAGATATAAATATTATAATTGTTTGCCACTCTTCAATAATATTTTTAAAAGGTAAATCCATAAATCTGATGATTACAGCTAATCCAACAGCTTTAGGGACTACGGCAAAAAAATTGGTTATGGATGTTGGTGCGCCTTGGTAAACATCTGGCGTCCACATATGAAAAGGTACTGCCGACACTTTAAAAGCTAAGCCCACTAAAATGAACACCATTGCAAAAATAGCTCCAGTATTTTGAGTTATTAAGCTAACACCAATTTCATCAAAATTTGTGGAACCAGTAAATCCATAAAGTAAAGAACACCCATACAAAAGTAGTCCTGAGGAAAGTGCGCTTAAAACAAAATATTTTATACCAGCTTCTGAGGAGATTATATTGTCTCTGTCAATAGAAGCTAGAACATATAAAGCAAGTGATTGAAGTTCTAATCCTAGATAAAATAAAATTAAGTCATTTGCACTTAGCATAAAAAACATACCTAAGATAGAGAACATTATAATTATTGGATACTCAAATTTGTTTAATTTTTTATCTTTTATAAACTGATCAGCAGAGATAAAAATAAAAATACTTGATACTAAAATTAATATCTTAAAATAATCAGAAAACTTATCGTTTTTGAAAGAGTCTAAAAATATTTTTTGTTCTCCTCCCCAATCAGTCAAGATCAAATAAATAACTCCAAACAAAATTAAAATTGAAAGTTTCATCACTATAGAAAAACTATTTTTAAAAAAAACTCCAACCATCAAAGCTAGGCAGATTCCGAGAAATAGCGTTATTTCAGGTATTATTAAGTTTATATTTTCCATATTTATTTATTTATCAAATTTACTGTTAGCTCGTTTTGGTGATTTTGGATTATTCCGTTTACCGAAATATCCATAGTATTTAGTAATGGTTCAGGATAAAATCCAAAAACTATACTAACCAAACATAGTACAATTAAGATCGTTGCCTCTAAAAAGTTGATATCCTTTAATTTTGTAACGATAGTATTGTTAGTATTTCCAAAAACGACTCTTTTAGCCATCCAAAGCATATATGCGGCACAAAGAACGACTCCGGTGCTTGCTAATATTGCAACTAAATAATTAATTTTGAACGCGCCTAATAACACAAGAAACTCTCCAATAAAACCTGTTGTTCCAGGTAAACCTAATGCACCAAGCACAAATATAATAAATATAAGTGAAAAATTTGGTAAATAATTAACTACCCCACCAAAACTTTTAATCATTCTTGAACCAGTTCTGTCATATAAAACACCTACGCATAAAAACAAAGCGGCAGATATTATTCCATGGCTAATCATTTGAAACATGCTGCCCTCGATCCCTTGTTTATTAAAAGTAAATATACCCAGCGTTACAAAACCCATATGTGCAACCGAAGAATAAGCAATCAGCTTTTTCATATCATCCTGCATTAAAGCTACTAATGAGGTATAAATAATCGCAATAATACTTAGAGTAAAAACCAAGGGAGTGAAAAATTCTGAAGCAATAGGAAACATTCCAAGAGAAAACCTCAAGAAACCATATCCAGCCATCTTTAAAAGAATGGCTGCTAGAATTACAGAGCCTGCAGTTGGCGCCTCAACGTGAGCATCTGGTAACCAAGTATGAACAGGCCACATCGGAGTTTTCACAGCAAAAGAGCTAAAAAAGGCTAACCATAATAAGTATTGATACTCCTTAGCAATTTTTAATTTATATATTTCAGTGTAATCAGTCGTTCCAACAGCCCAATAAATGAAAATTATAGCCGCCAGCATCAAAACTGAACCTAGTAATGTAAATAAAAAGAATTTATAGGCTGAATAGATCTTTCTAGGACCTCCCCAAATACCTATTATTAAAAACATTGGAATAAGTCCTGCTTCGAAAAATAAATAAAAAATAATTAAGTCTAAAGAACAAAATACTCCTATCATAAAAGTTTCTAGAATTAAGATTGCTATTAAAAACTCATTGAGTCTTTTTTTCACACTGATAATACAAGAAATTATACATATCGGGGTAATGAACGCTGTTAAAACTATAAATAAGATAGAAATTCCATCTATACCAAGCTTAAATTTTATAAGTCCGCTTATCCAGTTTTTTTCTTCTATGAATTGAAAACCAGCAAAACTTTTGTCAAAAGAATACCATAAGAAAAAAGTTAACAATAAATTTGCCATAGATGTAAATATGGAAATATAAATTGCGCTTGAGCTTTCATTTTTTTTATTAGATATAAATATGAATAAAGCCCCAAGAAGTGGAAGAAATATAATAGTAGATAAAATAGGAAAATTCATTTAATTTAAAATCAAGTAAGTTATTAACGCAGAAAGACCTATCAACATTACAAAAGCGTAATCATAAATATATCCACTTTGAAACTGTATAGCTTTGTTAGAAATAAATTTTATAAATTTTGAAATTCCGTCCGGACCATACCTGTCAATAGTATCTTGATCGCCTTTTTTCCAAAAGAAAACTCCAATTTTTTTTAAAGGTTTTATAAAAATAAAATCGTAAACCTCATCTATATACCATTTTTTAAGTAAGAAATTGTATAACGGTAAATTTGAATTTTTTACACCATCTAGGATTGTTTTGTCTTTTATATATAGAAAATAAGTAAGAGGTATCGCTAAAGTAATTATTGTAGGAGTTATTATTATTAGCCATAAAGGAATATTTTCTAATTTTACAAAATCTAAAAATAAAATTGACTCATTCCAATAAGTAGAATTGTTTCCAATGAACAAATCTTTAAAAAAATATCCTGCCAATAAAGCTCCAATAGCTAAAATAATTAAAGGAAAAATCATCACAAATGGGGACTCATGAGTTTTTTCTATTGGAATTGACTTATTGTTATATTTTCCTAAAAAAGTTTTAAAAAATAATCTCCAGGAATAGATTGCTGTTAAAAAGGCAGTAAAAACTCCTACTGAGCAGGCGTAATATCCTACAGATGTATCTTTTAAATATGCAAATTCAATTATTGCATCTTTAGAATAAAAACCTGACAAGAATGGAAAGCCAGTTAAAGCTAGTGTACCAATAAGCATAAGTATCATTGTATAAGGAATTTTTTTCCAAACTCCTCCCATTTTGGAAATATCTTGTTCCTCATGAAACGCGTGAATGACTGAGCCGGCACCCAAAAATAAAAGAGCTTTGAAAAATGCATGGGTAAATAAATGAAACATAGCTATATGATATGCTCCCACACCCGCAGCAAAAAACATGTAGCCTAACTGACTACAAGTAGAATAAGCAATAATTTTTTTAATATCATTTTGAACTAAAGCTACTGAAGCAGCAAATAAAGCTGTGATCATTCCTGTAATAGCAACAAGATTCATTGCAAACTGCGAGTACTCAAAAATTGGTGAACATCTAACTACTAAAAATACCCCAGCGGTAACCATTGTTGCGGCATGGATTAAAGCCGAGACTGGTGTGGGTCCTTCCATTGCATCCGGTAACCAAGTATGCAATAAAAATTGAGCAGATTTCCCCATTGCACCGATAAATAAAAATACACAAATTAATGTGATGACATTATATTCTCCACCAAAAATACCTAAATTTGTTTTTGTAAATTCTGGAACAAGAAGAAAAACTTCTTCAAAATTTAATGTTCCAAATATGAGGAAAATAATAAATATTCCAATAGCTAGTCCAAAATCTCCCACCCTATTCACAATAAAAGCTTTTATTGCAGCATTGTTAGCTGTCTCTCTTTTAAACCAAAAACCAATTAACAAATAAGAGCATAAACCAACTCCTTCCCATCCAAAAAATAACTGAAGAAAATTATCAGAAACAACTAGACATAACATTGAGAAGGTAAATAAAGATAAATAAGACATAAACCTTGGTTTATGTGGATCATGACTCATATACCCAATTGAATAAATATGAACTAAAGCTGATACGGATGTTACTACCATTATCATTACCGAGCTCAATGGATCAATTTTAATCGACCAATTAACATTTAAATTTCCAGAATTAATCCATTCAAAAATTAAATAATTTCCATAATTATCATTAATAAGACCGTCATAAAAAATGAAACAAGAAATTACAGCTGATATAAAAACCATTGAACAGGAAAAAATTTGAGAAAACAAGTTTCCAAAACTTTTTCCAAAGTAAGTGATGATGGATCCTATTAAAGGTAAAAATATTACTAAATATTCCATTTATCCTTTCATTTCGTGAATGTCTTCCACTCTGATAGATCCTTTATTTCTGTAAAATATAACTATAATTGCTAAACCAATAGCAGCTTCGGCTGCCGCTACAGTTAAGATCAACATTGTAAATATTTGGCCTAATAAGTCCCCTGAGAAAATTGAAAAAGAAATTAAATTAATATTTACAGATAGTAAAATTAATTCGACTGACATTAAAATTACAATTACATTTTTCCGATTTAAAAAAATTCCTATTACCCCAAGAAAGAAGATTATAGCTCCTAATGTTAAATAATGCCCCAAGCCGATTTCAATCATCAATTTTTACTCCCTTATTAAATTCAACATCCTTTAACATTACTGCAGATGCTTTATCCCTGGAAATTTGTTTGAGATAACTTTGTGTTTTCACATTTTCTCTTTTTCTGTATGTTAATATTATAGCTCCTACCATTGAAAGAAGTAGAATTACACCTGATAACTGGAAGTATAAAATATAATCCGTATACATCACGCTTCCAATTGAATGAGTATTCGTTATTGATGTATCAATAACTAGATTGGAACTTGACATTATATTTTCTTTATATTTCCAGCCACCAACAACAACTAAAAGTTCAAGTAGAATTAAAACTGAAACTATCAATCCAGAAGGTATATGAGTAGATTTTTGACCGACAAACCAAGATTGTTTTTGTTGTGCAACATTTAACATCATGACAACAAACAAAAACAATACTGCTACCGCTCCTACGTATACTATTAAAAGTATCATTCCTAAAAACTCCGCTCCAACCATTATAAATAAGCAACCAACTGAGATAAAATCCAAGATTAAAAAGAAAACAGAGTTTACTGTGCTTCTTGAAGTAATTACCATCAATGCAGAAAAAATAGCTAAAATAGAAAAGAAGTAAAAAAAAATTGCATGAGCTAACATTTATTTATAAATTTTGTCTGTTTTTAAATTTTTGGCTAATACAGACTCCCATCTATCTCCGTTGTCTAATAGTTTATCTTTATTGTAGTAAAGTTCCTCTCTAGTTTCTGTGGCAAATTCAAAGTTTGGTCCTTGTACTATTGCATCAACAGGGCAAGATTCTTGGCAAAGCCCGCAATATATACACTTCAACATGTCGATATCGTATCTAGTTGTTTTTCTGCTTCCATCTTTCCTCTCCTCTGACTCGATAGTAATAGCTTGAGCAGGACACACTGCTTCGCAAAGCTTGCAGGCTATACATCTTTCTTCACCATTAGGATATCTTCTCAACGCATGCTCTCCTCTATACCGAGGGCTAATTTGACCCTTTTCAAATGGGTAGTTAATTGTTTTTTTAGGTCTAAATATTTCTCTAATCGCTTTAATTATAGCTAAAAAAAATTCAGTTAAAAATATAGTTTTCAAAAATCTATTTAAATTCATTAAAATTAACCTTTCGGCAGTTTATCAAAATAAAGTAAAAAACTTGCAGTTAAGACAACGTAAATAAGTGAAAATGGTAAAAAAACTTTCCATCCTAATCTCATTAATTGATCGTAACGATATCTTGGTACAATTGCCTTAATAATCGCAAATAAAAAAAATAGGAATAAAATTTTAAATATCATCCAGAAGGGTGCTGGAACAATATTAAATGGGTATATATCTAATGGGGGTAGCCATCCTCCTAAAAATAAAATGGATCCCATTGCACACATCAAAAGAATATTAGCGTATTCTCCTAACCAAAACATTGCGTACATCATTCCAGAATATTCTGTTTGATACCCCGCAACTAGTTCTGCTTCTGCCTCTGGTAAATCGAAAGGTGGCCTATTAGTTTCTGCTAATGCAGAAATAAAAAAAACAACAAACATTGGGAAAAGCGGGATGACATACCAAAGATTTTTCTGAGCTAATACAATATCTTTCAGATTTAGAGAACCAACACATAATAATACATTAATAATTATAATACCTATTGAAACCTCATATGATACCATTTGAGCGGCAGACCTTATAGCACCTAAAAAAGGATACTTGGAATTAGAGGCCCACCCTCCCATTATGATTCCATAAACTCCCAAAGAGGAGATTGCAAAAAGATAAAGTATTCCAACATTAATGTCTGATAATACTAATGTTTCGCTTAAAGGTATTACAGCCCAAGCTACTAACGCTAAAGTCATTGTTATTATTGGAGCTAGAATAAAAATAGTCTTATTTGCGCTTGCTGGAATAATTATTTCTTTAAAAATGTACTTTAAAGCATCTGCTAATGTTTGAAATAACCCAAAAGGTCCCACAACGTTTGGGCCTCTTCTTTTTTGTACTAAACCCCAAACTCTTCGATCTAACCAAACAATCATTGCTACAGAGACTAATATAGGAATTACTAAAAATATAATTTTATATATTTCATTTATCAAAGTATTTAAATATTCCATTTAATTATTTGTCCCCGATTTTTGATATTTTAATTTTATATCCCGGCACTCACTCATAATTTTTGAGGCTCTAGATATACTATTTGAAAAATAGTAATCAATTGGATTTATATATACGCTCTCCTTTTCAAAATTATTATTAACTTTTTTCGATGGTTCTTTATACTTGGGTAGTTTATTTAAAGACTCAAAGTTTAATATTTTTTCTAGAACTTCATCTCTTAAAGTATTAAAACTATTAAAGAGGTTTTTATTTTTATAGGCATTTGTTAATTTGTTAAGTACCTTCCAGCTTTCTAGAGCTTCGCCAGCAGGGTAAGATGCCTTTCTACATTCTTGAACTCTTCCTTCTAAGTTTTGGTAAAACCCATTTTCTTCAGTGTAAGCAGCACTCGGTAGAATTACATCCGCTATTTCAGCTCCACGATCACCATGGCTCCCTTGATAAATTATAAATTCATTATTTTTTTCAAATTTAAGGTTATCTGAGTTTAGCAAATATAATATTTTAAATTTATTTTTTTTTATATTATTGAAAAACTCAAAATTATTTTTATCTTTATTAATTATTTTTAGATCTAAAGCTCCAACCGTTGAAGCATTTTGAATTAAAATATTTAACGCATTCCATTTTTCACTAATTAATTTTTTTTGATACAGAAAATTTTTGAGTTCTTCAAAAATAAATCCGCCAGAGTTCAATTCTAAAGCCGACTCTCCTATTATAATCATAGGTTTTTTTGCGGTGTCAAAAACTCTATTAAATTCGTGTTTTTCTTCAATAATGTCTTTAATTGTTTGGGTGTTGTCTCCTATAATTTTATAATCGTAAGTCTGATCCCCAGGGTTTCCAACTGAAAAAATTGGCGTTTTATTGTTTCTAAAAGCTTTTCTTATTCTAGCATTTAAAATAGTGGCTTCGTGCCTAGGATTACAACCTACTAGTAATATTAAATCGGATTTTTCTATTCCGTTTATTGATGAATTAAATAAATAATTCATTTTATCTTCTGAGTTGATATAAAATTTTTTTTCCCTGAACTCTAAGTTATTACTTCCTAATAATTCAAAAAATTTTTTAAATGCCAGTGTTGTTTCTAGACTTACAAGATCCCCCATATGACCAGCAATTTGTGAGTTTTCAGTTTCATTGAACTTTTTAATAATCACATCTAACGCTTCATCCCAGCTAGATTTGATTAATTTATTGTTTTTTTTAATATACGGAGTATCAAGTCTTTGCTTTAATAATCCGTCACATGAATATCTTGTTTTGTCTGAAATCCATTCTTCATTGATATCCTCATTTAATCTTGGAAGAACTCTTTTAACTTCCCATCCATACGTATCTACTCTTATATTTGAACCAACAGCATCTAATACATCAATGCTCTCAGTTTTTTTTAGTTCCCAAGGTCTAGCAGAGAAAGCGTATGGTTTTGAAGTTAAAGCTCCTACTGGACATAAATCAATTACATTACCTGATAACTCAGACTCCATAGATTTTTCTAAGTAAGTTGTTATCTCCATGTTTTCACCTCTGCCTATTGCGCCTATTTCAGGCACACCTGCAACTTCAGTTGCAAATCTCACACATCTAGTACAATGAATACACCTTGTCATTTGAGTTTTTATTAAAGGACCCATATATTTTTCACTTACATATCTTTTATTCTCCGAAAATCTAGATTTATCCACTCCATAATAAAGAGATTGATCTTGAAGATCGCACTCACCGCCTTGATCGCATACTGGGCAATCTAAAGGATGATTAGCTAAAAGAAATTCCATCACACCCTTTCTTGCTTTCTCAACCATTTCAGTATTGGTTTTAATGTTCATGCCTTCAGCCGCCGGCATAGCACATGAAGCAATTGGTTTCCGCGATTTATCAAGCTCTACTAAACACATTCTACAGTTTCCAGCTATTGAAAGTCTTTCGTGATAACAAAATCTTGGTATCTCTGCTCCAGCTATCTCACATGCCTGAAGAACAGTCATGCCTGGTTCAAATTCTACTTCTTTACCGTTGATATTTATTTTAGGCATTCTTTTTTTCTAATAAATGTTGATCAATTAAATAAGGAACATCTTTTTTCTTTTTTATAAGAGGATCATTACTACATTTTTTATCAATTTCTTTTCTAAAATGTCTCAATAATCCTTGAACAGGCCAGGCTGAACCTTCACCAAAAGCACAAATTGTATGACCTTCAATTTGTTTTGTTACATCATCTAATAAATCAATATCACTTAATGTTGTCTCACCTTTTGATGCTCTGTTTAAAATTCTCCACATCCAACCTGAACCTTCCCTACATGGGGTACACTGACCACAGCTCTCATGTTTATAAAACCTTGCTATTCTTGCCATGCATGAAACAATATCTTGATCTTTATTAATAACTACTATTCCTGCAGTTCCTAAACCACTTTTATTTTCTACAAGAGAGTCGAAATCCATTTTGATAGTTTCACATATTTTTTTAGGCAGTAAAGGCATTGACGATCCACCTGGTATTACTGCTTGTAAATTATCCCAACCTCCAACAACACCACCTGCATAAGTATTAATTAATTCTTTTAGAGGAATGCCCATTTCTTCTTCAACATTGCATGGAGAATTTACATTTCCAGATATACAAAAAATTTTTGTTCCGGTATTTTTTGGTCTTCCTAAAGATGCAAACCATTTGGCACCTCGTCTTAAAATAGTTGGAACCACAGCAATTGTTTCAACGTTATTTACTATAGTTGGACATCCATATAAACCTACTAATGCTGGAAACGGTGGTTTAAGTCTAGGCTGACCTTTATTACCCTCAATACTCTCTAATAGAGCTGTTTCTTCCCCGCAAATATAAGCACCAGCGCCATAATGAATATGAATATCAAAGTCCCAACCAGATCCACATGCATTTTTACCTAATAAGTTTTTTTTATAAGCTTGATTTATAGCTTCTTGCAGTCTTTGACCTTCAAAAGAATATTCACCCCTTATATAAATATAACAAACATGAGCTCCTACTGCAAAGCCTGCTATTAAACATCCCTCAATAAGCTTTTGAGGTTCAAATCTTAAAATATCTCGATCCTTACAAGTTCCTGGTTCAGATTCATCTGCATTTATAACTAAGTAATGTGGTCTTGAACCAACTTTTTTAGGAGCAAAAGACCACTTCATTCCAGTTGAAAAACCAGCACCGCCCCTACCTCTCAATTCTGAGGTTTTAATCTCGTTAATAATCCATTCTTTTCCTTTAGAAATAATTTCTTTCGTATTCTTCCAATCATCACGTTCAATTGCTTTATCTAGTTCCCAACCATGATTATTATACAAATTTTTAAAAATTTTATTTTCTTTTTTAAGCATGTTCTGATCCATTTATTATTTTTGTATCTTCAGGTGAAGTATTTTTTCTTCCTCTATAAGAGCCGGGTTTAAGAATTTTATCATTAAATATTGATTCTATAATTTTGCTAGTACTTTTTTCGTCCAAATCCTCATAATAATCGTTATTAATTTGCATCATTGGAGCATTTACACAAGCGCCTAAACATTCTACCTCGGTCCAAGAACACTCTCCATTTTTAGAAACTTGATTTTCTTTTTCAGAAATTTTTTGTTTGCACACTTTTACAATTTTATCAGCACCTCTTATTAAACACGGTGTTGTAGTACAGACTTGAATGAAATATTTACCAACTGGTGATAAGTTAAACATGCTATAAAAAGTTGCTACTTCATACACACTTATGTAAGGCATTGATAAGTATTTTGAAATATATTTTATAGCTGAAAGAGGAATCCAATTATTATTTTGTTTTTGTGCTAAATACAAAAAAGGCATAACCGCACTTTTTTTGTTCTTTTTTGGGTATTTTTTTAAAATTTCTTCAGCAATACTTTTAAATTTATTATTAAACTCAAAATTTTCAGGTTGTTCTGAATGAACTTTTTTTATACTCATCTATCAACCTCCCCAAATACAATATCTAATGAGCCTAAAACCGCTGGAACATCTGCTAGCATATGACCTTTAATTAAAAAATCCATTGCTTGAAGATGAGAAAATCCTGGTGCTCTTATTTTGCATCTATATGGTCTGTTGCTTCCATCAGATATTAAATAAACTCCAAATTCCCCTTTTGGGGCTTCCACAGCTGAATAAACATTGCCAGCTGGAACTCTAAAACCTTCAGTAAATAATTTAAAATGATGTATCAATGCTTCCATAGATTGTTTTAAATCTTCCCTTTTAGGAGGAGATATTTTACCATCAACAGTTTTTATAGGTCCTTTGGGTAAATTTTTAATACATTGTTTAATTATTTTTACACTTTCTCTCATTTCTTCAATCCTACATAAGTATCTATCGTAACAATCCCCATTCTTTCCTACTGGGATTTTAAAATCTAAATCTTGATAACATTCATAAGGTTGAGATTTTCTTAAATCCCATGGAATGCCCGATCCTCTAAGCATCACACCGGTAAAACTATGATCTAACGCATCTTTTTTAGAAACTAATCCGATATCAACATTTCTTTGTTTGAATATTCTATTCTCAGTTAATAAATCTTCTAAATCATTTATTATTTTAGGAAATGTCTCACAAAATTTACCTATATCATCTATTAATTTTGTAGGTAAGTCTTTGTGAACTCCTCCTGTTCTAAAATAATTTGCGTGAAGTCTTGAGCCAGAAGCTCTTTCATAAAAAGTCATTAAAGTTTCTCTTTCTTCAAATCCCCATAAAGAGGGTGTTAAAGCTCCGACATCTAAAGCTTGAGTAGTAATATTTAATATATGACTTAATATCCTTCCAATTTCACAAAAAATTACCCTTATATACTTTGCTCTAATAGGTACCTCAATTTTAAGTAATTTCTCAGTTGCTAAAGCAAATGCATGCTCTTGGTTCATTGGCGCGACGTAATCAAGTCTATCAAAATAAGGTAATGCTTGAGTATAAGTTTTATTCTCTATTAGTTTTTCAGTCCCTCGATGTAACAATCCAATATGTGGATCAGCTTTTTCAACTATTTCACCTTCTAATTCCAGTATTAGTCTTAGCACTCCATGGGCTGCAGGGTGTTGAGGGCCAAAATTTAATGTCATTGATTTAGATTTTTTCATTTTTTTTGCTTTCTTTTACCTCTTTTAAATATTTTGTACCCTCCCAAGGACTGCTAAAGTCAAAATTTCTATAATTTTGTTCTAATTTAACTGGCTCATAAATTACTTTTTTTTCTTTTTCGCTATATCTAACTTCATTAAATCCAGTTAATGGAAAATCTTTTCTTAAAGGATGTCCTTTGAAATTATAATCAGTAAGAATTCTTCGTAAGTCAGGATGATTGGTAAATTTTATACCATACATATCAAAAATTTCTCTTTCCATCCAATTAGCTGATGGAAATATTTTTACTATTGAAGGTATCTTTTCATTTGACTCAAATTTTATTGATATTTTTAATCTAATATTATTTTCTATTGAAAGAAGCAAATATACCAATTCAAATCTTTTTTCGTCATTAGGATAATCTATTGCTGCTATATCAATTAATTGTTTAAATTTAAATCTGTCATCTAATTTTAAAAATTTGATAATTTCAACTATTTCACTTACTGAGGTTTTAAATAATAATTCTTCAAATTTTATTTCGGAACCATAAATTTTATTTGAAAGTTCAGAATTTATTAATTTTTCTAATTTATTTAAATTTTGATTGCTCATAAGCTATCTATTAATATCTCCCTCTCTCCTAATTTTTTTTTGTAATTGTAGAATTCCATATAAAAGTGCCTCTGCAGATGGTGGGCATCCCGGCACATAAACATCAACTGGGACAATTTTATCACAACCTCTAACAACTGAATATGAGTAATGATAATAGCCACCTCCATTAGCACAGCTTCCCATTGAAATTACATATCTAGGTTCAGGCATTTGATCATAAACTTTCCGTAAAGCTGGGGCCATCTTGTTTGTTAAAGTACCAGCAACTATCATTACATCTGATTGTCTTGGCGAGGCCCTTGGAGCGGCACCAAATCTTTCAAGATCATACCTTGGCATCGAGGTATGCATCATTTCAACTGCACAACACGCAAGACCAAATGTCATCCAATGTAAAGAACCTGTTCTTGCCCAATTAATTAAATTATTTGTAGAAGTAGTTATAAAACCCTTTTCTGCAAAATCTTTTGCTATCTCCTTAAATTCGTCAGGGACTTTTTTTAATCTTTCATCTGAGTCTAATATTCTCATTCCCACTCCAATGCTCCCTTTTTCCATTCATAGATAAAACCAATAGTTAGAACTGCTAAAAATATCATCATAGACCAAAATCCAAATACTCCAATTTCTCCTAGAGTAATTGCCCAGGGAAATAGGAAAGCTATTTCTAAATCAAAAATTATAAAGAGTATTGCTACTAGATAAAATCGAACATCAAACTCCATTCTTGAATCGTCAAACGCATCAAATCCACACTCATAAGCTGAAAGCTTCTCAGGGTCAGGATTGGATGGGGATGAAATAAAATTTATTACTATAAAACCAATACTAATAAGCAAGGCTATAAATAAAAATATTATAATAGATAAGTAATCTGTTAAAAAGTTATAAATCATTTAATCAATATCTACCTCAATACACACAGTTTGAGGATTTTTATATTAATCTTACTTAGGATTTATATTATATCTTAATCCGAGTCTAGGACAGTTATGTAGCAATTAGTTGATAATGATTCTCAAATCACATATTAAAGCTCTATATATGAACATGAAATTTGAGTTTTTCTTAATGAATTTCTAACTTAAAAATAGGAATGTTTTTTTTAAAAGAATATAAGGCAAAAAAGATCAAAGCCCCAGACAATTTCTCTAACAGAAAGAGAATCATGTCTAGCAAAAATAAGAATTTGATTTATCTGTTAAATAAAAGATTTTCGTGGATGAAAAAATACATCAGAGGTAAGAAAACTATAATCGAATTAGGTTCTGGTAATGGATGTATTAAAAAAATAATAGATGATAAAAAGATTATTTTAACTGATATCATTAAATATCCTTGGATAGATAAAAAGGTCGATATGATGAAAATAAATTTAGAAAAAAAATATTTGAAAAAAATTGATATTTTTATAATTAATCATTCACTCCATCATTGCGCAAATCCTGCATTAACATTAAAAAAAATGTCAATTTATCTGAAAAAAAATGGATATATATTAATAAATGAACCTGAAACATCTTTTTTTTTAAAGTTAATTCAAATAGTTCTAGATGATGAAAGCTGGTCTTTAAAATCAAAAGTATTCAACCACAAAAGTATTTTTAACCCTAAAAATCCTTGGATTTCAAATACAGCAGTAGCTCAACTTTTATTTAAAAATGAGAAAAAATTTCAAAAATATTTTCCTCAATATAAGATTGTAGAAAATAAATTGTCAGAATTTTTTATTTTTTTAAACTCAGGAGGAGTAAACTCAAGTTTTTTTCATATAAAACTCAATAATTTTTTTTTAAGAGTACTTAATTTTATTGATGAAATTTTAATCTTTTTTTTGCCAAATATTTTTGCTCTTAATAGAACTATAATTTTAAAAAAGATAAATGAGAATAAAAAATAGAAATTTATTATCCATTTCGCTAGTTATTTTTTTAATTATTTTTTCAATTACTTTTAATCAATATTACGGATATATAGGAATTTTGCCTATAGACAGTTTTTTGGTTTTTAATTCTGGTTATGATCTAATGAATGGATATTATCCGTTTAAAGACTATTGGACAATTAAAGAGCCATTTATAGATTTAATACAAGCAATTTTTTTTAAACTATTTGGTGTTTCATGGTTTTCATATGTTTTTCACGCATCTATTTTTAATTGTATCATTACTGTCTTTACTTTTTTTCTATTAAAAACTTTAAATTTAAATAATGGTCTAAGTTTTTTTTATTCTATTTGTGTTGCTGTATTAACATATCCGACAGCTGGAACACCCTTTAGTGATCATCATACATTAATATTATGTTCATTATCCTTATATTTATTTATTTTAGCTATTGATAAAAAAAATAATTATTTTTGGTTTTTTATTCCTATTTTACTTGGATTTTCATTTTTATCTAAACAAGCACCAACTGTTTATGTAATTTTTTTAATTACAATTTTATCTATAATTTTTTTTTTCAGATCAAAAAATATATCGAATTTTGTATACGCATTTGCTGGATTTATAACAATTTTAATTTTATTTTTCTTTTTTCTTTTTTTTGGAGGAATAAAATTTAACGATTTTCTGATTCAGTATTTTTCATATCCAATGTCGCTTGGTGGAACTAGATTTGAATGGTTATTTCCTTTTGAGTTTAAAAGAATTATTTGGAGATACAAATTACAATATTTATCTATTTTAGTTTTAATTTATTTATTCATTAAGTTTTCATTCGAAAAAAAAAGTAAGAAGTTATCTGATTACTTAATTATTTTAAGTGTAATCGTTTTTTGCTTATTAACCATAATGCATCAATTGATGACAATTAATGCGATATTCATTTACTGTTTAATACCAATTTTTTGCGGCCTTTCTCACATCTATTCAGAAAAATACTTAAAAAAAAATCGGATAATTGGTAATTTATTAATCGCACTTACGCTGTGTTCAACACTCTATTATTACTCTCAATACGTTAAAAATCGTACTTTCATGGATTTGAGAGACGTTAATTTAGAAAATTCAATTGATGGTAAAGAAATACATCCGGAGTTATCAGGAATTAAATGGATTACAATGTTTTATCCTACAGATCCAGCTAAAGAAGCTTCTAATATTAAGTTAGTTTTAAAAACATTGGAAGAAGATAAAAGTAAAAAGATAATCATAACAGATTATCAATTCATTTCAGTTTTTTTAAAGCAATATGATTTTTCCCCGACAAGGTTCTGGTATGATTTTCACGGGTATCCAACAGAAAAAAATGTGTATTTTAATTATTGGAAAAAATTTGTATTAAAAAAAATAAGAAAAAATAATATACAGAATATTTATGTTTTAAAACCCTTACATGGTGAAACTAAACCATTAGAAAATATTTTAAAAGATTGTTACCAGAAGCAAAAATTTTCAGAAACTTTTTATAAATTAATTTTAAAAAATTGTTAACTATTTCGTGGCGGGAGTGACGGGACTCGAACCCGCGGCCTCCTGCGTGACAGGCAGGCGCTCTAACCAAACTGAGCTACACCCCCAAATGGTGGGTGGTAAAGGACTCGAACCTATGACCCTCTCGGTGTAAACGAGATGCTCTACCAACTGAGCTAACCACCCTGAAATTTGTTCGACATATACAATATAATTCCCGTAAAGTAAAAATGTATTTATTGAGCTACAAATAAGCTGTATTATTAACGGAAATGATTCTTGAATGTAAATCTTGCCAAAAAAAATTTATAGTGCCTGATAATGCTATCACAAAGGCTGGTCGATTAGTTCAGTGCAGTTCGTGTGGTAACAAATGGACACAATTTCCAGTAATTGAAAAGACAGCAAAAAAACCAAAAAATTTACAAGTTAAAAAAGAGACAATTAAAAAAACTGTAAAAATTCAAACTAAAACAAAAGAGCAAAAAATTTTTAGTGCAACAGAAAAGAAAAAAAAAATAGTTAAGAAAAAAAGAGGGCCGTCAATTTATTCTAAAGAATACCTAGAAAAAAAACATGGGATCAATATTGATGGAAATAATACCCGTGAAGAAAAAAATTACTCATACAATAAAGCATCAAAATCTTATTTTGGCTTTTACAGCTATTTAATTATACTATTATTCTTATTCTCGTCAGTTATAGGAATTTTAAATCTTACAAAGGAAATTATTATATTTTACTTACCTTTTACAGAGATCTATATAGAATATTTATTTGAAAATTTAAATTATTTTGGAATACTTTTTAGGGACGCGTTTAATATATATTAATTTTCTAACTCTTTAATATTAATAAAATTTTTTGATAAATTTGAATTGTTCTTTTTAATATCTTTGAAAAAATTCCATGCCAAAACTACCATTGTATTATTATTGTTTTTAACATGTTCTTTGCTTTTGATGGGTATTTTTACGCCAGGGATGAATTTATTATGTTTTAGGAGATTATCCTCAACTATAAAATCAATTTGATCTGAAATACCATAAAAATTTAATGCAGTTGTAGCTTTTGCTGGAGCACCGTATCCTATAATTTTTTTATGACTCTTTTTAAGTTTATTAAAATTTTTAAGAATATTTTCTCTTATTTTGTAAACTTTTTCTCCAAATTTTTTATAGGTTTCAAACTTTTTTATTCCAAATTTATTTTCCTCTGCAATTAATTTAGTAACACTATTTTCGATTTTTTTGTTTTTATCCTTCGAAACGTATATTCTAATAGAACCACCGTGTGTATCAATTCTTTCAGATCGGTATATCTTTCCATTTAATCTATTAAAGAAATTGTTCAAAGATGTTAAGGACCAATAATTGTAATGTTCATGATATATATTATCAAATGTAAGATCTTTTAAGGTATTAAGCAGATATTGAACCTCAATAACTATTGTCCCTTTTTTATCCAATAATTTAAACATGCATTCTGCCATTTCTTGGAGATTATCTGAGTGTGCAAATACATTGGAAGCTAATATTAAATTAGCCCCTTTTTTTATTTTTTTTAAGTTTTTTTTGTCTAAAAACCCATTAAAAGTTTTAATTTTATTTTTATTAGCGCTCTTGGCTAAATTTTTAGCAGGTTCGACACCTAAAATATTTTTAAAATTTAGATCTTTAAAAGGTTTAAGCGCTATCCCGTCATTACTTCCAATATCAATTATATAGGATTTTTTAGGTTTTAAATTAAAAATTTTTACATAATTTTTTGCAGCTTTTACAAAGTGATCTCTAAAAACTTTTGAAGTAGAGGACGTATACAAATAATTTGAGAACATTTTTTTTGGATCTACTGCAACCGATAATTGGCAGTTATGACACTTTTCACAATAATTCATTTCTAAAGGATAAAGCTCACTCTTGTCATTTTTATTTTTAATTAAATTATTTGCGAGTGGCTGATAACCTAAAGATACTACTCTTTTTAAATTATTATTTCCACATGATCTGCACTCAAACTTGTAACAATTCATCAATAATTTTTTTTCATCTTCGTCAACAAAAATATGTTTGATAGTATGGGTTATTCCATAATTATCATGCTCTCTTTCTCCTCTTACTAAATTTAAAAAAGTCGTATCTTTTGTGAATACCATAGTATGAGCTACATTTGGTTTAATAATAGATAATTCTCCCTCGTTAACTACTTGTGTTACCTTGGGAGAACCCGGATTTATTATATCCTGAAATACTTCAATTATCTGTCCTTTCGTAAATAAACATTTTTGCTCCTGTTGCGGATGATAATGATTAGCTCTAATAGTTCCTTTTTTTGAGCTAATTAAACCTATTAAATTTATAGGCTCAGACAGTTCATGATTGCTTATTTTTCCTCTTTTATCAACAAATTCATTTTGACCCTTTTTAACATATTCTAAATCTGGGATCAGGTTAACTTTTGACCATTTTAAAATCATTTCTTTTATACTTTCGTCTAAATTATATAAAAATTTAAATCCACTTTTTTTTATTTTTTTATTAGATAAAGAAAAACCAAGATTTGGTATTTCATCATTTGTCTCTCTAATAACAACGTTTGGATTATATTTTTTACAAATTTCAGCAACTTCTTTTACAGTTACAGTATCTTTTGTTAAATTAAACAATTCTTTATTAATATCTTTTCTCTCTTCAATAAATTTAAAACATCTTGCTACATCGATTAAAGGCACTAAACTTTTAATTTGTTTTCCTCCTGAAAACAACTTTAATACTCCATTTTGAGAAGTTATCTTTGAGAATAAATTTGGCATAATATCAATCCTCATTGTATCAGTTGAATACCCGTATACTGAGCCAAGTCTTAATATGACATAATTCTTTCCTGACTTTTTTAATTGCTTCTCATTATAATCTTTTGACTTTGCATAGGATAAAACTGGAGAGGTTTCTTCATCTTCCAAAATGTCTTTTTTGACATTAGTTATTCCCTCATACACTACATGGGTTGATGGCAAAATTATTTTACAATTATCAGATATAACATCTAAAATGTTTTGCGTTCCCAGCTCTGCAACTTCTTTAATTTCTTTATCTTCTTGATCATTGCTCTCACTTTTTATTCTTGGAACTTTTGTGACTCCGGCCAAATGATGAACAATATCTGCATCTTTACAATAACGGTCGATAAGTTCTTTATTAAGAATATCGCCTTGAACGAAGTTAATATTCCAGCTTCTTAATTGGTTCACTCTTTCAGAAATAAATCTTTTATCAATAACTATGATTTCATCATTCCAGCTGTAACCAGAGTATATTTTACACAATTCTGTGCCAATATATCCTAAACCGCCAGTAATAATAATTTTCTTTCCCATGAAAATTAAATCTACTCTAAATATTATTTAGAAACAATAAGCTTAGTATAAATGCTTAATTAATTGGTGCTTTTGACTCTTCTTTAGTTTTATTTTTCGGTAATTGTTCTACTTCTACCCATTCTACTCTTTTAAGGTTTTTGGTTAGAGCAATTTTTAAAACCTCGTCAACATTTTTTACAGCGATAATTTCCATATTTTTTGTGATAGAGTCCGGTACCTCAGCTAAATCTTTTTTATTTTCTATTGGTATTAAAACTTTTTTTATCCCTGCTCTATGAGCTGCTAAAAGCTTTTCTTTTAAACCTCCAATTGGTAACACTAAACCCCTCAAAGTTACTTCACCTGTCATAGCAACCTTTTTATCAACTGGTATTTCAGTAATTGCTGACACAATAGATGTAACCATTGCAATACCAGCAGAAGGTCCATCTTTTGGAGTTGCGCCTTCGGGGACGTGTATATGAAAATCTTTTTTATCAAATATTGGGGGTATTATTCCAAATTCTAAACTTTTGGATCTTATATATGATTTGGCAGCTTTTACTGACTCTTGCATTACTTCTCCGAGTTTACCAGTAATTTGCATTTTTCCTTTACCCGGCATGACTGCAGACTCAATTTTTAAAATTTCACCACCAACTTCTGTCCAGGCAAGTCCGGTTACAACACCGACTCTATTTTCCTCCTCAATTTCCCCATATTTAAATTTTTGAACTCCTAAGAAATTACTTAGATCTTTTTCATTTAATGATGTATTAACTTTTTCTTTTGCATCTATTTTCTTCACTAATTTTCTAGCAATTTTAGCAATTTCTCTTTCTAAGTTTCTTACTCCGGACTCTCTTGTATAATTTCTAATAATTTTCCTATTAATTTCCTCGCTTAATTTCCATTCTTCTTTTTTAAGCCCGTTATTTTTACTTTGTTTAGGTATTAAATATTTTTGTGAAATATTTACTTTTTCGTCTTCTGTGTATCCAGATATTCTAATAACTTCCATTCTATCAAGAAGAGGTGGTAAGATGTTTAATGTATTCGCTGTTGTTACAAACATAACATCTGATAGATCGTAATCTACTTCCAAATAATGATCATTAAATTCTTTGTTTTGCTCTGGGTCTAAAGCTTCTAACAATGCTGACGAAGGGTCTCCTCTATAATCATTTCCAACTTTATCGATTTCGTCTAATAAAAATAACGGATTTCTTGTTCCAGCTTTTTTCATCATCTGAATTATTTTTCCAGGCAAAGAACCAATATAAGTTCGTCTGTGTCCTCTAATTTCAGCTTCGTCTCTTATACCACCTAGTGAAATTCTAATAAACTTTCTATTTGTTGCTTTAGCAATAGATTTGCCTAAAGAAGTTTTTCCAACACCGGGAGGACCAACTAAACATAAGATAGGTCCTTTCATTTTTTGAATTCTTTTTTGTACAGCTAAGAATTCAATAATTCTTTCTTTTACTTTTTCTAAACCATAATGATCTTCATCAAGTATTTTTTGGGCTGAATTTAAATCTGTATTTATTTTTGTTTTTTCTGACCATGGGAGTTCTGTCATCCAATCTAAATAATTTCTGACCACAGTAGCTTCCGCTGACATTGGGCTCATTGATTTAAGTTTTTTTAATTCTGATAAACATTTATCTTGAGCGATTTTCGGCATTTTAGCTTTAGTAATGGCTTTAGTAATATTAGCTATTTCATCTTTACCTTCATCGATTTCGCCCAGCTCTTTTTGAATAGCTTTTAACTGTTCGTTTAAATAATATTCTCTTTGAGTCTTTTCCATCTGATTTTTTACTCTTCCACGGATTTTTTTTTCAACTGATATAACGCTAGTCTCTTTATTGACTATCTCATATATTTTTTCTAATCTTTTTCTTAAATCTCTTATTTCAAGAATTTCTTGTTTTTGAAATATTTTTATATTCAAATTAGCTGCGATGTTATCAGCTATTATTTTTGCATCTTTAGTATTTTTTATAATGTTTAGATTTTCATTAAAATCTTTTTTGTTTAATACAATTAATTTTTCAAATCTTTTTACTAAGCCTTGTGCATAAACATCTAGATCTTTTGAAGTATTTATATCATCTGCGATTTCGACATCGCACTTTAAAAAGTTTGTATCATTTTTAATATTTGTAATTTTTACTCTTTTCTGGCCTTCAACTAATACCTTAACAGTGCCATCTGGCAGCTTGAGAAGTTGGAGAACTTTACTTAAACATCCAAAAGAAAATAAATCTTTTTCTGACGGGTCATCTGTCTCTGAATTTTTCTGAGCAACAAGAATAATAGATTTATCAGTTTTCATAGCCTCCTGTAATGCTTTTATAGACTTCTCTCGTCCAACAAACAAAGGTACAACTATTGAAGGGAAAATTACTATATCTCTAAGAGGTAATAGAGGTTTTGTATATGTTACGTCCATACTTCTTTATATGATAATCTTTATATATATTTCAAGGAACAAATTACCTTAGGCAACTGATGTTGATTGTTTTTTGCCATAAGTGATAATTGGGTCACTATCACCTTTCGCTGACGATTTATCGATTGTTACTTTTAAAACATCTTCTTTGTCAGGTAATTCAAACATAGTTTTTAATAGAATATTCTCCAATATAGACCTGAGCCCTCTTGCGCCTGTTTTCTTTTTAATAGCCTTTTTGGCGATTTCAAGCACTGCTTCTTCTTGAAATTCAAGTTCTACATTCTCGAATTCAAATAATCTTTTATATTGTTTTATAAGTGAGTTCTTTGGCTCTTTAAGAATTTTTATTAGAGATGCTTCATTTAGTTCATCGAGAGTTGCAATTATTGGCATTCTTCCGATAAATTCAGGAATTAATCCATATTTAATTAAATCCTCTGGTTCAAGAGATTTCATAAGTTCTGAAAGTGGTAATTCTTTATAACTTTTTACCTTAGCACCGAATCCAATTGAACTTCCTTTACCTCTACTGTCAATAATTTTGTCTAAACCTGCAAAAGCTCCACCACAAATAAATAATATGTTCGTTGTATCAACTTGTAAAAATTCTTGTTGCGGGTGTTTTCTTCCACCTTGAGGAGGTACACTTGCAATAGTGCCTTCCATTATTTTAAGTAAAGCTTGTTGTACACCTTCTCCAGAAACATCTCTTGTTATAGATGGATTTTCAGATTTCCTACTAATCTTATCTACTTCATCAATATAAACTATTCCTCTTTGAGCTTTTTCAACATTATAATCTGCTGCTTGTAAAAGCTTTAAAATAATATTTTCGACGTCTTCACCTACATATCCTGCCTCTGTTAAAGTTGTAGCGTCTGCCATTGTAAAAGGCACATCAAGTATTTTTGCTAAAGTTTGTGCTAATAAAGTTTTTCCGCAACCAGTAGGGCCAACTAATAATATATTTGATTTTGAAAGTTCTACGTCTTTATTTGTCTTTACCTCATGATTAAGTCTTTTGTAATGATTGTGCACAGCTACTGACAAAACTTCTTTTGCTTTCTTTTGACCAATTACATAGTCATCGAGTACATTACAAATTTCTTTTGGAGTAGGGACTCCATCTTGATGTTTTATAAGTGAGCTTTTATTTTCTTCTTTGATAATATCCATACAAAGTTCAACACACTCATCGCAAATAAAGACCGTAGGACCGGCGATAAGTTTTCTAACCTCGTGTTGACTTTTGCCACAAAAAGAACAGTACAATATATTTTTATTATTTTTTTCACTCATAACGAATCAATAAGATGATAATAAAGTTGAAATAAACTCTTATCAAGTCCAAGTTGAAATTTAAGCTAGATATTGTGTGTTATTTTCTTTTTTCCACAACAGAGTCGATCAATCCAAATTTTTTTGCTTCATCTGGAGTCATAAAATTATCTCTTTCTAGAGCTTTGGAAATTTCTTCAACTGACTTGCCTGTGTGCTTTGAGTAAATTGTGTTAAGTCTAGTCTTTAGTGACTGTATTTCTTTAGCGTGAATTTGAATATCAGTAGCTTGGCCTTGAAAACCTGCTGATGGTTGATGAACCATAATTCTTGAATTGGGAAGCGAATATCTTTTCCCTTTTTCTCCGGCAGATAATAAAAAAGATCCCATAGAAGAAGCTTGACCTATACATAAAGTTGAAACTGGTGAATTTATGTATTGCATAGTATCGTAAATACCTAAACCAGATGTAACAAGTCCTCCTGGGCTGTTAATATAAAAGCTTATTTCTTTATTTGGATTTTCAGACTCCAAAAAAAGTAATTGCGCTGTAACCAATGATGCTACATTATCATTTACGGGGCCGACAAGAAAAACTATTCTCTCTTTTAAAAGACGAGAATATATGTCGTAAGCCCTTTCCCCTTTGCTAGATTGTTCTACAACCATAGGAATTAAAGTGTTCATTTTTTCTTCAAAATCACGACTCATAACTTTGTTTTATACAACTATTGGTTACTTTTTGCTAATTTTTTTTGTTTTGGAGGTTTTTGGCTCTTTCTTTTTTATTGTGGAAGTTGTTTTTGCTTTATTATTTTCGTTAAAGCTATTTATCAATTTTTCAGCCTCTTTTATTGTTAATTCCTTTTTTGTTAAATCTATTTTTGATTTAAAAAATTTGATAATTTTTTCCTCATAAATGGAACTTTGTAAATGTTGAGTTGCAGATGGATTTTTTTGGTAATACTCAAATACAAATTTTTCTTGACCTGGCATACTTTTAATTTGTTTTTGAATTTCACTCTTTATCTCATCTTCTGTAACTTTAATTTTATTTGTTTCACCATACTCATTTAAAATCAAACCCAGTTTTATTCTCTTTTTTGCAGATTGAGTGGTGTTTTCATCTTTATTTGAGTTTGGATTATTTGGAATTAATTTAAGTTCATTATCAATTAAATTTTGTGGCACATCAACATTGTGATTTTTTTCTAATTGATCTAATATTTCTTTTTTTGTAATTGAATTTAAAGCCATATTATATTGATCAGAAATTTGATTTTTAATTTTTTCACTTAAATCTTCTAAATTTTTTGCTCCTAGCTTTTTTGCAAAATCATCATCAAGTTTATTTTTTTTAGGGCTTTTAACATTTAAAATTTCACATTCAAAAATTGCTTTTTTATTAGCAAGTTCTTTTTTTGGATGATTTTGGGGTAATACGGAAGAAACTCTTTTTTTATCATTTTTCTTTACACCTACTAACTGTTTGTCAAATCCTTGTAAAAATAAATCTTTGCCAAGTTCAATTGCAACGCCCTCTCCTTTTCCACCATCAAATTCTTTATTTTCAACAGTGGCTTGGTAATTAAAGATTACCTGATCGCCCAATTCTGACTTGGTATCATTTTTTTTATCTTCAAATGTTTTGTACTCTTTTGATAAATTCTCTAATCTCTTGTCTATTACATCTTGTCCTATTTTTACTGAATAATCTGAAACTTTATAACTTTTAAAAGATTGAAGTTTTACCTCTGGTAATAAATCTAATTGTAATTCGAAGTTTAAATCTTTTCCTTCTCCAAATGTTTTTAAGTCAATTTTAGGTTGGCCAGCTACTTTTAATTTTTTATCTTGAATAGCTTTTGTAGTACTTTCTTTTAAAACTTTATCAATAATCTCGCCATAGATGGCTTTACCAAATTGATTTTTTATTACTAATGCTGGAACTTTACCTTTTCGGAAACCCTTAAGTTCTATTTGGTTTTGTAATTCTAATAATCTATTATCTAATTTCTTTTTAATTTCAGCCTTATCTACAATAATTGATAAAGTTGTTTTTAAACCTTTTTTTGATTGTACTTCTACTTTCATAAATTTTGGTGGGCAAGAAGAGACTCGAACTCTTAAGCCTTGCGGCACTAGTTCCTAAGACTAGCGCGTATACCAATTCCGCCACTTGCCCTTTTTATTTTAGTTAGTGTTTATATATCAATTTTTTTTTTTACAAAACTATTAAGTCTAAAATAAGCCATTAAATAAATAATAATTAAGCCAAAAAACCAATACTTACATATGGTACCATTTTCCCTCACTAAAATACTTGGTAAAACAAACAGGCAGTATGTAAAATTTATAAATATTGTATTTAAATAATTACAATCTCTTTCTGGTTTTTTAATATTTAAGATTTTAAAAGATAACATATGTAAATGCTCTCCGTCTGGTTTAATAGGTGATTTCCTCTGTGCTAATTTTCTAAAAAATGAGAAAAATACCTCAAAAAATAAATAAAACAATAAAATAGTGAAAAAGAATGAGGAGACATTTGGATTAGAATTGTTTGTTTGAATAACATTTAAAGCAGTAAAAGTGCCAAATAAATAAGCACCACCGTCACCCATAAAAATTTTTGCTGATGGAAAATTAAATAATAAAAATATTAAAAGAATTATAATTTGAGCTGTAATTAAAATTGATATAGTTTGGAGATCATTTTCAATATTTATAAATAATAACACTGAATTAATAATTATAAGTTGAAATGCTAATAAACCATTAAAACCATCAATTAAATTTGAGCCATTAATAATAAATAAGAAACATAACATTATAAAAAAAAGGTAAACTATTTTAATGCTTAAAATTTGGTTCAAAAAAATTAAATCTATCCCAAAAATTTGAATTGAAAAAATTTTAATAGATATTAATAGAAACAAAGTCATCGAAACTAACCTTGCTTTAGGACTTAATTTGAACTTAATATCATCAAGAAAGCCAATTAAAAATAAGCCTGTCCCAAATACCAAATAATCAAAATAAAATGTTGAAAACAAAAGATTATTTAATAAAACAAATATAAAAAAAGATATTAAGCACGCTAAACCTCCGCTTCTAGGGATATTGGTTTTATGAAAAGCTTGGGGTTTGTCAAAATCACTATCTAATAATAAACCACCAAATATTCCATAAGAAAATTTATGAATTATGAAAAAAGTAAAAAAACTGAGAAATGAAAATATTGATAAAAGGCTAAATTCAAGAGACTCGCTTTGCATTGTTTATTAATTAAATCCTTTATTATTTTTTTTTACTATATAAATTCCAAATATTATTATACTCAATGAAATCAAAACACGCCAAGTAATAACTTCGTCCATAAGAAAATACCCAAAGAATACTCCAAAAATTGGAATTAAATATGCTACTTGCGTTTGAAAAACTAATCCATTCACAGATAAAATTCTAAATCTTATAAGCCATGCTAAACCAGTCGCTACAATACCTAAATAAAGTAAAGATAAAGTAGACTCAAATGTTGGGTTGGCCAGCCAAGGCTTTTCTAAAATTATTGCCATCGGAAATAGAAAAATTAGAGACCATATAGTTGTAGATGTGGTAACGTTTTCATTTCCCCTATTTTTTATCTTTATAGTTAAAATACCGCCAATAGAATAAAATGTTGAGCCTAGAATCGTAATTAAAGCAAAAATATAATTACTTTCATTTATGATAATTTTATCCAAAAATAAAAATAAAACTCCCGAAAACCCTATTAGGACCCCAATAACTTTAAATATGTTTATTTTTTCATTTTTAGTAAAAAAATGAGCTAATATTGTTCCGCTTAATGGTGTTGTGCTCATTAACATTGCAGCTAAATAACTATTAATTTTACTTGTACCTATAGCTATTAAAATAAACGGGATGGCTATGTTACATAGTCCAATCAAAGCGTAGTTCTTCCATTCTTTTGAAAAAGCTTCAATTTTAATTTTTTTAAACTTACAAAGCAAAATCAGTGGAGCGCTAGCAAATATTACTCTTACTAGAGCTAAAGTAATTGGTTCATAAGAATAAGTCGCAATTTTAATGTTAAAAAACGAGGAACCCCAAATTAAGCCTAACAAAACAAGTAAAAATATGTCGAATGAATTAGCTTCTTTCATAAAATCTGCACTTAATAAGTGTATTGATGCTTTAAACGCATAGCTGATATCATCTTATTAGAGGTTATTCTATAACTATATTCTGGTAAATAATTCCGGAATTTATGAGTGCTAGTAAAATTACAAAACTAATAAAAGACAAAGAAGTCGAATACGTTGATCTTAGATTTACCGATCCAAGAGGAAAACTTCAGCATCTTACAATGGATTGTTCTGTTGTAGACGAAGACATGCTTGATAACGGTGTTTTTTTTGACGGATCCTCAATTGCTGGATGGAAAGCAATAAATGAGTCTGACATGATTTTAAAACCTGATCTATCTAGACCTATTATTGACCCCTTTAACTCTCATACAACTTTAAATATTTTTTGTGACATCATGGACGCAGTAAAAAAAGACTCTTACGGAAGGGACCCGAGAGGAACCGCAAAAAAAGCAGAGAGTTATTTAAAAAAAACAGGAATAGGAGATAAAGCTTACTTTGGTCCTGAACCAGAATTTTTCGTTTTTGATGATGTTAGATTTAAAAATGACATGAACGAAACAAGTTTTTCAATTGATAGCTCCGAAGGACCTTATAATACTGGAAAGAAATATGAAAATGGTAACCTCGGACACAGACCAGGTATAAAAGGTGGATATTTTCCAGTGCCTCCAGTTGATAGTGCTCAAGACATGAGAAGTGAATATTTAAAGGCTTTAAAAGATATGGGTGTCAAGGTTGAAAAACATCACCACGAAGTTGCACCATCGCAACATGAGTTAGGAATGTACTTTGGTACTTTAACAGATATGGCAGACAACGTTCAATTATACAAATACGCCGTACAAATGGTTACGAACTCATTTGGAAAATCTGCTACTTTTATGCCTAAACCTGTAAAGGGAGACAATGGTTCAGGTATGCATTGTCACCAATCGATATGGAACGGTAATTCACCTTTATTTATGGGTAAAGAGTATGCTGGATTATCAAAGACAGCATTATATTATATCGGTGGAATTTTAAAGCATGCAAAAGCTATCAATGCGTTTTCAAATGCTACTACTAATAGTTATAAAAGATTAATTCCTGGTTTTGAAGCTCCAGTTATTTTAGCCTATTCAGCTAGAAATAGATCCGCGTCATGTAGAATACCGATTACAATGAATCCAAAAGCCGCAAGAATGGAGATAAGATTTCCAGATGCTGCTGGTAACCCTTATTTAACTTTTGCTTCAATGTTAATGGCTGGAATCGATGGTATCAAAAATAAAATTGATCCAGGTAAAGCATTTGATAAAGACCTTTATACTTTAGGCGAAGATGAGGTAAAAAAACTTCCAACAGTTTGCGGTTCCTTAAGAGAGGCGATGGAAAGTTTAGACAAAGATAGAAAATTTTTAACTCAAGGTGGAGTTTTTACAGACGATCAAATAGATGCTTATATTGATTTAAAATTTCAAGAAATTTATAAGTTCGAGCACACTCCTCATCCAATTGAGTTCGAAATGTACTATAGTCAATAAAAATTAAACTTTAAAAGACTCTCCGCATCCACATCGCTCAGTTTCATTAGGATTTTTAAAAATAAACTGGGATGAAAATTTTTCTTTTTTATAATCCATTTCTGTACCTAAAAGGTAAATAATTGCGGCAGGATCTATAAAAACTTTAACTCCTTTATCTTCTATTACTTCATCATTAGCTTTTTTATCTTTTGCGTATTCCATTGAATAACTCATACCAGCACACCCACCAGATTTAACTCCAACTCTGACTCCAATTGTTTTACCATCAGCGTTTGACATAATCTCTTTAATTCTAGCCGCTGCACTATCAGATAATTTAATAATTTTTTCGCTCATAAGTTTAATTCTAATTTTGCTTCTTCGCTCATCATATCTTTTGTCCAAGGAGGACTCCACACAAGTTTTAATTCTACTTTATTTACTCCCTCAATTGAATTGATATTTTCTTTTACCATTCTAGGCAAGCTTTCTGCTACAGGGCAGTTTGGACTTGTTAAAGTCATCTCAATGTAAGCTTCATTATCGTTTTTTATTTCGATATTATAAATTAACCCTAAATCATAAATGTTTACCGGAATTTCAGGATCGTATATCTTTTTAATTTCGGTAATTATTTTATCTTTTAATTCCATATTATTTTTCCAAAACAGAAGACAACGTATGCCAAGCCATTGTTGCACACTTGACTCTCATAGGGAAATCTTTAACCCCTGAAAGAGACATTAAAGTGGTCTTCTGATCATCATCTAAACTATTAAGCGTTAAAGATTTACTTTCTTTTATTAAGTTCAAGAAATTATCAATAATAACTTTAGCTACATTGAAATCTTTTCCTTTTAAAATATCAGTTAAAATAGAAGCTGAAGCAAGAGAAATTGCACAACCCTCTCCTTCAAAACTGAGGTTCAAAATTTTTTTTTCTTTATTTAATTGAGCATAGATATGAACTTTATCACCACAAAGAGGGTTATGACCTTTTGCGTCACTTGTATAATCTTTACATTTTCCAAAGTTTCTTGGATTTTTACCGTGGTCCAAAATAATTTCCTGATATAGTTCTTTTAATTCCATTAAATTTTAAACACCTTCTTACATTTTTCTATTGCGTTAAGTAAAATATCAATATCCTCTTTAGTATTATATAAACCAATAGATGCCCGAGCAGTGGCTGGCATACCGATTTTTTCGTGTAATATTTGACAACAATGATGCCCAGCTCGTATGGCAACACCGTCATCATCAAGAATTGTTGCAATATCATGTGGGTGAATTCCTTTCAAAGTAAATGAAATAACTGAAGCTTTATTTTTAGGATCACCAACTAAATTTATTGAATTATTTTTTCTTATTTTTTCTATGCCATACTTAAGTATTTCATTTTCATTTTCAGATATTTTGTCTAAACCAATTTTTTCAATAAGTTTAATAGACTCACTAAAAGCTACGACTTCAGCAGTTTGCATTGTGCCAGCTTCAAATTTGGTAGGACTTTCAGCAAATGTAACGTTTTCTTTTTTTACTTCATCAATCATTCCACCTCCACCTTGATATGGAGGCATTTCATCCAGCCATTTTTTCTTTCCATAAAGTATACCAAGTCCATTAGGTCCATATAATTTATGGCAAGAGATTACATAAAAGTCACATCCCAATTTTTGCATATCTAATTTTAAGTGTGGGGCCCCCTGGGTTCCATCAATAAGGACAGGAATTTTTTTTGATGAAGCTAAATCAATTATTTCCTCTAAGGGACTTATACCTCCTGTAACATTTGATATATGTGTTATAGCTATTATTTTAGTTTTGTTTGTAATTAATTTTTTAATTTCATCTACTTGTATTTCAAGATTTTCGTTAATTTTTGCAAATTTTATTACTGCTTTTTTTTTATTTCTTAGGTAATGCCAAGGAACATAATTAGAATGATGCTCTAACTCCGTTAGAATAATTTCATCTCCTGCTTGAATAAATTTTTCTCCAAAAGAATTTGCAACTAAATTTATTCCCTCTGTAGCACCTTTTGTAAAAATAATTTCTTCTCTGTACTTTGCATTTATAAATTTCTTTACAAGATCTCTTGTTTCTTCAAATCGGTTTGTTGCAGTAACAGCTAATGAATGTACACTTCTTCCAACATTTGAAAATTCATTCTCATAAAAATAAGACATTCTATCAATAACAGATTTAGGTTTTTGCGAAGAATTCGCACTATCTAAATAAACTAGCGGTTTATTATTAATTTTTTTTTTAAATATAGGAAAATTATTTTTAATTTGATCTATTTTCATATCTTATATGTGTATTAAAATGATTTAACAAAATATCCATTATCTCTTTATTTTTTATTTTCTCTAAGACAGTCTCTAAAAATCCTTTTATAATCATTTTTATTGCTTCCTTACTATCTATTCCTCTTGCTTTTAAATAAAACAAAGCATCTTTATCAATATTTCCTGAAGTCGAGCCATGCGAACACCTTACATCATCCGCATAAATTTCAAGTTCTGGCTTCGTACTAAATTCAGAGTCTTTATCAAGTAGAAGTCCTTTGCTTAATTGATAAGCATTGGTTTTTTGAGCTATTTCCTCCACAAAGATTTTGCCTTGGAATACTCCTTTGCTACCTGAGGTAATAACATTTTTTACATCTTGATGGCTTTGACAATTCGGTTTTAAATGTTGGATAGTTGTTTTAACTTCTTGATGATTATTATTATCTAAAAATAATCCAGAATATACTTCACCACAAGAATTGGTTCCATTAAGTTTGATATTACTTTCAAATTTTCCAAATTTTATTCCTGATGAAAATAAATATTTTTTAAAATTTGAATTTTTTGATAATTGTACTTTAGAAAATTCATAAAAAAAATTTCTACTTTCATTTTTATTAATAAAGTAATAGTCTAGATGAGAGTTTTCATCTAAATTTATGTATTTGAAAGAATTTTTAAAAAAATTTCCTTCAGACTCGTCTACTAAATATTCTATTATTGTAGCTTTAGAATTTTTTGACAAGTTTATAGAATCAGAATAATTTATTATTTTATTTTTTAAATTGCCTGTAAAATAATTATAAATTACTATTGGGTGTTTAAATTTGTAATCTGAGCTAATATTTAAGTTAAATCCACCTTCGTGTAACGCGGTGTTTAAATTTTGCATAGGGTTATCTTTCAAATTATTTGCAAAATTTAAATGATGATTAAAGTCGAGATTTGTAATTGAAAAACAATTTTTATCTTTTAAATTTTCTGATTTAAAATCAAATGATTGAAATTTTCCATTTATAAGTTTTACTGAATTATGAATAAAACTAAATTCATGAAAGTCAGGTTTTTTATCATTTAGCTTATCATTGTTTAATTCATCAAAATTATCTTTTAAAAATTTTTCTAAATCAGTAAATTTCCAGTCTTCCTCTCTTTTATTAGGAAAACCTTTTTTTTTGAAATTTGATAAATTTTCCTCTCTTAACTTGAGACTTTTGTCTGACTTATCTCTAATTTTAAAATTTAATTCCATGATTAAATAAGATTTGTATACCCAGTCTTTTCCAACTCTTCTCCTAATTCTTTTGAGCCAGTTTTTATAATTTTTCCTGCTGACAACACATGTATAAAATCTGGTTTAATAAAATTTAAAAGTCTTTGGTAGTGAGTAATAATTAGAAAAGAATTATGTTTGTTTTTGTAGGAATTTACACCCTCAGCTACAATTTTTAATGCATCGATATCTAATCCTGAGTCTGTTTCGTCTAAAATTGCCAACTTAGGTTCTAGTATTTTTAATTGAAGTATTTCATTTTTTTTCTTTTCGCCGCCGGAAAATCCAACATTTAAATGCCTGGATAGAAACTTTTCATCTATACTTAGCTCTTTAGCTTTTTCTTTAACAATTTTAAGAAAATTAATTGCATCTAGATCTTTCTGCCCTTTTGCTTTTCTTATTGAATTTAATGAGGTTCTTAAAAAATTGCTAGTATTTACTCCTGGTATTTCGGTAGGATACTGGAAAGCTAAAAACATTCCTTTTTGAGCTCTTTCCTCTATTGAAATTTGTGCTAAATCTTCCCCTTCATACTTTAACTCACCAGAAATATTATATCCTGGTTTGCCTGACAAAATATTTGCTAAGGTACTTTTTCCAGATCCGTTTGGACCCATAATCGCATGAACTTCCCCTTTATTAATTTTAAGATTTAAGCCATTGATAATTTGTTTCTTATTTATATCGGCTTTTAAGTTTTTAATTTCTAACATTATCCAACACTTCCTTCTAAACTTATTGAAACCAATTTTTGTGCCTCTACAGCAAATTCCATAGGTAATTGTTGCAAAACCTCTTTACAGAAACCATTAACTATTAAACTTACTGCTTCTTCTTGATTTAAACCTCTTTGATTACAGTAAAAGAGTTGTTCCTCGTTAATTTTTGAGGTTGTAGCTTCGTGTTCAATTGTAGATGATGAATTTTTATTTCTAATATAAGGTACTGTATGTGCTCCGCATTTATTCCCCATTAAAAGAGAATCGCACTGAGTATAATTTCTAGAATTTTCTGCTTTTTTGCTAATGTCTACAAGTCCTCTATAAGTATTATCTGCTTTTCCTGCAGATATTCCTTTAGAAATAATTTTGCTTTTAGTATTTTTTCCTAAATGTATCATTTTCGTTCCAGTATCAGCTTTTTGATGATTATTGGTAATTGCAATTGAATAAAACTCTCCTACAGAGTTGTCTCCCTGTAAAATACAGCTGGGATATTTCCATGTTATAGCTGAACCTGTTTCAACTTGTGTCCATGAAATTTTAGAATTTTTTCCTCTACAAGCTCCTCTTTTAGTTACAAAATTATATATTCCTCCTTTACCTTCCTCATCACCGGGGTACCAATTTTGTACAGTTGAATATTTAATCTCAGCATCATCTAAAGCAACAAGCTCTACATTAGCGGCATGAAGTTGATTCTCATCTCTCATCGGTGCCGTGCATCCTTCAAGATAGCTTACATAACTGCCTTTGTCGGCAATAATAAGTGTTCTTTCAAACTGTCCAGTTTGAGAAGCATTGATTCTAAAATAAGTGGAAAGTTCCATTGGGCATTTCACGTTAGGAGGTATGTATACAAAAGAACCGTCAGTAAAAACAGCAGAATTCAAAGTTGCAAAGTAATGATCAGTTAATGGAATTACAGATCCCAAATATTTTTTAACTAGGTCCGGGTGTTTTTGTATAGCTTCAGAAATAGAACAAAAAATAATCCCCTTTTTAGTCAATTCTCCCTTAAAAGTAGTTGCTACAGAAACAGAGTCAAAAACCGCATCTACAGCCACCCCGCTAAGTCTTTTTTGCTCATCTAAAGGAATACCAAGTTTTTTATAAGTTTCAATAAGTTTTGGGTCGACCTCATCTAAGCTTTTAGGTTTGTTCTTTGTGCTTTTAGGTGCAGAATAATAATAAAGATCTTGATAATCTATTTTAGGATACTTTGGTTTTTGCCAGTTTGGTTCCTTTAAAGATTTTAATCTTTTATACGCTTTAAGTCTCCAATCCAAAAGCCATTTAGGCTCTTTTTTTTCTCTAGATATAAATTTTATTGTTTCCTCACTTAATCCTTTAGGAGCTTTGAAACTTTCTATGTCAGTGGTAAAACCATATTTGTAATCTTTATTGGTATCAATAACTTTGCTCATTATCTTTTTACTATCTCCTCTAATTTTACATTTTCAAAAAATCCATTGATATGAGAATCTAATTTGTCCCATAAATTGTGCGTAATACATTTAACTGATTTGTTATTACATCCTTTTTTTGATTCTTTTTTGCAATTAAGTGTTTTTACCTCTTCGTTTACAGCGTAAAAAATATTTGAAAGTTTAATTTCTGAAGCAGGTTTTTCTAAAGCATATCCACCTTTTACGCCTCTTACACTTTTAACTAATTTATTTTCTTTTAAACGAATAAATAATTTTTCTAAATAAGCTAGTGAAATATTTTGCCTTACTGAAATCTCAGATAAACTAACTGGTTTATTCTTAGAATAAGATGCTAGGTCGGCCATAGCCATTACCGCATATCTGCCTTTAGTTGTAAGTTTCATAAATTTGGCTTGTTTTACAGCATTTTTTATTTAATTCCTACTAAATTACTCTGAATTAAAAAAAGATATTTGACGCACAAAAACATGTTATAAGTCTAATCTTTTATTGAAACTAATTATCATTATTATGAAACAAAAAAGTTTAGAAGTTTTTATACCTGGTCCAGCTGGAAGATTAGAAGCAAAATATTATAAAAATCCTAAATTTGGATCACCAGTAGCAATTGTTCTTCAACCGCATCCACAATACGGAGGAACAATGAATAATAGGATAGTTCAATTAATGTATAATATTTTTTTAGAAAATGGATTTTCTGTAATTAAAATTAATTTTAGAGGTGTTGGAAAAAGTGATGGTGTATTTGATAATGGTCAAGGTGAATTATCAGATGCTGCGGCTGCTCTTGATTGGATAGAAAGAGAAAATATGGATTATAGTCAGTGTTGGGTATCGGGATTCTCTTTTGGAGCTTTAATTTGTATGCAGTTAATAATGAGACGTCCTGAAGTAAATAATTTTATTGCAATATCTCCCCAACCTAACGTTTATGATTTTTCTTTTTTGGCACCATGTCCTACCTCTGGTCAGGTAGTTTATAGTGATAATGACGAATTAGTTACAAAGGAGAGTATCAATGAGTTAGATAATAGAATTAAAAGTCAAAAAGGTGTTGAAGTAATTTTTTCAAAAATTAAGGGCGCAAATCATTTTTTCAAAGATAAAGAAAAAGAACTAAGAGCAGAAATAGAAAAATATATTGAAGATAAAACAGCTCTGATTTAGATTTCTATTATTTCTCCTCCGCTACATGGTGCATTACATCCTGTCGTAGAAGGAAATGAAATTGGTAATGACAAGACTGCTCTTATGGCTAAATAAGCAAATGCTTGGGACTCTATAAAATCACCATTTAACCCAAAATCATCAGAATTAAAGAAAAACAAATTTTTATTTGAATATGCTTCAATTTGTTTAAAAAGACTTTTATTTTTTCTTCCTCCACCACATATTAAAATTTTAATTTTTTCTTTGTTATATTCTTTTAATAAAAAACTTATTTTTGAAGTAATAATTTTTGCTGTAAAAGCTGTAAGTGTTGCAGCTCCGTCTTCTAGGCTGAGACCTCTAGCAAAAGAGATATCAAAATCATTTGTATCAAGAGAAATATTATTTCTCCTTTGAAAATTATTTTCGTAAGTTTCTAAAGCTTGTTCAAGTATAATTTCATTAATCTTTCCCATATTTGATATTTTTCCTTCTAAATCAAATTTTTCATTAGTATGATTTTGTATCCAAGAATTTATTAAACAGTTACCTGGACCGACATCTTCGCTTATAATCTCATGATTGCTTAAGTTGTGAACCAAAGTTAAATTTGAAATACCACCTATATTTAATATACAAGCGGGTAATTCTATTTTTTTTGATTTAATCAAGTATTTATGAAAAATCGGAGTTAAAGGTGCTCCTTCACCACCATTATTAATATCATTTTGTCTAAAATTAAAAACAATTTTTTTTTTTGTTAGTTGTGATAATAAATTTCCATTTCCTAACTGTAGAGAAATTTTTTCTTGAGGATTATGATAAATGGTTTGGCCATGAAAGCCGATCAAATCAATATCAAATTTCCTTGTTATATCTTTAAAAACTTTAGCATGAAAAATTGTAATCGTATTTTCAAGTTTTTTAATTAAGGAAGAATATTTATTTAAATCTTTTGAAGAATTAATTTTTTTTTTTAGATTATGGTAATCGCGAAATAAGTTATTGTCATATTCGTAATATTTCTCTTTTATTATAGTAAATTTATTCAATCCATCAGATTGAATTATTGATGCATCTACTCCATCCCCTGAGGTGCCGCTCATCATTCCTAAGCATGTGTATTCTTTGCTCATAATTGTATTTATTTATAATAAATATTGTATAATAGTATTTCTATAACAAGTAGAAATATGAAAAGCACTTTTTTGAGAGAAATGCAAGAAAGGGGTTATCTGAATCAATGTACTGATTTGGATAAATTGGACTCTATAATTTCAAAAAAATCTATTTCAGCATACATTGGATTCGACTGTACCGCTAATAGTTTACATGTCGGTAGCTTATTGCAAATAATGATTTTAAGATTACTTCAAAAACATGGTCATAGACCCATAGTCCTTTTAGGAGGAGGTACGACTTTAATAGGTGATCCTTCGGGTAAAGATTCTACTAGAAAGATTTTAAAACAAAAAGATATAAAAAAAAATATTACAAATATAAAAAAGATTTTTGAAAAATTGTTAGATTTTAAAAGAAAAATTACAAGACCGATTTTTGTAGATAACTATACTTGGTTAGGAAAATTAAATTATATAGATTTTTTAAGAAAAATTGGTTCACAATTTACATTAAATAAAATGTTAACATTTGAAAGCGTAAAATCCAGATTAGATAGAGAGCAGTCTCTTAGCTATATGGAATTTAATTATATGATTCTTCAAGCATTTGATTTTTATAAACTTTATGAAAGAGAGAAATGTATTTTACAACTTGGTGGATCTGACCAATGGGGAAATATTGTAAATGGTGTTGATTTGATTAGGCGTATTCAAAAGAAGGATGCTTTTGGATTAACTAGTCCATTAATTACTTTATCTTCAGGTGCAAAAATGGGTAAGACAGAAAAGGGAGCTATCTGGTTGAACGAAAAATTATTTTCTCCATATGATTATTGGCAATTCTGGAGAAATTCTGATGATAAAGATGTTCATCGATTTTTAAAATTTTTTACAGATATTGATGTCAATACGATAACTAAACTAGAAGAAAAAAAGGATATTAATGAATTAAAGATAATTCTTGCAAATGAAACTACAAAAATACTTCATGGTAAAGTTCATTCATCAAAAGCAGAGAAGATCGCAGCTGATGTGTTTAAATTCGGAAAAATTAATAAAAATCTACCCTCAAAAAAAATTTTAAGAAAAGATATTGAGACAGGGATGAAGCTTTTAGAATTATTGGTTAATAACGAAATTATGAGTTCAAAAAGTGAGGCTAGAAGAGCTATTAAAAATAATGGAGTTAAGATTAACGATTTACTTGTGGAAGATGAAAACAAAACATTAGAACTCTCAGATTTCAAAGATGAAAGTTTAAAGATTTCTTTTGGAAAGAAAAAACATTTTCTTTTTAAAATTACTTAGCTCTTTTAAGTGCTTTCTGTATAAATCTTGGAGTTAATGTTTTAATTGGATTTACCGTTGTCTTAACTTTTCCAGGCATTCCTTTCATTTTAAAACTGATGCCAAACAAACCTTCTCCTATCTCTTTTGGAATTAAAATATCACCAACTAATGGCAATTTTGATAAAAATTTATTTAAAGTTTTTGCTGGTACCATTGTTCCTCTTAAACTTACCAAGCCGGTTTTTGCCTCTATGTAACCTTCCATTAAAATTGAAATACTTGGTCCTATTGCATACAACTCATTTAATTGAAGTATTTGATTATTTTTTTCAAAAGAAATATCTAATTTTTCAAATGATAAACCATCACCTGATAACGCATCAACCATTCCTCCAAAGTCTGCAAGTGATAACAATTTCACTAAACCAGGAGCATCTTTAACCTTAAAATTTTCAATTGATAAATTTACATTGCTATTATTATCGTCATAAGTAGATAAAATTAAAAGTTGGCCGCCAGTCAAACCATCAAAAAAACTGTAATTAGATAATAATGGTTTAGGCAAATCTGAATAAATTTCTAATTTTTTTTTATTTGAAATTTTGTCTACTCTTAAAGATATATCTAAATATTTCCCATCTTCAAATTCCCCCTTGGATACAATTTTATTAAATTTTCCCCTCTCTATGTAGCCAATAAGATTAAAACTTGATATTGTTTCTGAAACATTATTTGTAATTTCATTAATGTTTATTGAAATTTCTTTACTTACATTCTTGAGAAAATTAGAACTTCCGCTTTGGTCTAATAACTTGGTTAAGTTAGTTGCATCATAATTTTGGCCTTTAATTTTTATTGTTTTTCCGTAATTAATTTGAAAATCATTGTTAAATTTATTTTTTTTTATTGTTTTGACCGTAATGTTGTCAAATTTTACTAACTTTTTATTGTTTAGATATAAATTTTTAATATTAATATTATTTTTTCCTTGTGAAAGACTTAATTTTTTTAAATTAATTTTATTGTTGTTTGTCTCTAATTCAGTATTCAAATTTATTACTTGATTTTTAGAATTATAGTTTAAAATTGGAATAATTATCTCTTCATCAAAATCTCCATCAATAAAAAATTTTTGTGATTTTGATTCATAAAAATGTTTTAATTCAAATTTTTGAAATGAATTCTCATTTATCTTATAAGACCCATTTATGTTTAATGATTTTTCATTTTTCTGGCTATAATTTATTTTGAAATCTGATTTCTCTATATTTAATTTTTTTATATAATTTTTTAAAAATAAATACTTTTGTGGCTCGCTAAGTCGTATTTCACATTTTTTTATATTACCTGAGGCTTCAAGTTGATAATTAGTGATTTTAAGCGTTTGATCAAACTGTATTTGAAAATTTTTTTGTATACTGCCAATTAATTGAAAATCCTCAAAATTTTGTTGTATTTTATTTTTAAGGATATTGCTCAAATACAATTTATTTAAGACTATATTTGATTTTAAATTTCCTTCGACATTTAAGGAATTAGTATTATTAAATTTTATAATTCCAGAATTAATCTGAAAACCATTTAAGAAGCCCCTTAAATTATCAATTTCTCCTGAATTTTTTTTAATTAAATATATAAAGCTTGATTCTTTAACACTAATATTTTCTACGCTAGCAAATAAATTTTTTACGTAACCACTAATTTCAAAATTTTTAATTTCATTGTTTTTTAGGAAGAGATCCAAATTAAATAATAATTTACCTTTTTCTACATCATTTAAAAAGAACTTTTTATAATTAGATGGTTTAAAATATTTTACAATATCTTTGGTCTTATCAATACTAATTTCATTAGACACTACATTTACTTTTTCTATATTTGGTTTACCAGATAAAAAAGAATTTAATTTAATAAAAGCATCTACTTTTTTGATATCAATTTTATTTCCATGATATCTAATTTCAGGTTCAGAAGTTGTAATAAAAAAATTAAAATTTTTTATATTAATTTTTACTTTAATCTTATCAATATTAATTGTTACGTTTGATAAGTTGGATTTAATCTTATTTTCTAGAAGAGAGTTAAATTTGTTAGTTTCATAGCCAAATAAAACTAAGTATCCTATCATAGCAACAATCGCTATTAACAAAAAAAAAATGGAAGAGAGAATAATTTTTTTCATCTATTTATTTAAAACTCCTGCTTCAATAAAGCTATCTATATCCCCATTAAGAACTGCGTCAGGGTTTGTATTTTCTGTTTTATTTCTTAAATCTTTTACAAGTTGATATGGTTGTAATACATATGAACGAATTTGATGTCCCCATCCAATATCAGTTTTAAGATTAGAGTCTTTTTGATTTTCCTTTTCTCTTTTTTGTAATTCATGTTCATAAAGTCTAGCTTTTAACATTTTATAACAAGTATCTTTATTTTTATGTTGTGACCTTTCGTTTTGGCATTGAACAACAATTTTTGTTGGAATATGTGTTATCCTAACTGCGCTATCAGTTGTATTAACATGTTGACCTCCAGCACCACTAGATCTGTAGGTATCTATCCTTAAATCATTCTCATTTATATCAATACTTATATCATCATCAACTACTGGATAAACCCAAACACTGGCGAAACTAGTGTGTCGTCTAGCTCCACTATCAAAAGGAGAAATTCTTACTAATCTATGAACCCCTGACTCATTTTTCATTAATCCATATAAATTTAAACCTGAAACTTTCAAAGTAGATGACTTTATTCCCGCTTCATCGCCTCGGTGTTCGCTTATTATTTCATAGGAAAATTTTTTTTTATCGAACCATTTAATATACATTCTTCTCAGCATTTCAGCCCAATCTTGACTTTCAGTCCCTCCCGCTCCTGCATGTACCTCAAGATAAATGTTTAGAGCATCATTTTCTCCAGATAGAAAGCAAGCTACTTCTAATTTTTTGATGTCTTTTAATAATTCACTTATTTTAATTACACAATCAGTCATAATCTCTTCATCTTTTTCTTCATTACCTAAAGAATATAAATCTTTAAGATTTTTAAAATCTTTATCTATTTTTTTGTAAGAGGATATTAAATTCGAGTAAAAATTTTTTTCTTTTAGAATCTTTTTTACTTTTTTTTGGTCTTTCCAAAAATTTTCTTTTGATGATTCTTCAACAATAATTTCAAGTTTATTCTCAATCTTATTATTTTCAAAGATACCCCCTGATATTTTCTAGTATCTTATTTATTTTGTTAAAAGTTGTTTCAAAAGATTGCATTAATAAAATTGTCTAAATTTAATTAGATTATCATAATTATAATTTGAAATTAATTGCTTATTATTAATATTGTTAATATCTTTTTTCTTAAATGCCTCAAGTATAAAATTTTTATCATCAAAATCAGTTTGTTTTCCAGTATTATAATTAATTGGAGCAAAATAAATACCATCAGGAACTTCAAATTCCTCAAAATCATCTAAATATAAAACTCCTTTAATAAACTCTTTAAATATTGGAAGAGCTGCTTTTGATCCAGTTTCATATTTTCCCAAAGTTTTAGGGTTATCAAAACCAATATAAACTCCAACAACTAAATTTGAATTGTAACCTATAAACCAGGCGTCAAAATTATTATTAGTAGTCCCAGTTTTTCCTGCTATTGGAACGTTTAGATCTTTTAGTTTTTTTCCTGTCCCCCTTGTAATTACACCTTTTAGAATAGATGTCATTTGATAAGCAGTTTGCTCACTAATTATTTGTTTATTATTTAAGTCAATTTTAGGAAAACCTTCATCTTTATTATCTTCGTTGTATCTGTCACAACCCTTACATTTTGCAAAGTTTGAAGAAAATATAGTTTTTCCTCTTCTATCTTGAATGCGATTAATAAGTACAGGTTTAATTTTTTTTCCTCCATTTACAAAAGTTGCATATGCTGAAGACAAATTAAGTAAAGATGTTTCAACTGAACCCAAAGAAACTGACAACAGTTCAGGTATTTCGTCATAAATTTCTAATTCTCTAGACAAATCCAAAATTTTATTTACTCCTAAATTTTTAGCAATTCTCACGGTCATTAAATTTCTGGAATATTCAATTCCTTTTCTTAAAGTTGAAGGCCCATAAAATTTTTTACCATAATTTTCTGGCTTCCAATCTTTCAATCCAATTCCTTGTTCGGCTATGAAAGGAGCGTCTAAAATTATTGAGTTAGGAGCTAAACCGTTTTCTATAGCAGCCGCATAAACAAAAGGTTTAAAAGCTGATCCAGGTTGTCTTTTTGCTTGAGTAGCTCTATTAAATTCACTTGATGCATAGCTAAATCCTCCGACTAAAGCTTTTACTTCACCAGTAAAAGGATTTAGAGCTACAATACTTCCATTGACAATTGGATACTGTTTCAAACTCCATTCATTGTTTTTTTTTTTTATAAATACTAAATCACCTAATTCAAATATATCTTTTAATTCTTTGTTTTTAATAGCCCACTTTAAACTAGATTTATTAATTCTAATATTAGAATTCTTTTCTGATTCTAAGATTAAATTGTTTTCATTTATTTCTGTAATTTCAGCTTTGTTCCAATTTAAAGTTGGATCTAAATTATAAACATCTAATTTTTTTTGCCATTCGCTATCTTTAAACTTATTAGTAATAGAACCTCTCCAACCATGTCTTCTATCATAAGACTCTATACCATTTCTGAGAGCATTAATTGCTTCTATTTGAAAATCAATATTTAATGGTGATTTAATACTAAGTCCTTGTGTATATAATTTTTCAAAACCATACTTGTCTTTTATAATTCTTCTTACCTCTTCAGTATAAGAATTAGCTTCATTTACTATTTCAATTTTTCTTTTTTTTAATTTGATCTTTTTATTTTTTAATTCCAAATATTGATTATTATTAATAAATCCATTCTGATATAAATTTTTTAAAACTAAATCTCTACGAAATTTAGCTTCTTTTGGATCTTTAACAGGATTATAACGACTCGGCGCTTTTGGAAGAGCTGCAAGTAAAGCTGCTTCTTCATAGTTTAAGTCTTTTATTGATTTATCAAAATATTCTAAACTTGCTGCAGCAACTCCGTAAGTGCCTTGACCAAGGTAAATTTGATTTAAATAAAGTTCTAAAATTCTTTTTTTAGAGTAAGCTTTTTCAATTCGAAATGCTAAAATTGCTTCTTTAATTTTTCTTTTTAAAGAAACTTCGTTTGTTAAAAGAAAATTTTTTGCGACTTGTTGAGTAATTGTAGATGCCCCCTCAAGTCTTTTATCTCCTAAGATATTTTTAATATTATTGACTGTGGCCCTTAATATACCTTTAGCATCAACACCAGGATGATTAAAAAAATTTTTATCTTCAGCTGAAAGAAATGAATTGATTATTTTACTAGGTATTGAGTCATAGGGTACAAACAACCTTTTTTCTAAAGCATATTCAGCAATCAATTTTCCGTCTTTTGAATAAACTCTACTAGATATTGGTGGTTGATAATTAGACAGTTTTTTATAATCAGGTAATCCTGAGGAAAAATAAAAAAAGGCTGAAAAAATTAGTAAAAGTGATGAAATGAGTAATATAATTAGAGCTTTTAAAGATAAATTTATAAGTTTGATCATTACTATATTTTATAACTTTAATTCTGGCTATCTTAAGGCATTTAGATTATAAGTTATAAATATTATTGAATTATTTTAAAAAAAAAATTTATGATTACAAATAAAATTAAAATCTCAAAAGGAATTCAAATTACATGGATAAAAATTTATACATTGATGCATCGCATCCAGATGAAACAAGAATCGTTCTTAAGTCAAACCTTTCTATCGAAGAATACGAATACGAAGATAAGAATAGGTTAAATTTTAAGAACAATATTTACTTAGGAACAATTAGTAGAGTTGAGCCCTCTCTTCAAGCAGCTTTTGTAGATTTTGGAAGAATAAAACACGGATTTTTAGCTTTCAATGATATTCAGTCAGATTATTATCAAATTCCATCTGCTGATAAAGAAAAATTGAAAAGTGCAGAAGAAAAAATTCGTGAAGATTTAAAAAATACCAACATAGAAGAAATTAGTAATCAAGAGACACCTTCAAATACTGAAAAAAATGAAAATTCAGAGGAGCAGAATAAAAATACTAATCCTCCAGTCTCAGAAAATAAAGTTAATTATAGAGAAAAACTTAAAAATACATACGGATTAAAAAAATATAGAATTCAAGAGGTAATTAAACCTGGACAAGTCATATTGATACAGGTTTTAAAAGAAGAAAGAGGTCAAAAAGGTGCAGCTCTAACAACTTTTATATCTCTTGCAGGAAAATACATGGTTCTAATGCCTAACACTGCAAAAGGCGGTGGAATTTCTAGAAAAATTTTTAATTCAAATGATAGGCAAAAAATTCGAGAAATTTTAAATAAAATAGAAATCCCAAAAAGTATGGGGGTTATTGTAAGAACGGCTGGGGCGAACAAAACTAAAAACGAAATAGAAAAGGATTTTCAGAATACTTTAAAAACCTGGGATGAAATAAAAGATAAGGCAGTTGTTTCGAATGCGCCTTCATTAATTTACGAAGAAGGAGATATTATTAAAAGAGCTTTAAGAGATATTTATGATAATGACACTAAATATATTTATGTAGATGGAAATGAAGGTTATCAAAAAACAAAAAAATTTATGAAAGAGTTAATGCCAAAAAATGCAAAATACGTTAAAAAATATCGAGGCAAAATACCTTTATTTCATGATGCTTCAATTGAAAAAGAATTAAATAATATTTTTGAACCTACCGTAAAACTTAAGTCAGGTGGATATTTGGTTATTAATCCAACTGAAGCTTTAGTAGCAATTGATATTAACTCTGGTCAATCAACAAAACAGATGAATATTGAAAAGACAGCTTTGAGTACAAATCTCGAGGCAGCTGAGGAAATTTGTAGACAAATTAAACTAAGAGATCTTTCTGGTCTTATAGTTATAGATTTTATTGATATGCTGAATTTTTATAACAAAAGGACAGTTGAGAAAAAAATGAGAGAGTGTGTCAGAAAAGATAGAGCTAGAATACAAATAGGCAGAATAAGCAATTTTGGTTTACTTGAAATGACTAGACAACGATTAAGAGAGGGATCAATTCAATGGGAAACTAATCTTTCTTTAGAGTCCTTTTCTCAAAAAATTGTTAAAAAGATCGAAATGTTGGCCTTTAACAATAAAATCAAGATCATAAAGGCTTATGTACCTGATAAAGTTAAATTATATATTGAAAGTAATTTATCTAAAGAGCTGGCTTATTTTCAAAAAAAATATGCTTACAAAATAGAATTTTTAGAAAAAGCACAATTTATTATACCTGAGTACAAAATTGAATTACTCAACAAATCAAAAAAAATAATGAACAAAATAGAACATGTAAGTCAAATAAAATATTTAAATTCAAAAGTGGAAAAAAATTCAAAAACTCAGATAATTGATAAAAAAAGTCAAAAGACATTAACAAAAAAAATAAAAAGTAGAGAAGAGTCAAAAAAAGAGAAAAAACCTAGAACTTTATGGATAAGGAAAAAAAAAGCTAGCTAATTAAATCTTTTTCTGGAGAAGAAGCTCTAGCGAAATTATTTTTTTTCATTCGCCCTGATAAAAAAGATTTTCTACCTGATATAACGGCATATTTAAAAGCTTCAGCCATTTGGACAGGCTTTTTTGCTAAAGCAATGGCTGAATTGATTAAAACCCCATCACATCCCATCTCCATTGCTATTGTTGCGTCTGAAGCAGTTCCAATACCTGCATCAATTATAACGGGCACCTTAGATTGTTTTATTATTAATGAAATATTTAGTTTGTTATGTATTCCAAGTCCAGAGCCAATTGGTGCAGCCAAAGGCATAATAGCTGAAGCTCCCATGTCTTCCAACCTTTTTGCATGTAATGGATCATCGGTGCAATAAACTAAGACTTTAAATCCCTCCTTAACTAAAACTTTTGTTGTCTTTAAAGTCTCAATCATGTCAGGATATAAAGTTTTTTTATCACCTAATATTTCTAACTTTACCATTTTCCATCCTCCAATCTCTCTAGCTAATCTTAAAGTTCTTAGTGCATCGTTAGAATTAAAACATCCAGCGGTATTTGGGAGGTAACTAATTTTTTTTGGATTTACATAGTCCATTAGCAGAGGTTTTTTTTTGTCTGAAATATTAACTCGTCTTACTGCAACTGTTACCATATCCGCGCCAGATGATTTGATGGCTTTTGCAGTCTCAATAAGATTTTTGTATTTACCTGTTCCAACTATTAGCCTGGATTTAAGTATTTTTTTACCAATTTTGAAAATATCTTTTTTCATCTTACCCCCCACCAATAAATTGAACTATCTCGATTTTATCATTATTTTTCAATTTTTTTTTACCGTACTTGTTTTGAGGTATTATTTTGCCATTTAGTTCTATTGCTACCTTTTTTCTATTTAATTTATATTTTTTTAACACTTCTTGTATTGAAAAATTTTGCCTTAAAACTACTTTTTTTCCATTTATTTGAATTTTTGCCATAATTTAGTTATCTATATTAACTATACCGAACTATGTTAAATATTTTAATTATCAACGGACCCAATCTTAACCTATTAGGTGAAAGGGAAAAAGATAAATATGGTAACACTTCCTTTGAAGAAGTTAAAAAAAATTGCTTATCTTTTTCAAAAAATCATAATATTAATCTAACTTTCTTTCAATCAAATGTTGAGGGTGAAATTGTGAATGAAATTCAAAAAGCAAGAGACAAACAAAAGTGTTTGATAATAAATGCTGGGGGATATACCCATACGTCTGTAGCAATTCATGACGCTTTAAAAATTTTAAAAATCCCAATAATAGAGTTGCATATTACAAATATTTATAAAAGAGAAAATTTCAGACATAAGTCTTTGATAAGTAAAGTTGCAAATGGTATAATATGTGGATTAGGCGTGGAAGGCTATACTTTAGCCTTAAAAGCTTCTATAGATTTGATAAAAAATGAAAATAGATAAAAAATTAATTAAAGAGCTTGTAAGCTGTTTAAGTGAATTTAATATAACTGAAATCGAATATCAAGACGGGGGAAAAAAGATAAAAGTTTCTAAAGCAACTAAAGCTTTGCCAGATAAGGGCGTTACCAGTGCAGTAGTCTCTCCAAATAAAAGCGTTTTGTCCGATAACAATGATCAAGAAGGTACAAGAGTAAAATCACCAATAATAGGTACTGCATATTTAGCTCCTGAACCAGGTGCGAAAAAATTTATAAAAGTTGGTGATAAAATAAAAAAAGGTCAGACGGTGATGATAGTTGAGGCAATGAAAACAATGAACCATGTTCCATCGTCAGCAGATGGGGTAGTAAAAAAAATTATGGTTAATGATGGTCAGCCTGTTGAGTTTGGTCAAACTCTTATTATTCTAGAATAAAAAATGTTTAAAAAAGTATTGATCGCTAATAGAGGTGAAATAGCTGTTAGAATAATTAGGGCTTGTAAAGAATGGGGAATTAGTACAGTGGCTGTACATTCAGATGTTGACTCTGAGGCAATGCACGTAAGATTAGCCGATGAAAGCGTATGCATTGGATCACATCAACCTCAAAACAGTTATTTAAATATTTCTTCTTTAATGTCAGCTGTAGACTTAACTGGAGCTGAAGCTATTCATCCTGGTTATGGCTTTTTATCTGAAAATGCAAAATTTGCAGATGTGGTATCGAAACATGGAATAAAATTTATAGGACCTAGTTCCAAATTAATTGCTGAAATGGGAGACAAAATTCAAGCAAAAAAAATAGCAAAAAAAAATGGACTTCCTATTATAGAGGGCTCTGATGGATCTGTAAAATCTTTTGAGGAAGCAAAAAGCTTGTGCAAAGATATAGGCTATCCTGTTCTTATAAAAGCAGCTGCTGGAGGAGGAGGAAAGGGAATGAAGATAGTTGAGAATGAATCTAATTTATCTGAATTATTTTCTTTAGCAAAAAATGAAGCAAAAAAATATTTTGGTAATGATGATTTATATATCGAGAAATATTTTAAAAACCCAAGACATATTGAGGTTCAAATTATGTCTGGAAAAAATAGAACTGTTCAGTTAGGAGAGAGGGATTGTTCTGTTCAAAGAAGACATCAAAAATTAATTGAAGAAACTCCAAGTCCAGTTTTAACTTTAGAGCAAAGAGCAGATTTATTGAATAAAACTGTAAAGATGGTAGAAAATATTGGATATGAGGGTGCAGGAACAGTTGAATTTATTTTTGAGAATGGAAAGTTTTACTTCCTTGAAATGAATACAAGAGTTCAAGTGGAACATCCAGTAACTGAAGTACAAACAGGTATAGATATTGTTAAGGAGCAACTTTGGATCGCTTTTACTGGCAACACGGCATTAAAACAAAATGATATTAATCCAAGGGGACATTCAATAGAATGCAGAATAAACGCAGAGGATCCAGCAAAAGATTTTCAACCAAGTCCTGGAATAATATCTGTTTGTCATCAACCATCGGGTTTTAGAACAAGAGTCGATGGTTCAATTTTTCAAGGTTGTAAAATTACACCCTATTATGACAGTCTAATAGCAAAAGTTATATGTAAAGGAAGAAACAGAACTGAAGCTATTCAAAGAACATTAAGATCACTTGATGAATTTGTGTTAGAGGGGATTACGACAACAATAGAGTTACATAAAAAAATTCTAAAACATAAAAAATTTATAGACTCTTCGTTTGATACTAATTGGTTAAGTAAAGAAAATTTTTTTTAAACACTATCACAACTAACTAACCAAATATCATATATTGCGTGATCTATTGGGGTTAAAGAGGGATTTGATGAAAAAGTCCATCCATTAAAAATAAATACTTTTTCGTTTTGATTTTCTGAAATGTCTTTAACTTGAAGGTAAGCTACGGAGTCATTTGTTTTTTTAGAATTATTAGAAATACCACATTTTAAAGCTTTTATCTCTAATAAGCCAAATTTGGCTGTTTCTCCCAATTTTATTTTTATTGGAAAAGTTTTGGCTGTTATTTTGTCTAAGCCAATTAAGTTAACAAATTTGATATTTTCTTTATTTTTGTCTTTTACGCTTCTCGTTTTAATTGAAATATTTGTATCTGAAATAGTTTCTTTATCATTTTCTAAATTTTCGTAACTTGGCTCTAATTTTTCTAAATTTATGATTGGAGCTGAAAGAATTTTATCTTCTGCATAAAGACTAGTAAATGAGCTCAGAATAAAAAAATACAATATTAATTTAATTTTTCCAGGTTTCATAATTTTTAAATTTAGTCTTTTTAGATATTTTATTTGGCTTATATGCTTTGCTGGATCCGGACAAATTTTGAGTGTGACCTTTCTGCCAGCTATATTTTTTTTGCGAACTGGAGGGTATCTCATTTATCGTATGATGAATCCACAAAAACCAGTCAGATGTTATTTTTGTTGCTTCTATATCACTTTTGTAAATGACCCATCTTTCATCTTTTTTGTTTTTATAATATTTATTTCCAAATTCATCTTGGCCAACGTATTTTCCTGAAAGCAAAGTTTTCAAAAATGTTCCAAAGGTATTTCTATTCCACCAAGTAAAAATTTGTTTTAATCCTATCATACTAAATCCACACAATTTCTAATTGTATAATTATATTATAGACACTTACTACAATATATATATATGATCAATTATCAGATTCATCTTAAAATGAAGAAATATTTAGTAGAAACTTATTATACCTGCACGTTCAAAACTGTTCATAGTTTAGACGAACTTAACGAAAAATCCATGTCGGATATTGATAAAAGAGATGATGGGGTTGTGGAAGTAATAGAAGTAAAATTGAATAATCGTAAAACGAAAAAAGTTGGTGAAAAAAATCTAGAAGGAGTTAAAAAAAAGGAAAAAGTAGAAATTATAGAAAAAAAAATCGAGAAAAAAGTTAATAATTTAGTTACAAACAAATCTGAAATTCATAATAAAATACAAACAAAATTAGGTAGTAGATTTAAAATGCCAGATAGAAGAAAAGGCTATATACAAAAGTCTTCTATAGGTGAGCATAAAATATATTTGCACACCGGAGAATACGATGATGGAAAAATTGGTGAAATTTTTATAGATACTAATAAAGAAGGAGAGTTGGTGAAGGCATTAATGAATAATTTTGCAATAGCGATTTCCTTAGGTTTACAATATGGAGTTCCTTTAGATGAATTTGTTGACGCGTTTATAGATACTAAATTCGAACCGTCCGGTAAAGTTGAGGGAAACGACAGAATTTTAAGCGCAACATCAATATTAGATTATGTCTTTCGAGAATTAGCAATTTCATATTTAGGGAAAGAGGATTTAGCACATACCCCTTCAATTTCAAAAACACGGGGTAATAACGATTTTAATAGTGATGATAAATTCCTGAAAATTGTAAAAAATATTACTTCTAAAGGCTTTGTAAGAAGTAATTATGAGGAAAAATTAGTCGATTTAAGTGATATACGTTTAAATTTGAAAACTAAAAATTAACTTTTCTTTATATCTTTTTTGATGCTTAACTCTTTTAGTTGTTTATCATCTACATCTGATGGAGCTTTCATCATTAAATCTTGTGCATTTTGATTCATAGGAAATAAAGTCACTTCTCTAATATTTTTTTCTTCAGCTAGTAGCATTACTATTCTATCCACTCCTGGTGCTATTCCACCATGAGGAGGTGCGCCATAGCTTAATGCATTTATCATACCGCTGAACTTCTCATTTACCTCTTTTTTTTCGTATCCAGCTATTGAAAATATTTTATACATTAACTCTGGAATATGATTTCTTATCGCTCCTGAAGAAAGTTCCACGCCATTGCATACAATATCATATTGATACGCTTTAATTTTTAACGGTTCATTAAAATTTAATTTTTCTATATCACCTTGGGGCATAGAAAAAGGATTATGACTGAACTTAACTTTTTTTGTTTGTTCATCTATTTCAAACATTGGATAGTCAACAATCCAACAAAAAGCATATTGGTTTTCGTCTATTAGGTTTAATTCTTTTGCAATTTTATCCCTAGAAATTGACAAAATTTTTTCAACTTCATTTTCATGACCACAGGCCATGAATAAACTATCGCCAAAATCAATTTTACATATTTTCATAATCTCTTTGAGAGACTCTTCGCTAAAGAATTTGCCTATTGGACCTTTACCTGAAATCTTATCTGTCTTTTCTAAAGTAAAATAAGCTAGACCAGAGGCGCCTTGTTCTTTAGCCCATTTGTCAATATTATCAAAAAAACTTCTAGGCTTGTCTTTTGTATTTTTTGTTATAATGCATCTTACTTTTGAACCTTTAGAAACCAATCTTTTAAATATATCAAATTTTACATCATCTCTAACAAATACCTTTGTAATGTCACTTATAATTAAGGGGTTTCTTAAGTCAGGTTTATCAGTTCCATATTTGAGCATAGCCTCCGCATATGGAATTCTAGGAAATTTAGTGTTAATTATTTTTTTTGAGGAAAATTTTTTAAATAAACTAACCATTAAAGTTTCTAAAACTTTAAAAACATCTTCTTGTTCTACAAATGACATCTCAATATCTAATTGATAAAATTCACCCGGACTTCTATCGGCTCTAGCATCTTCATCTCTAAAACATGGAGCTATTTGAAAGTATTTATCAAATCCTGAGACCATTATTAATTGTTTAAATTGTTGAGGCGCTTGTGGTAAGGCATAAAATTTTCCAGGATTTAGCCTGCTTGGTACTAAAAAATCTCGAGCACCCTCTGGACTTGATGAAGTCAAAATAGGAGTTTGAAACTCTAAAAAACCTAATTTCATCATTTCAGATCTTATAAAAGATATAACTTTTGATCTTAAAATGATATTTTTATGCATTACTTCTCTTCTTAAATCTAAAAATCTATATTTTAATCTTATATCCTCTGGATATTCTTGTTCACCAAATACGGGCATTGGCAATTCTTTTGCCTCGGCTAAGATTTTTATAACTTCAATGCTTATTTCGATCTTCCCTGTTACTAACTCAAAATTTTCTGTACCCTTTTCTCTTTTTATTACTTTGCCAGTGACACTAATGACTGACTCGGGTTTTATTTTTTCTAGTGTTTTAAAAAATTTATTTTTATTTTCAATTACACATTGGGTCAAACCAAAATGATCTCTGAGATCTATAAACAGTAAATTTCCATGGTCTCTTTTACGATGCACCCATCCTGACAAAGTAACAATTTTATTATTGTCTTTCTCTGTCAATTCTGAGCAGTTATGGGTTCTATATTTATTCATTTATTAATACTTTTTTTATTAAATTAATATTTATCGATTTTCCAGTAGATAAAGAAATATTGTCTATATCTTTAATAAATTGGAATATTTTGTCATAAGATCTCTCGATATT
>CACGKZ010000004.1 GCA_902573835.1 uncultured Pelagibacteraceae bacterium
AAATTATTAAAATTAAAAAAAAATATGAACTAGTTTATATTTCTAGTGGAAATTATTATTTGTCTGATAATTACGTATCTAGTGGGTTAACAAGGCTAGAAATCGTAGAAAAGGAAAAAAAATTTATATCAGTTCTTAAAAATTTTTGCTCAAAAAATAAGATTAAACTTTCAATCCTTGGAAAGGATGTAAATTATTTACCTGAATTAAATTTTTATAAACAAATACTGGGTGAATTTAAGTTTAATTTTATAAAAAATTTTGAAAATAGGAAAACTTTTAGAATTATTGATAATTGTGAGCTTGTAACCGGTATGGACTCAACATTGATTTATGAGGCTTTTTCTAGAGGAGTAAAATGCTATTTTGGAAGTTTTAGATATGATAAAAATAGTTTTGTAAAAAGTGGTAATTTTGGTTGGCCACAAAAATTGCCTCACGAAGGAAAATTTTGGATTAACTATTTTGATGAGAAAAAAATTTTATATGGTTTGAAAGAAATTTATCGATGCAAAAGATTTCAATGGAAGAAAATTTCAAAAAAATACATTAAAGATAATATGATATATGATTTTAATAACACAATACTAAAAAAATATACTAAAAAATTTTATGATAATTAATAGAACTCCTTACAGAATTCCTTTAGCTGGGGGCGGAACAGATCACAAGTTTTATTATAAAAAAAATGGTGGATTACTCCTTTCAGCTACATTTAATCAATATGTCTACACTTTAATTACTGAAAGAAAAATTGATACCAAAATTTTAGTGCAAACTACTTCTTCAGCTTTCTCAAAAAATGTAAATAAAGTTAAGCATCCTATTATAAAGGCGGTGCTTAACTATTTTAAAATAAAAAATAAGATACAAATTGGAACCTTTGCTACAGTCCCAACAAGTTCTGGCTTAGGATCGTCCAGTTCTTTAGTAGTAAGTCTTATTAAATCTATTTCAAAGTTAAAAAAGATAAAACTTAGTAATAAAAGAATAAGTGAAATAGCATTTAATATAGAACGAAAAAAATTGGGTTTGGTAGGTGGATTACAAGATCAAATCATTGCTTCAATTGGAGGAATTTTAAAAATTAGAATAAAAAAAAATGGAAAATTTTCAACAAACAAACTTAAAGTTGGTAAAAAAAATTTAAATAAACTAGAAAAACACTTAATTTTAGTATTTACTGAAGAGATAAGAAATTCATCTAATGTTATAAAAAAACAAAGCAGAAATTTGAAAAATTCTTTAAAAATTTATGATGAATTAAAAAAATTAGTAATTCCTACTGAAAAAGCAATTAAAAAAGGTGATTATTTTTCACTAGGAAGAATATTTCATCAACATTGGGGATTAAAAAAAAAATTATCCTCAAATATTTCGTCGAGTTTTTTAGATAAAATTTACATTAAACTTATGCAAAATAGGCACTTTATTGGTGGGAAAATTATAGGTGCTGGGGGCGGTGGGTTTTTTTGATGGTCACAGATAATAAAAATAATTCAGAAATTTTCTTAAAAAAAAATAAATTAAAATTTATAGACTTAAAATTTACTTCTCAAGGTACTGAAAACATATAGATCAACTTTTATTTATGAAATTAATATTTTTCAATCTTATAGTAACTTTTTTATATATTATATTTTTTGATCTGAGTAGAAACTCTTATCTACTTTTATTGCTATACGTGTTGTTATCTATTTTAATAGTAACATTATTTCTTAATTTTAAAAAAATTTTGCTTAATTTTGTCGAAATCCTAAATATTTCTTTAGCATCAATAATTTCTTTTTTTTTATTTCTTGAAATAATTTTCCTTTTTAAGCCAAGTATTGTTCCAACAAATATTACAATTTTTATTGATAGAGATAAAGAGTTTTACAATGATAAAGTAGAATTCTCAAAAAAATTACCTTATGTAAAGTTTAAGCCAAATACTGAAATAAGAATAAGACATTACAGAGGTGGTCCGAAAGAGTTTGAATATACATGGAACACTGATAATTTTGGTTTTAAAAATTACAAAAACATTAATTTAGATGATGTGAATGTTTTAATGCTTGGCGATAGTTTTACTGAGGGCTTTGGAGTAAAAATAAGTGATACAATTTCTAATCAAATCGCTGAGAATAGTCCTTTTTTACCTTATAATCTTGGCGTTCAGGGTTATTCTATTTCTCAAATGAGAGCTGTTTATCAAAAATATAAAAAGAATTTTAGATATAACTTTGTAATTCTAAACTACTTAGCAGGCACGTACAGCAGGGAGCAAATTATTGAAAATCAGTTAAAAAACAATGATGAAATAATAGGTGCAGGTGGAATATTCGATGTGGCTACAGCTTCAGTTAATGATGAGGTTAGGAATAGTGCATTTTTTATAAGTTCAGCATTATGGACGAGCACTAAGTTTTTGAGGAAAAATATTGCAAGAAAAATTAAAGGTATAGAATATGACGATAAAAGAATGAATATTTATCCAAGTATTAAATTTGATATAGAGAATAAAGATTATAATAATTTTTCTAATAAGAGTTTTTCCAAATTTTTAAGTGAAATTATTAAGATTAAAGAAATTTCAAAAAGTGATAATACTCAAATGATATTCGTATATTATATAAATAGATCCATGGCTTACTACCAAAAAGCAACTGGCAAACTTTTACCAAATAAAGTATTTAATGAAAGAGATGCAATTCAGGAATTTTGTAAAAAAAATAATATCCATTTCTTAGATATTTCAAATGATTTGATAGATTACGTTATTCAATTAAAAACAAATGACAATGAAAATTATAATAGTTTGCCTTTTTTAAAAAGAGATGCACATTTAAGCCCAGTTGGTAATAGCATTGTTGCTAAATCAATTATCAATAAGTTAAGAAAAGTTGAAAAATAAAATATATGAACAAAACCATTATAATCGCCGAAGTTGGACCAAATCATAACGGTAAATTAAAATTAGCTTACAAATTAGTAGATGTAGCTAAAAGAGCTGGAGCTGATTTTGTAAAATTTCAAACTTCCATACCAGAGGATCATATTTCCATTCATGCTAAAAAGGCAATTTATCAAATGAAAAGTACCAACAAAAAAAAATCTCAATTATCTATGGCTAATAAAATGACACTAAGTTTTAAAGATTTTGAGAAATTAAAATCTTACTGCAATAAAAAAAAGATTAAATTTCTTTCAACACCTTTTGGTTTTAAAGCTATAAATTTCCTTAAAAAGTTGAATATGGAGTATTATAAAATTCCCTCTGGAGAAATTAACAATCTTTTATACCTTGAAAAAATTGGAAAAATTAAAAAAAAGGTAATTTTGTCAACGGGGATGTCAAATATGAAAGAAATAGCACAAGCAATAAAAATATTAGTATCTAGCGGTACAAAAAAAAATAATATTACAGTTTTACAGTGCAATACAGAATACCCTACGCCCTTAGAGGATGTGAATATTAAAGCTATGTTAGAAATAAAAAAAAAATTTAGAATAAACGTTGGATATTCTGATCACACTCTTGGAATAAATGCATCTATAGTTGCGGTAGCTAATGGAGCAAAAATTATAGAAAAACATATTACTCTTAATAAAAAAATGTCAGGACCTGATCATAAAGCAAGTATTACTGAGAAAGAGTTAAAAAATTTAGTTTCAAGTATAAGAAAAACAGAAATAATTTTAGGTCAAAAAGAAAAAAAATTATCAAAAAGTGAAAAAAAAAACATTATGATAGCTAGAAACTCTATCGTAGCGAATATTGATATCAAAAAAGGTGATAAATTCACAAAAAAAAACTTAACTATTAAAAGACCCGGTTACGGAATTTCACCAATGAATTTCTATAAAGTGTTGGGAAAAAAGGCTACTAGAAATTTTAAAAAAGATGAACTTATTAAAATATGAAACTTTGTTTTATATCAACATCTAGAGCAGATTATGGAACTTTAAAAAGTCTAATTAATCAATTTATTTATAGAAAAAAAATAAAAACCCATCTTATTTTGACTGGCAGTCATAGCGAAAAAATTTACGGAAGTTCAAGTGAAATAGAAAAAGGGGGTAAGTTAAAAATTCATAAAATTAATGTAAAATCAAAAAATTATAATGATAAATATGTTGCCAAATCATTTTCAGAAATATCAACAAAAATAACAGATGAATTTAAAAAAATTAGCCCTGATGCTGTCGTTATTTTTGGAGACAGATATGAGATGTTAGCAGCGACTATTTCGGCTTATATACTAAAAATTAATATTATTCATATTGCTGGGGGAGAAAAAACTTCAGGTTCTTTAGATGAAGGATTTAGACATTGTATAACTAAACTAGCAAATTTACATTTCCCGGTTGCTGCTGAGTACAAAAAAAGACTTTTACAAATGGGGGAAAATCCTAAAACAGTATTTAATTACGGTAGCCTAAATTATGATAAAATAAAAAATAATAAATTCTTAGGAAAAAAAAATCTAGAAAAAGACTTAAAAATCAAATTTAAAAGAAAAAATTTAGTTTTAACTTATCACCCTGATACGCTCGACATAGAAAATACAATTAAAAATCTAGAAATACTTTTATTATCCATTAGCAAACTTAAAGATACTCTTATAATCATTACTTCTCCAAATGCTGACTCAAAAGGTGTTTTAATGATTAAATTTATAAAAAAATTTATTCAAAGGAAAAAACTATCAAATATTGTTTTTTTTAAATCTTTAGGAAGCAGAAAGTATTTATCAATTTTAAAATTTGTTGATGGGGTTATAGGAAATTCATCCAGTGGGATCTCAGAAGTTCCTTTTTTCGGTATTGGAACAATTAATTTAGGCGATAGACAAAACGGGAGGATACTAGTTCCAAGTATAATAAACTGTGATATTTCACAAAATAAAATAAAAAAAGCTATTAAATTATTATATAGCAAAAAATTTAGATCGAATATTCAAAAAAATATGAAACATTACGGCACTGGAAAATCAGTAAAAAAGATTGCAAATAAAATTATAAGTTTTAACTTCAAAAAATTCAAAAAGAAGGAATTTAGAGATTTATAGTTTTTTTGTAATTGTTTGTCTTTGATAATTTTTCACTGATGTCCTATCTTCAATATTTTGTATTATTAAACTTCCAATCCCTATCTCACAATTTTTTCCAATTTTGATATTTTGAAGAATATTGCACCCAGATCCTATAAAAGTTTCTTCTTCTATTTTACAATTTCCACCTAGAGAAGATTGGGGCATAAAGGTTACATAATTAGAAATTTGCGCATTGTGGCCTATATCAGTAAAATTACTAATTAATATAAAATTTTTTAATCTGAGATCAAAACTTAAATGAACATTATTAAAAATAATATTTCCTTTACCAATTTTTAAAGTTGAAGGAATTATTACATTTGGGTGAAATAAGTTTGGTATTTTAAATTTAAATTTATTTATTTCTTTATTATAGATTTTTTTTCTCAGACTTGGATTCGTGATACCACATATAGCGTATATGTTTTTTTTTAAAAATTTTTTTGGAGTATCATATACTTTGATACCTTCAATTTTTTTTCCATTTAAAAATTTATTTTTGTCTATAAAGCCTAATACTGTCCACTTGATTTTTGAATAGTGATTAATTTCTTGTATTAATTTAAGCACTTCTCTTCCTGACGACCCTGCAGAAAAAATTAGAATATTTTTTTTCACAATTTTAGTCTTTTATTTCGTCTTTACTAAAAAGGTTTTTAGCTTCAGCAGGTTTAAAAATTGATTGACCTTGTTTAGTCATGAATTTAGATATAAATTCTTTGTCTTCTCCTGCCAAACATAAACTGCTGTGCTCTCTAAAATATTTAATCCTGAAACCAAAATCTACAATTTCTTTCAATGGCTGCTTTAAAATATTACCTATCTTAATATGTACATAAGGACAGACTAAAACATCGCCTAGTGGGGTAATATATAATCTATTTACTGTAGTGCACCCTAAAATTTTTTCATTTCCCCTGTCAAAAGGGTTCCAAAGATTTCTTACAAGATTTCCATACTTTTTTCTTAACTTTTTAATATGCTCTCTATCTTTTTCGTCACATATAATTTCTTCCATTTTTTGCCACATACCCGCTGGAACTGCTACATTTAAAAGAGTCTTATATTTTTGTTGTTTTGAATATTTAAGTAATTCCTCAAAATCTGGATTAAAAGCATTGTAATGCCCAACTGTAATATTTAAATATGGATCCATTCCTGCATCTTGAACATGCTTAAGACCCTCAATTGCTTTTTTCCATGAGTCCTTTCTACCCCTAATTTCATCGTGGGTTTTCTCATCCATACTATCTATACTCACTGATACTCTGCTAACTTGATATTTTGCAAGTTTCTCAGCCATTTTTTTATCTAAGTAATACCCGTTAGTTGTTAAATATAAATAAAATCTTTCCGGTTTAATGGCTTCTAATGTCTCAAATAGTAAGTCTGGTCGTAGTAAAAGTTCGCCACCTTGTAAGTCAAACTCAAAATAACCTAGTTCATCGGCTTGGTCAGCTAAATTACCGATAACTTTTGGTGATAAAAATTCTTTCACATGATCGCCTTTAGGAGAATTAGTGAAACAGTATTTACATCTTAAGTTACAGGCATTATTCAAATTTAAATCAATTCCTCTTGTCTTAGTACCCACTTTGCCATCATTTTTATTAACGTAAGTATAAAAATCTCTTAGTTTTTTTACTAAACGGGGTTTATTCAATAAAGGTGAGTTTTTTGGCATTTATTTTTCAATTTTAAACTTATTAATTACATCTGGCAACACAATAGTAAATTCTCCTAAACACGCTACCTGATTATCGACTATACCTTTTGCGGTACAATTAGCAATACCTCTTTTAAAATTTAAAATTTTAGTTTCAATATTCAATTTCGTGTCAGGTAAAATTTTTTTCTTAAATTGCAATTTAGATGCCGAAGTAAGATAAACCACTTTACCTTTGTGCTCAGGTATTGTGAGAAGAGACATTGCGGCCATCTGAACCATAGCTTCAGTTTGTAACATTGCTGGCATGTTTGGGTCGCTAGCCCAATGAACTTTAAAAAACCATTCGTCAGCATTAAGCTTTTTATAACCTTTTGCGTATTTTTCAGGTACAACATCCTCCACATAATCAATCATAAGATAAGGATCTCTATTTTGTTGATACTCTAAAATTTGTTTTTTATCTAAAATCATTTATTCAACACCCACCGTCCTTGAAAGAATATTAATTGTGTCGATCCCGTCCCAAATCAAATTAAAATTGAAAGCCTTGCCTATTTCTACAATTCTATCACCACCCAATAAATTATATTTTGTAATTAGACTTTCAAATTCTTTATTTCTTACTCCAAAATATGTAATCGTCTGACATTTTTTTTTTACATAATTTGATAGTTTATTAATATTTTGTATATGTAACTGAAAAATAATTCCATTTACACCTCTTATATTCTCAATATCTATATTCTGATTATTAATTTCTACTGTATATAAATAATTTTCATACATTTTAACACTACCTATATTTTTATATTTCATTATCTTATCTGTTAAATTTGAATATTTGTTCGTCATATGTATTTCATCAAAACTAAATTTCTTCTGAGCTATATTACTTATTTTTTTAAAAAAATAATTTTTGTTTTTTTCACTTATTTTTCCTATCCAAAACAAGAAGTGAGGTGAGTTACAGGCCAGCTGGTCCATTGAGTATACATCATAAAAATATTTTCTCGCTAGCAAGTCTAATGAGGATTGTTTAAGTAAGTTAAATTTTTTACCGTTAATAATGGATACAGAGTATCTATCTGCAAAACAAACATCAATGCATCTAGCAGGAGTAATTATTTTTTTTAATGTTTCAATTGTTTTATCTCCGCCCCATATTATCCTTGCATCAGATTTAGACGAAATATGTTCTGTAAGGTAATTTTCCTGTTCGTGATCATAATTGATGAATAAGTTACTTTTTTTAAAATCTTGATACCTTTTCAAATTAAATAATTTATTTATACTCTTTAACAAAATATTTCTCTCTTTAAAGTTTTTAGAGGGTAATTTTACGATATTCGAATTTCCGCTTAGTAAACCAATTATGAATGAGTATATAAAGTTTACTGGAACATTATTTGGGCATACGTGAAAAACGAGTCCCCTCCCTATTTTGAAAGAATTCGACTTATATTTTTTCTTTAACTTTAAAAGATTTTTTTTAGCACACCACATCATTAAATAAACTAGGTCTGGATAAGTATAAATCTTATTTATTTTCTTAATTTCTCCAGACAAATCCTCTAAAAATCTAATTGATAATTCATCGAAAGGTTTATTAATTATTACTTTCATACTATCTATAAATTTAATTTTATCTTGCATCGCTACAACCTCTAACTTCAGCTTCTTTAGCTCTTCCATAAATTTTAAAATGAGTACTATTTAATCCGCAGTTACATTTTATTCTTGTAATTTTACCTATATCCTCCGTAATAATGTTATGACCTGGATAACTAGTTGGTAAAACAGACATCAATTGAATTAAACCCTTTTGATTATCTGGTAACACATTAAAATTTTTATCTCTAACAATAACATCAGAAAAAATTGAAGATACAAAGTAACCATTATCACATTCAAAAAAAATAGAGCCAGTTTGCTCAATCAATCCATAATAATTATAAATTCTATTAATATTTAATTTTTTTTTAATTTTTCTCTTAAAAATATTATTAGATACCCCTTTATTTTCTAATTTTTTCCAACCCCCCCCCATGAATTAATGTTGCGTTTCTAAAGTCGAAATTATAGTTCTGAATTTTTTTATAAAAATTTTCATAAACTGAAGCAGTAAAACCAAATATATAAAACTTCTCATTAGAAAATTTTTCCATAAATTTTCTGAGAATATCATAATTTATCTCTCCATCTTGATTTAATAAATAATACTGCTTCGAAGCTAAAATTGAAAAACCATATAAAGCAGCTAAACTAGCTGAGAATTTTTTTTTATTTGATTGAGAGGGATCCTTTTCAATAAATAACATCGGCCTTCTTTGTTTTCCAAATTTTTGAGATAATATCTTATTCAAAACTTTCACTTGATTTACTGAGTTTGTTTTATCTAAGTAAATTTTTGATTTTTTTCCAGATGATGTACCAGATGAGGATAAAGTTTTGAATATTTGTTTTTCTTTGACGCTAATTAGTTTTCTTAACTTAAAAATTTGAACTGGTAAAAAAGGTAGGCTGTAAAATTTATTGATATTTTTTCTTTTAAAATTTATTTTTTTTACAAAATTTGAATACTCCATACAATTCTTTTTATGATAATTTGTTAGATCACTTAATGTTTGTTTGAACAGTAATTGTTGACTTTTATTATTTGAATTAAATATGTCAGGATTGTCGAGAAATTTATTTATATAATTCATTTTTGAATAACCTATCTATGTCAATTTTATTTCTTTTATTTTTTGGTAATGACTGAACTTTCTTTATTATAAAAAAATTTTTGCTTAATCCAGTTTCTTTATGAATTATATCCAAGATATTATTTTCAGATTCATTAGAAACAGTAAACATATATATTTTTTTATTTTTTTCCGCGAAGCAAGATTTAACATAATTTTTTTGGATAATTTGACTTAATTCGTCAAGATTGATCCTAAGACCAGAAATTTTAATTTCTCTTTCTTTTCTACCGACTATAAAGAAATATCCATCTTTATCTTTCCAAGCTAAATCACCAGTTTTTAATATTCTGTATTTACTATAAGGTTTTGAAAGATCTCTAAAGTTTAAGCTATAGCCCATGAATACATTTTTTCCATTATAAAATATTTCACCTACTTTATTTTTTTTTTTTGTTTTTTTAATAGTGATGTGGCCACCTGGTATTGCTTTACCAATACTACCTATTTTTTTCTTGCGAATTTGAATGGAAGATAACTTATTCTTGGAGAAGCTTCAGTTTGTCCATACATTTGAATAAAACTTATTTTTTTTTTTTTACAACAGTTTAAAAAATATAAAATTAAATCTTTGTTCATGCTCCCTCCAGCTTGAGTAAGATATTTTAGACTTGGTAAGTTAAAATTTGAAAACTTTAATTTTTTTAATATTTCGTAGTGATAAGGAACTCCCCCAAAACTATTTACTTTATATCTTTTAATTTTATCCCAAAAAACTTTTTCAAAAAAAGACTGATTATTTAATATTATTTTTGAACCTGATATAAAATGTGTATTAATAATAGACATTCCATAGCTATAGCTAGGGGACATAGTTGTTATCGTGGTATGTTTAGAATTAATTTTCAGATATTTACAAATATTTAATGCATTGTCCAAAATATTTTCTTTGCTTAATTTAACAAATTTTGATGAACCTGTACTACCCGAAGTAGATAGCAATACCGCAAGATCTTTATGCATTGGTATTTTTTTTTTGGAGTATAAATATATATTATAATTTCCATAAGATTTTATAAACTTGTAACTCTTAAAACTAATTTTATTTGAACTGTTTATTATTAAGTAATTAGGCTTATACAATTTTGAAATTTTAGTTATTTGGCTCTCATTTATATTTTTATCTAATAAAATTTGTTTAACATTTTTTTTTAAAAAATATAAATATAACTCAATATATGATTTACAATTATCTGCTAACAAAAGACAAATGTCATTATCAGTAATAAAAGATAGTTCATTTTCAGGTTTTAAAAATATTTTTCCAAAAGTTATTGATTTATCTTTTTCATCTATTAAAAAAACTTTTGATGAAAATTTATTAATATTCTTTTCGATTAAATTTTTATACATTACTTAAAATTTCCTTTGATAAAGCTTTCTATTATTTTTAGACCTGGCTCTCTACTTTTTTCGGGATGAAACTGACATCCAACCACGTTTTTATTCTGGACTATTGCTGGTACTTTAATACCACCAAATTTATAATAAGCAATTAAGTTTTCTGTATTTACGTTTAAGGCGTAATAAGAGTGAATGAAGTAAAATTCATCATAATTAGAAAATTTAAAATTATTATTTTTAAAATTTTTATTAATTTTTAGATTGTACCATCCTATATTTGGAATTTTTAACTCTTTTGATTTAAGTGGTATTATGTTTCCTTTTATTAAATTCAAACCCTCGCAAATTCCAAATTCATTGCTATTTTCAAAAAGTAATTGCATTCCCAAACAAATTCCTAACAATGGTGTATCTGAAGATATTGATTTTATTATGTCGAAAATTTTTTGTTCTTTAAGATAGTTTACAGAATTTTTAAAAGCCCCAACTCCTGGTAAAATGAGTTTTTCTGCAGTTAATATTTCTTTTTCGTCTTTACTAATGATTACATCATTTTCAAACCTTTCAACTGCTCTTAAAACACTTAATAAATTTCCATTTCCAGTATCAATTATTACAATTTTACTCATATAGTATTTTTAATTAAATTTTTTTTAATTTCACCAATCGTTAAGTAGTTGTAGTGCAATACTCTAGCTAATGCTAAAGCATCAATATTCATATCATTTAGTTTTGTTATATGATTTAAATCGCCAACACCTCCACTATAAATAATTGGCAGATTAGTTGAGCTTTGAACTAATTTTATCAATTCGTAGTCAGGACCTTTTCCGGTTCCTTCAAAATCTATTGAAGTTAAAAATATCTCTCCTGCTCCTAAATCTTCACATTTTTTTACCCAATCACCAACCTCTAAACCTGTTTTATCCCTTCCATTAGTTACAAAAACTTCCCATCGATTTTTAGCAAATTTTTTTGTTTCTATTGATACAACGATACTTTGACTTCCAAATTTTTTTGATAGTACTTTAATAAAGTCTGGATTTTTTACTGCTTGAGAATTTATTGATATTTTATCTGCTCCTGACTCAAAAGACTTTTCTGCATCTTTGATAGTGCGTATCCCACCCCCAACTGTTAAAGGAACAAATATTTCTTTTGAAGCATTAAAGATGATCTCAGATAATTGATTTCTTCCATACAAGGTTGCGACAGTATCAATAAATATCAACTCATCAATTTCTTCATTATAGTATTTTTTTGCAAATTGGCCTGGATCACCAACTTTTTTTAAACCTTCTAAATTTATACTCTTTATTAAATTTTGGCCTTTAATGTCTAATCTCGCGATTGTTCGCACCTTTTTCATTTTTGTTACTTCCAAACTGCATGCTTAAGTTCCCATTTCGATCCTATTTTTTTCCAAAGATGATCTGGTCTAAAATTATCAATAGTTTTATTAAATTCATTTTCATCCATATCTAAATATTCCAAAATATCTTTAAAAAATATTTTTGGAAATTCCCCATCGTATTTTTTTACTAAAGCAATACCTTCTTCTCTTGTAATTATTTCATTTCTAATTTCTAAAGCAGCATCTTCTGTTGCCCTACCTCTTCCTGTTTTTATGAACCAAGTATAATGATGAAGACCATCGATTTTATCGTCAAGACTAGCATATTTTGTATAGGTACCCTCACTCCTTCCATGTGGATTAACTTCAAAATTAGTTTTTTCTTTAGCAAAATAAAAGTTTGTTTGTGGATTATAATTTATGAAATACGGAAGTTGTAAAACTTGTATATTTGACCCAATAAAATCTTTTTCTTTGAGAGGTAAGTAGGGAATAAGATCTTTTTTAAATATATTGAATTTTTCAAGCTCCTTCAAAGAGTACCCTGCGTAATATAAATCTTCCTCATTTTTATAAGTATAAAGAGAGTGATTTAAAAACTTGTTGTTATAAGAATGAATGTTTCCACCAGAACCCCTTTCAGCTTGGCTGTCACCATAAATTACTAATTTTATTTTCTTTTCTAATGCTACTCTTAAAGGGAAGTATACTTGACCCTGAGCAAATGGCTGAAATGGATGAAGTAAATTCTTAAAACTTAATCTAGTTAGTAATCTATGAATTTTTCCGTCTGGTTTATGAAAATAATTATCATAACCTGAGTCTACCCATTGAATATAATTTCTCCATCCTACATCAGTGTACATGTGAGGTGCCCAAGTACATGTTAATGGATTCATTTTATATTTTTCTTTTAAAACATGTGCAACAAAACGAGAGTCTTTACCTCCACTACCCGGAACAAGAACATCATAGTACCCATCTTTGCTTCTGTATTGATCTAATATTTCTATTAGTTCTTTCTCTCTTTCATCCCAATTAATCTTTTTTTTATAATCATAATACAAGCAAGCAGAGCAAACTTGGTTTTCATCAAATAATGTTCTTCTTTGGAATTTGTCTTTTTTATCTTCATGCGTAACTGAGCCTAAAAATCTTTGATTAGACTCTACGCACTTAACACAAAATTTTACTTCTTGATTTATCATAGTTTACTTGATTTTATGTTCAATATTTGAACGCTACACAATTTTATGTTAAATATCAATGGTATTTTATTGGCAACTATAATGAAAAAAAAAATAATATTTATTTCATCTTTGAATTATGATTTAAGACTTTTTGATAAATTCAATTTAAAAAATTATATTGAATCAGATAAAATTAACACTGAGTTGTGGAAACTAGATTTTAAAAAGAAGAATTTCAAAAATATCAACAGTCCTATCTATACACAAAGTTTAAAACAAGAATTACAAGTAGGTGAAAAAATAATCAGGATCTCAAATTATATTGAACTCTTTAAATTGTTAAAAAAAACTGATAAACGATGTTTTATATTTGATATAACGTTTAGCAGAAATCCAATTTTTTCACTTTTCACAAAAATGTTTGGCGCTAAACTTATTTATCATGGACTTTCTACCTTTCCAATTGTTGAAATTAAAAACAACGATATCAAAGATAAGATTAAAAACATAAATTTTAAAAATTTTTTTTATTTTTTTTACAAGTTTATTTTTTTTGTGATAAGAAAAATAGCAATTAAAGTATTCTCACCTAAATTAGATATTTTTTTTTACAACGGCAATTATGAAAAAAAATTATCAAAAAAAATATCAAAAAAATCAATCAGTTTACATACTCGTGATTATGAACATTATTTGACTGAAAAAAATAATAAAACACCTCGATTAATAAAAAATGATTACATACTTTTTTTAGATATGGGTTACCCAATTCCATATGATAATCATTTCAGTGATGAAAAACCTGTTACGACTGAGGAAAATTACAAGAGTGGGATGATGAATTTTTTAAATTCACTATCAAAAATATTTGAAAAAAAAATTGTTGTTTCACTTCACCCTAATTCGGACAGAAAAGATTTCTTTGGTTTTGATAGTTATAGAGGCAACACCAGTCATTTAGTGAAATATTCTTCCTTCGTAATTGCGCATGATAGCTCTAGTTTACAGTTTGTAGCTTTGTGGAGCAAACCCTGTGTGATCATATACAATAATGATATGGTTAAGAGACTAACGAAAAAAAAGGAAATAGATTGGTTTGAAGAAAAAATGAAACTCAAATCAATTAACATAGATAATTTTGACGAAAAAGACATCAGGTCAAAAATAAATTTCGATAACAAAAATTTTAATGAAAAAAATTACGAAGACTTTATTTTTGAATACATTAAAGATAGTGATGAAAACATCTCAATACCTAAATTAATCATAGAGAAAATATCAAGCTTTCCAAAACACTAAAAATTGTTATTTTACGGGTGAAAATTACTTTTCGAAAAAGAAAGATTGAAATTTCTATAATTTTTATTTAATGTTCATTTATTGAACACATAATATAAAAACATATGAGTAAAAATTTAAATCCTGACGAACATAAAATTTTGAGAAAAATAGGGACCAAACCTCAAACAACTCAGAGAGAGTTAGCTAAGGAGCTTAGTTTTAGCCTTGGCAAACTTAATTACTGCATGAAGGAACTAAAAAAAAAAGGATTAATTAAAATACAAAATTTTAAAAATAATAAAAAGAAATTAAATTATCTTTATGTAATAACCCCTAAAGGTATTGCTGAAAAAACACGTATCACTTTAAGGTTCATGAAACAAAAAATGAAAGAGTATGATGAATTAAAAAAAGAGATAAACGAAAAACAATGAGTTTTTTAGAAGTATCAAAATTATTAAATGTTTTTGATAAAAACCAAAAAAAAGAATTATACTTTTTATTTTTTCTTATAATAATTTCTATGTTTCTCGAAGTATTTAGTATTGGTTTAATTGTTCCAGTAATGATGTCAATATTAAATCAAGATATTACAACTTTATTACCTTTAACAGAACCAATATTAAACTATATTGGATCATATAAAAACAAAGACCTAGTGATTTTTACATCACTTGCTTTAGTATGCTCTTATTTTGTAAAAAATTTATATTTACTTTTTTTTTTGAAGATAGAAGGGGATTATCTAGCTAAAATTGAGAGAAAAATTAAATCTCAATTATTTAATAAGTATATTTCACACAAACATTATAATTATTTCAAAACAAATTCTTCAAAATTGTTAAGTAATATTACTATAGATATACCTATAGTGGTAACAGCAGTGAGAAGCCTTTTAATTTTACTAGCTGAAGGCACAATTGCTTTAGGAATATTCGCTCTTTTATTCCTTTTTGAGCCTGTAATGATGATGTTTAACTTTATTTTGATAATAATTGGTCTATTCTTTTTTAATATTTATTCAAAGAAGAAAGTTAATAATATATCTATAAAAAGAAAAAAATTTACCGACGAACTTTTTTTAACTTTAAATAATAGCTTTGACTCAATTAAAGAAATAAATGTTTTTAATAAAAATGCCTTTTTTCAAAAAATTTTTGATAAAAGTAATTCTGAAATTTACAATATTAATAAAAAATTTCACGTAATACAGGGATTACCTAAAATATTTTATGAATTTATTGGTGTTTTTATGTTGATGGTTTTGATTGTATTTATGACACTTGCTTTTAAAGAGACAAATATGATGTTGTCATTTTTAGCATTAGCTGGAGCTTCAGCTTTTAGACTTATACCCTCAGCTAACAGGATGCTTAACACTTATCAATACCTAGGATATGCACAAAAATCAGTACAAGTGATTAAAGAAGAGCTTAAAAAAGATATTGAAATAGAAAAACAAAAAAAACATACCTTGTCGTTTAAAGATAGAATTTCATTTAAAGATGTTTCTTTTAAATATGATACGAGAAATAGTTATGTTTTAAAAAATATCAATTTCGAATTAAAGAAACCAGATAAAATACTGCTTTATGGTGAAACAGGTGCGGGAAAGAGTACTTTTGTTGAAATTTTACTGGGCTTACTTAAACCTACTAAAGGCAGAGTAGAAGTAGAGAATCATGATATAAATTTAAACTTTAAGGAATGGACTAAAAATATAGGTTATATACCTCAAAAAGTAACTTTAATTGATGGCAGTTTGTTATCGAACATTGCTTTTGGCATTGAAAAGGAAAATATAAATAAAAAATTACTAGATGAAGCTATCGGACTTGCAGAACTTGATAAATTTATTAAAAAACTTCCAGACGGTTTAGAAACTAATGTAGGAGAGTTTGGATCAAAACTTTCAGGCGGTCAAATTCAAAGAATAGGTATCGCAAGAGCCATTTATAGAAATCCAGAAATTTTGATATTAGACGAAGCAACTAATGCTCTGGATGAAGATACTGAGCAAAAAGTCATTTCAAATTTACTAACAAAATTTAAAGATAAAATAATGATTTGTATTTCTCACAACAAAGCACTTTTAGGTAAAATAGATTATAAATTTAAAATTGAGAACGCACAATTAATATCGATATGAAAAATTACAATAAAAATTTAATTTTACCAGATAAAACATTAAAACAAGCTCTTAAACAAATGGAAGAGACTTTTTATAAATGCTTGATAGTAGTAAATAAAAAAAATAGCTTAATGGGAACTATAACTGATGGAGATATAAGAAGAGCGATTATAAAAGGTGCTAAGTTTTCATCTGCTCTTAAAAATTACTATTATAAAAAGCCTTTTTTTTTAAAAAGTGAGTTTGTTCCAAACAAATTAAGTTTATCAAAGAAAAATATGGATTTAAAAGATATAGATTTGATACCGATTGTAGATAAAAATAAAATTGTTGTTAAGGTCAAACCTAAGTCAGAAATATTAAAAACAAACAAATTTAATTTTAAATTGGGTTTAAAATCAGTTCCAGTTGTAATAATGGCAGGAGGAAGAGGAAAAAGATTGATGCCGCACACAAGTACGATACCTAAACCCTTAATGCCAATTAATAATAAATCAATGATCGAACATGTTATTGATAAGTTTATTTATTTTGGCTCTTCGCTTTTTTTTATCACTATCAATTATAAAAAAGAATTACTCAAGGCCTTTTTTTCTATTTCTAACAAAAAAATCAAAGTAAATCTTATTACAGAAAAAATTCCACTTGGAACGGCAGGTTCATTATCTTTAATTAAAAAAAATTTAAAAAAAACTTTTTTCGTAATAAATTGCGATGCTATAATTTCTTGCAATTATAGCTCTCTTTATGAGTTTCATAAAAAAAATAGATCAATTCTTACATTAGTAGTATCGAAAAAAAATAATACTATCCCATATGGTTTATGCAAAATTAACTCGCAAGGTAATTTAATTTCTATAAAAGAAAAACCAAGCATTGATTTTTTAGCCAATACTGGCCTTTATGTAATGGAACCAAGTGTTCTTAAATACATTAAACAGAACACTGCTTTTGATATGAATCAGTTAATAGAGACGTTAATAAAAAAAAGAAAAAAAATTGGTGTATTCCCAATAAATGAAGATGAGTGGAGCGATCTAGGAAACTGGCAAAGTTTAAAAAAATACACTAATTGAAAGTGATTTTAAAAAAAAAAATTATTGCAATAATTTTAGCCAGATCTGGAAGTAAAAGGTTAAAATTTAAAAATATCAAAATCTTCAATGGCAAACCGTTGTTTGTTTGGTCAATGATATCTGCAAATAAATCTAGATATATTGATCAAATTTATTTATCAACTGACAGTAAGAAGATTAATGAACTAGCAAATAAAAACGGCTTTAAATCAAATCAACTAAGAAATAAAAAGCTATCATTAGATCAAACTTCATCTTCAGAAGTAATCTTTGATATCCTAAGTAAGATACAAACAAAATTTGATTATTTTATTTTATTACAACCAACTTCCCCTTTGAGATCTATAAGAGATATAGATTTTGCAATAAAAAAAACTATTCACAATAATTATAATAGTTTAATTTCAGTAAATTCAATTAATAATAAAGTTAATGGAGCAATCTATATTCAAAAAATAAATTATTTTATGAAAAATAAAAAATTTAAATATAAAAATACGTTTCTATATAAAATGCCCCAACAAAGATCAATTGATATAGATACAAAAGAGGATTTTGAAAAAGCTTTAAAAATTAATTGTTAATGAAATTTATTTTTAAATCCTTTTTGAATTATCTTAATTAAGTAATTAATATCTTTGTAACTCGTTGTAGTTGCTAAAAAAATGATACCATTTTTTGAATGATAAATTTTATTTTTAAATAAAAATTTTCTAAATTTATCTATAGCAGACCTATTTTTCTTTTCCAAAAAATCTCTTTGAGTTCTATTTTTAATATCTTTATCTGTAAAAACTATTCTTAAAATTGACGAAAACCTATAACACCTTGCTTGATAATTAAACCTTATAAAAAAATCATTCAATTGGGTTTGAAGATACATAGCTTTCTCATTTAATTTTTCAAATATATTTTTTTTATTTTTGATAATAAATTTAGTCACTTTATTTCCAACATAAGTATTTATTGAGTTCCCCGAGAAGGTCCCACCAAAAAAAACATTTTTTTTATTTTTATTTAACTTATTTACTATATTTTTTTTTAATGCAATTATCCCCATTGGGAAGCCTCCTCCTAAACATTTTCCAAAAGTTGATATCGAAGGATTTAGCTTAAAAATATTTTGCACGCTTGAACAGTTAAATCTTATACCCGTAATGATTTCATCAAATATAAGTGTAATATTATTCTTATTTGCATAATCACTAAGAAACTTTAAATATTTTTTTGTATTCATCGGCAAACATCCTTGAATTGGTTCAATAATAATACACATAATCTTTTTTCGATTTTTGTCTAAAATTTTTTTTGAGTTTTCAATGTTATTGTAGGGTATAAATTTTAAATTTTTAGAATAATTTTTATCTAATCCCTCACTTAATTCGATATTCCTATATTTGTTGTCATTAGTAAAAAGAAGTTCTCCAGTAGAGCCGTGCCAACTACCACTTACAGATATTATTAATTTTTTTTTAGAAATAGCTCTTGCAACTCTTAAGGACTTTATTACCGCCTCAGTCCCAGAATTACAAAAAATAAATTTTGAATACTGAGGAAAAATTTTTTTCAAAGTTTTTGATAAATTTGCAGCATGTAAGTTTTTAGCTGCAAAATTTGAAATATTCAATTTTAAAACTTCACGAACTGAGTCTCGATAAATCTTAGAGTTGTGACCTAATATTAATGAGCCAGCACATAAGGATAAATCTAAAATCTTCTTTTTATTGATAATTATATTGGATCCTTTTCCCGAGGTAATAAAGTCATCTCCTCCAATATATCCTTCGTTCATTATATGTTTGCTCATAGTATCATTTCTTAAAATCTGTTTTTAATCTAATTACAATTTTTTTTCATATTTAGCTAGATTTTGTTTAATTTTCTTTATCAGAATTTAAACTTTAATCTAAGTGGACAAGTTAATCAAATATGATATGTTCAATTATTGAACATTATTAGTTAAATTATGGATCCAAAACAAACAATTAAGAAAAATATAGCAAGAAGAACTAAAATAGTAGACGACTCAGTATACATGTATGAAAATTTTCCAATGCCTACATGGGTTGAACTTAGTCTCATTGATGTTTGTAACAGAAGCTGCTCTTTTTGTCCCAAATCAGATCCTACAGTTGCACCAGATACTTATCAGATGATGAGCCGTAAACTTATAGACAAAGTTCATGATGATTTAAAATTTATGAATTACAAGGGCGCAATTGCTTTAGCTGGTTATGGGGAGCCAATGTTACATAAGGATATCAATTACATAGTAAAAAAACTTTCGAATGTCGCGCCAGTCGAAGTCATCACTAATGGAGACACATTAAATAGTAAAAATTTACAAGATTTGTACCTAAACGAAGTTAATAAGGTTCTAGTAAGTATGTATGACGGTCCTGAACAAGTTGAAAAATTTAAGACTATGGCTCAAAAAGCAAATGTACCTCAAGAGATGATGATTTTAAGAGATAGATGGTATAACGCTGATAGTGAATTTGGATTAAAACTTACTAATCGTGCTGGAACAATTAAAACTGGGAATCAAAAAAGTTTAGAAACTTATAGTACTTGTTATTATCCAACTTATCAATTTCTTATCGATTGGAACGGGGATATATTTTTATGTCCACAAGATTGGCAAAGAAGAGTGTCAATGGGAAACATGATGCAAGAGACATTATTTAAAATCTGGACTGGCAAAATAATATCAAAGTATAGAAAAAATCTATTGCAAGGAAATAGATGCGATAGCCCCTGTAAACAGTGTAATGCTGAAGGAACTTTACTTGGTAAAAATCATGCTAAGAGATGGGCGTCTGTTTATAATTTAGTAGATGGAAAATAAATCTTTCAATATTTTTAAAAATAAAAAAATAATTGTAACTGGACACACAGGTTTTAAAGGTTCATGGCTTATATTGTGGCTAAATAAACTTGGCGCCAATGTATTGGGCCTTTCAATTGATACTCCTACAAAACCTTCTCATTTTCAGTTACTGAATTTAAAATCAATAAAATCCAAAAAATTAGATATAAGAAATTTTAAACTACTCAATAAAGAGATTAAACAGTTTAAACCAGATTTTATTTTCCATTTAGCTGCACAAGCTATAGTTAAAAAATCTTATTTGGATCCAATTAATACATTTAATACAAATACTTTAGGCACAATAAATTTGTTAGAGTCATTAAAAAAAAATAATAAAGAAACAATCTCAATTATTATTACAAGTGATAAAACTTATAAAAATTTTGAGACTAAAAAAGGGTATAAAGAAAATGATTTTTTAGGAGGCGAAGACCCATATGGTGCTTCAAAATCTGCTGCAGATATAGCAATTAATTCATATGTAAAATCATTTTTCAATAACAGAAAAAATAAAAATTTTATTGCAGTTGCACGTGCAGGAAATGTAATTGGAGGTGGAGACTGGTCATCTGATAGATTAATACCTGACTGCATGAGATCTTGTGCAAAAAAGATACCTGTAAAAATTAGAAACCCCAACTCAACAAGACCGTGGCAGCATATTCTTGATGTTATTAACGGTTATTTAACTTTAGCCGTTCAACTTAAAAAAAATAAAAATTTGCATGGAGAAGTTTTTAATTTTGGTCCAAATATGAGCAAAAACTATAAAGTTATAGAAATTTTGAAAAAATCACAAAAGATTTGGCCGTCTATAAAATGGCAAATTAGAAAGGAAAAAAATTTTAAAGAAAATTATTTACTAAATTTAAATAATTCCAAAGCAAGAAAAATCATTAATTGGAAACCAGTTTTAGATATTAATGCTTCAATAAAATTAACTATAGATTGGTACAAATTTTATTCTGAAAATAAAAAAAAAAATATAAAATTAAAATCTTTAACTCAAATTAAAGATTTTGAAAAATTATTAAAAAAGTTATGAAAGTTGTAATTTTAGCAGGAGGTTTAGGCTCAAGATTATCTGAATATACAAAACTTATTCCAAAGCCAATGGTAAGAATTTTAAAAGTTCCTATAATTGTGAGAATAATTAAATATTATAATAAATTTGGATATAAAGACTTTATAATAGCCGCAGGTTACAAAAGTAAAATCATTAAAACATATTTCAAAAAAAATTTAAAAAACCTCAATATAAAAGTCATAGACACTGGAAAAAAAACTATGACAGGGGGAAGGATAAAACGTTTGAAGAAAATTTTGAATAAAGAGAGATTTTTACTTACCTATGGTGATGGTTTATCAAACGTAAATATTAAGGGTCTTTTAAAATTTCATTTAAGAAATAAAAATTATGTGACATTAACCGCGGTAAGACCGCCTGCAAGGTTTGGAGGTATAAAAATCTCAAGGTCTAAAGTTAAATATTTTAAAGAAAAATCCCCACTCGACGAAGGATGGATAAATGGAGGCTTCTTTGTAATGGAACCAAAAATATTTAAATTTCTTAAAAATGATTTAACGGTTTTAGAAAGATCACCTTTAGAAAATATTTGTAGACTTAATAAGTTGGGAGCTTATAAACATTACAAATTTTGGCATTGTATGGACACAATTAGAGATAAAGAAAATTTAGAGGACTTAATAAAAAAAAAATTATTTTTATAAAATGAAAAATAAAATTTTAGTTGTAGGAGGTTCAGGATTTTTGGGTCATAATTTATTAAAAAAAATTTCCTTAATAAAAAATTTTGAAATTTTTTCATTAACAAAGTCAAAATATCAAAAAAAAAAAAAGATTAAAAACGTAAAATATATTTCTTGCGATATAAGAAAATTAAAAGATTTAAAAAAAAAAATAAATAAAAATTATGAATACGTCATAAATCTTTCCGGTAATATTGATCATAAAAAAAATAATGAAACCTTTGAGGTACATTATAACGGGTTAAATAATTTACTTAAAACTATAAATTTAAAAAAACTTGAATTATTTTTACAGATTGGAAGTTGTCTAGAGTATGGGAGAAAACCCTCTCCGCAAAAAGAAAATTTTTTTTGTAAACCAATATCTTATTACGGAAAAGCAAAATATATGGCATCAAATTTGTTACAAAAAAAAACAACTAATTTTATTATTTTACGTCCGTATCAAGTATATGGACCTTACCAAAAGTATGACAGATTAATTCCTATGGTAATAAAATCATGTTTAAAAAATAAAAATTTTCCATGTACACAAGGTAATCAAGAAAGAGATTTTTTATATGTAGATGATTTTACTGATCTGATAATTAAAATTTTAAAGAAAAAAAAATTTGCAAATAGAATTTTTAATGTTGGATATGGCAAACCAGTAAAAGTAAAAAAAATTATAAATTTGATTCTTAAAATAACTTCAAAAGGCAATCCTTTATTTGGGAATATTAAAATGAGAAAAGATGAAGTTAAAAAACTTTATCCAGATCTTTCGCTTATAAAAAAAGAATTAAAATGGAAACCGAAAATAAGTTTGAAAGAAGGACTTAAAAGAACTGTTGCTTATTATGCCAAAAATTAATTTACCTTTAATAAGTGTAATAATGAATTGCCATAATGGAGCAAGATATTTGAAGCAAAGTATAAAAAGTTTATTAAATCAAAAGTACAATAATTGGGAACTAATTTTTTGGGACAATAAATCAACTGATAGTAGTAAAAAAATATTACTTAGTTTCAAAGATAAAAGAATAAAATATTTTAAATCGAAGAATTTTTTAAGTTTATATAAAGCTAGAAATCTTGCTATAAAAAAGGCTAAAGGAAAATATGTCAGTTTTTTAGATACTGACGATTGGTGGGCTTCTAATAAATTAAAAGATCAAGTTTCAATACTAGAAAAAAAAAAAATTAATTTCGTATATTCTAATTTTTATAAATTTGATAATCGCACAAAAACAAAAAAAATAAATTTTCAAAACATTTTACCAAATAAAAACACAACTCAATCTTTACTTAATAACTACAATATTGGAATATTGTCAGTAATGATTAAAAAAAAAATATTTGATCATAAAAAATTTGATGAAAAATATAATATTATAGGTGACTTCGATTTTTTTATAAAATTAAGTTTAGAGGAAGAATTTATATGCATTCAAAAGCCTCTAGCATATTATAGAATTCACGAAAAAAATTTTTCCAGAAAAATTAAGATTTATTATAATGAATTTAAAATATGGCTGGACAAAAATGAAAACAAATTCAAAAAATTAAATTATTCTCTTTTAAACTTAAAGTTGTACTATTTAAAATTAAAGATAAAGTACTTGTTTAATTATGTATTTCAACAAAGATAATAATTTTTTTCATGGAATTATGTTTCATCATTTCCATGATGATAAAGTTCATAAAAAGGGCCAAGGCTCAATATCACAAGATGATTTTTATAATTTAATTAATTTTATTGGTAAGTCTAATATTTTAAATGCTGATATTTTCTATGAAAAATTTAAAGATGGAAAGTTAAAACCTAAAGAGGTTTGTCTTACATTTGATGACTCAATTAAATGTCAAATCGATATTGCTTTACCAGTACTAGAAGATTTAAATATAAAAAGTTTTTTTTTCACTTATACCTCTTTATTCGAAAAGAAGCCTGATAATTTAGAAGTGTTTAGATACTTTAGAATGAATTATTTTGAAGATATTAATGAATTTTACAACAATTTTTATATTTTTTTAAGTAAAGACCTAAGTCATTTTTTTAAAGATAATGAGGAGATTATCAAAAATAAGAAGAAAAAATTTCCATATTATTCGATCGAAGATTTAAAGTTTAGATTAGTTAGGGATACACTAATTGATAAATCTGAATATGAAAAAGTAATGTTTAATATGATGAAAGAAAAAAAATTTAAACCAGAAAAATTTTATTCTTCGTTATTTTTTAATGAAAAAGATTTAATCAACCTCGATAAACTTGGACATCAAGTTGGATTACATTCTCATAATCATCCAATTTTAATGGAAAAACTAAGTTACAAAAAACAAAAAACTGAGTATGAAAAATGTAAAAGTATAATTTCTCGAATTTTAAAAAAATCTCAATCAGAAATTAAGTTTATGTCACATCCTTGTGGAAGTTACAGTCAAGAAACTTTAAAAATTTTAAGAGAATTAAATATTGAGCTTGGTTTTAAACAAATAATGACAGTTGAGAAAGAAAAAGGAATGATAAAAATTAATAATTCCTCCTTGGAAATAGCGAGGCAAGACCATTCAATAATTACTAAAGAAATGAAAAAATGAAAATTACTTTGTTTACTTCTGATAAAACTAGACATAATTATTTAATAAAATTATTGTCACAAGTGTGTAAAAAATTATTTGTTGTACAAGAGAAATCGAAAAACTTAAGTGAAACAACCCCAGACAATTACATTAAATCAGAGATTGTAAATGATTATTTTAAAAAAGTTAATACCGCTCAAAAAAAAATATTTGGCGATAAATATAATGTTAGTAAAATAAAAAATACAAAGATTTTAGACATACAATCAGGAAGTTTAAGTAAAATTTCTATTGATAAAATAAGTGATTTTTTAAAAAGTGATGTATATGTTGTATTTGGAAGTAGTTACATAAAAAACGAATTGGTAAATTTTCTAATAAAAAAAAAAGCAATAAATATTCATATGGGAATTTCTCCGTATTATAGGGGAACAGATTGTAATTTTTGGGCATTGTTCGATGGCAATGTGCACTTAGTAGGTTCAACTATTCATTTATTATCAAAAGGACTTGATAACGGACCAGTTCTATTTCATGCTGTGTCCAATTTAAAAACAGATATTTTTGAATATACTATGTCTACTGTAAAATCTGCGTTTATTTCAATATCAGAAAAAATTCATAATAAATCTATTTTTGATATCAATCCGATTGCACAGGACAACTCAAAAGAGATTAGATACTCTCAAAAAAAAGATTTTAATGAAAAAACAATTAAAGAATTTTTAAAAAAAAGGATTGACCTTAATGCTAAGGATTTAGACCCCACATTACTAAAAGAACCATATATTCTTGATAATTAAACCCAAATATGTTCATTATTTGAACACTACTTGGTTGACTTTTATAATATATGTTTCTATCATCAAAGAATGAAAACAGAGTCCAAAGTAATATACAATTGTGAGCAACAATTAAAATCAAAAGGATCGCCTGTAATTATAGTCGCTGCTGTCCATGAAGCAGAAGCAGTGGCAAATGCATGTGCAGAAAAAAATATTATAGTTTCTGGAATATGCGATAGTGAAAAAAGAAAATCAGAAAAACCTTTTAACGGTTTAAAAGTTTATCACACACCAGATCTTCCTAAAAATTTCCCTCAAGCTAGATTTATTATTGCATCACAACATGTTCAAGAGTGCGCAGACCAATTAATTGATTTAGGCTATAACGAATTTTATTCACCTTTAGAATTATTAAAAGATTACGATGTAAATAAATATAAACACAGAATTTCTTCTACTTATATGAGATCTAGACTTGATGTTTGTAAAAAAAGTCATGAATATTATTTCGACGACAGTAAAACATATATGCGAAGTTTAGATGTAATGATAACAACTAAATGTTCTCTAAAATGTAGAAACTGTTCTAATTTAATGCAATATTATACAGATCCAAAAAACACTTCTTTAGAAAAAATTAATTCTGCTTTAGATGTTCTTCACAAAAATGTTGATTATATTTCTGAGTTTAGAGTTATAGGTGGCGAGCCACTAATGAACAAAGATTGGGCTAATGTAGTAAACTCTATAAGTGCAAAGAATTCTGATGCAAAAATATTCATCTATACTAATGCAACAATATCACCTAAAGAAGAACATCTTGAAAGTTTGCAAGGAAAAAATGTAAATTTTACAATCACTGACTATGGAAATTTGTCAAGAAACATCGATAAAATGACCGAGAGACTAAATAAATATAATATTACTTTTGATCGTCAACTGGCTGATGATTGGATAGATTGTAGCAATATTAAACATCACAAAAGATCATCTGAAGAATTAAAAGAAGTTTTTAAGCAATGTTGTGTAAAGTATATCTACACTCTCTTACATGGCAAACTTTATAGATGTCCTTTTATAGCTAATGCTGCTAATTTAAATGCAATTCCTGATAACCCTGCTAACTACGTTAATTTATTAACAAACTCAGACAACATAAGACAACAAATTCGTAGATTGGTTAAAGTTGCAAAATTTTTTCCTGCCTGTGATTTCTGCGATGGTAGACCATATGATCCATCAAGCAAATTAGGTTATGACGGAAGAGGAATGATTGCTGCTGGGGAACAAGTTTCAAACCCTATACCATTTAAAGAATACAAATAAATTGAAGTAGCAGATATTTATTCACAATGTCAGAAACTTTAAGCATAAGCATTATTGTTCCTGTTTTTAATGCAGAAAAATATTTGAAAAGATGCTTAGACTCTCTCTTAAATCAAAATTTCAATAAACCATTTGAAATTATACTGATAGATGATGCATCCACTGATAATAGTATTAATATTTTAAAAAGATTTAAATCGCCCTTGATTAAACTAATATCACAAAACCTTAATTGCGGTCCAGCTTCAACGAGAAATACAGGATTGAAGCATGCCAAAGGTAAATATATTTTTTTTTGTGATGCAGATGATACAATTTCTAATGATGCACTTTCTACTTTATATGATGAAGCCGAAGAAAATAATTCAGACTTAATAATAAGTGATAAAAAAATTATAGATAATAACAAAAATTTAAGAGAAAAAGAGTATATCTATGACAGCAATAAAACATTTAAAGACTTTGAAATCACAAAAGAAATTCAAAAAAGATTATTTGATCCGCTTTATATCGAGGGTTTTATAGGTATTACAGGTAGACTTTTTAAAAGATCTTTAATCATAGAAAATAAAATATATTTTCAAAAAGATCTTAGGTATTTAGAAGATGAAATATTTTCCTGGGATATTCTCTCCTTTTGCAAAAATATAAAATATGTTCGACAAAAACTTTATACTTACTATGTATACCCTAATGTAAATACAGGTGTTTCAGAGGGGATTAATCGAGGATACTCCATATCAAACTTTTTAATGGCAAAAAATCATGTAACTAATTGTTTTAAAAAAAGAAATATGAACATAAGCGAAAGCGAAAAATTGGGTGATCAAGCAATGATTTTTTTCGTCATAAGTGCTTTGATTTCTTTTAGCAGGTCTATAATTTTGGGTAAAGTGCACTATAAAAATGGAAAGATAAAATTAAAAGAATTAATTAAAAAAATTATCGAGGATTTACACATTAATAAAGCTATTAAAAATTATAACTGTTCTAAAAATGAGAATAAATGGATACCAAGGGCAATTAACTGGAAAATGAATAAATTATTAGAATTTATGTGCTATAGAAGAGCTAAACAAATTATATCATTAAGACAATAATCCATTTAATTTACATTTTTAATTTATAGAAAAATTTTTATTAATAATATATTAATTAATTAATAGAGAATAATAATTTAAGGACCGTTAGCTCAAAAGTAGAGTACTCCCTTGACATGGGAGGGGTAGTAGGAGCGTTACCTACACGGTCCACCAGATGTAGTTGTTAAATTTAATGGAAGCAGAAAAAAAAGATAACTTTAATTATAATTTACTTAATTTCTTATATTTTATTTTTCCCATTACTTTTATATCAGGTATAGGTACGCTTAATACGGCTGTAGTATTAATTTGTATAATCGGATCAATAACTTTTAGAAATAAATTACATTTAGCAGGAAGTAAAATAGTAGTTATTAGTATCTCGCTTTTTTTTATATTAACAATTTGTTTTACTATCTTCGAAAATATAAATGATTTAAAAAATGAACAGGTCATCAGATCTATTAATTATTTAAGATTTTTGTTATTTTTTTTCATTACAAGTATTTTTATAAAGATAGGTAAATTTAATTTCAGGTTATTTTTAATTTCTAGTTCTCTTTTGGCTTTAGTTTTATCTATAGATATCATCTTTCAATTTTTTTTCGGGTATAATATTTTAGGTTTTGAAGCCTACGAATACAGTCGATATCATTTGAGTGGTTTTCTCAAAGACGAATTAATTGCAGGTGGAATTATTCAAAAATTAAGTCTTTTTACAATCTTACTTTTCCCATTAATTTTTACCAAAAGTAACAACAATAAATCTTTAATTATTATCATTCTAATAATTACATTTTTTATGGGAATTTTTTTTTCAGGAAATAGAATGCCATTAGTTATGTTCATGTTTTCTCTATTTATAATTTTTTTAGTATTTAAAGAGTTTAGATTTCAGGTAGCTTTATCAGTTCTTTTATGTACAGCAATTTTTTTTACGATATTTAATACCCACGAAAATTTCAAAATTTATTATAAAAGTTTTTATAGCAACTCTTCAAAAATGATAGAAAATATCAAAAAGTATAGCGTTATTGAATATCCTGAATTAGAAAATGAAACAAAACCGTTTTTAGAGTCAAAAATTTTTAAAGATGGAAAAGCTGATCAAAATATAGTCAAAAAATATGATGTTTATACTTTTGGAAGCGGTCACTTAATAATTTATTTAACCGCCATTGATTTATGGACTGACAAACCATTCATAGGTAGTGGGATCAAATCTTTTAGAAAAAAATGTGCTTCTAAACTCCACCTTCCCAATAGGGTATGCGAGTCTCATGCGCACAATATTTATCTTGATTTATTAAATGATCTTGGATTATTAGGAGTACTTCCACTTTTTATTTCAATTTTATTTATTTTTAAAAATCAAATTTCAAATTTTAGAAAATTAAAAAACACCGAAAAACTTCTTATAATAACTTTCTTAATAGTTTTAATTATTGAGATTTTTCCTTTAAGAAGTTCCGGCAGCTTTTTTAGCACTCCAAATTCATCGTTTTTATTTTTCCTTTTAGCTGTGTTAAATGGATTTAAAAGAACTGAAAGATCAAAGATTTAATTATTTAAATTACTGTTTTAATTAAAGCATCAAGTATGGTGGCTAAAATGCTCATCATTAAAAAAAAGACGACGGTGCTTAGCAAATATAAGCACTTAAAACAGTTTACAACAAAATAAAATAATAATATAACAACCTGCCTGGTAATTATTGCGAAGGGGCAATACCCGATCCCATTCCGAACTCGGAAGTCAAGTCCTTCAGCGCCGATGGTACTTTGTCTTAAGGCACGGGAGAGTAGGACGTTGCCAGGCTAAATAAATTATGAAAGTTGCTAGTTCATTAAAATCATTAAAAAAAAGAGACTTAAACTCTAAATTAGTTAAGAGAAGAGGCAAAGTTTATATTATTAATAAGAAAAATCCCAAATTTAAAGCACGACAAGGATAATCCAATCATGGATAATAATGATCATAAAAATACCTGGGAAGGATTTACAAAATTTGTTCTCTGGGGGACAATAGCAGTCATAGCTATTCTAGTGATTTTGGCTATAACATTACTATAAAAAATTTATATGATTATTGGTTCTACAAAAGAAGACTTATCTTTAGAAAAAAGAGTGGCTTTAACACCCGAAACTGCAAAGAGCATGTTCAATCTTGGACTGAAAGTCTGCATCGAAAAAAATTATGCCACCCATTTAGGCATTAGTGATGAAGAGTTTAAAAAGATCGGAGTAGAAATCAAAAATTCCTCTAATGAAGTTTTAAATTCCTGCAATCTATTAATTAAAGTCAATTGTCCATCAGAAGATGAAATTAACAATTTTAAAGAAAAAACTATTATTATTGGAATGTTAAATCCCTCACAAAATAAGAAAAAGATAGGAGAAATGATAAAAAAAAAAATTGATTTATTTTCTTTAGAACTTTTACCGCGTATTACTAGAGCTCAATCGATGGATGTTCTATCTTCACAATCTAATCTTGCTGGTTATAGAGCTGTGGTTGACTCCATTTATGAATTTGAAAAAGCTATTCCGATGATGATGACAGCTGCCGGAACTGTTCCAGCAGCAAAGATATTAGTTATTGGTGCTGGTGTAGCCGGACTACAAGCAATAGCAACTGCCAAAAGACTGGGTGCAATTGTATCAGCAACTGATGTAAGAGCTGCATCAAAAGAGCAGGTCGAAAGCCTTGGGGGAAAATTTTTGACTGTTGATAAAAATGAAAATATGGAAACTGCAGGAGGCTACGCAAAAGAAGTGAGCGAGGATTATAAAAAGAAACAAGCTGAGATGATGCAGGAAGCATTAAAAAAAAATGACATTGTAATTTGCACAGCATTAATACCGGGCAAACCTGCCCCAAAAATACTAACTGAACAACTTGTAAAATTGATGAGACCAGGTTCAATCGTCTATGATTTAGCTGCTGAGCAAGGAGGAAACTCCGCACACTCTAATCCTGGGAAAATAAATATTGTTAACGGTGTTAAAATTATAGGTGTTAAAAGTTTAATGAATAGATTGCCATTAACAGCATCAAATTTATATGCAAAAAACCTATTTAGTTTTGTTCGAAATTTATATAGTAGAGAAAAAAAAATTTTTAACATTAATTTTGAAGACGAAATAATAAGTAAAACACTAATAAAGGAGAATTAATTATGGAAATTGATCCATTTATATTTAGATTAAGTATTTTTATTTTATCTATTTTCGTTGGTTATTATGTTGTCTGGAGCGTAACTCCTTCGTTACACACACCACTTATGTCAGTCACAAATGCAATTTCCTCTGTAATAATAGTTGGGGCAATAATTGCAGCATTAGCAACAACTTCAGAAGTAGGCTTTAGCTCATCAAGTATTTTTGGATATTTAGCAATTATATTAGCCGCGGTAAACATATTTGGAGGTTTTCTAGTAACTCAAAGAATGCTTCAAATGTATAAAAAAAAGAAAGATAAAAAATAATGATATCCTCAAATTTATCTGCGGTATTTTATTTAATTTCTGGCATATTGTTTATTCTTGCCTTAAGGGGGCTTTCTTCACCAGATACTTCTAGACAAGGAAACTATTTTGGAATTGCTGGAATGACAATTGCTATAATAGTTACTTTTTTATCTATAGGTAACTTTTCAAGTTCTTTTTTATATGTATTAATTTTGTTAATTTTGGGTGGAAGTATAGGAGCTTTTATTGCTTTTAAAATTCCAATGACAGCTATGCCAGAGCTTGTAGCTGGATTTCATAGCTTGGTTGGTCTCGCTGCTGTTTTTGTGGCTATCGCAGCTTTTTTAAATCCTGAAGTTTTTAATTTAGGTGTTTCTGGAAATATTAAATTAGCGAGTTTGATAGAAATGTGTATTGGAGCTGCAGTTGGCGCTATAACTTTTTCTGGTTCAATTATAGCATTCTTAAAATTAAGAGGAATAATGTCTGGGGCTCCAATTACTTTCTCTGGACAGCACTATTTAAATCTTATTTTAGGTTTAGGTATTTTTGTTATGATATTTTATTTATGTAAAACACAATCTGAAAATATTTTTTGGACTTTAATTGCAGTTTCATTTTTAATCGGAATTCTATTAATAATACCTATAGGTGGAGCAGATATGCCAGTCGTTATATCGATGCTAAACTCCTACTCTGGCTGGGCAGCTGCTGGAATTGGTTTTACTCTTGAAAATACAGCTCTTATAATAACAGGTGCACTTGTTGGATCATCAGGCGCAATACTCTCTTATATAATGTGCAAGGCTATGAACAGATCTTTCTTTAGCGTAATACTCGGCGGGTTCGGAGCTGATAATTCTCATAGTGACACTAATGAAAAAAAAGATCAAAAACCTGTTAAAAGTGGAAACGCCGAAGATGCTGCGTTTCTAATGAAGAATGCATCATCAGTTATAATAGTACCAGGATACGGTATGGCAGTAGCACAAGCACAACATGCCCTTAGAGAAATGGTAGATAAACTAAAGAAGAATGATATTAAAGTTACATATGCAATTCATCCAGTAGCAGGAAGAATGCCAGGTCATATGAATGTTCTCTTAGCCGAGGCAAACGTCCCATATGATGAAGTTTTTGAGCTTGAAGATATTAATAATGATTTCGCAAACTCGGATGTAGCTTTTGTAATTGGAGCAAACGATGTAACAAATCCGGTAGCAAAAACCGACCCAAAAAGCCCGATCTTTGGAATGCCTGTTTTAGATGTTGAAAAATGTAAATCTGTTTTATTTGTAAAAAGAAGTCTATCACCTGGATATGCAGGAATAGATAATGAGTTATTTTATAGGGATAATACTCTTATGTTGTTTGCTGATGCAAAAAAAATGACGGAGGATATCGTTAAAAATTTAGATTAATATAATTAAAGAGATTTAAAAAAAACAGATAGTAAAATTACTTAATATGGTTTCTTAGTTTTGGTTGCGGGGGAAGGATTTGAACCTTCGACCTTCAGGTTATGAGCCTGACGAGCTACCAGACTGCTCCACCCCGCGATAAATTAGATTTTTTTGAGGTTAATAGCTTGAAGCTTATCCTTATCCTCTTTTATATCAAATTTTAAGATTTGATTTTCTTTTAAAACGCGTAACTTTGAATTTTCTAAAGCTGTAATGTGTAAAAAAATATCTCTATCTTTTTCGTCTTCTTTAATAAATCCGTATCCTTTTTTTGCACTAAACCATTTCACTTTTCCTTGCGGCATAAATCTCCCTAGAATTAAGTTAGTATCTATTTCTTAATTTTTGCTGTTTCTTTATTCTTTTTAAATTTTCAGTTTTAATTCTTTTTTTCTTTTCAGATGGTTTTTCATAAGTGCTTTTCATTTTCATGACTTTAAAAAAACCCTCTTTTTGCAATTTTCTTTTTAATACTCTTATTGCTTGTTCAACATTGTTATCTTTGACTTCTATTTTAATAAACTACCTCCTGTTTTTGTCTGCTAATTAACATTTAAGTAAAGAATTGTCTATATCATTACTTACTATTTAAAGTATATATTTTTTAATCAGTTGATTGATCGGAATTTTCTTTTTTAAGCTTTTTTTCCTCTCTCAATAATCTTTTTTTCTCTCTCTCAACTCTTCTTTTTGCTTTATCCCATGCCTTTTGAAAAGACTCTTGCGAGCATAAAGCTAATATAACTGGGTCTCGAGGTTTAAGATTTGAGAAATTCCAGTAACTTCTTTTTCTTATAAGAGAAACAGTCCCTTTAGTACTTCCAACAAGCTTTGAAATTTGACCATCTGTTAACTCAGATGCATTTTTACATAGCCAAAGTATTGCGTCAGGTCTGTCTTGTCTTTTTGACAATGGAGTATATTTTGGCTTTTTTCTCTCTTTAATTTGAACGTTGTTATCTTTTTTAATAAGATTAAGGTTTCTCGTTGGATCCTTAGAACACTCATCTATTTCATTTCTTGAAAGCTGGCCTGCTAATATCGGATTGTAAGCTTTTATACCTTTAGCTACATCCCCATCAGCAATACCTTTAACCTCAAGTTCATGCAAATTACAAAATTTTGCTATTTGTTTAAAAGTTAAATTAGTATTTTCTACAAGCCAAACAGCTGTAGCTTTAGGCATAAACGGATATTCTTGCATATCTATTTTTTTCTTAAATTGCTAAATTTTTTATTATAACGGCTGACTCTGCCTTTATCTAAAATTTTTTGTGATCCCCCAGTCCATGCGAAATGAGACTTTGGATCAATATCTAATTTTAGTGTATCGTTTTCTTTACCCCACGTTGACATAGTTTCAAATTTAGTACCATCTGTCATTACTACATTTATCTTATGGTAGTTGGGGTGTATGTTTTTTTTCATGATCGACTAATATAGTATAAATTAATTTTTCTCAATATTTTTTTTTTTAATTAAATCTAACAATTCTTTATGAATAAGTGAATTTGTGGCTACTAAATTCCTTTTTTTACTTTCATCTACCTCTTCGTCTAAAAAATCAACAAACCCACCAGCCTCTTTAACAATGACAGTTCCTGCTGCTACATCCCAGTAACTTAATTCTCTTTGCCAAAACCCATCAAATCTTCCACATGCTACACTAGCCATATCTAAAGAGGCACTTCCGTACTTTCTAATTGGAGTTTCTACCTCGTTTGAAATATTTATAAATTCTTCAAAAATTTCATTTTTAATTTTACTACTACTTCTTGGACCACCTGTTCCTAACAATGAACTTCTTAAATTTTTTTTCTTTGATACTCTTATCCTTGAATTATTTAAAAAAGCACCATTACCAGTTTCAGCGAAAAAAAGTTCATTTTTTATTGGGTCATAGATTATACCATTTTTAATTTGGTTATCTTCCTCGTAACCAATTGAAATAGCAAACTGTGGTATTGCGTTTAGAAAATTACTGGTCCCATCTATTGGATCTATAATCCATCTATTAGTTTTATTTTTTTCATTAATTTTTCCTATTTCTTCACTTAAAATTCCATGATTGGGATATGCTTTTAGTATTTCTTCAATTATAATTTTCTCAGTTCTTTTGTCTGCCGATGATACAAAATCTCCTGGTCCCTTTGATGATACCTGGAGATTTTCTACTTCTCCAAAATCTCTAATTAAAGACTTAGACGCTTTCATGCATGCTTTATACATAATATTTAATTTAGGTGAACTAATTCTCATTTTAATTATTTTTTTTTACATACTCTAAGCTTCTCGAGTCTATAATTATTTTGTCACCATTTTCTATAAATGGAGGCACGGTTATTGTTAAACCATTATCAAGTTTGGCAGGTTTGTAAGAAGAAGCTGCTGTTTGACCTTTAACGACCGCATCAGTTGTTTCCACCATACAGTTTATATTTTTTGGTAGTTCAATTGATAATGGTTTTTCTTCTAATAATGATATGGTCACTTCTAAATTTTCTTTTAACAACTTTACTTTTTCACCAATTAAATCATTAAGCATTGAAATTTGCTCAAAAGATACATTATCCATAAAGTAAGAACTTTTATCGTCTGAATATAAAAAGTTAAATTTTTTTTCATCTACTTCTGCTTTTTCTACATTTTCACTTGAGCGAAACCTTTCGTTTAATTTTGTCCCTTTTAGAACACTTTTTAATTCAACTTGATTAAATGCTCCTCCTTTTCCAGGCTTTACATGTTGAGTCTTCAACACATTCCACAAATCATTTTTGTGCTCTATTATCATTCCAGGTTTAATTTCATTCGCAGTTATTTTCATTTAAATTTTTTTATAGCTATTTCAGGTTTTAGTTTCGGGTTATCCCAAATAAAACTTGATATTGCAATATATTTAGCACCTAATTTAATGAGTTTTTTAAAATTTAAATTATTAATACCTCCAATTACAACGATTGGACGTTTAATTTTTTTTTTTACTTCAATTATAATTTTTGCATCAGCTTTTCGGGCTCTAGGTTTAAGTTTAGATTTAAAAAAAGAGCCGAAGGCAACATAGTTAGCCTTATATTTAACTGCTTTCTTAGCAAGTTCGATTGAATCATGGCAAGTGATACCTAAAATTTTATTTTTAAGCTTTTTTTTTGCTATTTTGATAGAGCCATCAAGTTGACCCATATGACAACCATCAGCTCGCGTTTTTGACACTAAATGATATTTGTCATTAATTATAAATTTGACTTTGTGTTTGTAGGTTATTTCGCGAATTTTTTTTGCTATTCTTAAAAAATTAATCTCTTTTATTTTTTTAAGCCTCAATTGGAAAAACTTTACATTTCCGAATGATAAAACTTTATCTAAATCATCGTAAAATTGTTTTTTAATCTCATTGGGTGAAATCAAATATACTAGTTTTTTCAATATAATTAAGCTGCTGACTCTTTCTCTAAACTTTCAGACCACTTTCCCTTCGAAGAAAGACCATTCATTTTAGCTCTATGATTAAAGGCCCTTTGAATATTTTCTAAGTTTTCTTGATTTTTACCAAATTCATTTAAAGCGCTTGCTTGCAAACCTCTTCCATATGAAAAAGTGATTAAAAACTTAGTATCATTAATTTTATTTATTTCATTTAAATTCTTACTAGCTTCTATCTCTGATTGACCACCAGATAAAAAAGCTATGCCTGGCACATCAGTTGGCACATTTTTTTTAAGACAATCTAATGTTTTCCTAGCTATTTCTTCTGAACTTGCTTTTTTTTTACATTCTGATCCAGGTATAATCATATTAGGTTTAAGAACCGTTCCTTTTAATTCAATTTTATGAATCTCAAGCTCATTATAACACTCGTTAAGAACATCTGTTGTGACTTGATAACATTTTTCAATATCATGTGATCCATCCATTAAAACTTCAGGTTCTATAATAGGTACCATTTTAGATTCTTGCACAAGCGCTGCATATCTTGCTAAAGCATGTGCGTTGGACTTTATAGACTGTGATGAGGGATATTTATCGTTAATTTTATATACTGCTCTCCATTTAGTGAATCTTGCGCCTAAACTATAATATTCATTTAATCTCTCTCTTAAACCATCCAAGCCTTCTGTAACTGTCTCATCACTGGAGCCTGCTAGAGGTTTAGCTCCTTTGTCAACTTTTATACCTGGTATAGCACCATGTTTTGAAATTAATTCTGGAACAGTTGGACCCAAAGTAGTTTTCTGTTTAATTGTTTCATCAAAAAGAATAACTCCCCCGATGTAATCCTTCATCCCACTTGAATTAAATAATGTTTGTCTAAAAATTAATCTATTTTTTTCTAAATTTTCTACGTTGATACTTTTAAATCTTTTCGCAATAGTGCCGGTGCTTTCGTCTGCAGCTAGTATACCTTTTCCTTTAGCACACATTTTTTTTGCTATATCTTCAATATTCATAATTGATTTTTATTTTAAAACTTCTATTCCAGGCAAGTTTTTTCCCTCAATATATTCTAAAAAAGCCCCTCCTGCTGTTGATAAGTGAGTAAAATTAACATCTAGCCCATTATTTTTAATAGAAGAAATAGTGTCCCCACCACCCACGATTGATATTAAAGATTTCTTATTTGTATTTTCGGAAATTTTTTTTGCAATAGAAATAGTCCCGTTTGAAAAATTTTTATTTTCAAAGTATCCGGCGGGTCCATTCCAAAGCACTGTTTTTGAAATATCAATAATATTTCTAATATTGTTGATAGTTTGTGGACCTATATCCAAAATTATCTCATTATCGCTGATTGAATTTAAATCCTTAAACTTTGCCTCTCCATCCGCAGTATCTGAAATTGCAAAATCAAAGGGTGTTATAATTTCACAATTACTATTATTACTTTTATTGTAAATTTCTTCGATTATTTTTTCTGAACCAGTCTCTACTAATGATTTTCCTACTTTGTTTCCTTTAAACTTAACAAAATTGTTTGCCATTGCACCTACTATAATTAAGTTGTCAACTTTTTTTATTAAGGAGGTGATAACTCCAAGTTTAGTTGAGACTTTGGATCCACCAATAATACAAGTCGTTGGTCTTTTTTTATTTTTTAAAACCATATCAATTGAATTAATTTCTTTCATAAATAATGGTCCAGCGTAAGAATTTTTTATGTGTTTGGTAATTTTATGTATAGATGTCTGTTTTCTATGAGCACAAGAAAAAGCATCGTTAATATAAACCTCACCCAAAGATGATAGATTTTTTGCAAAATTTTCATCATTTTTAATTTCGCCTTCGTTAAGCCTAATATTTTCGAAAAAAATCATTTCACCATTATTTATAAAATGAACTTTGTCTTTAGTTTTATTTGTAATTTTTTCTGAAAAAAAATATATCTTATTTTTGATTTTTTTTTCTAAATATTTAAATACAGGTTTCAAAGATAAATTTTTATCTTTGTATCCTCTGGGTCTTCCTAGGTGAGAAATTAATAATAATTTTGCCTCTCTTTTCAATAAATTTTGTATAAAAGGTATGCTCAAATTTATTCTTGTATTATCTTGAATAATCTCATTGATAATAGGTACATTAAAATCAGATCGAAGTATTACTCTTTTATTTTTGATATCAATATTTTCATTAAAACTTCTTATTTTTTCCATAGTTTTAGAATTTATTATTTTCTTAATTTTTTTTGAATTAGTGTAGCTATTTTATTAGATGTTAAATCCATTTCCTCATAAATTTCTTTATACGGTGCACTTTTTCCAAATTTATCAATTCCAACAGCAATGTCATCTTCTTTTAAATATTTATGCCAACAAATTATAGATCCTGCTTCTATTGAAACAATTAGTTGATCATTTTCTAGAATCTTATTTTTATAATCATTATCTTGTTGATCAAATAATTCTTGGCATGGCATAGAGATAACTTTTGACTCAATACCCAATTCTTTTAAAAGTTGCTGCGTTTCAAGAGCAGTATGGACTTCTGATCCAGAGGCAACAATTGTTACTTTGTTATCATGAGATGTAATATTAATTTCGTATGCACCTTTGAGACACTTATTATTTTTATCAGGATGATTACTAATGTAATTCAACTTCTGTCTTGAAAGTATAATCGCGCTTGGCCCTTTATCATTATTTAAAGAAGCCTGCCAACATTCTAAAGTTTCATTAATATCTGCTGGTCTGAAAACATTTAAATTAGGTATTGCTCTTAAACCCGCTAATTGCTCTATAGGCTGGTGCGTTGGCCCATCTTCCCCTAAACCTATAGAATCGTGAGAGAATATATATATAACTCGTAATCCCATTAAAGCCGAGAGTCTAATTGATGGCTTGCAATAATCAGAAAAAATTAAAAATGTACCACCATAAGGTATCAGATTATGATACAGCGCAATTCCATTCATAATTCCTGCCATACCGTGTTCTCTCACTCCAAAATGAATGTAATTACCTCCATAATTTTTAGAATTTAAAATTACTGAATTAGAAGTTTTTGTATTATTAGACCCACTTAAATCTGCAGATCCACCAATTAAATTAGGTATTAAATTGTTTAAAGCCTCGATAACTTTCATAGAACATTGCCTAGTGGCCATTGTTGGTTTTTCTTTAAAGTATTTTTCCTTTTCTGAAATAATTAAATCATTTAATTGATTTTTAAAAATTGCATTATTGAGATTGTTAAAGTTTTCTTTAATTTCTTTTTTAGATTTGTTAAGTTCATTTAACCAATTTTTTTCGACAATTTCTCCTTTATCACCAATTTTTCTCCATTCTGTAAGAATTTTATTTGGTATCTCAAATGGTGGATACGGCCATTTTAGTTTTTTTCTGACTAATTTTATTTCATCATCGCCTAAAGGTGAACCGTGAGAAGAGGACTTGCCAGATTTATTAGGTGAACCATAACCAATTATAGTTTTACAAGAAATTAAGGTTGGCTTGGTAGACTTATGGGCTTTTTTAATTGCAGTATCAATTTGTTTTTCATTATGGCCGTTAATTTCTATAAAATTCCAGCCATAAGACTCAAATCTTTTTTTGTAATTATCAGACACACTTAATGAAGTAGATCCATCAATTGAAATTTTATTATTGTCAAAAAAAACAATTAAATTTTTTAATTTTAAGTGACCAGCTAAACTCATTGACTCATGGCTTATTCCCTCCATTAAGTCCCCATCGCTTGCTATAACATAAGTTTTATTATTTATGATTTTTTGGCCAAATTTTTTTTTATAATTCTCTGACGCAATTGCCAAGCCTACAGCGTTAGCAAGTCCTTGTCCTAAAGGACCAGTAGTAGTTTCGATGCCAGAGCTATCGAAGTATTCCGGATGCCCAGCACAAATAGAATTTAATTGTCTAAAATTTTTTATATCCTCTAATTTTACTTTTTCATAACCAGTCAAATAGAGCAATGAATATAAAAGCATTGACCCATGACCAGCAGATAAAATAAATCTGTCTCTATTTATCCAAGAGGGATTTTTTGGATTAAACCTCAGGTGGAATTTAAATAGCACGGTCGCAACGTCTGCCATGCCCATAGGCATTCCAGGATGTCCTGAATTGGCTTTTTGAACTGCATCGATAGATAAAAATCTAATTGCGTTTGCTAATTGATTAACTTTTATTTTCACTGTTAATTTACCTATATAGACTTAGAGTAAGTATATCAATATTATGATATATTAATACGATGAAAAATTTTGAGAAGAAAGAAACAAATCTAAATCAGTTAATTGCTAAATTAGCAAATTTAAATAAGAGTTATTCACAGCACAGTTTTAATAATGAGTTTATCGAAAAAGAGAGGAACTCAATTAAATCTGAAAAAGAAGAGTTAGAAAAGAAAAATCAAGAAATTCTTAGAGAACACAAGTATTTAACTGAAAGAATTAAAAAACTAGAACACGAACTAAAGTCAAAGAAAGAACTTGAGAAAAAATTTAACCGAGATATTAATGATTTAAATCAAGAAACTCAAAGTCTTGTCGATGAAATTGAAAAATGGCAAATGTAAATATAAAATTTAATGGCAAAGACTACCTTCTTTCATGTGATGATGGACAAGAAGAGTCCTTAAAAAAATTAACTTCATTTTTGGATAAGAGATATTTTGAATTAAAAAAAAATTTAGGTAATATTGGTGAAAATAAACTTTTATTAATCACAGCAATAAAACTGATAGATGAACACTTTGACCTAAGAGAAAGAGTAAAAAATCAAAAAGATAAACTAGATGAATTATCAAAAAAATTTATAGAATTAAAATCGTTGGCTATTAAATATAAGGATGTTAAAGAAGTAGAAATAAAAGATTTAACTAAAGAAATAGAGATTATAAAAAAAAGTATAGAAGAGGCTAATTCTATGTACGAAAAAATGTTGGACAGAACGACTGAGTCTTTGGAAAAAATTATTGAAAATGCTGAAAATTCTTCTCATATTCAGTAATGAAAAATAAAGATCAATTAAGGAAAAAATTTTTAGCTTTAAGAAGGAAAAAATATTTTGAAGTTTCAACACATAAATTAAATAAATTAATTTATTATATCAAAAAGAAAAACAAAATTAAAAAAAATTTTTTTATAGGTATATACTATCCTTCAAATTATGAATTTAATATTCTTAAAATTGTAAGTAATTTTAAAAATTCAAAAGCGATATTTCTTTTACCTAAGCTACTAGAAGGCAATTTGATGAAATTCGTTGAATGGAATGAGAAAGATGCATTATCAGTGAATAAATTTGGTATACCAGAACCTTTTGAAACTAAAAAAAAAAATCATTTACCCAATGTTGTTCTTGTTCCATTGGTAGCATTTGATAATTATAAAAACAGACTTGGCTATGGCAAAGGTTTCTATGATCGATATTTGCATAAATTAATTAAGCTGAATAAAAAAATTGAAACTATTGGGATAGCATTTTCGTTTCAAAAATATAAAAAACTACCAACATCTAATTTTGATTTTATACTTAATAATATCTACACCGAGAAAGGATTTATCAAATGAAAATACTTTTATTAGGTGATGTGTGTGGGCCAGCGGGTATGAAAATAATCAAGCTTAAACTTAATGAAATTATTAAAGAAAAAAAAATTGATTTTACAATCGTGAATGGAGAAAATGCTGCAGACAACGGAAAAGGAATTACAAAAAAAAATTTTAATGATCTCATAAACTCTGGTGTTGACGTAATTACCTCAGGTAATCATATTTGGGATCAAAAGGAGATTTTAGAAATAATTGATATAGAGCAAAAGTTGATAAGACCAGCTAACTTACTAGATGGACAACCTGGAAGTGGTTACGGAATTTATGAAATCAAAAATAAAAAAATTGCAGTTATAAATTTAATTGGAAATGTATTTATGAAAAAAAGTCAGGATTTATTTTCCTTTACAGAAAAAATAATAAAAAAGATAAAACTCAAGAAGGACGCAGACTTTATTATCATTGACATTCACGGAGAGATTACAAGTGAAAAAATGGCTTTAGGTCATCTCTTAGATGGTAAAGTTACAACAGTTGTTGGTACGCATACTCATGTCCCAACATCGGATACAAAAATTTTAAAAAATGGAACAGCATATCAAACAGATCTAGGTATGTGCGGCGATTATGATTCTGTAATTGGAATGAATAAAGAAAATTCGATTAAGAAATTTAAAAAAGATCCTTCCGCAGAAAATCATTTTCCAGCTAATGGGGACGCTTCCATATGTGGTGTAATCGTTGATGCTGATGATAAAACTGGACTAGCAAGAAATATTAATCAAATAATTATCGGTGGAAATTTAAAACAAAAAATTTAAATGGCTGGACATTCGCATTGGGCAGGTATCAAACATAAAAAAGGAAGACAAGATAAAGTACGATCTAAACTTTTTTCAAAATTATCTAGGGAAATTACTGTTGCAGCTAAACTAGGTGAAAAAGACCCTGATATGAATCCCAGACTGAGGTCAGCAATACAAGCTGCAAAGCAATCTAATATGCCAAAAGAAAATATTAATCGAGCAATAAGTAAATCTGAAACAAATTATGGAGAAAATTATGAAAGTTTAAGATATGAGGGATATGGTGCATTTAATACTGCATTAATAATCGAAACTTTAACTGATAATAAAAATAGAACTGCATCAACAATTAGGACAATTTTACAAAAAAATGGAGGGAGACTAGGTGAAAATGGATCCACATCTCATCTTTTTTATAACTGTGGTGTAATTCGAATTAATAATAAGAATTTAAACAATGACGATGCTCTCGAATTAGCAGTCAATTCTGGCGCAAACGAATGTGAGAGCTCTAATGAATTTCACGAAATTATAAGTGATATGAAAGACTTTTATAAAGTTAAAAGCAAGATAGAAAATAAAATAAGTAATTTTATGTACTCTGGTATAGAGTGGAGAGCTCATGATGTTTTAAAATTATCAAAGGAGCAAAAAGAAAAAGTAGTAGTTATGTTGGAAAGTTTAGACGAAATTGATGACATTCAAAACATATTTATAAATTGTGAACTTTAAAAAAAATATAAATTAATAATGAGAATATTTGGAATTGATCCAGGAATAGCAGGCGCAATAGCTATACTTGATGAAAAAAAAATAATTGATGTAATTGATCTTCCCACAATGGCTGATGGAAAAAAAAACAAAAGACAGCTTAATAGCGCACATTTGTCTCAATATATCTCAAGTAATATTGTAGATATAAATAAAACTATTGTAGTAGTTGAACAAGTTAATGCAATGCCCGGCCAGGGAGTAACTAGCATGTTTAATTTCGGTCAAACATTTGGTGCAATCAAAGGTATAAGTGCAACACTTAAATTACCAATTTTTTTTGTAAGACCATCAAAATGGAAAAAACATTTTGAGTTAATTAACTCCTCAAAAGACGCAAGCCGCACAAAAGTAATTGAAATGTACCCGTCATTTGCAGATAAATTATCAAAAAAAAAGGATGTAAATAAGTCCGATGCTATTTTAATAGCAAGATTTTATAGCGAAACAGGCTTCAAACATGACTTGAAATAAGGCTAAGATTTTATCCATAAGACAAATTCATGACACAATCTAAAAGTAATGAGACATTATGGAACAAGATATTGCATCTCAAGTAGTTGGTTTAGGAGGGAGTACAGATTTTTCTTTACTAAGCCTTTTTTTAAGAGCTGACTTCGTAGTGAAGTCAGTTATATTAATTTTAATTGCAGCTTCAATATATTCTTGGGCTTTAATTTTTGATAAATATAGATTATTCAAAAAGATAAATAGCTCTATCTTAGATTTTGAAAGTAAGTTTTGGAAAGCAAAATCAGCTGAAAGTTTTGATAATAATTTACCTGTTAAATCGAATGATCCTGCAGTTCTTATTTTTAGATCTGCAATGAATGAATTAAGGAAGACTCGTTCCAAATCGTCAGCCGTACAAATTGCTAGAGTAGAGAGAGTTCTTGAAATTAACACAGATAATCAAATTAAGATTTTAGAAAAAAACTTTACGTTTTTAGCTACAGTGGGTGCCACAGCTCCATTTATAGGTTTATTTGGAACCGTTTGGGGAATAATGAACTCTTTTCAATCAATAGCTATTTCTAGAAATACAAGTTTAGCAATTGTTGCCCCAGGTATAGCTGAAGCTTTATTTGCTACAGCTTTAGGTCTCTTAGCTGCAATTCCAGCAGTTATTGCTTATAATAAATTCAACAGTGATACAAAAAACTATACCGCGCGCTTAGATAATTTTTCTAAAAGATTTTTGTCTATAATTTAATAATCATGGCATTTAATTTTAAACGCTCAAAAAATCAACCAATGAGCGAGATAAATGTGACACCCTTCGTAGACGTTATGTTAGTTTTGTTAATTATATTTATGGTTACTGCACCTTTACTTACCGTTGGTGTCCAAGTAGATTTACCAGAGTCAGCAGCAGACTCACTTCCTGACGATCAAGAACCTCTCACATTGTCAATAAACTCCAAAGGCGAAGTGTTTATTCAAGAGCATAAGGTTAGCTACAATAAAATTATTCCAAAATTATTAGCAATTGCAAAAAATAGGACAGATACGAGAATTTACGTAAGAGGAGATAAAAATATTAATTATGGTCGGGTATTAGAGGTAATGGGAACACTTTCTGGTGCAGGATTTTCTAAAGTTGCATTAATATCCGAACCATACAAAAATTAAATGTTAAATGACCAAAAGTTTATTTTACTCAATAATATTTCACGCAATGATGATAGTTCTAACCGCTTTATCATTACCATTTATGACTAGGGATCCTATATCTTTACCACCTATAGTCTCAGTAGAGTTAATACAAATAACAGATAAGACAAATATTCCATTTGCTCCTAAGGCTAGAAAAATAATTGATAAAGTTAAAAAAGAGGAAAAAAGGGTAGTTTCTGAGCAAGCCCCCCCTTCAGCAAAAGCAAAGGAAAAACCAGATAGAATTCCTTTACCTGATGAAAAAAAAGAAAAAAAGGAAATTATTAAAAAAAAACAAAATCCAGAAGAAATAAAGCCTCAGATTAGACAGTCATCGGAATTCGAGAAGGAAGAATTGATTAATACTAATGAAATTGCTGCATTAATTGATAAGGCAAAAGAAGAAAGAGCTTTAAAAGAAATAGAAAACAAAAAGTTAACACAAAGTAATGTTAAAAATTCTTTTGCAACAGGATTGAGCCTTTCAGAGGAAGATGCCCTAAGAGCTCAAATATTTGGTTGTTGGAGTGTTCCACTAGGTTTACCATATGATAAAGATTTATTAGTGAGATTGAAATTAGAGTTAAAAAAGGATGGAACGATACTAAAATCAGAAATAATTGATCATCAAAGAATGAATATGCCGGGACAAAAGTTTTATAAAATACTTGCTGAAAGTGCCTTGAGAGCTGTAAGACTTTGCCAACCATTAAAGGTGCCTCCGACAGGTTATGAAAAATGGAAAAACATTCAATTAAATTTTGATCCAACTGAAATGTTGAAAGGATAAATAAATGAAAAAAATAATTATTTTATTGTTTACATTCTTTGTTGTATCTTCTCACGCAAACGCATTAATTAAAGTCGATATCACTAGAGGAAACTTGGATCCTTTACCCATCGCAGTTTCACCATTACATGTTGAAAAAACATCTGAAAATTTAGAAAATTTAGATATAAAAAAACTTGGAATAAATATTTCTTCAATAATTGAAAAAAACTTTAAATCCACTGGTTTATTTAATCCTTTAAAAAGGGAGGCATTTGTTCAAAAACCTGACATAGCTCACTTAAAACCTAGATTCGAAGATTGGAGATTAATAAAAGCTCAAGCATTAGTTACTGGAAAACTTTCGGTAAAAAATAACAAATTAAAAGTTGAATTTAGATTATGGGATTTGACAGCCTCAAAGGAGATGATAGCCTTATCGTTTACTACAACACCTACAAATTGGAGAAGAGTAGCTCATATTATTTCTGACAAAATATATGAGAGATTGACTGGAGAAGAAGGATACTTTGATACAAGAATAATTTATGTTGCAGAAAGTGGACCAAAAAATCAAAGAGTAAAAAAATTGGCAATAATGGATCAGGATGGCGCTAAAACAAAATATCTAACTTTGGGAAATGAATTAGTGTTAACTCCAAGATTTAATCCAAGCAATCAAATGGTGACATATCTTTCTTATTTTAGAAATTTACCGCGCGTGTACCTTCTAGATATTGAAACAGGAAAACAAGAGGTAGTTGGAAATTTTCCAGGGATGACTTTCGCTCCAAGATTTTCCCCAGATGGAAAAAAAATAATAATGAGTTTTGCCAAAGACGGTAATTCAGATATTTTCACAATGGATTTAGAAACCAGAAAAGTTGAGAGAATCACAGAACATTCATCAATAGATACATCTCCGTCTTATTCGCCTGATGGAAAATATATTTGTTTTAACTCTGATAGAAGTGGGCTTCAACAAATATATGTAATGAAAAGTGACGGCAGCAATGTAAAAAGAATTACTTTTGGTAATGGAATTTATGGAACGCCAGTCTGGTCACCTAGAGGTGATTTAATCGCTTTTACAAAAGTTAGAAAAGGAAAGTTTTATATTGGTGTAATGAGATCGGATGGAACTGGAGAAAGACTTTTAACAGAAAATTTTTACCAAGAGGCTCCTTCTTGGTCTCCAAATGGAAGAGTATTAGTTTTCTACCGAGAAACAAAATCAGGAGCTCAAGGAAAAGGATTTAGCGCTAAATTATGGTCTATAGATATTACGGGTTATAATGAGAGAAAAATTAAGACGGAAACTGATGCTTCAGACCCATCTTGGTCTTCATTGTTATCAAAGTGAGGTATTTATTGTGTAATTAAGGCTTGAATAATGGTAGATAATTTGAAATATTGTCGACAACAACTTAGGGGATACTATGAAATTTAACAAAAATTTAAGAAATATATTTTTAATTCTTTTTGCAACACTTGCTTTAAGTGCATGTTCAACTGCAAAAAAATCACAGACTTCTGGTGACGTTTATACTGGATCAGACACAGTTGAATATTTAGCTAGCGGTGTTAAAGACAGAGTGTTTTTTGCTACAAACAAATCTTCATTAACTTCTGCTTCAAGAGAGACTTTAAGAAAACAAGCAACATATTTAAGAAAAAACAAAAAGCTTAATGTTACTGTTGAAGGTCACGCCGACGAAAGAGGTACAAGAGAGTTCAACTTGGCTTTAGGTGAAAGAAGAGCTAACGCAGTTAAAGATTATTTAATGACTTATGGAATTTCTGGAAAAAGAATTTCAGTAATCAGTTATGGTAAGGAAAGACCAGTAAACTCAGAGTCCACACCATTAGCCTGGTCTCAAAATAGAAGATCAGTAACTGTTAAAGTAAAATAACCTTTTATTAACAATTATTTAAAGACCCTTTGGTAAATCAAAGGGTCTTTTTTTTGCCATTATGTGTAATTAAAAAAAACAATATGGGTAATTTGAAAAAAAAATATTTAGCTTTTTTAATAGCAACATCTTTACTTTACTTTAATATTTCGTACTCAGATGAAAAAGTTGATGCCATCGCTGATCAAATACAAATTATTTCTCAAGATTTAAAAACACTTGAAAAAGCATTTTACAAAAATTCAGATATAATTGATAAAAGCAAAACTTCAAATGTTAATAATTTAAATGAAGATGTTCTTACAAAACACTTACTTCGTCTTAATGAAATAGAGGAACAGTTCAGAGAACTAACTAACAAATTTGAGGAAGTTAATTTTAAAATGGATAAGCTGTCTACAAGAGTAACTAAGATGCAATCTGATAATCAAATGAGATTTTCTGATTTAGAAAATATTGATCTAAAACAAAGTAAAGATAAAAAAAAAGCTAAATTACCTGGTACTAGTAAACCTCAAGATTTTGGAGCAACACCAGGATATTCATCATCAAACCTTCCGCAAGAACAGGAAACAAACTCAATTGGAACTACTGCTGCAGTTACTACATCTGAAGCGGAAAGATCAGAATCTTTGCTACCAAATAAATCTCCTAAAGAACAATATGAGTTTGCGATAAGTTTTATGAAAATCGGTGATTATGAAACTGCTGAATTTGCTTTGAAAGAATTTATAGACAAAAATAAAGATCATGACTTAGCTGGTAATGCACAATATTGGTATGGCGAAACTTTCAGAATTAGACAATTATATTCAGATGCTGCTACTGCCTATCTAGACGGATACCAAAACTATCCAAAAAGTAGTAAAGCTCCAGATAATCTTCTAAAATTAGGCATTACCATGGTTCAACTTGGTGAAAAAGAACAAGGTTGTACGATGATAACAGGAATTAAAAAACAATATCCAAAAGCAAGTAAGTCTGTGCTACAAAAAGCTCAATATGAGCAAAAAAAATTCAATTGTTCTAAAACATAAAGACTGCCTTTCAAGTTCTGAGCAATTATCAAAAATTTATTTAGATTTTAAAAAAAAAATTTTAAAGCTTAAAGTTAGAAAATTTTTAGTTGCAGTTTCAGGGGGTCCGGACAGTTTAGCTCTTGCCGCAATGTGTAAGTTGGTGCACTCAAACAATAAAAAAATAAAATTTTATTATATACATGTGAATCATGGGATTAGAAAAAAATCTCTATTAGAGTCAAAAAAAGTAAAAAAAATTTTAAAAACGCAACACATTTTATTAAGGATAATTAATAATAAAAAAAAAATAATTAACAATATTCAGCATAATGCTCGAAAAGTAAGATATTCAATTTTAAGCAGAGAGTGCAAAAAAAAGAAAATTAAATTTATACTTACAGGTCATCATAAAGATGATCAAATTGAGACGTTTTTAATTAGGCTCTCTAGAGGCAGTGGTGTTCAAGGCTTATCATCCATGAGCGCTATATCTCATATCAATAACGAAATAAAAATTTTTAGACCATTTCTTGCTGAAAGTAAAAAAAATTTGATTTTTACGTCTAAAAATATATTTGGCACCTTTATCAAAGATCCTAGTAACTACGATAAGAAATTTTTAAGATCTAATGTAAGAAAACTTTTGCCAATATTATCTAAATATGGGATAGGAAGTGAACAAATTTTAAGATCAATTAATAATTTAAAATCTTCCAGCAAAACGTTAAATTTATATTTTGAAGAGATACTAAAAAAAGTAGTAAGACGAAAAGGCAAGAAAATTTATATTAAAAAAAATGACCTTTTTTCTTTAAATGAAGATTTACAATTAAGAGTTTTGGGATTTACAATAAGAAATTTAAATAAATTAGACTATCCTCCAAGGTCTAAAAAGATATTTACAGCTCTTAAATACCTAAATTCGCCTAAAGAAATAAAACACCAACTAGGCGGTTGTTTGCTTACAAATAGAAATAAATACATATTTATTGAAAAATCATTATAATTATAGGATCTAATTAAGATATTTTGCCATATTTACAACTATATTCTTTTCAAATATCACTTGTTTATTGTAAAAAAATACTTATTTAAAGAATATGAATTTTAAAAATCTTTTAATGTGGGCGATCATAATTTTCCTATCAGTGGGATTATTTAATATGTTTCAGGATCCCAAGAAAATCAACTCAAAAAATAATGAAATGGCTTTTTCGAGATTCTTAACTGAGGTCGACTCTGGAAGAGTGGTTGAAGTAGAAATTCAAGGAAATAATATTTCAGGTTTATTAGCTGATGGAAATAATTTTACTACATTTTCACCAAACTATCCAAACCTAGTTGAAAAATTATCTGAAAAAGGAGTTAGTATAACAGCTGCTCCAAAAGAGGATAAGATGCCTTCTTTACTAGGTATACTTTTATCGTGGTTCCCAATGTTATTACTTATCGGAGTATGGATTTTTTTCATGCGTCAGATGCAAGGTGGAAAAGGCGGGGCAATGGGATTTGGAAGATCGAAAGCTAAATTATTAAACGAAGCAACTGGCAAAGTTACTTTCAATGATGTTGCTGGTGTAGAAGAGGCAAAAGAAGAAGTAGAAGAAATCGTTGAATTTTTAAGAGATCCAAAAAAATTTAGCAGACTTGGTGGAAAAATTCCAAAAGGCGCTTTATTAATTGGTCCTCCGGGCACAGGAAAAACTTTACTAGCAAAAGCTATTGCTGGTGAAGCAAATGTTCCGTTCTTTTCTATTTCAGGTTCTGATTTTGTTGAAATGTTTGTAGGTGTTGGAGCATCTAGAGTTAGAGACATGTTTGAACAAGGTAAAAAAAATTCACCATGTATAATATTTATAGATGAAATTGATGCTGTAGGCAGAAGTAGAGGTGCCGGATTAGGTGGAGGAAATGACGAAAGAGAACAGACATTAAACCAGCTGTTAGTTGAAATGGATGGCTTTGATACAAATGAAGGAATAATATTAATTGCCGCAACCAACAGACCAGACGTTCTTGATCCTGCATTATTAAGACCAGGAAGATTTGATAGACAAGTAGTAGTTGGTAATCCTGACATAATAGGTAGAGAGGCGATTTTAAAAGTACACATTAAAAAAATTAATACCGGACCAGATGTTAAATTGAGAACAATAGCTAGGGGAACACCTGGTTTTTCAGGTGCAGACTTAGCTAATCTTGTAAACGAGTCAGCTCTTTTAGCAGCGAGAAAAAATAAAAGGGTCGTAACAATGTCAGATGTTGAAGAAGCTAAAGATAAAGTAATGATGGGTGCAGAAAGAAGATCAATGGTTATGAGTGAAGATGAGAAAAAACTTACTGCATACCATGAGGGTGGTCACGCTATAGTTGCTTTAAATGAAAAAGCTTCAGACCCTATTCACAAGGCCACAATTATTCCTCGAGGAAGAGCATTAGGAATGGTAATGAGACTTCCAGAGAGGGACCAATTATCAGTTACAAGAGAAAAAATGCATTCGGATATAGCTGTTGCAATGGGAGGGAGAATTGCTGAAGAAATTATTTTTGGTCATGATAAAGTTACCTCTGGTGCTTCATCGGACATCGACATGGTAACAAAAATGGCAAAAAATATGGTTACGAAATATGGAATGAGTGCAGAATTAGGAACAATTTCATATGGAGAAAACGAGGAAGAAGTTTTTTTAGGTAGGTCGGTTACTAAGCAACAGAATATGTCAGAAGAAACTGCAAGAAAAGTTGACTCTGAAGTTAAAAAGATAGTTGATAAAGGATATGAAAGAGCAAGAGCAGTTTTAACAGAAAAAATTGATGATCTTCACAAAATTGCTAAAGCTTTATTAGTTTATGAAACTTTATCTGGAGATGAAATTAGAGATTTAATCTTAAAAGATAAAAAACCGACTAGATCATTTGAGAGTGATCCTAAAGAAGACACTAAAGAAACTTCAGCTTTAGGAACTATTGGTTTGAAACCGAAGCCTGTAGTTTAATTAATGATCAAATATTACACAAGAGCGTGTAATTTCAAATACGGATTAAAAGCAAAAAGTTTAATTAAGGCTAAAAAAGCACTACCTTTATGTGGTGATAAAAATATATCTTTTGATGAAGTAGAGATAATTACTCGTAGTAAAAAAAAAATTGATACTAAAATTATAAAATTAAAAAAAATAAATAAACTGAACCCAACCCTAAGGTATAAAGTACGTAAGGATTTGAAGAAAATAACTTCAAAAAGAAAAAACTTTCTTAAACATGTAGATTTTGCCAAACCATCTATAATGGGAATTCTTAACCTAACTCCTGATAGTTTCTCTGATGGCGGCAAATTTAATGAGAATAAAAAATCTCTTAAACACACCAAAGAAATGATACTATCAGGAGCAAATATTATAGATGTAGGGGGAGAGTCTACCAGACCAGGTTCAAAAACAATTCATCCAGATATTGAGTGGCAAAGAGTAAAGTTTGTAATAAGTAAATTTAAAAAAAAATATAAAAAAACGTGTCTCTCTATTGATACAAGAAAATCTGATTTAATGACAAAAAGTATTAAGCAAGGGGTAGATTTAATCAATGATGTATCCGGTTTTATCTATGACAAAAATTCATTACCAAAATTAAAAAAATACAATATTGCAAAAGTCCTTCATCATATGAAGGGGACACCAGATAATATGCAAAAAAATCCTAATTATAAAAATGTGTTGTTAGATATCTATGATTTTTTTGAAATAAGTATTAATAAAAGATTAGACAATAAAAAAATTGTTTTAGACCCTGGTATTGGTTTTGGTAAAAATTTGAAACATAATTTGACTTTAATTTCCAAAATATCTTTGTTTCATAGTCTTGGTTTTCCAATTTTAATTGGCACTTCAAGAAAAAGATTTATCAATCAAATTTCTGGAAAGTATGATAGCGATGAAAGAATAGGTGGAACAATAGCTTCAATTCTTTTTTTATTATCTCAGGGAGTGCAAATTTTTAGGGTGCACAACGTAAAAGAGGTAAAACAGGGGATTTTAGTGTTTAAAAAAATTATATCGAATTAATGAAAAACAAATATTTTGGTACAGATGGCATAAGAGGAACTGTTAATAAAGGAAACATAACAGGAGAAAAATTTTTTAAATTTGGTTTAGCATCTGCCACATATTTTAAGAATCAAAAAAAATCTAAACAAATTGCAATTATTGCAAAAGATACAAGGTTATCAGGCTATACTTTAGAACCAGCTTTAGTTTCTGGTTTAGTTTCAGGAGGTATGCATGTATTTACTTTGGGTCCTCTACCAACCAATGGACTGGCCATGTTAACAAAATCTATGAAGGCTAATATGGGCATTATGATAACTGCTTCGCACAACCCTTTTTATGACAATGGTTTAAAGTTATTTGGCCCAGATGGTATGAAGTTATCAGATAAAATTGAAAAGAAAATAGAAAAATTAATTGATACAAAAAATACTAAACAACTTACAAATCCCAAATTATTAGGCAGGGTAAAAAGATTAGAAGATGGAAATGACAAGTATATTAAAATTCTTAAAAATAATTTTCCAAAAAATTTTAACTTAAAAGGTACTAAAATTGTTTTAGACTGTGCTAATGGAGCTTCTTATAAAGCCGCACCAAAGCTTTTAAAAGAACTTGGAGCAAAGGTCTTTTCAATTGGAATTAAACCAGACGGTTTAAATATAAACAAAAGATGTGGATCTACTTACCCATCTAAAATTAGATTGGCCGTAAAGAAGCTAAAAGCAAACCTTGGCATTTCTTTTGATGGCGATGCTGATAGAATTATTATGTGTGATGAAAGAGGAAAAATTATTGATGGAGACCAAATTATTGCAATGCTAGCAAGAAGATGGAAGTCCAAAAGAATTCTTAAAGGAGGGGTGGTAGGGACATTAATGTCTAATTATGGACTAGAAAAATTTTTAAAAAATCAAAAAATAAAATTCTCAAGATCAAAAGTAGGCGACAGGTATGTCAAAGAAAAAATGAAAAGACTAAATTTTAATTTAGGTGGCGAGCAATCTGGACACATTATTTTGGGTAAATTTGCAACCACTGGTGATGGTTTGCTTGTTGCGCTTGAGGTTTTATTTTCTTTAAGAAAAGGAAAAAAAGCCAGTGACTTACTGGATGTTTTTAAGCCAGTACCACAAATTTTGGAAAATGTTATTGTAAAAAATAAGAATATAATAAATAAATTTAAGTGCAAAAATGCTGTCAAAAAAGCTAATAAATTAATGGGCCAAAAAGGTAGAATTCTTGTACGAAAATCTGGAACGGAACCAAAGATAAGAATAATGGCGGAGTCATATGACAAAAGTTTAATTTTAAAATGTATTAAAATAATAAAAAATTCTATAAAATAATTGAAACCCAAATCTAAAATATTAATAATTGCTGGCTCCGACTCATCTGGAGGGGCAGGTATTCAAGCTGACATAAAAACTGTTACTGCATTAGGTGGTTATGCCATGACAGCTATAACAGCGGTCACCTCTCAAAATACAACAGGCGTAAATTCAGTAATCGCAATTTCACCGAAAGAAATCGAAAAACAAATTTTATTTACTTCAAAAGACATAAAGCCTGATGCAATAAAGATTGGCATGCTTCATTCTAGCGATGTAATCTTAGCAGTTTGTAAAAGTCTAAAAAAAATAAAAACAAAGAAGATAATTTTGGATCCTGTTATGGTTGCTAAAGGTGGATTCAAACTAATAAATAACAAAGCTATAAAAGTTTTAAAAGAGAAACTAATACGAAAAACGTTTTTAATTACTCCAAATATTCCTGAAGCAGAGGTTTTAACAAACACCAAAATAAGCAATTTAAATGAAATGATAAAAGCTGCCAATATTTTACTTAATTTTGGAATTAAAAATGTCTTGTTAAAAGGAGGCCACAGTGGATCAGAAACTGTAAGAGATGTTTTCTTAAATAAAAAAGAATTAAAAATTTTCAAAAATAAAAGAGTTAAAACCAGAAATACTCATGGAACAGGATGTACTTTATCTAGTGCTATAACAACTTTTTTAGCATGTGGAAAAACTATAAATAAATCCTGTGAGCTGGCAATCAAATATGTTAATCAATCTATTAGATCTAATCTTAATTATGGAAAAGGTCATGGGCCAATTAATCATTTAAGCTCCATTAAAATCGATAGGAAATTTGAGTAATGAAAAATGTAGTTGTAGTAGGTTCGCAATGGGGTGATGAGGGTAAAGGAAAAATAGTCGATTGGCTATCTAGCGAGGCCGATGTAGTTGTAAGATTTCAAGGTGGTCACAACGCTGGTCATACCTTAGTTATAGATGGTATTACCTATAAACTAAGATTATTACCATCTGGTATAGTCAGAAAAAATAAAATTTCAATTATAGGAAATGGTGTTGTAGTAGATCCTTGGGCTCTTTTAGATGAAATTAAAGAAATTAAGGAAAAAGGCGTAAATGTAGATGAAAAAAATTTTATTATATCAGAAGCTGCAAATTTAATTCTACCGTTTCATAAAGAAATGGATGAGATAAGAGAAGATTCTGCAGGAAAAGCAAAAATCGGAACTACTAGAAGAGGTATCGGCCCAGCATACGAGGATAAAGTGGGAAGAAGATCAATAAGAGTTATGGATCTAGTTTCAGAAAGCAATTTAGATCACAGACTAGAAACAGTGCTTATTCACCATAATGCAATAAGAAAAGGTTTAGGAAAAAAAATCTTTGAGAAGGATCAATTAAAAAAAGATTTATTAAAAATAGCACCATCAATATTAAAATTTTCACAACCTGTATGGAAAAAATTAGATGAATTTAAGTCTAAAGGTAAAAAAATCCTTTTTGAAGGAGCTCAAGGAATTTTACTGGATGTTGATCATGGAACCTATCCATTTGTTACATCTTCGAATACAGTTGCTTCATCTGCTGCAACAGGCTCTGGCTGTGGAGTGGATACAATAAATTATGTTTTAGGTATAACCAAAGCCTATACAACAAGAGTAGGCGAAGGTCCATTTCCTACAGAGCTTAAAGACAAAATTGGTGATATATTGGGATCAAGAGGAAAAGAGTTTGGAACTGTAACAAGTAGAAAAAGAAGATGTGGATGGTTTGACGGTGTCTTAGTAAGGCAAACAATTAAAATTTCAGGCATTAATGGCATAGCATTAACAAAATTAGATGTTTTAGATGAACTAGATGAAATTAAAATTTGTATTGGATATGAATTAAAAGGTAAAAAAATTGATTATTTGCCCGCTGCAGTTGAAGATCAATTAAAAGTAAAACCAATTTATAAAAATTTCAGTGGCTGGAAGACCTCAACAAAGGGTATAAAATCTTTTAATGACCTTCCCCAAAATGCTCAAAAATACATTAAAGGTTTAGAAAAATTTATAGAGACAAAAGTAGCAAGTATATCAACAAGTCCTGAACGAAAAGATACTATTTTAATAGAAAATCCTTTTTTAATTTAATTATTTTTTAGGAAGCAAGTTTTTTGATTTACTTGCATTAATCATAGATTTTTGAAGTTTTTCAAAAGCTTTTGTTTCAATTTGTCTAACTCTTTCTCTACTAATTTTAAATTTTTCACTTAACTCTTCTAAAGTTTTAGGGTTTTCACTTAATCTTCTTGCTTTTAAAATATCAGCTTCCCTCTTATCAAGAATGCTCATAGAATTATTTAATAATTCTTTTCTATCATCAAACTCTTGTTTTTGAGATAAAAGTAATTCTTGATCTAAGTTTTCATCCACCAACCAATCTTGCCATTCGTCAGCTTCACCAGCTTTGATGGGAGTGTTGAGAGACTTCTCCTGCCCCATCATTCTTCTGTTCATATTAATGACCTCTTCTGAGTCAACATCCAATCTTTTAGAAATTTCTTTAACTTGATTATCTCTTAAATCTCCTTCTTGGCCAGGTGCTATTTGATTTTTAATTTTTTTAAGATTAAAAAAAAGTTTCTTTTGAGCTGTTGTCGTCCCCATTTTTACTAAACTCCATGATCTCAAAACATATTCTTGTATAGAAGCTTTGATCCACCACATTGCGTATGTTGCCAGTCTAAATCCTTTATCCGGATCAAATTTTTTAACTGCTTGCATCAAACCTATATTTCCTTCAGAAATTAACTCATTCACAGGCAGACCGTATCCTCTGTACCCCATAGCAATTTTTGCTACTAATCTTAAATGGCTTGTAACTAATTTGTGCGCTGCTTTAAGGTTACCTCTTTCCCTCCAATTTTTTGCTAGCATGTACTCTTCCTCTGCGTCAAGCATTGGAAATTTTTTAATTTGAGATAAATATAAAGATAAACTTCCTGAAGCAGGAGAAGGTAAATTAGTAATCTCTTTATCTTTCGTCATAATTAAAAGACTATATATAATTTTAATTCTTTAAACTTTCAAGATAATCAACTAATTTTTTAAATTTTAAGGGCAATTTTGTTTTAAACTCAATTTTTTTTAAACTTTTTGGATGATCAAATCCCAATGTAGATGCGTGTAAAACTTGACCTTTAAATGAATTCAAGATTTTTTCAAACGTTGTATCAATTTTTTTAAATTTAATGTTTTTTTTACGGTATTTTTGATCTCCGAGTAAGCTAGTTCCTTTATAAATCATATGAACTCTTATTTGATGAGTTCTTCCAGTTTTTAATTCAAATTCAATTAAACTTATTTTAGGAATATCTTTTTTGTTAAATACTTTTATAATTGAATATTTTGTTATAGCCTTTTTTCCCTTAAACTCATCAGTCGTCATAAGTTGTCTATTTTTTTTACTTCTCGTAATAAATGTCTCAATCGTACCTTTAAGAGGTCTTAATACTCCCCAAATAAGCGCAATATATTTTCTTTTAATTGAATGTTCACTAAATTGCCGACCTAAATCAGCGTGAGTAAAATTATTTTTTGCAACGACTAACAATCCACTAGTATCTTTATCTATTCTATGAACAATTCCTGGTCTAGTTGATCCGCTTAAATTAGATAATTTTTTTTTATATTTTCCAACTAAAACATTTACTAATGTATTGTTCTTATTTCCTGCACCTGGATGTACAACCATGCCTTGCGGCTTATTAATAATCATTAAGTCTCTATCCTCATAAACTATTTCTAATTTTTTCTTAAAAGGCATTATCTTTTTGTTTATATCCTCATGAAAAGTTAAATTAATTTCATCATTGTCTTTAATTTTTTTTGACTGAGCATCTACAATAATATTATTAACTGTTACCTTTTTTTGATTAATTAACTTTTTAATATTAGATCTTGTCGTCTCTTTTAATTTTTCAGACAAAAAAATATCAATTCTTTTTCCTTTATCTGAAGAGGTAGATAATATTTTAATTGTTTTATTTTTCATTTGATTTAAATTACTACTTGTGCGTTCGTAGCTCAACTGGATAGAGCGTCTGACTTCGGATCAGAAGGTTGAGGGTTCAAATCCTTCCGGGCGCACCATGTCAAGCGATCCAATTTTTCAACATATCTTGATTTTTTTGAATATAATCTGGAAAGGTATCGTCTATGCTAACTTTTTTAATTTTAAAACCACGTTCAAATACATCTTCTCCTTTTTGAATTTTATCTCTTATTTTTGACTCGTCTGTTAAATGCTCCTTATTGAATTCTCCATGCGCGAAAGATCTTATTTTTTTTGAAATATTTTCTGCACTTTGTAAATAAGCAAAATGCCAACCACCATTCTCAATAATTTGTATATTTTTTGGCTTATCAATCCGCCAAAAAGGATATTTTTTAATCTTTAAATTTCTCAACCATTGAGGGGATTTTAAATTTTTTTTTAAACAAATTTTTGAACCATGCCAATTATTTTCATTTAAATTTAATAAATTAATCTTATACATAAACATTTTTTGTGAAAATACTCCAAAGTTTTTTTTATTGAAAAAATTCAATTTATTCAAATCTGGAATTTCATCAACATCAGATAAAATTATTAAATCGTCATCATCTGCTTTATTGAGGATTCTCATCAATGAGTTTCTTTGATGTTGTTCAACCAAAGACTCTCCACCTACATGTGGTTTTTTTATTTTTTCTGGAGTATCATCGACAATAATATACCTAATTTTTCTTTTAAATTTTTTGTACTTACTAATATCAAATTGTAATTTTTTTTCTTTTCCTTGATGGTTAACTGTAGACTCAACTATTACAAAATAGTCCACGAACTCATTTAAAATATTAAATCTTAAATCAGCTATATGTTCTTCGTTAAAATATTGAAAGCAATCATATATTGCCATAATTTATTTTTTAGTAAAAGTCGTTAAGCCTATTTTTTTTCCTTCAATTTTAGATGAAGAACAATGTAAATTAGTTCTATCAAAAATTAGCATAGAACCTAGTTCCCATTCATAAACTAATTCAATTTCCAGACCTAAAAGATTATCTATTTTTTCGTGTTTTAAAAATTTTTGGTGATCATCAACATTAAAAGGCTTATTTCCAAACATTCCAATGTGTTTATTTGATCTAATATTTTGCCCATAATTTAGTTTTGTTTTTTCTAATTCTTTTTTGTCAATTGTAAAATTAGTAGATTTTCCATAGTACCTATTTTTGAAAATCACTGTGCTACCAACTGGGGTAAGAGGTATCAAGCTTTGTTTATAAATTAAATCTTCAAAATTAAATCCCCCATCAATATGCAAACCTATCGGATTATAGCTTTCTTGAAAAAGTCCATAAATTATTTCTCCATTATCTGTTTTTAAATTATCATAATTAAAATCACCAATTTCATTTTTTAATTTTTTATAAAATAATTCCTCTAATTCTTTTCCATATTCTTTTAACCACCTTTTTTTAATAACATTTTGTTTTTTGTTATGAACTGTTGTTGGTAATTGTTCGTAAAGCTTAAGAAACTTATCAATTTCATCTTTACTAAATAAATTTTTAATTACTTTCGGAGGACTTTCATTTTTTTTAATTTCTTCTATTTTATTATGCATTTATTCCCCAACATTTATCAAAGTTCCTCTAATTTTTGCCCCAGCATATGAAATATAAAAAACTGCAACTCCTAGCATGAAGTAAAAAACAGAAATGGTTATAGCTAAAAATATTTGAGTATAACTTATAATATCATTAATTAAAATGTTTCTCATTTCTTCAAAAATATGAACTAAAGGTAGTATTTTTGCAATTATCTGTAACCATTCAGGTAAGATTTCTATAGGGTAATATATGCATCCTAATGGAGCTAAAAAAAATAGACTTGCCCAGGCAATATTTTCAAATGAAGGACCAAATCTAATTAATCCAGAAGTTACCAATAAACCTAAAGTAATTCCAAAAATATAAAGACTTAATAATAAAGATATTAGGGGTAAACCAATTTTAAAAATAGAAACTCCAAACAATGGAATTGCAAGCAATGCAGCTGGAACCATGCCAATCAGAGTCCTTACAATTGCTGTTAGTGTCAAAGCAGCAATAATTTCTTTAATTTTAATTGGTGAAATAAATAAATTTGTAAAATTCCTACTCCATATCTCCTCTAAAAACATCATGTTATAACTTATACTTGATCTAAATAGAAAATCGTAAAGTATGGCTGCAGATAAAATTACACCAACAGTATTATTATAATAAGACGAACTTAAAGTAAAAAACTTTGATATAAACCCCCACAAAAATATTTGGATACTTGGCCAATAAATTAAATCTAAAATTCTTGGAAAAGAACTTTTGATTAAATAAAAATGTCTCAAACTTAGACCGTAAACTTTATTCCAATTCATTTTTGTTCCTTGCTAATTTTAAAAAAGTATCTTCTAAATTATTTCTACCGTGTTTTTCAATTAAAGATCGACATGTTCCTCTATCAACTATCTCACCCTCTTTCATCATTATGACTTGGTCACAAAGTCTTTCTACCTCGTTCATGTTATGTGATGCTAATAGTATTGAAACTTTATTTTTTGACTTATAATCTTGTATATATTTTCTGACAAAATCTCCTATATCAGGATCTAAACTAGCAGTTGGTTCATCTAAAAATAAAATTTTAGGATTGTTTATAAGTGATTTTGCTAAAGAAACTCTATTTTTTTGTCCAGATGATAACTCTCCTGTTTTCTTATTTAAAAACAAACTTAAATTTAAGTCTTCAGATATTTCTTGTATTCTTTTTGTTAAATCTTTCACACCGTATAATCTACCGTATATTTCCAAGTTCTCTTTGACGGTTAATTTTTTAGGTAATTCAACATATGGTGATGCAAAATTAAATTGACTTAATATTTTTTCTCTATTTAGATTTTCAAAATTTTTATCATCTATAAGAATTTCACCATTTGTCGGCTTAATTAATCCAAGGAGCATTCCTATGGTAGTTGTTTTTCCACATCCGTTAGGTCCTAGAACACCCAATGTTTGTCCATCATTAATATTAAAGTTTATATTCTTTACCGCGGTAAAGCCTTTAAACTTTTTAACTAAATTTTTTACTTCTAATTTCATTATTTTGAAGCTCTTTTTAGTCTATCATTTATAGCAATTCCAATTCCTGTATTTGGAATTTTAGTAACATAAATTTTCTTATATCCCTCTTTTTTAATGCTTCTAAAAAACTTATATAAGTTTCTAGCAGCCTCATTTAAATTAGATTTTTTACTTAAGTTAAAAGAATTTCTTGTCACAGTGTATTTTTTTCCAAAAGTTATGAATGCATATTTATCAGGACATTTATTTTTATTTAAATATATAGGTATGCCTGGTGAATAATGTTTTTTTAATGACCCAGGCGATTTTAAAATTGTTTGTTTTGTTAAAATTTTTAATTTTATCTTTAAAACATTTTCAATTTGTTTAGGAGTAATTACTCCTGGTCTTAAAATACATGTTTTACCAACTAAATTTAATACAGTTGATTCAATTCCGATTTTAGAAATACCGCCATCAATCACTTTAATTTTATTATTAAACTCCTCAAAAACATCTAAAGGTTTTACTGGGCTTACACCAGATGACTTATTAGCGCTTGGCATTGCCAAAGGAAACTTAAGTTTTTTTAATAATTTTCTTATTATTTTATTTTTTGGAAATCTTATACCAACAGTTTTCAAATTTGCGCAAGCCAAAGGTTTAATTTTAGAATTGCTTTTTTTCTTTACAATATAAGTAATTGGCCCCGGACTAAATTTTTTGTAAATTTTAAAAAAATTTTTGTCTAGTAACACATCCTTTTTAGCGTTACTTAAACTATAATAGTGAATTATAAGGGGATTTTTTTTTAATCTCTTTTTAATCCTAAAAATTTTTTTTATTGCGCTGTTAGAATATGCATTTCCAGCTAAACCATAAACAGTCTCTGTTGGCACACCAATAATGCCATCTTTTTTGAGAATATTAATTATTTTAATTAAATTCTTCGAATTAAATTTGATTATATTTGAATAGAAATTCCTCATAATTTATTTAATATACAATAAATGACTAGTAAAAATATTCCAGCAGATATTAAAGGCAAATCAATAAAAGAGACTAAAGAAGAAATCAATAAAATTTTAGATAAAATCGAGAAAGGTGACACAAATCTTGAAAGTCATACCGATGACTATGATAAACTTCTAAAATTGAATAAACACATGGATGATCTATTTAAAAAAAAATTAAAAGAGATTAATTCATTGGGTAAAAAAAATGTTAAAAAATAAATTAAAATCAAATGCCAAAAAAATTGATTTATTTTTAAAGAAATATCTAAAAGGTCAAAAAAGAAGTTTACTAATTAATCCAATGAACTATGGCGTTCTTTCTGGAGGAAAAAAAATTAGATCAAGCGTTATTTTAGCTACTGGAAAATTATATAATCTTAAATCAAACAAATTATTAAATATTTGTGGCGCTGTAGAATGTATTCATTCCTACTCATTAATTCATGACGACTTACCTTGTATGGATAATGATAAACTTAGAAGGGGAAAAGCTACTGCTCATATTAAATACGGAGAGTCTACAGCAGTACTAGCGGGAAATTCTTTATTAACTTTAGCATTTGAAATGATTTCAGACAAAAGGTTTAAAATTAAAGATAAAGATAAAGTTTTACTTTTAAAAAAGTTAGCAGAGTGTTCCGGCCATACAGGAATAGCAGGAGGTCAAGAATTAGATTTAAAATATGAAAAAAAAAGAAAGAATTTTAAAGACATAATTAATATGCAAAGAAAAAAAACAGGAAAATTGTTTAGCTTTTGTTGTTATGCCGCTGGTCAAATCGCTGGCAAAGGTTACAAAGGTAATATTGATTTAATTAAATTAGGAGAGGATATTGGTTTATTATTTCAATTGGCAGATGATTTTTTAGACGTTAAGGGAAAATCAAAATATACTGGCAAAACAGTCAACAAAGATAAAAAAAAAGGAAAGTCTACAATTATTAATTTAGTAGGATATAATTACGCTTTTGAATATGCTATTAACTTAAAAAAAAAGATATTGAGAAAACTTGAAAAAAATGGAAATAAAGCGAATGATTTAAAAGATATCGTAAATTTTATTTTAGAAAGAAAATATTAATGGCGAAATTATTAGATAAAATTAATTATCCTTCAGATCTTAGAAAATTTGAAAAGAAGGACTTAAAACAAATTTCTGAAGAGCTTAGAACAGAATTAATAGATGTAGTTTCAGAAACGGGTGGTCATTTAGGTGCTGGCCTAGGTGTTGTAGAGTTAACCATTGCATTGCATTATGTTTTTAATACTCCAAAAGATAAACTAGTTTGGGATGTTAGTCACCAGTGCTATCCTCATAAAATAATAACAGGTAGAAAAAAAGAAATTAGAACTTTAAGAAAAGGTGGAGGTTTATCAGGCTTCACTAAAAGAGAAGAAAGCGAGTACGATCCATTTGGTGCAGCACATAGTTCAACTTCAATTTCTTCAACTTTAGGAATGTCAGTTGCAAAGAAACTGTCAAATGACAACAATAACGTTATAGCAGTAATAGGAGACGGTGCTATGAGCGCTGGAATGGCCTATGAGGCAATGAATAATGCCGGTGCGTTAAAATCTAAATTAGTTGTAATTTTAAATGACAACAAAATGTCTATCGCCAAACCAGTCGGAGCGATGAGTAAATATTTAGCAAAACTATTATCAGGAAAGCTATATTTTAGTTTAAGAGAAACAATTAAATTAATTACCTCAGCATTTTCAAAAAGGTTTAGCCAAAAAGCTGGGAAAGCAGAAGACTTCTTGAGAGGTATTGTGACAGGAGGCACCTTGTTCAGTGAACTAGGTTTTTACTACATAGGACCAATCGATGGTCATGATGTTGATTATTTAGTTCAAATTTTGGAAAATGTAAAAAAGTCTAAACACGAAGGACCAATTTTAATACACGCTATAACTCAAAAGGGAAAAGGTTACAAACCAGCCGAAGAGTCTGGAGATAAATATCATGGAGTTTCAAAATTTAATATTTCCACAGGTCAACAAAGTAAATCAAAATCTAATGTGCCCTCATATACAAAAGTATTCTCAGAAACTTTAATAAAACATGCTGAGAAAGATACTAAAATTATTGGTATTACTGGAGCTATGCCTTCTGGCACCGGTCTTAATTTATTTGAAAAAAAATTTCCTGATAGAATGTTCGATGTAGGTATAGCTGAGCAGCATGCAGTAACATTTGCTGCTGGTTTAGCTACAGAAGGATATAAGCCCTATGCTGCTATTTATTCAACATTTTTACAACGAGCTTATGATCAAGTTGTGCATGATGTTGCTTTGCAATCTCTTCCAGTAAGATTTGCAATAGATAGAGCAGGATTAGTGGGAGCAGATGGACCTACGCATGCTGGCTCTTTCGATATTACCTACCTATCTACATTACCAAATTTCGTTGTGATGGCTGCAAGTGATGAGTCAGAACTGGTAAAAATGATAAATACTTCAGTTCACATTAATGACAGACCGTCTGCTTTTAGATATCCAAGAGGAAATGGTATTGGAATTGAGTTACCAGGAATAGATGAAATGTTGGAAATAGGTAAAGGAAAAATAGTTTGTGAAGGAAAACAAGCTGCAATATTAAATTTTGGAGCCAGGTTAGACGAATGTAAAAAAGCTAAAGATATTTTAGATAAAAAAGGAATTAAAATATCAATAATGGATGCAAGATTTGCTAAACCATTAGATGAAAAGTTAATTCTAGAGATGGCTTCGAACCATGAATTAATTTTAACAATAGAGGAAGGCTCAATAGGAGGTTTTGGTTCTCACGTTATGAAACTTCTTTCAGATAGAGGCGTATTTGACAAAGGACTTAAATTCAGATCAATGTTTTTACCAGATATTTTCATCGACCAAGATACTCCTGAAAAAATGTACGAGAAAGCTGGTTTAAACTTTAATTCTATTGTTGAAAAAATTGAAGAAGGACTTAAATCTAATATTATATTTGCAAAAAATAAAAATAAATTATCAAATTAACTGCATTGAGCTTTATTCATCATATACTGATCTAATATAACACATGCCAGCATAGCCTCACCAATAGGCACAGCTCTAATTCCTACACATGGGTCATGTCTGCCTTTAACAGAAATTTTAGTATTTTTTCCTTTTTTATTTATAGTTTCCCTACTATTTAATATTGAAGAAGTAGGTTTCACCGCAAATGATGCAATAATTTCTTGACCTGATGAAATGCCACCTAAAATTCCTCCAGCTTTATTACTTTTAAAACTAATTTTTCCTACACCACCTCGAATTTCATCAGAATTTTCCTCTCCAGTTAAGTATGCAGACCCCATTCCTGCTCCAATATTAACTCCTTTAACTGCGTTAATACTCATAAGTGCTGAAGCTATATCTGCATCTAACTTAGAGTATATTGGAGCACCTAATCCAACCGGAACACCTTTCGCTCTAAGCTCTATTATGGCTCCGCACGATGAACCTGACTTTCTTATTCCCAATAAATATTTTTCCCATAATTTTACTGATGATTTATCTGGACAAAAGAACGGATTTTTTCTTATTTCTTTATCATTCCACCTTGAAGTATTGCATCCCATTATACCTAATTGAGTGACAGCTCCAATTATACTAAATTTTTTCCCAATTATTTTTTTGAGAACAATTTTTGCTACTGCTCCCGCGGCCACTCTACTCGCGGTTTCCCTAGCAGATTGACGACCACCACCTCTATAGTCTCTTATTCCGTATTTTTTAAAATAAGTAAAATCAGCATGTCCTGGCCTAAACTTGTCTTTGATAGATTCATAATCTCTAGATCTTTTGTCTTCATTATAAATAATCATTGAAATGGGTGTTCCCGTAGTCTTCCCTTGAAAGACTCCAGATAAAATAGAAACTTTGTCGCTCTCTTTCCTTTGAGTTGTAAATTTTGACTGTCCAGGCCTTCTCTTGTCCATGTCTTTTTGAATCTCTTTCTCAGAAATAGGGATATTTGGCGGACACCCATCAACTATACAGCCTATAGCTGGCCCGTGAGACTCCCCCCATGTAGTGAACCTAAAAATTTTTCCAAAAGTATTAAAAGACATAGTTATTTAATGTATAAATTATTTTAAATAAATTATGAATCAAAATAATGGCAAAAATTCACTTGGTTTGGATAAGTGCTTTGAAGAAACCAATAATCCAATAGAATTATTCAAAAAATGGTTCGCTAAAGCCGAAGAGACTGAAATAAACGACCCAAATGCTGTAGCAGTAGCCACAGTAGATAAGAATAGCCAGCCCAGTGTAAGAATGGTCTTGCTCAAAGGATTAAGCGATAAAGGATTTGTTTTTTATACAAATTTTAATAGCAAAAAGGGGATTGATTTAAAAATTAACAAAAAATCTTCTATGTGCTTTCATTGGAAAAGTATTAGAAGACAAGTAAGAATAGTTGGAAAAGTTGAAAAAGTTACAGATAAAGAAGCGGATGATTATTATAACTCAAGACCATATAAAAATAAAATTGGTGCATGGGCCTCCTCTCAGTCTGAAATTTTAGACAAAAGAGAAGATTTTATAAAAAAAATAGATACCTATGAAAAAAAATATCCCTCAAACAAAGTGCCTAGGCCTCCGCATTGGTCTGGATGGAGACTAATGCCTTCTCAAATTGAATTCTGGTTAGATGGAGAGGGCCGAATACATGAAAGACTAAATTATAAAAAAGAAAACGGAAGTTGGAAGAAAGAACTCTTATATCCTTAAAAAGACCTATTTAAACTAAAACTTGATAAGTTTTGTAATATATTTTTTTCTCTACTATTAGGAAAAATAGCTAAAGCGTCTCTTGATACATTTACAAAATACTCTGCTCTTTTTAAACTTTCTTCAACAGCTTTATATTTATTAATAAGCGATAATACTTCACTAAAATCATCCTCAGTTCTTTTTTCTTTTTTAAATATTTCTTTTAAAAAATTTCTTTCTTCTTCATTAGCTCTTTGAAAAATTATTATTAATGGTAAAGTAGTTTTACCTTCATAAAAATCTTTTCCAACTTCTTTTCCAAACAAAATTTCCTTTGCAAAATAATCTAAAGCGTCATCAGCAATTTGGAAAGCTAAACCAAGATTTTTCCCATAAGAAGCTAAAGCCTCTTTTTCCTTTAAACCAAGCTTACCTAAACAAGCACCTGTTTTAGTTGCCGCAGAAAATAAAGCAGCCGTTTTCAAATTGATAATTTTTGTATAAGTTTCCTCTAAAAGATCTGCCTCACCTTTATGCTGTAATTGTAAAACTTCTCCTTGTGCAATTTTTGAGGAAGTAGAAGATAATAATTTTAATATTTCTAAGTCTCCATCATCAACCATAATTTCGAAACATCTGCTCAATAGATAATCTCCAGTTAAAATTGAGGATTGATTACCCCAAATATTGTTTGTCGTTTTATTTCCTCTTCTTAAATTACTTTCATCAATTACGTCGTCATGCAACAAAGTTGCTGAATGAATTAATTCAACACAACTGGCAAAATTTATATCTCTATCTCCCAAATCATAACCAGCTAATTTTGCTGATCCTAAAGTTAAAAGAGCCCTCAATCTTTTTCCTCCAGAATTTAAATGATGTTTTGTCATTTTCTGAATGAGGTCAACTTTGCTTTCTAGCTTGAAACTAATTAATTCTTCGACTTTACCTAGTTTGTTGGCTACTAAATTTCTTAAATCAAGATAAGCAGAATTAGCCGAATTTTTAAGAGGTATTACTGATCCCATTTAACTTTATTACATAACCCAACAGAAATGTAATATCCTTATTTAAAACCAGTTGCCGCACCTTCAATTCAACTAGGAGTAGCGTAATAATTGATTAAAATTTTTTATAGTATTGATATAAGTAAAATATTAATACTCATTTATGTTTTCATTATTTAAAAAAAAAATTGTTATACCCCATGTCAGAATGACCGGAGTGATAGGATCTGTAGGAAGATTTAAGCAAGGGATAGATCTAGCAAATCAGCAGGAAATCCTCAAAAAAGCATTCTCTTACAAAAAAGCAAAAACTGTAGCGATCTCAATTAATTCACCAGGAGGTTCACCAGTTCAATCACATTTGATTTATAGTTATATCAGACAATTAGCTAAAAAAAACAAAACAAAAGTTATTATATTTGCTGAAGATGTAGCTGCATCAGGTGGTTATTTCATTGCATGCGCCGGAGATGAAATCTACGCTAATTCAAGTTCTATAATTGGGTCTATTGGTGTGATATCAGCATCTTTTGGTTTCAAAGATCTAATTAAAAAGATTGGAGTTGAAAGAAGAATTTATACAGCAGGTAAAAATAAAAGCACTTTAGATCCATTTGTAGAAGAGAAACAAGAGGATGTCGAAAGATTGAAAAAAATACAACTTGACTTGCATTCAGACTTTATAAAAATTGTAAAAGAAAGCAGGGGAGACAAAATTAAAGATCCAGAAAAAAATAATATATTTACCGGTGAATTTTGGGCAGGATCAGTAGCACTCAAGCTTGGATTGATTGATGGAATAGGAAATGCAGATCAAGTATTAAGAGAAAAATTCGGAGATAAAGTTATTATTAAAAAATTTGAAAAACAAAAAGGATTTTTAGCAAAAAAGTTATCTTCTTCAATAGATAATCAAATTGAAAGAGTTTTGGAAAATCTCGAAGAAAAAAGTTTATGGCAAAGATTTGGCTTATAAATGCTAAAAAAGAAAAAATACGATAGTTCTACAGGACAGACATTTCAAGAAATAATAATGAGTCTGCAAAAGTTCTGGGGCAAATATGGATGTGTATTGCTTCAACCCTATGATTTAGAAGTCGGGGCGGGAACTTTTCATCCTGCTACTACGTTAAGATCTTTGGGTCCTAATCCATGGAAAGCTGCTTACGTCCAACCTTCAAGACGACCTACCGATGGACGTTACGGAGAAAATCCAAATAGATTACAACATTATTATCAATTTCAAGTAATCATAAAACCTTCGCCAAAAAATATAAAAAATATTTATTTGAAAAGTTTATCAGCAATCGGAATAGATGTAAAAAAACACGACATAAGATTTGTAGAAGATGATTGGGAAAGTCCTACTCTAGGAGCTGCTGGGTTAGGATGGGAGGTTTGGTGTGATGGCATGGAAATAACTCAATTTACTTATTTTCAGCAAATGACCGGCATAGACTGCAAACCTGTTCCAGTTGAACTTACATATGGTTTAGAAAGATTGTGTATGTTTGTGCAAGGAAAGAAAAATGTATTTGACATTGAATGGAATAGAGAGGGAGTTAAATATAAAGATGTTTTTCATCAATCAGAAAAAGAATTTTCAGCATATAATTTTGAATATGCAGATACTAAAATTTTACTATCAAATTTTGAGCATGCCGAGAAAGAATGTAAATCTCTTTTAGACAAAAAACTTGCTCTTCCAGCATATGACCAATGTTTAAAAGCTAGTCATATTTTTAATTTACTAGATGCTAGGGGAGTGATAGGAGTAGCAGAAAGAGCAAACTACATTGACAGAATAAGAGAATTATCTAAAGGATCCGGAAAATTATGGCTAGAAAGTCAGTAACATTATGTCAGAATTTATATTAGAGCTTTATAGTGAAGAGATACCGCCTAATTTACAAATTAATGCAAGGAATGATTTAGAAACAAAATTTAAAAGCTCTTTAATTGAGGAAAACTTAAAATTTGGATCTTTAAAAGCTTTTTCATGTCCAACAAGACTCACAATATTTCTCAAAGATTTTGCGGAAAAAATTAAAATTCCCTCCAAAGAGATAAGAGGTCCAAAAGTTGGTGTCATGGAAGATGTTATAAATAATTTTTTAAAAGCAAATAACTCATCTCGAAAAGATCTTATGGAAAAGCAGAATGATAAAGGAAAATTTTATTATATTAAAACTAAAAGCAAGGAAGTTTTAACTTCAGAAGTGTTAAAAAAAATAGTTGTAAATAGTATAGCTTCAATAAAATGGAAAAAATCAATGAGGTGGTCTGATACAGACTTATTATGGGGAAGACCTCTTAGATCTATTTTAGCTATATATAATACAGAAATACTTGCTTTCAGCTATGGTCACTTAAGAGCTAGCGACTGTACTGTAATAGAAAAAGACCTCGATACTAAAGTTGTTAAAGTGAAAACTGTTAAAGATTATCAAAAATTATTATTAAATAATAATATAATACTTAACCATGAAGAAAGAGAGCAAAAGATAATCAAAAAATTTGAAAGTTTTTATAAAGTTAAAAATTTTAAGAATCTTTATGACCTTAAACTTTTAAAAGAGGTAACCAATATCGTAGAAGACCCTCAAGTACTATTAATTGATTTTGACAAAAAATATTTAGAATTACCAAAAGAAATTATTATTTCCACATTACAAAATCATCAAAGATATTTTCCTATTATAGATAAAAAAGACGAAATCACTAACTTCTTTTTAGTAGTTACAAATAAAAAAGATACAAATAATCTTATTAAGGATGGAAACAAAAGAGTAGTAGAGGCTAGATTAGCAGATGCCAAATTCTTTTGGGATAAAGATAAATCAAAAAATTTAATTAAACAAATTGCAAAACTTAAAGATGTAAAATTTTATGAAGGACTTGGTTCTGTTTATGATAAAACTCAGAGATTAAGAAAATTGAGCGGTATGTTGGCTGATGAGTTTAACTTAAATAAGGAGAAAGCAGAGATAGCAGCATCCATCTCTAAATCTGATTTATGTTCGGACTTGGTAAATGAATATCCTGATCTACAAGGACTCTTGGGAAAGTATTTTGCTTTAAGCCAAGGTTTTGAGGAGGATGTATCAAATGCAGTAAGTGATCATTATCTTCCATTAGGAAATAATTCTATGACTTCTAAAAAACCAATCAGTTATATTGTTGCGATCGCAGATAAAATTGATACCTTAGTTGGATTTTTTCTAATTAATGAAAAACCAACTAGTTCAAAAGATCCTTTTGCTTTAAGAAGATCGGCAATCGGATTATTGCGAACTATTATTGATAATAAATTAAATTTAAAACTCAGAAATTTAATAAGTTACAATATTAAATTACTTGAGGAACAAGGGGTAAGAAAGACTAATGAAAATTCTGAAAATGAAATATTAAATTTTCTCAAGGAAAGAATGAAAAATATTTTAAAAGACAAAAATATAAAAAACGATATTATTGAAGCATCTATAAGTTCATACTTTAGCGACAATTATTTTGACCTCTACAAAAAAAACACTTTAATGAATAAATACATAAATAAAGAAGCTGGAATTAATGCAATTAGTTCTTACAAAAGAGCATTTAATATTGTGGAAAGCGCAAAAGAAAATTTATCAGGTAGACCAGATGCTGTTTTATTTAGAAAGGATGAAGAAAAACACTTATTTGAAAAGCTTAATGAGATTCGAAAATCTTTTACAGTAAATGAACAAGATAAAGATTATGAAAAATTACTTTTAAGCCTATCAGAAGTTAAGATATTCACTGATAAATTTTTTGATAATGTTATTGTAAATGATGACAATAATGATATTAAAAATAATAGGCTAGAGTTATTAAAAATGTTTTGTAATACTTTTAACAATTTTATTAACTTTTCTAAACTAGAAGGAATATCGTGAAACAATTTATTTTCAGTTTTGATGATAAAAAGATTAGTAAACTTAAAAATAAAAAAAATTTATTAGGCGGTAAAGGAGCAAATCTAGCTGAAATGGGTAAGCTTGGCTTACCTGTACCCCCAGGTTTTACAATTACCACAGAAGTCTGCGATATTTTTTATTCAAATAAAAAAAAATTGCCTACTAAAATTTTATCTCAAATTAAGGCTGAGATTAAAAAAATTGAAAAAAAAACATCAAAAAAATTTGGAGATTTAAAAAACCCACTTTTAGTTTCTGTTAGATCTGGTGCAAGAATTTCGATGCCTGGAATGATGGATACTATTTTAAATTTAGGATTAAATGATAAAACAGTAAATGCGTTAGCTTCAAAATCTAATAATTCTCGCTTTGCAAAAGATAGTTACAGACGATTTATTCAAATGTTTAGCAACGTAGTAATGGGAGTAGAAGGTCATTTATTTGAAGAAATGATAGATAATTTCAAACTTACAAAAGGTGTACTACAAGACACAGAAATTGATGCTTCTGATTGGGACGGACTTATAGAAAACTTTAAAAAATTAGTAAAAGATAAAACTGGGAAAAATTTCCCTCAAGATGTTAATGAGCAATTGATAGAGGCTGTGAGCTCAGTTTTTAGATCTTGGGAGAGTCAACGAGCAAAAACATATAGAAAACTTAATAGAATTCCTGATGAATGGGGAACAGCTGTCAATGTTCAGGCTATGGTCTTTGGAAACATGGGTAGTGACTGTGCTACTGGAGTAGCTTTTACAAGAAACCCATCTACTGGTGAAAATTCATTTTTTGGGGAATATTTAATTAATGCTCAAGGTGAGGATGTAGTTGCTGGTACAAGAACACCACAATATATTACAAAAAAATCAAAAAAAGAATCAGGCTCAAAAGAACTTTCAATGCAAGAAGCAATGCCGAAAGCTTATAAGGAGTTAGAAAAAGTTTTTATCAAATTAGAAAAACATTATAGAGATATGCAAGATATTGAATTTACGGTTGAAAATAATAAACTTTGGATGCTTCAAACAAGATCTGGAAAAAGAACTGCTAAAGCGGGAATTAAAATTGCAGTTGATATGGTTAAGGAAAAATTAATTTCAAGAAAAGAAGCAATACTAAGAATAGATCCAAACACTATTGACACACTTTTACATCCAACTTTAGATGATAAAGTTAAGAAAGAAGTTGTAGCATCTGGATTGCCTGCTTCACCTGGTGCAGCAAGCGGCAAAGTCGTTTTTACCGCTGATGAAGCAGAAAAACTTAATAACATGATGCAAGATACTATTTTAGTAAGATTAGAAACATCCCCAGAAGATATACATGGAATGCATGCAGCCAAAGGCATATTAACCGCTAGGGGTGGAATGACCAGTCATGCTGCTGTAGTCGCAAGAGGAATGGGTCGACCATGTGTTTCAGGATCTAGCGAGATAACAATTGATTATGACAACAAACAATTTAAAGCAGGTAACGAAATTATAAAAGAAGGTGACATCATAACAATCGATGGGGGAAGTGGTAAGGTTATGAAAGGTTTGGTTCCAACAGTTAAACCTGAAATTTCAGGATATTTTTCAACAATAATGAAATGGGCGGATGAATTTAGAAAATTAAAGATTAGAACTAATGCTGAGACTGAACAAGATAGCAAAACAGCTATAGATTTTGGGGCAGAAGGAATAGGATTATGTAGAACTGAGCACATGTTTTTTGATGAAGATAGAATATTATCAGTAAGACAAATGATTCTCTCTAGATCAAATGAAGACAGAAATCATGCGCTATCAAAACTTTTGCCTTATCAAAAAGAAGATTTCAAAAAAATATTTAAAGTAATGTCAGGCTTACCTGTTACAGTAAGATTATTAGATCCACCACTTCATGAGTTTTTACCCAAGGCTGATAAAGATGTTGACGAGGTTGCAAGATCTTTAAATTTAGCATCCAAAGAAATTAGAGATAGAATAGCCGAACTACATGAAGAAAATCCGATGCTTGGCCATAGAGGGTGCAGATTAGGGATATCTTTTCCTGAGATTTATGAAATGCAATGTAGAGCTATTTTTGAGGCTATAATAGAACTTAAAAAAGAGAAAATAAAATCTGCTTTTGTAGAAATTATGATTCCATTAGTTTCAACAGAATCTGAATTAAGAATAATGCGCTCATTAGTTAATCGTGTTGCTCATCAAATTGAAAAACAAAACAAAGCTAAATTAGATTATATCGTAGGGACAATGATTGAATTGCCTAGAGCTGCTTTACAAGCTAAAAACATTTCTAAGCATGCAGACTTTTTTAGTTTTGGTACAAATGATTTAACTCAAACCACTTTTGGTATTAGCAGAGATGACTCTGGTAAATTTTTAAATGACTATATAGATAATAAAATCTTCGACGTTGATCCCTTTGTTAGTATAGATCAAAGTGGAGTAGGCGAACTTGTAGAGATTGCTTCTTCGAGAGGTAGAAAAACTAATAAAAAAATTAAACTCGGTATTTGTGGCGAGCACGGAGGCGATCCTAAAAGTATAGAATTTTGTTCTAAGACCGGTTTAGATTACGTATCTTGCTCTCCATTCCGAGTACCAATTGCAAGACTAGCTGCAGCACAAGCAGAGTTATCCAAGTAATAAACTAGTGTCAAAAGTTTTAGCACTATGAGTGATAGTACCAACTGAAATTCTATTAATCCCAGTTTTAGAAATTTTTTTTATGTTTCTTAAATTAGCATTGCCAGAATATTCAGTTTCATATTTTTTATTACAGAGTTTGAGGCATTTTTTTAATTGAGAAATACTCATATTATCAAAAAGAATTCTTTTAAATTTTAATCCTAATATTTTTCTTAACTGCCCTATGTTTTCAATTTCAACTGTAACAACTTTTTTAGATTTGGAAGCTTTAGTTACAAGTTTTTTTAAATCTCTAGCTGCTTTTATATGATTGTCCTTAATTAAAACTTCATCGCTTAGATTATATCTATGGTTAAAACCCCCGCCTTTTTTGACAGCATATTTTTCCAATAACCTTAGGTTGGGAGTTGTTTTTCTTGTACAACAAATTTTTGTTTTTTTTCCTGCTTTTTCAACAAAACTATTTGTGATTGTAGCAATACCTGATGCATGATTTAAAAAATTTAAAGCTGTTCTCTCGGCTGTAAGTATTGTTTTTGTATTTGCTAAAATTTCAGCTATCACTTTATTTTTTTTTATAAATTTTCCATCTTTCACTTTAGACTTAAAAACTGACTCTTTTCCAATTAATTTAAATGCTTTCTTGCAGAATTCTATCCCAGCTATTACTCCATTCTGTTTGGCTATTATTCTAGCTTTAATTTTCTTATTACTGAATTTTATAAGTTTAGTTGTAATATCGCCCATGGGTTTAAGATCTTCATCTAAGGCTTTTTTAACTACAGAACTAATATACTTTTGATTTATTTTTTGCACTGATCTAACGACCAATTTCAGTCATTCTAATTACAGATTTTCTTGCAGACTCGATTGTTTTATCATCCAATATAATTTCATTGGTTTCATTCTCTAAACAATCAAGTATTTTTTTTAAATCTATTTTCTTCATATATGGACAAAGATTACAAGGTTTAATGAAACTTACATTTGGATTATCTGCTTCAACATTATCGCTCATAGAACATTCTGTTACTAACATTACTTTCTTCGGCTGATTATCTTTTACATAATTTATCATACCAGAAGTTGATCCAGTAAAATCAGAAGCCTTTATTACATCTGGGGGACATTCAGGGTGAGCAATAACTTTGATACCAGGATTTTGTTTTTTAATATCTTGAATCTCTTTTGCACTAAATTGTTCGTGCACTATACAAGTTCCTTTCCAAGAAATAATTTTAACTTTTGTATTTTTTGAAACATAGTCAGCTAAATACTGGTCTGGTAAAAAAATTACTTTTTCAACATTAAGTGACTCAACAACTTTCACCGCATTTGCTGATGTACAACAAACATCAGTTTCTGCTTTAACGTCTGCTGAAGTGTTAACATATGAGACGACTGGAACACCTGGATATTTTTCTTTTAACATTCTCACGTCTGCACCTGTTATTGATGTAGATAATGAACAACCAGCTTTCATATCCGGTAAAAAAACTTTTTTATTAGGACTCATTAGTTTTGCAGTTTCAGCCATAAAGTGAACTCCGCACATAATTATTTTATCAGCTGAAGTTTTTGAAGCCTCAACAGCAAGAGCTAAAGAGTCAGCTGCAATATCGGCTACACCATGATAAATTTCTGGTGTTTGATAATTATGGGCTAAAATTATCGCGTTTTTTTCTTTTTTGAGTTTATTTATTTTTTCTATAAGCGGCTGATGTATCTTCCACTCAACATCAGGCACAAATTTTGAGATTTTTTTGTAAATCTCTTCTGAATTTTTAACACTTTCTTGTTGAGCAGACATACTAATTCTAGTCTATCAACTTGAACAATAATTGTCATTCATTTATTGTCGCATAAAATAAGCGGTCGTGCTGAAATTGGTAGACAGGCACGGTTGAGGGCCGTGTGGGTTTTCCCATGAGAGTTCGAGTCTCTCCGACCGCACCAAAAACCTTGAGAAACCTAAATTAATTATAATTGACTTTGACAATGCTTAATAGTCAACTAATGAAATGAAAATACTATGTGTTTTATATGATGATCCAAAAAAAGGGATGCCAAAAAGTTATCCTTTATCAAGTTTACCAAAATTAAATAAATATCCAGATGGAATGACTTTGCCATCTCCAAAAGGAATAGATTTTAATCCTGGAGAATTATTAGGATGTGTATCAGGAGAGTTAGGTTTACGAAAATTTTTAGAATCTAATGGTCATACTTTAGTTGTAACTTCTGATAAAGATGCAAAAGGGTGCAAAGCAGATAAAGAACTTGTTGATGCTGATATTGTAATATCACAACCTTTTTGGCCTTATTATTTGACTAAAGAAAAAATTAAGACAGCTAAAAATCTTAAAATGGCAATTACTGCTGGTATAGGTTCTGACCACGTAGATTTACAAGCAGCTATGGATAATAAAATAGATGTTGTTGAAGTAACTTATTGCAATTCCAGATCTGTAGCAGAACATATTGTAATGATGATTTTATCATTAGTAAGAGATTATCATAATCAACATGCAATCGTTAAAGATGGTGGTTGGAATATAGCTGATGCGGTTCAAAGATCATATGACGTTGAAGGTATGCATGTAGGAACTGTTGCAGCTGGCAGAATAGGTTTAGATGCATTAAGAAAAATGAAGCCTTTTGATGTTCACCTTCATTATTTTGATAGACACAAACTGCCTGATTCAGTTGAAAAAGAATTAAATTTAACATTTCATGACTCAGTAGAGTCTTTAGTAAAGGTTTGTGACGTTGTAACTATAAACTGTCCTCTTCACCCAGAAACAGAAAATTTATTTGATGAAAAATTAATAAGTAAAATGAAAAAAGGTGCATACATAATTAATACTGCTAGGGGTAAAATTTGCAATAGAGAAGCTATAGCTAAAGCTTTAAAGTCTGGTCAACTAAGTGGATACGCAGGAGATGTTTGGTTTCCTCAACCAGCACCAAATGATCATGTTTGGCGATCAATGCCCAATCATGGAATGACACCACATACTTCAGGCACTTCTTTGTCAGCTCAATATAGATACGCAGCTGGGGTAAGAGAGATATTAGAATGTTTTTTTGATAAGAAACCCATTAGAGAACAATATTTAATTGTAAAAGATGGTCAACTAGCTGGAATGGGAGCACACTCTTACAGCAAAGGAAGCGCAACAGGTGGATCTGAAGAAGCTGCAAAATATAAAAAAAAATAATTAAAACAGTCCTTCAACATCGCCTTTCTTATTTAATTTTATATTATCTGCAGCAGGAGTTCTCGGTAAACCCGGCATAGTCATTATTGAGCCACATACTACTACAACAAACTCGGCACCACTGGACAGTCTTATTTCTCTTACCTCCAACTTATGATCAGTTGGAGCTCCTTTTAATTTTGGGTCAACAGAAAAACTATACTGTGTTTTGGCTATACATATTGGGAACTTTGAGTATCCAGCTTGCTCAAGTTTAATTAGTTGTTTTTTTACAGCATCACTAATTTCAACTGAACTTGCTCTATAAATTTTATTCGCAACTGTTTCAATCTTCTCTAATAATGAGATTTTATCATCATAAATGAAATTAAATTTTGCTTTTTTTACCTCATTACAAAGCTTGACAACCTTGTTTGCTAAATCTTTTGTTCCTTTTCCTCCATCAGCCCAGTGCGTGCAAAGGCTTACTTGCACATTTAAATCATTGCAATAATTCTCAATAATTTGCACTTCTTTTTCAGTATCAGTTTTAAAATGATTAATTGCGACCACAAGGTCTAAACCAAATTTTTTTATATTTTCAATATGCCTTTTTAAGTTTGGAAGACCTTTTTTAAGTGCATCTAAATTTTCTAATTTAAGATTATCTTTTTCTACACCTCCATGCATTTTTAAAGCTCTTATAGTCGCAACAAGAACCACACACTTTGGCTGTATTCCAGCTTTACGACACTTTATATTTAAAAATTTTTCAGCACCCAAGTCTGCTCCAAACCCTGCTTCAGTAATTACATACTCAGATAACTTTAATGCAGTTTTAGTCGCTAAAATTGAGTTACAACCATGAGCAATATTAGCGAATGGACCACCATGAATAATTGCAAGATTATTTTCTAAAGTTTGAACTGCATTAGGTCTTATCGCCTCTTTTAATAAAACAGTCATTGGTCCATGAGCATTTAAATCCTTTGCGTAAATAGGTTTTTTACTTTTTGTATATGCAACTGTTATATTTCCGATTTTTCTTTCTAATTCATTGATATCATTAGATAAACAAAAAATAGCCATTACCTCTGATGCAACTGTAATGTCAAAACTATCATCTCTTGGAGTATTGGCTTTAAGTTGCTCCAAATTTATTTTTATTTTTCTTAAACTTCTATCATTTAAATCAACTACTCTTTTCCAAACAATATTTTCAGGATCAATTTCCAGTTTATTGCCCCAATATATATGATTATCAATGAGCGCGGACAACAAATTGTGAGCTGATGTAATAGCATGAAAGTCTCCAGTAAAGTGTAAATTAATTTGCTCCATCGGAACAACTTGAGCATATCCTCCACCAGCAGCTCCACCTTTCATTCCAAAAGAGGGGCCTAAACTTGGTTCTCTTAAACAAACAATAGATTTTTTTCCTATTTTATTTAAACCATCGTTTAATCCGACTGATGTGGTAGTTTTCCCCTCACCTGCAGGAGTTGGGGTAATCGCAGTTACTAAGACTAAGTTATTTTTTTTTGATTTTAATTTTTTTATATATTTTAAATTTATTTTGGCTACATGGCGACCCATTGGGCTGAACGCAAACGGTTTATCAGGTACTTTAAATTTTTTAAGAACTTTATTAATTGGATACATTTTTGCTTTTCTTGCAATTTCAATATCCGACTTAAATTTACTCATTCTCAACCCTATATATAAAAATTATACCAGTGTATACTAATCATTATTTTTTGGATTTAGCCATTATAAGAAATATGTTATAGTTAGAAATGGTTGAGTTTTTAAGAAAAAGACGAAAAATAATTCTTATTATTTTAATTGTTTTATTTATAGAATTAAGCGGCTATGGTATTTTGGCATCACTTTCAAGGTTACTAAGCGCCCTTTAAATTATACTTTTTCATAGCTGCTTTAGCTAAAATCAAATTTGGATCAAAAAATGTTTTTGAAGACTTAACTTTTTTAAATGATTTAAAAGCGAAAATCGCTACGGGTAATTCTGTACACGCCAAAATAATTTTTTTGCATTTCATTTTTAATAAATAGTTTATTACTGGTTTTATTATTTTTTCTGCTTCTTTTACTTTTCCTTTTTTTACTAGAACAATAGATTTATTAACATATTTTTTTTGTAACTTTAATGAAGGTTCAATTAGTTTATATTTTTTTTCAAAAAATTTATGATAAATTCTTGTTCTTAAAGTACTTTCAGTTGCTAAAATACCAATTTTTGAACCAGAGGAACAATTTTTTTTTGCAAAAGCAAAGACTTCCTTTGGCATGCTAAGGATGGGGACTTTTACTTTTTTGTTTAAGTCATCGTACCAATGATGTGCAGTGTTACATGGTATTGTAATAAATTTGCAATTACTTTTTTGCAAAAAGACACATCCCTCCAACAAACTTTTGAAGACCTTTTTATAAACTTTTTTATCACTTAATCTTTTAGGCACATTTGACTTATTATATAATACAAATAATGGATATTTTTGATCCAACTTGCCTCTATATAATTTGGCCAGTTTTGTAGAAAAATCCAAACCAGCTTGTGTGCCCATACCTCCTAAAATACCAATCATAATTTTAAATTATTTTTGCTCGTTGTTTACCAACTAAAATTTCTTTGTTCTTTAATTCCGATATTTTTTTATCGAATATATTTATTAATCCAAAAGGATATGGATTGGCGATTAAAAGTTTACCAATTTGATTACCATCTAAAGTAATCTCACTTCCAATTTCTAAATTTTCTTTAGAAACTATCGGCAATAATTTTTTTCTCAATTTATTTTTTAATTTCATTCTTGCTGTATTTTCTTGGCCTATATAACACCCTTTTTTAAAATCAATAGCAGAGTGTTCCTCAAAATTTGCCTCTAATCCAAATAAATTATTTTGTAATTTTTTAAGATTTTTTATAGGTATCCCAGCTTCATGAGCACTATTTAAATAGTCACTTCCACTATCAATTTTAAGAGATAATTTTTTTATGGTGAGATAAAATTTTTCTAAATTTGATAATACTCTTGAGCCCAATTTTTTAGATCTAGGGTCTTGAAAAAAAGGGCTTGATCTATAAATAACTGTCTGCGTGGTCTTATTTTCCACTTTTTTAATCTCCTCAAACTTTTCATTTGAAATTATACCTACAACGTATTCACCAGAAATATCTTTAATTGTTACATCTGAATTAAGTTTATATTTTTCTAAAAAAACTTTTAATTCTCCCACAAATTCTTCTGAGCAGTCTAGGAAATACCCATTATCTGATTTGATTATAAAAAATTCATATAAATATTTTCCTTGTGGGGTAAAAATTCCTGAAAATATACTATTATCTTTATTAACAATATTAATGTCATTCGTTATTATATTTTGTAGAAATTCTTTAGAATCGTCACCATAAACTGAGATTATTCTTCTGTCTTTTAAAATATTAATTTGATCTTTTTTCATTTTAATAATTTCAATATTGTATATTATACTCAAAATTAATGTCTGATAATAATAGTCTCATCATAAAAAATGGAACTTGCTACATAGAAGGTAAGCTAGTTAATACTGATATTACTGTATCAGGAGGGAAAATAAAATCAATTGGTAAAGCCGACTTAAATAACCATAAAGTTTATGATGCAGAAAATAAAATTGTTTTACCTGGCATAATAGATACGCAAGTTCACTTTAGAGAGCCTGGTTCAACTGACGCTGAAGATTTAGAAAGTGGGAGTAGAGCAGCTGTATTAGGCGGAGTAACATCATTATTTGAAATGCCTAATACCAACCCACCTACAGCTAACTTGGTTGAGTTTGAAAAAAAACTTAAAGCTGCAAAAAATAGGATGCATAGTAATTATGCTTTTTATTTTGGAGCTACGCCATCAAATACTGATCAACTCGCGCAACTAAAGAACGTTGAAGGATGCTGTGGTGTAAAACTTTTTGCTGGGTCTTCAACTGGAAATTTATTAGTAGATAAAGAGGCAGATATTGAAAAAGTAATTTCAAGCAGCGATAGAGTTGTTTCTATTCACTCCGAGGATGAAGATATAATTAAAATGAGAAAAAAGTTTATAAGGAAAGGGGATGTTCATTCACATCACGATTGGAGAAATGTTGAATGTGCAATGTCTTCTACTCGAAGAGTAGTAAAAATTGCTGAAAGATATAATAAGAAAATCCATGTATTGCATGTTACGACAAAAGATGAAGTAGATTTTTTAGCTATGCATAAAAAAAATGTTACTTTTGAAACCACTCCTCAGCACTTAACATTGTATGCGCCTGATTGTTATGACAAGTTAGGAACTTATGCTCAAATGAATCCTCCTTTACGAGGAAAAGAACACTATGACCGTCTATGGACTGCTATAAAGAATAATATTGTGGATGTTCTAGGTTCAGATCATGCTCCGCATTTAAAAGAAAATAAAGATAAAGAATATCCGAATTCTCCTTCGGGAATGCCAGGAGTTCAAACCATTTTTCCAGTTATGATCGACCATGTAAACAATGGAAAACTTACATTAAATCAACTAATCAATTTAATGTGCGAAAATCCTTGTAGAATATTTGGAATTAAGAACAAGGGCTTTATAAAAGAAGGTTTTGACGCAGATTTGACGATAGTAGATATGAACAAAGAGGTAATTATTAAAGATGAAATGATAGCGAGTAAGTGCGGTTGGACACCTTTTAATAATTATAAGGTCAAAGGTTTTCCAGTTGGAACTATTGTAAATGGAATACTAGTAATGTCTAATGGAAAAATATTAGTCGAGTCTAAAGGCAAACCTTTAAGCTTTTAGAATATTATTATCTTTAAGATCTTGTTTAATTTCATCTAAAATAGCTGGATCGTCTATAGTCGCCGGCATTTTATAAGGTTCATTATCTGCAATTTTTCTTACTGTTCCTCTTAACACTTTTCCAGATCTAGTTTTTGGTAATCTTTTTACTACTATAGCAATCTTGAAAGCTGCAACAGGACCAACTTTGTCTCTTACCATTGAAATACACTCTTTAATAATTTCTTCATTCTTTTGTTTAACTCCAGCTTTTAAAGCTAGTAACCCAATCGGTATTTGTCCCTTAAGTTTGTCTGCAATACCAACTACAGCACACTCCGCGACTGATTTATGTTCAGCCAGAACTTCTTCTATTGCACCTGTTGAAAGTCTGTGGCCAGCAACATTTATTATGTCGTCAGTTCTTGACATTATCCAAACATAACCATCTTCATCTATATGTCCTGCATCATATGTTTGATAATAACCTGGATAATTAGTCATATAATTTTCTTTGTATCTTTTGTCAGCACCCCACAAAGTAGGAAAAGTTCCTGGTGGAAGAGGAAGCTTGACAACTATGTCTCCCATTTTACCTGGACCGACCTCTTTTCCTTCTGAATTCAAAACCTTTAAATCGTACCCTGGAACAGGCTTAAATGCAGATCCATACTTGACTGGAAATTTTTCTATACCTGTGCAACTAGATGTTATTGCCCAACTTGTTTCAGTTTGCCACCAATGATCAATCACTGGTGAGTTTGATAAATTCTCAAACCACTTAATAGTATCTGGATCAGCCCTTTCTCCAGCTAAAAACAATGTATCAAATTTACTTAAATCATATTTTTTAAAGAATTTTCCTTCAGGATCTTCTTTTTTAATCGCCCTAATAGCAGTTGGAGCTGTGAACAAAGATTTTACTTTATGTTCTGAAATTACTCTCCAAAAAACTCCAGCATCAGGTGTTCCAACTGGTTTTCCTTCAAAAAGAATTGTCGTACAACCATAAAATAATGGAGCGTAAACAATGTATGAATGACCTACTATCCACCCAATATCACTCGCAGACCACCAAACATCGTTTTGATCAATATTGTAAATATTTTTCATGGTCCATTTTAAAGCAACTATATGTCCACCAATATCCCTGACTATACCCTTAGGTAAACCTGTGGTGCCTGACGTATATAAAATATATGCGTAATCGTTTGCATTCATTTCGACACAATTTTCTGGTTTCGCATTTTTAAGTGAGTCTTCCCATGTTATGTCTATTTTAGAGTCTAATACAGCTTTGTTTTTCTCTCTCTGAAAAATTATACATTTGTTAGGCTTGTGCTTAGCTATCTCCAAAGCTTTATTAAGCAGAGGTTTATATTCAACAACTCGACCTGGTTCATAACCACATGAAGCTGAGACAATTATTTTTGCTTTAGAGTCATCAATCCTACTAGCCAATTCATTTGCTGCAAATCCACCAAACACAACTGAATGAATTGCTCCTATCCTTCCACAGGCCAACATTGCAATTACTGCTTCAGGTATCATCGGCATATAAATAATCACTCTATCACCTTTATTAATGCCCTGATTTTTTAAAGCACCTGCAAACAATGATACTTTTTCTTTTAGCTGGTTATATGTAAATGTTTTTTTTGAGCCTGTTATAGGACTGTCGTAAATTATTGCTAGCTTTTCACCTCTACCGTTATCAATGTGAAAGTCTATAGCATTGTAACAAGTGTTTGTTGTTCCATCTTCATACCATTTATAAAAAGGAGGGTTGTTTGAATTTAGTATTTTTGATGGTTTCTTATACCAAAATATGTTTTCAGCGACTTCCTTCCAAAAATTCTCTTTTTTAACTATAGAAGAATCGTATATTTCCTTATATTTGCCTTGCAAATCTTTCCCCCAAAATTTTAGTGTTTAAACCATACTAAACAGAAATATCCCCAAAAAAAACCAAAAAAACCAATAAAAATGGGCTTTTTTTGTAAAAAAAAGACTTCACTGTAACACTGATTTTTATTATGGTTCTGACCAGCTAATCTAGTGATGACTGATTTGTCGTTTACTAGATAGTTTATTAATAAACTAAAATAGAAAACTAACTAACGAGGGAGGTTTTCATGAGAAAATTAAGTCTAATAGCTTTAGCGGCAGTTGCCTTTTTAGGTATTACTGGTTCAGCTAATGCTGCGACGCCTATGCTTGAGACAGGAGATTTCGTAGGAATATCTTTCTGGCTTGTATCAATGGGTATGATCGCAACTACAGTATTCTTTTTCGCAGAAAGAGGTACGGTAGCAGCATCTTGGAGAACATCAATTTCAGTAGCTGGACTAGTTACTGGTGTTGCATTTATCCATTATATGTATATGCGAGACGTTTGGGTGACAACTGGTGATACACCAACAGTATACAGATATATTGACTGGTTAATTACTGTGCCACTTCAAATGGTAGAATTCTATCTAATCTTGGCAGCTGTAAGAAAGGTGCCAACTTCTATTTTCTGGAAACTATTAATTGGTTCTTTAGTAATGTTAATTGGTGGATACTTAGGTGAAGCTGGTTACATTCAACCATTTGTAGGTTTCGTAATTGGAATGGCTGGATGGATTTACATCTTGTTTGAAATATTCTCAGGTGAAGCTGGAACTGCAGCTGCAAAGTCTGGTAACAAGGCTATGTCAACTGCGTTTAGTGCAATGAGAATTATCGTAACAATCGGTTGGGCTATATATCCTTTAGGATATGTATTCGGTTATTTAACTGGTGGTGTTGATGCTAATGCATTAAACATTATTTACAACCTAGCTGACTTTATCAATAAGATCGCTTTCGGTCTTGTGATTTGGGCAGCAGCGATGCAAAATACAAGATTAGCATCTAGATAATTAGATCATAAACTTTAAAAGGGCGGGTACGTTTTACGTACTTGCCCTTTTTCTTTTTCTTTATATAATTATATTAAAATTAATGCCGAAAATTACATACATTGAGCAAAACGGTAACTCAAAGACAATTGAAGTTGATAATGGCCTGACCGTAATGGAAGGTGCGGTTCAAAACAACATACCGGGTATTGACGCAGATTGTGGAGGAGGAATGGCTTGTGCAACTTGCCACGTTTATGTCGAAGATTCATGGTTAAATAAACTTCCTAAAGCTGAGGACGCTGAACAAGATATGATTGATATGGCTTATAAACCAAATAAGAATAGTAGGTTAAGTTGTCAGATAGTAGTTTCAGATGAAATTGATGGTTTGACAGTAACAACACCAGAAAAACAAACTTAATGATTAAAACAGACGTTGTTATAATAGGAGCTGGGCCCGTAGGACTTTTTGCAGTTCATCAACTTGGCATTAAAGGATTAAAATCAGAAGTAATTGATAATCTTGATAAAGCTGGTGGTCAATGTATAGAACTTTATCCTGATAAACCAATTTATGATATTCCAGCTGTTCCTGAATGTAGCGGTAAGTCTTTAACAGATAATTTATTAGAACAGATAAAACCTTTTGGTTCTAAGATTCATTTAAATGAAAGAGTCCAGGAAATAAAAGAAGAAAAAGGTTTATGGACTTTAAAAACTAGCAACAATAAAACCTTCAGCACACCAAACATAATAATAGCTGGCGGTGTAGGATCATTTGAACCAAGAAAACTGCCTTTAAAAGAGCTTATAAAATTTGAAGGTAAATCAGTTTTTTACTCAGTAACTGATAAAACTTTATTTAAAAATAAAAAAATATCTATATTTGGAGGTGGAGACTCCGCATTAGATTGGGCTTTAGAATTTGCAAAATATTCAAAAGTTACGTTAATTCATAGAAGAAATGAATTTAGAGGCGCACCTCATACTTTGAAAGAATTAGAAAAATTAAAAGCAAAAGGAAAAATAACAATAAAAACACCGTTTCAAATAGATACTGTTAATGAAGGAAAAGAAATAAAATTTATTAATATAAAAAGTGATGATGAAAAAATAGAGAAAATAGAAACAGATATTGTTTTAGGTTTTTTTGGTTTGATTATGCAACTTGGACCAATTACAGAATGGGGATTAAATATGGATAAAAAAACAATTAAGGTAAACACTGAAAACTTTCAAACAAATAAGCCTGGTATATTTGCTATAGGTGATATTTGTAGTTATCCAGGAAAACTTAAATTAATTCTTTCTGGTTTTCATGAGGCTGCTTTAGCGTCGGTTGAGTGCTTTAAAAGAGCAAGACCGAACGAAACCTATAGATTTCAATTCACAACATCATCTAAAGAAATTCAAGACAGACTTGGCATAAAAAAATGATTGAAGTTTTAACTTCAAATACTCCAAATGGTAAAAAAATAACTATTATGCTAGAAGAGATAGGCTATGAATACAAAATTACTAAAATAAATATTAATAAAAATGAACAATTCAATCCTGAATTCCAAAAAATAAGTCCTTTTCGAAAAATTCCTGTGATAATCGATCATGATAAAAATGTAAGCTTATTTGAGTCTGGAGCTATATTAATTTATTTAGCTGAAAAAAGTGGTAAATTTTATGATCAAAATAAAAGAACAATAATTAACCAATGGCTCATAGGGCAAATGGCCTATGTTGGTCCTATGCTTGGTCAACATCATCAATTTCATCACTACAATCCAGGAAAAAGTAAATTTGGGGAAGAAAGATATTTCAAAATTTGTGAGAGAATTTACTTGGAGTTGGACATGAGACTTAAAAATTCAAAATTTTTAGCTTATGATGAATATACAATTGCTGACATCGCTACTTTTCCTTGGATAGCTAGGCATGAATGGCATGATATTGGGCTTAAAAAATTTAAAAACTTATCTAGATGGTACTCAGAAATTTCATCTCGCAACAAAGTAAAAAAAGGTTATGATCTACTTAAAAAAGGTGAGGAAATCCCAAAAATTTAACTGTCAACGAAAATTTTTTCATCTCTTTCATGTTTTTCTTGTGCTTCTATAGTTAAAGTTGCTATTGGTCTGGCCATTAATCTTTTAAGGCCTATAGGCTCTCCAGACTCTTCACAATATCCATAAGTTCCGTCTTTTATACGTCTTAACGCCATGTCTATTTTTGCTATTAATTTTCTACTTCGATTTAAAGCTTTCATTTCTACCGATTTATCAGTGTAAGAAGAAGCTTGATCAACCATATCAGCTGAAGACATACTATCATCAGAGGAATTAAGTAAGTTACCCAGATTATTAGCTTTGATTATATCTTTTTTCCATTTAATTAGTTCTTCAGTAAAAAATTTTTTGTGTTTTGCACACATGTATTTTTCTTTTTGACTTGGAGTATACTTTTTATTACTAGTTTTTTTTGGCATTTGTGAATTTTGGGGAGTATAGATTTGAATTTAAGCGTGTCAATAGCCTTAAAATTGTATTAATTTAACAATAATGTTGATTAAAAATAACTATAAAACTTTATTTTATATATTTTTATTAGCCCATTTAATAATTTGGACAATTGCTCCATCTTTATCAAATGTAAATTTGCCTTTAGACACCATAGAAGCTTTAGCATGGGGAAGTAATTTGTCTTGGGGATACTCAAAACATCCTCCAGTAAGTGCTTTTTTTGCAGAAGTTATTTATAGTTTTTTTGGCAATCGAGATTGGGCTTATTATTTATTAAGTCAAATATTTGTAGTTACTGCTTTTATATATGTATGGAAATTTGCAAATTTAATTTTTAAAGATAAATTATATTCTTTATGCTCAATATTTCTTTTAGAGGGAATATATTTTTATAACTTCACATCACCTGAATTTAATGTGAATGTATGCCAACTACCTTTTTGGGCTCTTGTAATTTATTACTCATGGAAATCAATAAATTATGAAAAAATTTCAGATTTAATCCTTTTAGGT
>CACGKZ010000005.1 GCA_902573835.1 uncultured Pelagibacteraceae bacterium
AAAAAGAATTTGATAAAATTTTCAAATTTTTGGAAAAAATTAAGAAATTTTAAATTTTTTAATTTGTTTTGTAATTAGATTATGTATTTTTTGATTTCTGGAAACTATTAATTCACCTTTGCTGATATCTTTGCCGCCTCTAAAATTTGTAATTATGGCACCAGCATTTTTCAATATTGGTATCAAAGGTATAATATCATAATCCTTTAACTCTGCATCAATGATTATATCTATTTTACCTTCAGCTAATAAACAATAATTATATGCATCTAAACCAGAAAATTTTTTAATTCCATTAAATTGTATTAAAAATTTTAAAAAATTTTTTTTATAAACTGGATAATGAGAATTTATAGCTAGTCTTAGATATTTAGATTTATTTTTTTTTGTACTAATAATTTTTTTTTGTTTATTTTCAATTAAGAAAGATCTTAGTCCGTCTGAAAAGAACAATTTTTTTAACACGGGAAAATTTGCAAATCCCACTGTTGGAGTATTATTTATAGTAAATCCTAATAAGTTTGACCATGTTGGAATTCCCATTAAAAAAGCCTTAGTTCCATCTATTGGGTCAATTACCCATTTATATTTTGAATTAGTAATTTTATTTTTTTTTTCTTCTGAGATAATTTGATGATCAGGAAAATTTTTCGATATTAATTGAAATAAAGATTTTTCTATTTTCAAATCAAAGTAAGTAACTGGATCGACTTTTTTTCTCGATTTTGATTTATAATTTATCTTTTTTTCTCTTACGGGATTAATTTTATCAAGTAAGGGCTTTAACTTATTAAAGAATAAATAAACAGCTTCTTTTTTCATTATTATTGTTCAAATATTGAACGCTACACAATTTTGTATTATTATACAATATATATTTTAATATAATTAATTATGTTAATCGTGTATAAAACTTTTTAAACTAAAGCATAAACAATGAATGAATTAATAAAACTAAGTACTGGTAAAGAAATAGGCGGAAACTCTGGCACTTACATAATCGCTGAGATCGGTATTAATCATAATGGCAGTTTTGACATTGCAAAAAAACTAATAATTGAGTCAGCTAAAGCTGGCGTTGATGCTGTAAAATTTCAAAAAAGGGATGCTGGTGAGATTATGATAAGCTCTAAAATAAATCAAAATCCTATAGGGTATTTAAGCAAAAATGAGAATGACATTTCAAAGGAGCAACCAAAATATGGATCTTGGTCATATCCAGACTTAAGAGTGGAATTAAGTGAAAAAGATTTTATTGAACTTCAAAAAATTTCAAAAAATGAGGGAGTGGATTTTTTTGCAAGTCCATGGGATGAAAAAAGTTTAAACTTTTTAGTTCAAATCAATGTGCCAGTTATTAAAATACCTAGTGTTGAAATTAAAAACCTAAATTTTATTGAAAAATGTTCTCAACAAAAAAAACCAATTATTTTAAGTACTGGTACAGCTAATCAAGAGGACGTTGATAAAGCTTTAAGCATTTTAAAAAAAAACTGTAATGAAATAATTTTATTGCAATGTACATCTTCATACCCAAGTAAGTTTAATGAAATCGATCTTAACGTAATTAACACTTTTAAAAATAAATATAAAATACCTATTGGTTTTTCAGGACATGAACCAGGTATCAACGTAGCAATAGCAGCTGTTTCTATAGGGGCTAAAGTAGTTGAAAAACATGTAACGTTAAACAAAAATATGAATGGGACGGATCATTTGGCATCTATAGATATGGCAGAATTAAAAAAGATGGTCGATGGTATAAGAGAAGTTGAAAAAGCTATGGGTGGATTTAAGAAAGTCAATTACAAAAGTGAGGAAGTTTTAGTTTCTATTCTTGGTAAATCTTTGGTGATGAAAAAAGATATAAAAAAAGGCTCAAAAATTACTGAAGATAATTTAACTACTAAAGGACCCCCGACAGGCATAAGAGCAGAAAAGTTCTATGAAGTCCTAGGGAAAAAAATTTTAAAAGATAAAAAGAAAGACGAAATTTTGTTTCAAGGTGATATTGAATAAAAAGGTAAAAAAAATGTCTCTGCCTCCTTGTGTTATTATGGCTGGAGGTCTTGGCAAAAGACTTGGTTCAATAACAAAAAATACTCCTAAACCAATTATAAAAATTAAGAAGACACCTTATATTGTTTACTTATTTAATTGGTTGAAAAAAAATGGTTTTAGAAAATTTTATATTTTTACCTCATTTAAAAAAGAGAAAATTAACGAGGTAATTAAAAATTATTTTTTAAGAAATAAAAAGTTAAAATACAGAATATTTATAGATAAAAAAAGATCTGGCACTTTTAAGGCCTTGAATGATCAGTTGCAATTTTTAGATAATATTTTTTTCTATACAAATGCAGATGAAATAGCTGACTTTAATATTAAAAAAATGTTTAAAACATTTATGAAATCGCAAACAGGAATAACTTGCTGTGTTTTAAAAGCTAAAAATGGTAAAATTAGCTTGAACAAAAAAATAGGAATAATTGATAAGGTGTACAATAAAAATAAAGAAAAATATATTGATTGTGGGTATAAGTTTTTTTCAAAAAAAATATTTAAAAAAACAAACAGGAGTTTTTCAAAAGTTGAACATTTCTTATATAACGAATATCTAAAAAAAGAAGATATAAGTTTTTTTATCTTAAAAAAACTTCCACTAAGAATTGATACAGCTTTAGATATAAAAAGAACTACAAAATTTCTAAATGAATAAAAAGATAACAATTATAACAGGAGCCGGTCAGGGTATAGGAAAATATATCGCCAAAAATTTGAGTGATGATTTTGACTTAATTATAATTTCAAAATCACATAATTGTAAAAAAGTTTCCGAAGAAATCAAAAAGAAAAATAAAAAAAATTATAGGAAAGTAAGTTTTAAAATTTTAAATTTTGAAAAAAAATTAGATTTAAATAAAAAATTTTTAAATTTAAAATTTTCACAATATCAAAAAGTAAATTTAATCTTATGTGCAGGAGTTGTTGATTACAGTAGAACAAGTTATCTTGATATTAACGATTGGAAAAAAATATTTAAAATAAATTTATTTTCAAACATATCGTTTATAAACTTCTTTAAAAAAAAACTTAGAAATAAATTAAAAAAAATTATAGTATTTTCTGGTGGTGGAGCTGCAGGTCCATTTAAAGAATTTCCAATCTATTCTGCCAGCAAGACAGCCTTAATTAGAGCTATCGAAAATATTTCGCTTGATAAAAAATCAAAAACTGACGTATTTGCTATTGCGCCGGGAGCAGTTAAAACCAAAATGTTAAAAAAAGTTCTTACTAGAGCTAAAGTCAAGAAAAGATCATCAATGGATGATGTTTTTAAATTTATAAATTATTGTTTAAATAATGATACTAAAATATTTAACGGAAAATTAATCAACATAAGAGATAATATTTTTAAAATTAAAAAAAACAATAATGATAATTATCTAAAATTACGAAGGTCAGAATGAATGTGCTTTTTATAGGATTGGGTTATATGGGCTTAGAAAGGCTGAAGATTTTTAGAAAATTGAAAAAAAAATTTAAGATTAAAAATTTTTTTTTCTATGACCCATTCTACAAAAATAAAGATAAAAAATTAATAAAGTTAAACAAATTAACCCCACAAATAATTGCGGATTATAATATAGATATTTGTGTAATTTCCACACCTCATTTTCTTATAAAAAAATATTCTATACTTTGTCTCCGGTCAAAGCGAAAAGTCAATTTGATAATTGAAAAACCTTATGGACGTAATCTAGAGGAAAGCAAAGAAATTTCAAAGTACCTAAAAAAGAATCAAAGAATATTTATAGGTCTTAATTATAGATTTTTTCAAGGCATTAGTAGAATGTTAAAAGATATTAAGCATAAAAAATTTGGAAAAATTTATTCAATTGATATTAATTTTGGGCATGGGCACAATCCAGCTATAAAAAAAACCTGGAAACTTGATAAAAAACTAGCTGGGGGCGGAGCAATTCTTGATCCTGGGATTCATGTGTTAAATCTTATCCAGCTAATAACAAAATTTGATGTAAAACTAATAAATGTTTATAAAAAATGTAATTTTTGGGATACTGGCGTAGAAGATAACGCGCTAATAATTTTATCATCCAAAAAAATACCTTTAATTACTATTAAGTTATCAACTACAATGTGGAGAAGCACGTTTCAAATTCAAGGCAACGGCAGCAAAGGTTATTGGAGAATTAACGGTAGAGGAAGAAGTTACGGACCCCAAACGTACGTTACTGGTAAGAGGTGGGGATGGTTAAAAGGAAAAAAGCAAAAATCCACAGAACAAATACACTCTGACTCTAATGAAAAAGATGTTTTTTTGAGAGAAACCTTAGAAATACTTCAGTCCATAAAAAAAGGGGGAGATAAAAAAAGAGTTTGCGATGATAAAGAGGCAATTAAAACAATGATGCTTTTAAAAAAAATATATGCCTTCTAAAAATTGTCTTATCTTATCGCTACTTCCTAAACATCCTGTAAAATCTGGAATGCAGAACACTGTATTCTATTTGAACAAATTTTTAAGCCAAAAAAATAATACAAAATTTTTAAATATTTCTTCAACGAATATTATTGATCCTATTTTAAATCTTAAGCATTCTAAAATTGTTGAAAAAAAAATACAAAAAGCGATAGAAACATTTAAGCCAAGACTAATTTTTGTTAACTCCTCAAAAATGCTTTATCTATATCGAAAGATTCTCTTACATAATAAAAAATTTTATAAAGTCATATTAGTAGTTCATGATTTATATTTTTTCAGAAAAAAATTTTTTAAACAGGTTGGTGTTAAAGATAAAACTCTATTATCTAATTTTTCTGAAGTAAAAACAATTAGAAAAGTTGACTACATAATTGATTACTCTTTGGATGAGAAAAAATATTTATTATCTAAAAAAATAAGTAAAAAAAAATTCATTTTTACAAGAACACCAATTAATTTTTTTAGCAATTCAAAGCCAATAAAAAGCTATTATGATTTATTATATATCGGGAGTAATTGGAAGCAGAATGATTTATCTTTAAAATGGATAATTAAAAATATTATTAGGAAATTAGAAAATAAAAAACTTCTAGTTATTGGTGTTAAAAAACCTAAAAAAAAAATTAAAAATGTCTTCTTTAAGAGTTATCAAAGAAAATATTTGAAAAAATGTAAAATAGGTCTTGGTATAGTTAAATTTGGATCTGGGAGAAAAGTAAAAATATTTGAAATGTTGGGTTCAGGAATTCCAGTAGTAACCAACATAAATTTAAAAGATTACGGATTAAAAAATAAAAGACATTATATTTATGTGAAAAAAGAAAAAGAGTATCTTAAAATTATAAATAAATTATTCTTAAACAAAAAATTAATTAAATCTTTATCTAAACACAGTTATAAATGGTCAAAATATAATTCTAATTACAAATTTGCATTTAGAAAACTTAAATTTCTTTAAATACAAAAGTCACTCCAAATAGTGTTCAAGTAAATTTCTTAAAATAATAATTCTCAATTATAACTCCGTCTAAATTTGAATTTTCAAAGACATAAAATGCGTCTTTAGCTGTTCTTACAATTGGCAAACCATGTAAATTAAAACTTGTATTCAATAAAGCTCCAACACCGCTAATTTTTTTAAATTCTCGAATTAATTTATAATATTCAGGGTTATTTACTTTATCTACTTTTTGAGGTCTTACAGAGTAATCAGCTGGATGAATAGCTGCTTGAAGATTTTTTCTTCCAAGTTTTGTAGTATCAAAAGCCATTGTCATAAAGTCTGCATTTATTTTTTTTTTATTAATAACATACTTATTAAAATCTTCCTTAATAATGGAAGGAGTAAAAGGCATCCAGAAATCTCTTTTTTTAATTTTTAAATTAATTTTTCTTATATTTGCGAAAAATCTTGGGTCACATAAAATTGATCTATTACCAAGTGCTCTCATACCAAATTCCATTCTTCCCGAACATCTGCCTATTATATTTCCTTTAAAGATTTCTTTAGCTATGTATTTTGCAGTTATATTTTTTTTAATTAAATATTTGTTTTTTATTTTTTTTTGTTTAATAAATTTTTCTATCTCCAATTTTGTTATTTGAGGTCCTAAGTAAATATTATCAATATGTTTGATATAATTATCTTTATTTAAATTTTTTTTTTCACAATAGTCACTCGCTGATTTAAAACATGCTCCAATAGATAAAGAGCTATCTCCAGCAGTGACAGGTATAAGAACTTTATTGAATTTTTTGCTTAAATTTAAACTCATTCCGGCTTTTATATTTTGAGCTACGCCACCAGAAAAATAAAAAGTTTTTAATTTAAGTTTTTTAGTACAGGAGTAAAACCACTCAAATAATTTTTTTTCAGTAAATTTTTGTAAAGCACCAGCTATAACGTCAAACCTAAATTTTTTTAATTTATTCTGAAGGTGAAAATAAAGATCTTTAGGTTTTTTTTTAAATATTACTTTAAGTCCTTTAATTTTCAAAATTTCATCAAAATATTTAAAGCATTTGTTTATCTCGTCATTTGTGGCATACGGCGCTAGTCCCATTACTTTGTATTCGTGTTGAGCTGGTTTCATCTTTAATAGAGCGGTAGTATATTTATAAATATTTCCTATATGATTATCTAAGGAATAAGATTTTAATTTAAAATTACCTTTTTGAATTGTGCTTACTGATCCTCTAGAGTAGTCACCAATACCTTCACATGTGATAGCAATACCATCTTTCCTTTTTGGGAAAAAAAAGTAGGAATAATATTTATGACAATCTTCATGAATTTGAATTTTAATTTTATCTTTATTAATTTTAAATAAAGAGGAAATTTTATCTTTTCTACGATCTCTAAAAATTTTTGTATCTCTTATTTGTTTATAATTTTTTAGAATTCCCTTGTAGTTATAGATTGTATCTTTGTTCTTAATTTTATTTTTGAAAATTTTATAATAATTTGGTTTTTTATTTTTATAAAAAAGATTAAACCAATATTGATCTTGCTCCTCTATATGATTTTCCACCGAGAAATTCGTCTCTCTTTTAAGTCTAGTTACTATAGGTGAAAGATTATGAGTTGCTAATGAGACTTCATTAATATCTTTAGTTTTGATTGATAAAAATTTTAATCCGCTTTTTATTGAATTTATGGGTAGACCGTAATCAGTTTTGAAGTTTGAAAATCTTTCTTCTTGTGCAGCGTAAACAATTTTTCCATTTATCATGAAAGCTGCAGAACAATCAAAACCGTCATGAATACCTAATATTATACGTTTTTTTTCAACTGTATTATTCATAATGAACTTTCATTATTTTATAATCATAAATACTTTTTACCTAAAATTTTTATCAGTGCATAAATCAAGCCAATTGAGCTATTAGTACTGGTCAGCTACACGCGTTACCGCGCTTCCACATCCAGCCTATCAACGTAGTGGTCTACTACGGCTCTAAAGGAAGAACTAGTTTTGAGGTGAGTTTCCCACTTAGATGCTTTCAGCGGTTATCTCTTCCATACTTAGCTACCCGGCACTGCAGCTGGCGCTACAACCGGTCCACCAGTGGTATGTCCATCCCGGTCCTCTCGTACTAGGGACAGCTCCTCTCAATTCTTCTACACCCATGGCAGATAGGGACCGAACTGTCTCACGACGTTCTGAACCCAGCTCACGTACCACTTTAATTGGCGAACAGCCAAACCCTTGGGACCTGCTCCAGCCCCAGGATGTGATGAGCCGACATCGAGGTGCCAAACACCCTCGTCGATATGGACTCTTGGAGGGTATCAGCCTGTTATCCCCGGCGTACCTTTTATCCGTTGAGCGATGGCCCTTCCACTCAGAACCACCGGATCACTATGACCGTCTTTCGACTCTGCTCGACTTGTCAGTCTTGCAGTCAGGCAGGCTTATGCCATTGCACTCTACGAACGATTTCTGACCGTTCTGAGCCTACCTTCGCACGCCTCCGTTACTCTTTGGGAGGCGACCGCCCCAGTCAAACTACCCACCATACAATGTCTTGCTGCCGGATTACGGCAAGCAGTTAGATGTCAAGAATAATAAGAGAGGTATTTCACTGGTGACTCCACTATAGCTGACGCTACAGCTTCAAAGTCTCCCTCCTATGCTAAACATATCATTCCTAACACCAATATAAAGTTGTAGTAAAGGTGCACGGGGTCTTTCCGTCTAACCACGGGAACTCCGCATCTTCACGGAGAATTCAATTTCACTGAGTTGATGTTGGAGACAGCGGAGAAATCGTTACGCCATTCATGCAGGTCGGAACTTACCCGACAAGGAATTTCGCTACCTTAGGACCGTTATAGTTACGGCCGCCGTTCACTGGGGCTTCAGGAGTGAGCTTGCACTCACCACATTAACCTTCCAGCACCGGGCAGGCGTCAGACCCTATACATCCACTTACGTGTTAGCAGAGCCCTGTGTTTTTGATAAACAGTCGCTTCTCCCTGGCTTGTGCCACCTCTAATAAGTTGCCTTAATAAAGGTCCTCTTTCTTCCGAAGTTACAGAGGCATTTTGCCGAGTTCCTTCAACATCATTCTCTCAAGCGCCTAATTATACTCTAATAATCCACCTGTGTCGGTTTAGGGTACGGTCTAATGATGGAGCTATTTCCTGGGACTTCTTCACGGCTAACTCAATCCATTAAGAGTTAACAATTTATGAAATCCGTCACTACCATCTGGTCAAGGAATATTAACCTTGTTCCCATCGTCTACGGCTCTCGCCCTCGACTTAGGGACCGACTAACCCTGCGCGGATTAACCTTGCGCAGGAACCCTGGGATTTTCGGCGACAGAGTTTTTCACTCTGTTAATCGTTACTTATGTCAGCATTCGCACTTCTGATACCTCCAGTGTCCCTCACGGGTACACCTTTACAGGCTTACAGAACGTTCCGCTACCGCGTGTATGATCCGAAGAAAATACACACCCACAGATTCGGTACATGATTTGAGCCCCGTTACATCTTAGGCGCAGAAACTCTATTAGACCGGTGAGCTGTTACGCTATCTTTAAAGGATGGCTGCTTCTAAGCCAACCTCCCGGCTGTTAAGGAATCTCCACATCCTTTCACACTTAATCATGATTTAGGGACCTTATCTGGTGATCTGGGCTGTTCCCCTCTCGACCATGGACCTTAGCACCCACAGTCTGTCTGTTGAGGAATTATGTTTGGCATTCGGAGTTTTATCAGGTTTGGTAAAGATTTCTCTCCCCTAGCCCGTTTAGTGCTCTACCTCCAAACATATGTTTGTTCAACGCACTACCTAAATAGTTTTCGCGGAAAACCAGCTATCTACGAATTTGGTTGGCCTTTCACCCCTTACCACAAGTCATCCAAAGACTTTTCAACGTCAACTGGTTCGGTCCTCCGGCAAGTGTTACCCTGCTTTCAACCTGCTCATGGTAAGCTCATTCGTTTTCGGGTCTAATTCATACAACTAATCGCCCATTTAAGACTCGCTTTCGCTACGCCTACACCTTACGGCTTAAGCTTGCTGGATAAATTAAGTCACTGACCCATTATACAAAAGGTACGCCGTCACTCTAAAAAGAGCTTCGACTGTTTGTAGGCATACGGTTTCAGGTTCTATTTCACTCCCCTAATAGGGGTTCTTTTCACCTTTCCCTCACGGTACTAGTTCACTATCGGTCACTGAAGAGTATTTAGGCTTAGAGGGTGGTCCCCCTATATTCAAACAAGATTTCACGTGTCCCGCTCTACTCAAGAACAATATTAAACATTACTCCTACGGGACTATCACCCTCTATGGTTAGCTTTTCCAAACTATTTAGATTGTCTCAATACTGTTACTGGCCTATTCCGCTTTCGCTCGCCACTACTAACGGAATCTCAATTGATTTCTTTTCCTCCGGTTACTTAGATGTTTCAGTTCTCCGGGTTAGCTCTTTAAACCTATGAATTCAGTTTAAAGTACCACATAAAGTGGTGGGTTTTCCCATTCGGAAATTTTCGGATCAAAGCCTGCATACAGCTCCCCGAAACTTATCGCAGTATACCACGTCCTTCGTCGCCTTTCAGTGCCTAGGCATCCGCCATACGCCCTTAAACGCTTGAATTATGCACAGAAAAAAATTTTCTGTCCTAATTAAATTTTTGTTGGAATGTTCATCTATTCGAACATTCATGATTGTTCATCTATTCGAACAATCGGATATAGATATTGATAAAATATTTACAATGTTAAAAAGCTAAAAGTGTCTTTGGTGGAGGATAGCGGGATCGAACCGCTGACCTCCTGAATGCAAATCAGGCGCTCTCCCAGCTGAGCTAATCCCCCTTGTAAATGGTGGGCCGAGGACGACTCGAACGTCCGACCTCACCCTTATCAGGGGTGCGCTCTAACCACCTGAGCTACCGGCCCCTAGCATTAAAGAGACACTTTAATTTAAAAGAAGAGAAATGAGGACGGCCACATTAACTTTATTTTTTGTGACCAAAAGAAATTTTTTGGTCATCCTTAGAAAGGAGGTAATCCAGCCGCAGGTTCCCCTACGGCTACCTTGTTACGACTTCACCCCAGTTGCTGATCGTACCGTAGTCAAATGTCTCCCGAAGGTTGACGATTTGCCTTAAGGTGTAACCAACTTCCATGGTGTGACGGGCGGTGTGTACAAGACCCGGGAACGTATTCACCGCGACGCGCTGATTCGCGATTACTAGCAATTCCAGCTTCATGCACTCGAGTTGCAGAGTGCAATCCGAACTGAGACACATTTTTGGGATTAGCTAGGAGTCACCTCTTTGCTTCCCATTGTAAGTGCCATTGTAGCACGTGTGTAGCCCAACACGTAAGGGCCATGAGGACTTGACGTCATCCCCACCTTCCTCCAGCTTATCACTGGCAGTTCTTTTAAAGTGCCCAACTAAATGGTGGCAACTAAAAGTAGGGGTTGCGCTCGTTGCGGGACTTAACCCAACATCTCACGACACGAGCTGACGACAGCCATGCAGCACCTGTGTTTCGTCCAACTGAATGAAGAAACCAATCTCTTGGTCTCGCGACGAACATGTCAAGTGTTGGTAAGGTTCTGCGCGTATCTTCGAATTAAACCACATGCTCCACTGCTTGTGCGGGTCCCCGTCAATTCATTTGAGTTTTAACCTTGCGGTCGTACTCCCCAGGCGGTGTGCTTAATGCTTTCGCTGCGACACTGAAAAATATATTTCCAACGTCTAGCACACATCGTTTACGGCATGGACTACGAGGGTATCTAATCCTCTTCGCTACCCATGCTTTCGCTCCTCAGTGTCAGTAGTGACCCAGAAAGTTGCCTTCGCATTTGGTGTTCTTTCTAATATCTACGAATTTCACCTCTACACTAGAAATTCCACTTTCCTCTATCACACTCTAGCTAAAAAGTTTTGATGGCAGTTCCAAGGTTGAGCCTTGGGATTTCACCATCAACTTTTTTAACCACCTACGAGCTCTTTAAGCCCAGTAATTCCGAACTACGCTAGGTCCCTTCGTATTACCGCGGCTGCTGGCACGAAGTTAGCCGGACCTTCTTATTCGGGTACAGTCATTTTCTTCCCCGACGAAAGAGTTTTACAACCCAAGGGCCTTCTTCACTCACGCGGCATCGCTGCATCAGGGTTTCCCCCATTGTGCAAGATTCCTTACTGCTGCCTCCCGTAGGAGTCTGGGCCGTGTCTCAGTCCCAATGTGGCTGATCGTCCTCTCAGACCAGCTATTGATAATTGTCTTGGTGAGCCATTACCTCACCAACAAACTAATCAAGTGCGGGCTCATCTTTCGGCGTATAAAACTTTCCCTGTGAAGGCTTATCCGGTATTAGCACAAGTTTCCTCATGTTATTCCAAACCAAAAGGCAGATACCCACATTATACTCACCCGTTTGCCACTCAGTATTGCTACTGCGTTCGACTTGCATGTATAAGGCGTGCCGCCAGCGTACGTTCTGAGCCATGATCAAACTCTCAAGTTTAATAACGGCGCACACTAGCTTTATAACTTTTAGGTAATAAAAGTTATTTTCGTTAAAGCGTGTACGACAATTTCTCTATTAACCTAGCCGTCCACACTTCTCTTCTTAAAAATTCACAATTTAAAAAAGCTAAGATTTTAAGATAAAATCTAAACACACCTCTACTACTGATAAAATTGAGTCTTAGAGGTGAGGGCTCGTTGTATTACAATAGCTAGAATTGTCAAGGCGTATATTGGTACAAAAACCCTTTAAAATTAGGCTTTTAGAGTGTCTAATAATTGCAAAATTAATATAATTTTTATAGAAAACAACTATGACGATAAAAGAATTCCTAAATAAAATTCAAGGCATTTCTTTAACTTATGAACATAAAAAAGGTGAGTATAATATCTTCGAAAATTTTAAGATAATAATTTATCCTATAATTTTTATTACTGCTTTTATAATTTATATTACTTCTTTAAATTCAATTAATAATCAAAAAATTCAAAATGAGAAAAATCTTGAAATTTTTCTTAATTCAAAAGATTTTTCAGATAAAAAGCGATCTTTTTTTGACAATTTGAAAAGTCCATATACTGAATTTAGTTATAAAATTGAAAACAACGACTCTATAGGAAGAATTTTAAAAAAGTTTAGAGTTTCAGATAATGAAATACAGAAAATTATCGAAGGATTAAAAAAAAAAAAATTAACTAATATTTATGCAGGTAGAGATTTAAGCATTGTATTAAAGAAATTAGATAGTGGATCTAATAGCATCCTTAGTGTTCTTTATCCTATAAATAATACTCTAAGTGTAGAAATTAGAAAGAATAAAGATTTAATCGAAATTAAAGAGAATATTCTTAAACTAAACAGGAAAGAAACAGTAATAAAAAATACTATAAATAATAATTTATACTCTGCTGCTACTGAAGTGGGTATTGAACCAAATATAATTATAGAATTTGCTAGAATATATGGATTTGAAATTGATTTTCAAAGAGATATTAGAAAAGGAGATACTTTTGAAATTTATTATGAAAAATTTTTAGATGATAATAATATTGTAAGAGATACTGGAAAAATTATATACGCTCACATGAATGTTAATAATAGAGAAATAAATCTTTATAATTTTAAAGATAAAAATGAAGATGGATATTATGATATAAGTGGTAAAAGTATTGTAAAATCTTTAATGAAGACTCCAATCAATGGAGCAAGGCTGTCATCGTCTTTTGGTATGAGAAAACATCCTATTCTTGGTTTTAATAAGATGCACAGAGGTACAGATTTCGCAGCACCAATGGGTACACCTATAATGGCATCGGGTTCGGGAACTGTAACAAGAGCTAGATGGTGTGGCGGTGGAGGCAATTGTGTAAAAATTAGACACAACTCAACTTACGAAACTATCTATGCTCACATGTCAAAATTTGCCAGAGGAATTAAAGAGGGAAAAAAAGTAAAACAAGGACAAATTATTGGATATGTAGGCTCTACAGGTTTATCTACTGGTCCCCATCTTCATTACGAGGTAGTTGTAAACGGAAAAAAAGTAAATTCCCAAAAATTAAAATTACCGTCTGGTAAAATATTAAAAAATGAAGCTAGAGAAAAATTTGAATTAGAAAGAATTAAAATTGATTTGAAACTTGCTGAGATGAGATCAAACAGATAATTAGATATTATATTTTTTTTTCATTCGAAGTTTCTGAACTTAAGTTTACATCCTCAGTTTTAATAGAATTATTTGCCGCTAGTTTAGTTTTATTATTTATTTCAGCCAATTTTCTTGAATAATGATCAGCGTGTTGTAAATAATTTTCAATTAAAACCGGATCTCCACTGCTTTGAGCATCTTTAGCAAGTTGTTGATATTTTAATATTACTTTTTCAATACTTGCAGGATTCGATAAGGATCCGTTTCGATTAAAGTTTTTATTGCCTGCACTATTTGAAAAGTGACCATTATTGCTATGACTTGAAGCTGGTCTTCTTCTAAAATTATTTTTCTGCTGTCTGCCTCTAAAATTTCTACGTCTATTGTTGTTCATAATATGTTTAGTAATGATTTAGCGCTGATAAAATACATCTTATGTTGTCTTTATAATCATGAATTAAAAACTTTTCTTTAAACTTATTTAATTTCAAAATTTGTGAAACTTTTTTATATTGCCCATTTCCAATTTCTAAGGCGAGCATTCCATTATTCTTTAAGATTTTTCTCGATTTGTAGATAACTTTTCTCAATACGTCAAGCCCATCATTTCCTCCATCTAATGCTAATTTTGGCTCAAATTTTTTTATACCAACATCTAAATTTTTTAATTGATGTCGAGCTATGTATGGTGGATTTGAAACAATTAAATCAAATTTATACCTATTAAAATTAGTAATTGAAGTATTAACAAATTTTATTCTTTTAAAAGTATTGTTAATTCTGGAGTTTTTAATTGCGATTTTAAGAGCTTTGCTTGAAATATCGATAGCAACACCTTTAGAATTTTTAAGTTCTTGTAGTAATGAAATAATAATACAGCCTGACCCAGTTCCAATATCCAAAATAAATGGTTTGCGACCTTTAAAATATTTTACCACTTTTTCAACTAAAATTTCTGTTTCTGGCCTAGGTATTAAAACATCTTTACAAACATTAAAGTTCATACTCCAAAATTCCTTTTTTTTTATTAGGTAAGCTACAGGCTCTTTTTTTAATGCACGTCTAATAATTAAATTATTGAAAAATCTTATTTGGGTTTGGCTCATTTCTAAATTTGAATTTAATAATAACTTTTCTCGTGATCTTCCAGATACACTGGACAGCAACAGCTCAGTGTCAATTATATGAGATTTTATTCTATTTTTTTTAAGAATATTTGATCCTTTTTTTATCAATAAATTTGATTTCATCATTCAAGTTCTTGTAATTTTAAATTTTGATCTTTTAATCTTAAACTTTCGTTCATTTCTTCATGAATTTCCCCGCTTAAAAATTCATCTAGCTTATGTAAAGTTAAATTTATTCTGTGGTCAGTAACCCTTCCTTGTGGAAAGTTATACGTCCTTATTCTTTCAGATCGATCACCACTTCCTATTTGGTTTTTTCTATTTTCAGATCTTTCCCTATCTTTTTTTTGTCTTTCAGCTTCGTAAACCCTTGCCCTTAATATCTTTAGAGCCTTTGCTTTGTTTTTATGTTGAGATTTTTCATCTTGTTGACTTACTACTACCCCTGTTGGAAGATGAGTAATTCTAACTGCACTGTCAGTTGTATTAACTGATTGACCTCCAGGTCCTCCTGAGCGAAATACATCTATTCTTAAATCGCTATCTTTTATCTTAATATCTACTTCTTCTGCCTCAGGTAACACAGCCACTGTTGCTGCAGATGTATGAACTCTTCCTTGTGTCTCAGTGTCAGGTACTCGTTGTACTCTATGTACGCCAGACTCATATTTTAAATAAGAATATATATCACTGCCTGTTACTGAAAAAATTATTTCTTTAAACCCTCCAGCCTCACTTTTAGAAATATTAATTATTTCTATTTTCCATTTTTTTTTTGAACAAACTTTTTCATACATTTTAAATAGATCTGAACAAAAAAGGGTTGCTTCTAATCCACCTGTCCCTGCTCTTATTTCAACAATAGCATTTTTTTTGTCATCTAAATCTTTGGGCAATAGAAAAATTTTAAGTTTATTTTCATTAATTTTGTTTTGTTTTTCTAACTCAATAAGTTCTTTTTTTGCTAAATTAATCATATCGTTATCACTTTTTTCATCATTAATAATATTTTCAAGATCTTTCTTTTCATTTTTAAAATTTAGATATCCAACTGCGTTTTTTAAGATTGAACCCAGCTCAGAGTACTCTTTTGATTTATCTGCAAAATTTTTAGGTTCAATATTTCCACTCGAAAGTTCTTTCTCTATAGAATTGTGTTTTGAAACAATTGCCTCAATTTTTTCTGCTGGGATCATACTTAATTATTTTTTTCTTTGACCTTTTCTTCAACTAATTTGACAACTTGACTTATGATTTCATTGTTTATGACTTTTTTATGAGGGATACCGGAAAGATAAAGTAAATTACTGTCGTTTCCTCCACCTGTAATTCCAATTTCAGTTTGAGCCGCTTCCCCTGGACCATTAACCACACAACCGATAATAGATAAGGTTATAGGTTTTTTTATATGGGATAGTTTTTTTTCTAAAACCTTGACAGTATCTATAACTGGAAAGGCCTGTCTTGCACAAGAAGGGCAAGATATTATTTTTACACCTCGGGATCTTATATTGAGAGATTTTAATATTTCATAACCAGCTTTTACCTCTTCCTCAGGATCAGCAGATAGTGAAACTCTTATTGTATCGCCTATTCCATTCATTAGTAAGTGTCCCATTCCAATCGATGACTTTATGCTTCCGGTGATTAGACCACCTGCTTCTGTTATACCGAGATGTAAGGGATAGTCACATTTTTCCGATAACAACTCGTAAGATTTTATTGCTAAAAAAATATCTGATGATTTAACACTTAACTTAAAATTATAAAAGTTATTGTCTTCAAATAATTTAATATTGTAGATTGCACTTTCAACGAGGGCTTCTGGGCAAGGTTCTTTGTATTTATCTAATAATTTTTTTTCTAGTGATCCAGCATTTACTCCTATTCTAATTGAACAATCGTAATCTTTAGCTGCTTTTATAACATCTAAAATCCGCTCTTTTGATCCAATATTGCCAGGATTTATTCTTAAACATGCTGCACCATTTTTTGCAGCCTCAATAGCTCTCTTATAATGAAAATGTATGTCTGCTACTATAGGCACGTTCACATTTTTAGTTATATCTTTTAAGCTTTGGGTCGAATTTTCGTCTGGACAAGATATTCTAACTATATCAGCTCCTTTTTCCTCTAGTCTATTGACTTGATCGATGGTGGATTTTGTATCTGTTGTTAAAGTATTCGTCATAGATTGAACACTTATAGGCGAGTCACCCCCAACTAAAACCTTGCCCACTTTAATTACTTTTGTTTTCTTTCTTTTTACTTCTCTGTAAGGTCTTATTTCCATATTAATCCAATTTAAATATATTATGCAATTTTTTTACAGCTTTTACTGTTGAAGTTTCATCAATAATAACTGAAATTTTGATTTCAGAAGTAGATATAGCCAAGATATTAATTTTCTCATCTGCTAATGCTCTAAACATTTTATATGTTACACCAGGAGTTGTCACCATACCAGCTCCAACTATTGAAATTTTTGATACATTATCTTTATAACTTAAATTTTTAAACTTAATTTTATTATTTTTTTTCAATATTTCTAAAGATTTATCAAGATCTTCTCTTTTAGTAGTAAAAGTGATATCTGTAGTTTTACCATCAGAAGATACATTTTGGATTACCATATCAATGTTAATTTGGTTTTTGCCAAATGGTTCAAAAATTTCAGCAGCTACTCCAGGTTTATCTTCTACTGCTTGAAGAGTAATTTTAGCATCATCTTTAGAGTATGCTACCCCTGTTACTGCTTTAGTGTAATCGAGACTTTCTTTATTAAAGATTTTCGTTCCCTGACGATCAGTAAAGGTTGATCTGACTTGAAGTGGTATGTCATAAATCATCGCTGTTTGAACGGCTGACGGTTGCATCACCTTAGCTCCGAGAGATGAAAGTTCTAACATTTCTTCATAAGATATTTTATCTATTTTTTTTGCTACTGGTATTTTATTAGGGTCAGTCGAGTAAACACCTTCTACATCTGTATATATTTCACAACTATCAGTATTAAAAATCTTGGCAATAGCTACTGCTGTTGCATCTGAGCCTCCTCTTCCAATAGTGGTTATTTCGCCTAAGCTTGATATACCTTGGTACCCAGGTATTATTGCAGTTCCACCGTTTGATAAGTATTTATCAATTTTAGTTACACTCATATTAATAATTCTAGCATTATTATTTTCTCCTTCAGTTAAAATTGGAATCTGCCAATTCATAAATGATTGAGCTTTTACGCCTATTTTATTTAAAGCCCCTGAAATTAAAGCACAAGAAATCTGTTCTCCTGTAGATAGTAAAACATCTAATTCTCTTTTATTAAAATTATTTGAGATAGATTTTGATAATGAGATAAGTTCATTTGTTTTGCCAGCCATTGCTGAAACAACAACAATAATTTTATTGCCTAACTCTGACTCTTTTTTAATGATTTTTGCCGCATGCACTATCCTATCAATAGAGCCTACTGAAGTTCCACCAAATTTTAAGACTTTTTTTTTCATATTTAGGTTTTAGTATAGTATGAATATAAATATTTAAATACTTTAAAAAATTATGACTACAATAAATCAAGAGGAAATTCAAAAATTTTCAAAACTTGCTGAAGAATGGTGGGACGTATCAGGTAAATTTAAACCTCTACATATGTTTAATCCAATAAGAATAGAATATATTTTGGAAAAAACATCTGTTCATTTTCAAAGAAATAATAATAACCTTCCACTTAAAGGATTAAAATTTTTAGATATAGGATGCGGCGGAGGACTAATATCAGAACCAATGTGTAGATTAGGAGCAGAAGTAACTGGGATAGATGCATCTTTGAAAAATATTGAAATTGCAAAATTACACGCAAAAAAGAGCAATCTTAAAATAGACTATTTAAATACATCACCTGAAAAGATGACAGAAAATCAAAAGTTTGATGTAATTTTAAATCTTGAAATTGTCGAACATGTTGAGGATGTAGATTTATATTTTAAAAGTTGTGCAAAATTATTAAACAAAAATGGACTTATGTTCACAGCAACGCTTAATAGAACATTTATTTCTTTTGTAAAAGCAATAATTGGGGCTGAATATATTTTGAGATGGCTGCCAATAGGTACTCATGATTGGAATAAGTTTTTAAAACCAAAGGAAATCGAGCAAAAAATTGATGATCTAAATTTTTCTATAATTGAAGTAAACGGTTTTCAATTTAATCTTCTTACTCAAAAATGGAAGCGATCAAAAGATCTTTCTGTTAATTATATTATTACAAGCGTCAAAAATTAGTTTTCTTTATCTACCCAAGGTATATTTACCAAATCAATACCTTCCTCTTTAAGTTCTTCTTTTTCATCTTGTGTAGCTTTGCCATAAATATTTTTATTATTATTTTTATCATAATAAACTTCTCTAACTTTGTTAGCAAAATTTTGCTCTACATATTCAAAATTTTTTTCTACAAATTTACGCAATTTTAACAAATCTTTTTTAAAATTTTTAATTTTAAGATTTGAAATTTGTTTTTGCCCGTTATGTAATTTAGAACTAGCAACACTAGGTGCCATTATAGATTTTTCTACTTTTTTTGTTTGACAAAAAATACACTCTATCAAATTCTTTTTTTTTAGCCTATCGAATTCTTTGGAGTCAGAAAACCAGCTTTCAAATTCATGTTTGTTTTCACACTTTAGAATATACTTAATCATAAAAAAAAAATAATGCTTTTCTAAAAAATTTCAAGTTGAATTTTTATAATCTGCATTAATATCTATATAATCATGAGTAAAGTCACAAGTGTAACATTCAAAAAACTCTGAACCAGAATTAAGGTTTATCTCAATAACGATTGAGTCCCACTTCATATATTCTTTAATTTTGTCTATACTAATATTTTCAACAGGCGCTCCATTTTCTGATAACAAAAATTCACCAAATTTTATAGAAATTTTATTCTTATCAACTCTTTCTCCAGATTTACCTATTCCCATAACAACTCTTCCCCAGTTTGGGTCTTCGCCTGCAATTGCAGTTTTAACTAACGGTGAGCACGCAATAGAAAGTGCAATTTTTTTAGCACTTAATATAGATTTTGCGTTAATAACTTTAATTGTCAAAAATTTTTTTGCTCCTTCTCCATCAACAACAATCTGTTTAGCTAGATTTAAACATACGTTTTTAAGTGATGTTTCAAATTTTTGAATCACTGGATCATTAATTCCTCTATTATGCCCAACTTTTATTTTTCTAGTTGAAAAAATTGATACCATATCATTTGTTGACTGATCACTATCAACAGTTATTGCGTTAAAAGTATTGGCAACAGCTTTCTTTAATAAAGTTTTTAACAAATTTGACGGAATATCAGCATCTGTAAAAATAAAAGATAACATTGTTGCAAGGTTTGGAGCAATCATACCTGAACCCTTCGCAATAGCTGCGATACGGATGATTTTATTATTAAAAGTAAATTCTTCATAAGCTAGTTTTGGTTTTGTGTCAGTTGTCATTATAGCTGAAGCAGTCTTTATCCATATTAATTTATTTTGGTCATCTCTTAATTTTGAAACGAGGTCGTGCATTCTATTTGTAATTTTTTCCACTGGAAATTTTTCTCCAATTATACCTGTTGATGCAAATATGAGATCTTTTGTTTTTATTGTTTCTGATATGCCTTCTTCCTTTTTTGACTCTCTTAATGTTAAATTTTTTGCTAAACTTTTTGCAACAAGATCTATAGACTCATAACCTTGTTTTCCTGTAAAGGTATTCGCATTTTTTGTATTTACCATTAATGCTTTTATGACTTTTTTATTTGATTTTTCATTCCAAGTTATCGTTTCAGAAACAATAGAGTTTGTTGTATTAAGAGTTGCATAATTTGCCCCTTCCTTAAAATAAAAAAGAGCCAAGTCATCTCTTCCATTATCATAAAGATCTGCAGATATTGAAGAAACCTCTAGACCATCCAAAGGCTTAAGATCTTGAAATTCACCCATTTTTGATAATTTGGATTTATCAGATAGAAAGTTTTTTAAATTTATTGTCATTGTTACTATTTAATTTAAGTTATAAATACATATATAGAATATTAATGAATTTATTTACAGCAGCTTTTAGTAAAATATTTAAAAGTGGTAATCAACAGGTATTGGACCAAATAAAACCTTTGATTGTTGAGATCAATAATAGGGAGAAGTCATTATCTTCATTAAAGGATGGAGAATTTAAGGAAAAAACACATTTTTTTAAAAAACAAGTTCTGGGTGGTGTAAAATTAGATAAGTTAATTCCAGAGAGTTTTTCCTTGGTCAGAGAGGCAGCGAAGAGAGTATTGGGTGAACGACATTTTGATGTTCAGCTAGCAGGAGGAGTAATTCTTCATCAGGGTAAAATTGCTGAAATGAAAACTGGTGAGGGGAAAACTCTAGTTTCCACTTTGCCAGCTTATTTAAACTCTTTAAGTGGAAAGGGAGTTCATGTGGTTACTGTTAACGATTATTTGGCTAAAAGAGATTCCGAATGGATGGGAAAAATTTTTAATTTTTTAGGTACTACTACTGGATGTGTGACTTCGAGTATCGAAGATGTTGAAAGAAAAAAAAATTATAATTGTGATATCACTTATGGGACCAATAATGAGTTAGGCTTCGACTACTTAAGAGATAACATGAAATATAATTTAGATGAAATGGTGCAAAGAGATCATAATTTTTGCATTGTAGATGAAGTTGATAGTATTCTAATAGATGAGTCAAGAACACCATTAATTATATCTGGTAAAGTCGAAGATAAGAGTAATCTATATTTATCAGCAAATGAATTTGTTTTTAAATTACAAAAGAACGACTATGATTTGGACGAAAAAAATAAAAATGCAATATTAACTGATACTGGTATTGATAAAATAGAAAAACTGGCCACACAAAAGGGTTTGCTTAAGAATAATAATTTTTATGATCCTCAAAATTTAAATTTAGTTCATCATATTAATCAATCTTTAAAAGCTAATTTATTGTTTCATAAAGATAAGGACTATATTGTGAGAGACGATAAAGTTCAAATAATTGACGAATTTACAGGAAGAATTTTAAGTGGAAGAAGATTTTCTGATGGTCTTCACCAAGCTATTGAAGCAAAAGAAAACGTAACTATTCAAGAAGAAAATCAAACTCTTGCTTCTATTACTTACCAAAATTATTTTAGATTATATAAAAAGTTATCAGGAATGACTGGTACTGCAATGACTGAGTCTGAGGAATTTTTCGATATTTATAAACTAAATGTCGTATCGATTCCTACAAATAATAAAATGATAAGGAAAGATTATAACGACCTAATATTTAGAACAGAGAAAGAAAAATATGACGCTATAACAAAAAAAATAATAGAATGTAATAAAATCGGTCAGCCAATTTTAGTTGGCACTACAAGCATAGAAAAATCTGAGAAGATCTCTACGTTTCTTAAAACAAAAAATTTAAAGCACAATATTTTAAACGCTAAATTTCACGAGGAAGAGGCAAAAATTATTTCAGAGGCGGGCAAAGTAAACGCGATAACAATTGCAACGAATATGGCAGGAAGAGGTACAGATATAAAGTTAGGAGGAAAGTCAGAAGCTCAAATGGATAAGGTTAAAGATAATGAAGATATAAAATTAAATGAGAGTAAAGTTAAGTCAATTGGCGGTTTATGTGTAATAGGAACTGAAAGACATGAAAGTAGAAGAATAGATAACCAACTTAGAGGTCGATCAGGTAGACAGGGAGATCCCGGAACATCAATTTTCTTTATTAGTTTACAAGATGAATTGATGAGATTATTTGGTGGAGATCAGATTGATGGTGTTTTAAAAAAATTGGGTTTAAAAGAAAACGAGTCAATAGATCATCCTTGGATTAATAAAGCTATGGAAAGGGCCCAAAAAAAAGTTGAAGCAAGAAACTTTGATATAAGAAAAACTCTTATAAAATTTGATGATGTAATGAATGATCAGAGACAGGTAATTTTTAATCAAAGGCTCAATATTTTAAAACAATCTAATATTAAAAAAATGATTGATGATTTCCTTGAAGAAATATCTAAAAAATTATTAAAAATTAAATATGATTTTAAAACTTCAAACGATGAAAAATTATTTTTAACAGGAATCAAAAACTTTATAGGAAATTCTATAAGTGACGTAAATTTAATAAATTATGGAAATTTAGAAGAAAAAAAATTTTTAGATAAAATTTTAAACATTTTTAATGAAAAGAGAGAGGAAAAAATTAAGTTAATCGGCGTGGAACAATATCAGGATTTAGAAAAAAAAATTTTTTTACAGATATTAGATTTTTCTTGGAGAACACATCTCCAGTATTTAGAACAATTAAGACAAGTAATAGGGCTAAGAAGTTATGGTCAAAAAGATCCGTTATCAGAATTTAAAAAAGAAGCATTTACTCTTTTTGAAATATTATTAGAAAAAGTCAAAGCTGATGTTATTAAGTTTTTATTAAATATGAATTTAGTTTTTACAAATGAGGCGGAACAAAAAAAACAGCCTTCTGGAACAAATCAAAAAATTGGAAGAAATGATAAATGTCCATGTGGATCAGGAAAAAAATTTAAGCACTGTTGTGGATCAATTTAATTAAAAAAAAGGATTATATGCCCATTGTAATAAAGCTTGCCTTTGTCTTTTTCTACATTGTAGATCACCTTCTTCACAGTTTTTTTTTACCGCTGGCGCGTGTCTATCACCAAAAGCCTTCCATCTTTTAATTTGAATTAAATCTATTTCAGGTATTCTTCTTCCATTTTTAAATCTGCAATACCATTGAAACCATCCTAAGGGATCTTGTTTAAAAATCCAGCCTTTAGCTATCCATTCCTCTCTGGATAATCCAGATACGATTTTAAATCGATTAATATTAACATCGAACTTTTTACTTAATTTTGCATTTAGAAACCATTTTTTTGGAAACTCTTTTATATCACCATCAACAAAGTAGGAGCCGCCAAATACACCGAGCTCTAACATTTTTTTTGGTGTTAGTTGAGGCTTAAAAATTTTATAAATATCTTTTTCATTCATTTTGGTGGTGGCCTTGGTTTGAATCGCACAAACGACACATACCTTTTCAGGGTACTGCTCTACTACTGAGCTACAAGGCCTAAAATCTAAAAGTTATTCTTCCTTTTGTAAGATCATATGGTGTCATTTCAACCATCACATTATCTCCAGCTAGCACTCTTATTCTATTCTTTCTTAATTTTCCAGCCGTGTGAGCAAGAATTTCATGATTATTTTCAAGTTTTACTCTAAACATTGCATTGGGTAATAATTCAGTTACTTTTCCCTTAAATTCTAAAGTTTCTTGCTTGGCCAATTATTTCCTCCGTTTAAATTAAACATCATAAATCTTTATGTTCAGGCTTATTTTTGCTTTCCCAAGGATAGCCTTGATCATCTAAAGTAACTTCAATCGCTTCAGCTATAAGCTTCAAGACTATATCTTCAGAAAATATTAAGTTCATTTCGTAATTTTTATCAGGCATTTTAATCGTTTCAATAGCTAAAAAGTCCAAAAATCTGTCATTTTTTTTTTGATCCACATTTTTTGAGGCTACTTTTAGAATATTTTCAAATTTAAGGACAGTCCTTATTCTTTTATTTTTTCTAAAAACTCCTTTTTCAACATCTTCCCACATAAACCTATTTAACTGCATAAGGAATATTCTATTTTTTTTTAAATTAACAATATCAGATGTTTTTACTATTGAGTCTTGTAGGTGAGCAGATATAACTCTCAAATCTTCAGTTGTTCTAGCTATCAGTTTTAAATTTTGAACTTTCACCTTAAACTCTTTTAATTTGAGCTTTACATTGTATTAATTTTTTTTCAAGATCTTGATACCCTCTATCAAGATGATAAATTCTGTTTATTTTTGTTCTTTTGTCTGCAATTAAAGCAGCTAAAACAAGGCTGACAGATGCTCTTAAATCAGTCGCCATTACTTCTGCTCCTGTCAAAAAGCATGGTCCAGAAATATTCGCTGTATTATTTCTTATTTCTATTTTAGCTCCCATTCTTTTTAACTCAGGAACATGCATAAATCTATTTTCAAAAATATTTTCTTTTATTTTTGAAAGTCCTTTTGCTTGGGTCATTAAAATCATAATTTGAGCTTGCAAGTCAGTTGGAAAACCAGGGTATGGAGCAGTTTTAATATTTATATTTTTAATATTTCTAGATTTATATATTTCTATATAATTTTTGTTAACTCTCATTTTAACACCCATCTTTTTCAAAATTAAAATTTCTGATTTTATCAATTTTGGATCTACGTTTTTAAGTTTAAGTTTTTTTGCGGTTAAAGCACCACCAATAAGGTAGGTTCCGAGCTCGATCCTATCACAAATTATTTTATGGGTAATTTTTTTTTCTTTTATTGACCCTGTTATTGTTATTTTTCTGCCTTTAATTTTTATTTTTACTCCAAGTTTTTTTATAAAATTAATTAAGTCTTTAATTTCAGGTTCAACAGCACAATTTTCAATCACACTTACACCTTTTGCTTTAACAGCTGCTAAAATTACATTTTCAGTAGCCCCAACTGATATAGACGGAAATCTAAAACTCGCCCCTCTCAATCCTCTAGGAGCGGAGGCTAAAATATATCCATTTTTAATTTTAATTTTTGCACCAAGTTTTTTTAGAGCAAATAGGTGTAAGTCTACAGGCCTAGTGCCAATCGCACATCCACCTGGAAGTGAAACTTTAGCATTACCATATCTTGCTAGTAAAGGACCAAGCACTAAAACTCCTGCTCTCATTGTTTTTACAAGTTTATAAGGTGCAACTGTGTTAATTTTTTTATCTAAATTAGTAACCTGGACTGAATTTTTTTTTTTTGATAATTTATATTTTAACCCAATAAATTTTAATAAGTCCAACATAGTCAAAATATCATTTACATACGGAATGTTTTTAATTGTTGTTTGTTTATTTAATATTGAAGCAGCGAGTATAGGGAGAGCAGAATTTTTTGAACCAGATATTTTAATACTACCAGATAAGATTTTTTTCCCATCTATTATAAGTTTTTGCATTTAAATTTTTGGAAGCGTCACACCCTTTTGTTTCATATACTTTCCTTTTCTTTTATCATAAGTGATATTTGGAATTTCATTTCCTTTAATGAAAACAAATTGTGCTACTCCTTCATTAGCATAGATTTTTGCAGGCAAGGGTGTTGTGTTGGAAAACTCTAATGTTACATGTCCTTCCCAACCTGGTTCTAAAGGGGTTACATTTACTATTATACCACAACGGGCATAGGTAGATTTTCCTAAACAAATAACGAGAACATTTTTGGGAATTTTAAAATATTCAACAGTTCTTGCTAAAGCAAAAGAATTGGGAGGAATTATGCATTCTTTAGATCTTTTCGTAACAAAACTATCTTTTTTAAAAACTTTTGGGTCAACTACTCCTGAATTTACATTGGTAAATATTTTAAACTCATTTGAAACTCTCGCGTCGTAACCATAAGATGATAGTCCGAAAGACACTTTTCCTCGTCTATTCTGCTTATCTACAAATGGTTTGATCATGCCTGTTGACTTAGACATTTTTTTTATCCACTTGTCTGAAAGAACCGTCATCTAATCTACTTTGTTTTGTACTTTTCTTTTTTTTAAATTTTTTTTAAGTAGTTTTTTACGAATTTCGTAAATTTCCTTTTTTTTTTTGAGCCTAATAAAATCTTTCATATCAGTATTTAATTGTCCGAAAATTTGTTTAGGCATTACGATTTGTCAGGATTTGTTAAATCATCTAAAGTTATTGGCTTATCAATATCATGCATCTTATCCTCTTTTTTTGGTAAAGGGTTATCTTTTATTTTTTTTGCCCTTCTTTGTTCTAGACGTGCTTTCTTTTTAGCCTCTTTCTTCAAAGCTTTTTCACCACGTGTAGATTTATAATCATAATGAATACCCATAACTGCTCCTGCATATCTATACTTTTACTTCTTGGATTGAAAATATGCAACCCTCTTAAATGCGCATGCTGTGGGTTTATTAATTTCTGTATTTTTTTATAAAAACAAATATTAATGATAATATTACTGCAACTAAAACATCATAAAAAGGTGTAGCTTCTGGATATCCGTAATTCCAAAGAATTACTAAAAATAACCAAATAAACCATTCTATATAATTTCTTTTCAAATCTTACACCCCTCTGTGGTGCAATTTTTTCCAATTTTATTTTCTTTAAAAAAATCTAATGCCTTAAGTGAACTTGTCATAAAACTTTTGTAAAGATTTAGATAGCCATTTAAACTTTTTGATAGTTCATTGCCTTTATCAATATAGCCTAATCTAGAAAAATTAATTAGCATGATAGAGTTGGCATTCGGTAATGTATTGTCACTTATATCGATTGGGCTTATAAAAATATCATTTTTACTATGTTCATTTTTTTGAAAAACTTTATTATTGTTATCATAAAATTTTTTTAAAGCTTCATCGCAATATTTTTTCGCTGACAATCTGTATCTTGGATTCATTGTGGTATCTGACAAATCTAACAAACACTGAATAAGGTAAGCATAATCCTCTATGAAGGATATATCTTCAGAGTAACTGTGAAAAATAGTTTTAGAGCAAAATTTTTTTTCAATATTTTGATAAAAATTTTCTGCAGTTTTTAAAAAACCTTGATTAGGAATAATTGATTCTAGGGAAATTAATGAGCTAACCCACAAACAGTTTAAATCTAATTGGTTTTTTTTATCAAAAAAAGGTTTTTTTCTTTTTTTTCTTATTTCTAACAATTTTTCTATTATTTCATCTTTTGGCTCATTAATTTCATCTAAAATAATTTTGCCTTCCCAATTACCCTCTGACTTTATATTAAAAAATTTTTCAATATCTTTAATGTTTTTTAACTCTTCATAACTGTATACATAGTATTTCCCCTCTTCACCTTCACTATCAGCATCATAAGCTGATCCAAGTAAATTCGTATCTTTAGTTAAAAAATTTATTTTTAAAAAATCTGTAGTTTGTTTTACTTTTTTCAAATAATAATTGTCAGGCTTTATCTTTAAGAACTTTGCTAATAATGAAATAAACTGAACATTGTCGTAGAGCATTTTTTCAAAATGAGGTACCATCCAATTATCATCTACTGTATATCTTGAAATTCCACCTTCAACATGATCATAAATACCTTTGGAACAAAGTTTTTTTAATATTAATTCTACAGGCTTAAAGTATTTTTGATTTTTAGTTTTATTATAAAAATATATCAAAGTATCAAAAACATAAAATGTTGGAAACTTTGGAGCACCCTTAAATCCGCCATTCTTTGTATCTAAATTATTTAAAATACTTTCTAAAATTGGTTCTGGTTCTTGATCTATAACATTTGTTTTCTTTAATTGTAAATTTTTTGTAATTAAATTTTTTTGTTCAATTATCTTTGTTCTTTGATCAATGTATGCTTCGTGAACTTTCTGAAGAATAGTCTTAAATGCAGGCAAACCATGTTTCTCATTTTTTGGGAAATACGTCCCACCCATAAACGGGACACCATTTTCATCCAAAAACATGGTTAATGGCCATCCGCCTCCACTCTGATTAAAAAGTTGATAAGAACTTTGAAATACAAAATCTAAATCAGGCCTTTCTTCCCTGTCAACTTTAATATTAATAAAAAATTTATTCATCAGATCTGCAGTTGATTGATCTTCAAAACTCTCATGAGCCATGACATGACACCAGTGGCAACTTGAATAACCAATACTTAATAATATTGGTTTTTTTTGTGTTTTAGCCAAATTTAAAGAATCTTTACTCCAAGTTTGCCAATGAACTGGATTATTTTTATGTTGCTGTAAGTATGGACTAGGATCTGCAGATAAAATATTTTTCATTTTTTGAAATAAATTTTTCTTAATGTTAATGAAAAGATAATTATCGCGAAAAAACCAATTATAGGAAAAAGTATTTCTTTATTTTGAATCATGTTTACAAAGCTTGGGTCAATATTGTTTTCAATAATTTTTTCAATTCCTTCACCAATAGCACTCAAGATAAACACCATAGGGAAAAGACCAAGCAAAGTTGAGAAAAAATAGTTTTTAATTTTCATATTAAAAATAACTGGTAGTAAATTTTGAATTGCAAAAGGGGTTCCACCGCCGCCGGCAAACCTAAAAATCATAAAATACAAAAATTCATTTCTATTAAACATATCTTTAAATTTAGATATTTTATTTGAAAGTTTTTCTAATATTATGTCTTTGAAATATTGGTTTGCAAGAATATACAAAAGAGTGCATCCAAATGTAAAACCCAAAACTGAAATTAAAGTTCCATAAAACTTACCAAATAAAAATCCAGAAATTAATGAAATTGGTGTTGCGAAGCCTAACAATAGAATCCAAATGATAGTGAATAAAAAAAATAAAATAGTAAACCAGAACGAGTTTTGATCTTTTATAGCTATCAAAAATTGAGTTTTGTCTCTTATATATTTATAGTCATTTAGTTGGGTAACATCTACAAAAATAAAAAATCCATACAATATTAGACCCAAACAAAGAATATAACTAAGGCCTACTGCAATTTTAATATTTTTAGTCATTAGATAATTTTAACTGTACATCAGTGATATTATTAAATATATAACTAAAATTATTTTATGAAAAGAACTTACCAACCAAGTAAATTAGTAAGAAAAAGGCGGCACGGATTTCGATCTAGGATGGCTACTAAGGGCGGCAGAAAGCTTATTGCTAGAAGACGAGCAAAAGGAAGAAGAACTATATCAACTTAAAATGATAAAGCTTGAAAGTTTAAAAAAAAGCGATCATTTCAAGCTTGTTCTGAATGGTAAGAAAGTCCATACAAATTTTTACTCAATTTTTGCAACAAAAAATTTTTTAAAGCTTAAAAAAAATACTTTACTTGTAAGCTTTGTAGCAAAGAAGAAAATAGGTAACGCAGTAAAAAGAAATAGAATAAGGCGAAAATTGAAAGCAATAACCCAAAAAATTTTAAAAATAAAAGGTGCAATTAATACTAATTATACTTATATAATAATTTGTAAAACAAAATCTTATACGGAAAAGTACGACAAAATATTTTTAGAAATGCAAAAAAGTTTTAAAAAACTAAATTAAATGAGTAAGATCTTAATAAAAGCTATAGTTTTATTAATTAATATATATAAATATATTTTTTCTCCACTGTTAGGTAATAAATGTAGATTTTTACCATCATGTTCAGATTATTGTATCGAATGTTTAAAAGAGCATGGTTTCTTCAAAGGAGTCTTTTTAGGTTTTAAAAGAATTTTAAAGTGTCATCCTATCAAATTTTTAGGTGGAAACTCAGGCTTAGATTTGGTGCCAAAAAAAAGGAATATAAAAAATGGACAATAGGAATGTTTTTGTAGCAATTGCTTTATCAATGGCTGTTCTTCTTTTCTGGGGTGCTTTTTTCGAAACTCCAAGACAAGTTAAAGAAAATCAAACTCTTAATAATGTTCAAACTAATCAAAATAAAATACAAAGTGATATAACACCAAATATAAACCAAGAGAGAGTTGTAAAAAAAATTTCTAGAAAAGATGCTTTAACAGAAGTTGATAGAGTTATAATTGAGAATGAAAAAGTTAAAGGATCCATCTCATTAAAAGGTGCAATATTTGATGACCTGTCATTTAAAAATTACAAAAAGGATTTGAAGTCTAAAGAAAATGTTTTTCTTTTGCATCCAAAAGAGATTGAAGACGGATATTTTATTGAAACTGGATGGGCAAGTGTTGGAAATGAAGTCGAAGTTCCTGGAGTAGATTCTTTATGGCAAGTCAAAGGAAACAGAGTTTTGAGTGAAAAAAATGATGTTGTGCTGGAATGGAATAACGGAAAAGGTTTAATTTTTAAAAAAACAATTAAATTAGATGAAAAATATTTGTTTAAAATAAAGCAAGAAGTTAAGAATAACACTTCTTCAAAGATAAATCTTTATCCGTACTCTCAAATTACTAGAAACAAAAAACCTGATGATGTTATGGGTTTCTATATTTTACACGAAGGTTTTATTGGGGTTTTCGATGGTGAATTAAAAGAAGATGATTACGATGATATTAGAGATAAAAAAATTGTAAGAAATTCGGATAATGGTTGGCTAGGTATTACAGATAAATATTGGGTAACTGCTATAGTTCCTCCAAAAGATAAAAATTTTAAATCTACATTTCTTTATAAAGATAATTATAGAGCAAATTATATATTAAATTCACCCGTTACGATCAATCCTAAAAGCACTTCTGGTAATGAGGTAAGATTATTTGTTGCAGCCAAAGAGGTGGAAACCGTAGATGGATACGCTGAAAGTGAAAATATTGAAAAATTTGATTTAACAATCGATTGGGGTTGGTTTTATTTTTTCACTAAACCTTTATTTTTCGTAATAGATTATTTATTTAAGCTTTCTGGTAATTTTGGAATAGCAATTGTTCTTATAACTCTAGCTATTAGAATTATATTTTTTCCGCTTGCAAATTACTCTTTTAGATCAATGGCTAAAATGAAAGCTGTTCAACCAGAAATGACAAGATTAAAAGAACTTCACAAAGAAGACAAGGTCAAATTACAACAAGAAATGATGGCTTTATATAGGAAAGAAAAAATCAATCCAGCTTCTGGATGTTTACCAATTTTAATACAAATACCTTTTTTCTTCGCTATATATAAAATGTTATTTATATCATTGGAGATGAGGCATCAGCCTTTTTTCGGGTGGATTCAAGATTTGTCTGCTAAAGATCCAACAACAATTTTTAATTTATTTGGATTAATACCTTGGGATCCTCCAGGATTTCTTATCATTGGTATATGGCCAATATTAATGGGGCTCTCTATGTACGTGCAACAAAAGTTAAATCCTGCACCAGCTGATCCAATACAAGCTAAAATTTTTGCTTTCTTTCCTTTATTTTTAACGATAATTTTAGCACCATTTCCATCTGGATTGGTTGTTTATTGGACAGTTAATAATATTCTCACGATAGCTCAGCAATGGGTCATTATGAGAAAAACAAAAGTTAAAACTAATTAAATGTCTGAGGAAAATTTAGAAGAAATTAAAAAATTTTGGCCTAAGAACGCTCCAAACATCAATAACATTCCAAAATATATAAATAAATATAAAGATGAACTTATAGTGATAAAATATGGCGGAAACGTTTTAATTGACAGAAATATTTTTAATAACTTTATTGCAGATATAAGCGTATTGAATAAATTAGGGCTTTCAATCATTGTTGTACATGGAGGAGGTCCAAGAATAGAGAGAAAATTGAAAGAAGAAAATATTCAAACAAAATTTATTAACGGGTTAAGAGTAACTGATGAAAAAGTAATTTCTATTGTTGAAAACGTATTAATTGACTTTAATAAAGATATTGTGGACTCTTTGACAAAAAAAGGTTCAGAGGCTGTGTCGATTACATCAAAAACTAATAATATAATTAATGTTGTTCCTGATAATAAAGAGCTTGGATTTGTTGGTATTCCGGAGAATATAAACATCGAATTTCTTAAAGACTTGATAAATAAAAAACAGATACCGGTTATAGCTCCTTTAGGAGTCGATAAAAATAAAAATACTTACAACATCAATGGCGATACTGCAGCTAGTGCAATAGCAAAAAAACTTAAGTCAAGAAGACTTTTGCTTATGACAAATGTTGAAGGAGTTTATGACGATAGAAAAACTTTGATATCTGAAATTAAACCTTTTGATATCGAAAATTTGGTTAAACTAAAAATTGTACAAGGTGGGATGATTCCTAAAATAAAAAATTGTATTGATGCAGTGGAAAACGGGGTTAGAGGTGTAGTTATACTTGATGGAAGAAAACCTCATTCAATATTAGATGAAATATTTTCGGACAAAGGTTCAGGAACACTAATAAGAAAATGAAAGAATTGAAAAATATAAAATTTTGGCTTTTTGATTTAGATAATACTTTGTATTCAGGAGCTACTAAAGTTTTTGATCAAGTTGATAAAAAAATGACCCATTATATTTCTTCTAAATTGAATATCAGCAGAGAGGAAGCAAAAAAAATTCAAAAAAATTATTTTGTAGAATATAACACAACGCTAAATGGTATGATTAAGAATCATAAAATTGATGCAAATGAATTTTTAGAATTTGTTCATGATATAGATCTAAGCTTTTTGAAAGAGGACAGGCAATTAGATGAGCAAATTGAAAAAATTGAGGGCAAAAAGATTATATTCACCAATGGGTCACTAGCACATGCAAAAAATGTAACAAAAAGACTTGGAATAGAAAGGCATTTCGATGACATTTTCGACATCGTTAGTGCGGACTTTATACCCAAGCCTTCTATTGAAACTTACAAAAAAATTATAGAAAAATACAAAATTGAGCCACAATATAGTATATTTATAGAGGATATTGCGCGAAATTTAAAACCCGCTCACGAATTAGGAATGAAAACAGTATGGATAATAAATGACGAACCTTGGGCCGCTGAGTTTTCAAACTCAAGTTTTATAAACTACAAGACAGACAAATTATCAAAATTTTTAAAGGAGATAAATGAAAGTAGATGAACTTGAAAAAATAATTAATGATGCGTTTGAGGACAAACAGAATATATCAGATTCCTCTGATAAAAAGATATTAGATGCTATCAATAAAACAATCGATTTAACTGATAAAGGATCGATAAGAGTGGCAGAGAAGAAAAATGGTAAATGGTCTGTCAATCAATGGGTTAAAAAAGCGATTTTATTAAGCTTTAGAACGAATAAAATGACAATGTCTAAAGGTCCTTACACAACTTGGTATGATAAAGTTCCGGGTAAATCGGTCAACTGGAATGAAGATGATTGGAAAAAGGCTGGATATCGTCACGTTCCAAATGGAGTTGTAAGAAGAGGTTCTTTCATTGCAAGAAATGTTGTACTGATGCCAAGTTTTGTCAACTTGGGCGCATACGTAGATGAAGGAACAATGATAGATACTTGGGCATCTGTTGGGTCTTGCGCGCAAGTAGGAAAAAACTGTCACATTTCAGGTGGTGCTGGGATTGGAGGAGTATTGGAACCTTTACAAGCTGGGCCAGTAATCATTGAAGATGATTGTTTTATAGGTGCTAGATCAGAAATAGCGGAAGGAGTCCTTGTTGAAAAGGGGGCAGTAATATCTATGGGTGTTTATATAGGAGCGTCAACTAAAATTGTAGACAGAAATACTGGTGAAATAACTTATGGAAAAGTTCCAGCATACTCTGTTGTGGTACCAGGGAGTTTACCAAACAAAAAAAAACCTGATGGACCAAATTTATATTGTGCTGTTATTGTTAAAAAAGTAGATGAAAAAACTAGAAGTAAAACTTCAATCAATGATTTATTAAGAGACTAAATGCAAATAATTAGTGAGTTAACTTTATCTAAAGACTTAATTAAATTTCCAAGCATTACTCCTGTGGATGCAGGCGCAATTAAGTTTTTGAGTAAAAAATTAAAATCTTTAGGCTTCAAATGCAAAATACTGGAATTTAAAAAAGGAAAAGGTAAGCCAATAAAAAATCTTTATGCAAGATTGGGTAAAAAACAACCTAATCTATGTTATGCAGGGCATACTGATGTTGTCCCTCCAGGAAATTACAGTGACTGGACAGTAAATCCTTTCAAACCTCAAGTTAGAAAAGGATATTTAATTGGTAGAGGTGCAAATGATATGAAAAGTTCAATAGCTTGTTTTGTTTCTGCTGTAAGTGAATATGTAAAAAAAAATAAAAATTTCAATGGTTCAATAAGTTTTCTCATTACTGGGGATGAAGAAGGATATGCTACTAACGGAACAAAAAAAGTTGTTGATTATTTAAAAAAGAAAAAAGAAAAGATAAATTTTTGTATTGTGGGAGAACCAACTAATCCAAAAAAGTTAGGTGAAATGATTAAAATTGGACGTAGAGGTAGTCTCACAGCTGAACTAGAAATATTTGGAACTCAAGGTCATATTGCGTATCCACATCTTTCAAACAACCCAATCAATACATTGGTAAAAATCTGTTCTGAGCTTAAAAGAAAAAAATTAGATAAAGGAAACAAAAATTTCCAACCTTCAAATCTAGAATTTACAAGTCTTTATGTAGAAAATAAAGCGCATAATGTAATTCCGTCTTCTGCCAAAACTCAGTTTAATGTAAGATACAATAATCTGCAAACTTCCTCAAAACTTAAAAGAAAAATAGTTTCAGCTATAAAAAAGATTTCTAAAAAGAATAAATGTAAGTATAAAATTAATTTTTTAGAAAGTGGTGAGTCTTTTTTAACAAAGCCTGGCAAAAATATTTTATTGGCAAAAAAAATTATTAAGAAAATTACTAAAATTAATCCTGTTTTTTCTACTACTGGAGGCACATCTGATGCGCGATTTATAAAAAAAATTGCTCCATGTCTTGAGTTCGGATTAGTAAACAAAACTATGCACAAAATAGATGAGTGTGTTTCTTTAAAAGATCTAAGAAAACTTAAAAAAATTTATTTCAATTTTTTAATCGAGTTTTTTAAGTGAAGACGGGTTTTATATCTACTAAAAGCTCATTAAACCATGATACTGGTGATGGACACCCAGAAAACAAATATAGAATACAATCTATTTTGGAAAAAATTAAAAAAAGAAACTTCTCCAATCTTGAATGGAGTGAACCAGGGAAGTTTGATGAAACTTATCTTGGTAAAACTCATAATAGTATCTATATTAATGAAGTAAAAAAAGCTTTTCCGAAGAAGGGGCGGTTCTTCTTAGATGGTGACACTGTAATTTCTCCCGGGAGTGAAGAAGCATCTTATGACGCTGTATCTTCAATTATATTCGCAATTGACTCTGTTAAAAATAAAAAATTAAAGAATGCATTTTGTGCAGTTAGACCGCCCGGGCATCATGCAGAATATGATAAAGCTATGGGTTTTTGTATTTTTAATAATGTAGCTGTTGGTGCTAATTATCTTATTGATAAATACAAATTTCAAAGAGTTGCAATTATAGATTTTGATGTTCACCACGGGAATGGAACACAAAATATTTTTTATTCTAACAAAAAAGTCCTATATATTTCTACACATCAGTATCCTCATTTCCCTGGGACTGGAGCAAGTCATGAGAAAGGTTCTCACAATAATATATTTAATTTACCCTTGCCCGCAGGCACCAATTCTAATGAGTACTTTGATGCATACGAACATGTTTTGAAAAAATTAAATGAATTCAAACCAGAATTTATATTATTTTCTGCAGGCTTTGATGCTCATAAGGATGATCCACTTTCAAATATCAATTTAAAATCAAAAGATTATTATGAAATTACAAAAAGAACATTGATAGGCTCAAGAGACTATTGTAAGGGAAATATAGTTTCTATTCTTGAAGGTGGCTACGATTTAAATGCATTGGCAGAAAGCACAGAAGAACATATTAAAGCACTTATAGAATTTTAATTATGAAAAAACTTTATAAAATAAAAAAATCTAAAATAGATAATAGAGGTTTATATGCCGCTGATTATATAAAAAAAAATACTAAAATTATCGAGTACAAGGGAAAAATTATTACTGTTAAAGAGACAGAAACTAATCCTAAATTTGATAACGAGAAAGCTATATATTTATTTAATTTAAATAAGAAATACGATTTAGATGGAGATTTTAAGTACAATACTGCCAGACTTATAAATCACTCTTGTGATCCTAATTGCGAAGTCGATGGCGTTGGCCTTAAATTATGGATTTATGCTGTTAAAGACATAAAAAAGAATGAAGAATTGACCTATGACTATGGTTTTAGTTTTGATAAAGATTATAAGAATTTTCCTTGCAGGTGTGGTGCAAAAAAGTGCGTTGGCTATATTGTAAATTCACAGTCAAGATGGAGGATCAAAAAATTAAAAAAGAGAAGATCTTCTAATAAATAACTTTATATAAGTATAATCCACTTGAAGGAGCAGGTGGTGCACATAGGGATCTTTTTTTTGAATTAAACAATCTTTTCAACATATTGATGCTCCATTTTCCTTCTCCAATAAATTTTAAGCAACCAACCATTGATCTTACTTGATGTTGTAGGAAAGATTTAGATGAAAAAATTATTATAATTTTGTCACCTTTTTTTGTAAGAGAAGATTTTTCAATTGTTCTTACGGGCGATTTTGCACCGCAAGATGACGCTCTAAAAGCATTAAAATTGTGAGTTCCAGAAAATAATTTAATAGCTTTTTTCATATAATTGATATTTAATTTTTTTTTTACCAGCCAAGCTCTATTCTTATCTAATACTAAAAAGTTTTTTCTGTTTACTATTATGTATTTATAAGTTCTTTTTTTTGCATCAAATCTTGAATGGAAATTAAATTTTTTTTTTTTTATTGAATTAATACTTATATTTTTTTTACTCAAAAAATAATTTAAAGAGTTCAAGAATTTTTTGTTATTTTCTATTTTATCACAAAAAAAATTTGCTGACTGACCAACTGCATGAACCCCTGCATCAGTTCTTCCTGAACCAATAACTCTTATTTTTTTTTTTATTACTTTCCTTAAAGCTTTTTCTATCTCATTTTGAATTGAAGAACCATTTTTTTGATACTGCCAACCATTATAAGTCGTACCATCATATTCAATGATTATTTGATAATTTGACTTCAATTTAATTTAGTTCCTTTCTCTAGTTTGTTTCCCGCCAGAAATTCAACAACATCCATTTCTCTTTTACCCTCTCTCTGGATTTTTAAAATTTGTATTGAATTAGCTGAACAACCCACAGTTAATTTGTCATCAAGCACTTTTCCTTCCTCACCTTTTTTAACAATTTCTTTAGCTTTAAGGATTTTTATTCTTTCATTTTTTAGTAAAAACCAAGCACCTGGTTTAGGATTAAAAGCATTAATTTTTGCAATTATGTTTTCGGCACTATCTTTCCAATTTATTTGAGTTTCAATTTTATTTATTTTTTTTGCGTATGTTGCATTTTTTTCATTTTGTTGTTTAAAATTTGCCTTACTCGAGGATATTAATTTGATTGAATCCTTTAAAGCTTCTGCTCCTAAAATAGATAATTTCTTATGTAATTCTCCACTTGTTGTCTCTTTATTTATTTTTACTGATACTTGTTTAATAAAAGGACCAGCATCAAGTTTTTTCTCTATTTTCATAATCGATATTCCTGTTTCTTTATCCTTATTTAAAATAGCTCTTTCTATTGGAGCAGCACCTCGCCATTTAGGTAGTAGTGATGCGTGCAAATTTAAAAAAATTAAATTAGGATTCTTTAAATAAATATCAGGAATTATTTGGCCGTAAGCTACGACTACAACAAGATCTGGATTTAATCTCATAAAGTTTATATACTCATCTTTATCATTTAAATTATTTGTATTAACTTTTATTCCCTCATTTTCAGAAAAAATATGGACAGCAGTTTTAAGTATTTTTTGGCCTCTTGATTTTTTCGTAGGTGGTTGAGTATAAACACAAACAATTTTATGTTTCGATTGTCTTAAAACTTTTAATGTTGGAATTGAGAACTCAGGAGTTCCCATAAAAACAATTTTCAATGACATTTGATTTTTGAAGTTAAACTATTACCCTATCAATTTCTTTTATTTTTTTTTTTGTTTTTTTTAAAATTAAATCTTTTTTTAATTTTGATAAATGGTCTATAAATAATACTCCATTCAAGTGATCAACTTCATGTTGAATACAAGTAGCTAAAAGACCATCGGCATTGATTTCCCTTTTTTTACCATCATAATCTAAATAGTTTACCTTGCACGAGCTGGGTCTTTTAACTTCTGCAAATTGATTAGGTATTGATAAACAGCCCTCTTCATATGAAATTAGTTCGTCTGATTTGTAAGTAATTTGAGGGTTAATAATAAACAAAGGGTCCTTCTTTTCGCCATCTTTTGACAGATCAATTACAATAATTCTTTTTAAAACGCCAACTTGAACTGCTGCAAGTCCTATACCTGGGGCTGCGTACATAGTCTCCAACATGTCATCCAGTAAGTTTTTTACTTCTGTATTTACCGATGTAACTGGTTCAGAAACTTTTCTAAGTAATGGGTCTGGTATTGTTAATATTTGTTTTTTTGCCATTAGAGATTTTACTACAATTATATTCTTAAAGGTAGAGCTGTTGAGAGAATTTCATTTCTAAATTCTTTCAGGTTAAGCTTATTCAATAAATTTGTAATAAAATATATTGTTTCAGGATCTAAATTATTAACTTCATCTTCACCTATAATCTCAACGATTTTAAGTGCCAAATAACCTTTTTCGCCTTTTTCTGCCAAATCATTTAAACTATCAGGAATATTGTAGCTTTCTGATAAAATTTTATGATTAATTTCTTTTGGAATTTTTATTCCATCAATCTCAAGAGACTCTAGAACTGCAACATCTTTTGCAGAATAAAAATAGTTTCTATTTCTTTTTATCTTTTTATAAATGTTGTCTAATTCTTTTTGAGTTTTTTTAATTGGATAATCCTCCTCATAGAAATATCTTACTATTTTTGATTTGTGTAAAGTTTTGTCATCAAACTTAATTTTTTTTTGATTAAGACTTTTGTTTGAAACTATATTTCTTTCAACTGTACTTAAATAGTTTTCAGGTATCTCGCTTAACTCAAATTCTTTAAGTCTATCACTTAAAAATTCAGTATAAACGTTTGATAAGTTATCTTTTTTGAAAAGGTCCTTTAATAAAAAAAGTAAATCTAATTTATTTTTAGTATTATCTGACAATAAAAATTTTTGATATACTAGTGCTCTACTCTCAATTTTCTCTAAAGATTGATAAACAGTTTTGGCATTAATCAAGGTATTAAGATCAAATGGTATTTGTTTATATATTTTAAAAATTTGACTTTTATCTACTTGACCTTTATTTGCTGCAATCTCAATGTTTTTAATTTTTTCTTTATCGTTAATATCATCTATAGAGATTAAATCAGCTGCATTCATGTATTCCCAAATACTTTTCTTTGTTTTGTCATTTGGTTCATATTTAAAATCTGGAAAAGTGATGCTTGATAAATAAAAATTCAATAAATTATCGTCCTTAATTTTTTTATTTTTATTCTCTGATACACCTAATAAAACATCTAAAGCATTATCAAAAAATTTATCAGATTGTTTTTGTTCTTTTAAAATGTCATGAAGAAGTTGGGCTTGACTTTTTTTGTTATTAAAAATTAAACAATAAATTTTAAACTTTTCTAAATAAGGATCTTTAATATCTTTTCCAATAAAGTTTACCTTTTCACAACCAATTTTAATATTTGCATTTGAAATGTTTCTATCGACCAAATATTGAATAATTTTATTTTTGTTAGGAAAATCTCTATTTTTTGTTAGGAACTGTTCAATAAGATCATCTTTTTTATTTTTAATTAACCAATTTATTTTGATATCTAAAAAATCTTTCTCATTTAAATTTTCTGGAGCATATGAGTAAGAAAATAAAGTATTAAGCAAAATATTTTCAGCGGTTTCGGACAGGTTTAATTTATTCAAACGTGAAATTATTTTTTCAATATTTTTACCATCTGTATTTGCCCACATAGATAATTCGAAATTATATGTATCAGGATCCCAAATTCCATAAAGTAAAGTGTCATTATTTTCTGGAGAAGTTTGTTCTTGAATAATACTATTTGTAGATATTTTATTTTTATTAATTAGTGGACTCTGTATTTTCTGATCTTGCTTATTATCCTCTTCCTCTAAAGTATTAACAGAGTCTTTTTTCCAAATATCAACTTCTTCCTCTGCGAAAGTACTGTTAAGATTTAAAAAAATAATTAAAAAAAAAAATAATTTATTTAAGTCTGATAATTTCATTTGTTATATCAGTATTAAATTTTTTATCCGGCTTTGAAAAATTGATTTTTTCTAATAAAAAAACTATTAAAATTAACAAACCAGCGAATGCTATTAACTTAAGCATTCTTTGCATCAAAGAGTCTCTTAAACTTTTTTGTCGGTTGAATTTAAGTTGCATAGTTAAAAAATATATTTAAACTCGGAAAATAAGACAAATTTGTGATAAATCAAATTTTTAATTAGGATTATATTTGAATAAAAGCCTTGTTTTAACTGGAATGATGGGTGTAGGTAAGTCTACAATAGGTAGATTATTAGCCAAAAAACTTAAAATTAAGTTTATCGATGTTGATAAAATCATAGAGAAAAATGAAAAAAAATCTATAAAAAGAATATTTGAGGATAGCGGGGAAAACTATTTTAGGAAATTAGAAGAAAAAATTACACTTAAAATCCTTAAAAATAATAAGTCAGTAATAGCTCTAGGTGGAGGGGCATTTATTAACAATGAAATTAGACAAAAGGTACTTAGCTCTTGTGTCAGCATATGGTTAAAAGTTGACCTTAATGAGCTTATCAAACGTTATAATAAGAGTGATAGACGACCACTTTTAAAAAAGAAAAAATTAAATACTGACGTAAAAAAAATATATCAATTGAGAAAAAAAATTTACGGACTGGCAAATTTTAAAATAAACTGTGATAATATTAATAAAACAGAAATTGTACAAAAAATATTAAATTTTTATGAAAATTAATCGTTTAAAAGCTAAAGATTATTCCGTCATAATAGGAAAAAACTCTATGAACAGCTTGGCCTCAGAAGTTAAAAACCACTGTCCAAAATGTAAAAAAATTGCTGTGATAGTCGACAAAAAAATACCTAAAAAATTTTTGATTAAACTAAGAAAAAACCTAAAAAAGTATAAATTGTTTATTTTTTTTATTTCTTCTTCTGAAAAAATTAAAAATTTAGATAAAGCTAATTTATTAGTGAACAAATTACTTAAGCTAAATTTTAATAGATCAGATTTAATAATTGCTTTAGGTGGGGGTATCATTGGTGATATGACAAGTTTTATAGCTAGTATTTTTAAAAGAGGTATTAATTTTATAAATTTACCTAGCACTCTTCTTTCTCAGGTTGACTCTTGCATTGGCGGAAAAACAGGTGTTAATTCAAAATATGGAAAAAATCTGATAGGATCATTTTACAATCCAAAGGTAGTAATTTCGGAAACAGAGCTACTTAAATCTTTACCAAAAAGAGAAATTATTTGTGGATACGCTGAAATTTTAAAGCACGCAATTATTAATGATAAAAAATTTTTCAACTTTTTAAAAAAAAATACAAAAAATATCATTTTACTTGAAAATAAGATTTTGAAAGAAAGTATTTTAAAAAGTTGTAAAATTAAACTGAATTTTACTGAGAAAGATTTTAAAGAAAAAAATTTAAGAATGAAATTAAATTTTGGACATACTTTTGCACACGCATTAGAAATTCGAAATAAATACTCGAATAAATTAAATCATGGTGAGGCTGTTTTAATTGGAATGTTAATAGCTATAAGAATTTCAAAATTTAAGAATTTATGCTCGGCTAAGACATTATATGAGATAGAAAACCTATATCGAAAGTTTTCATTAATAAAAAATTTAAGAAAACACTTAAGTAAAAATGAGATTTTGAAATCCATAAAATTTATGAAAAATGATAAAAAAAAAGATGATGAAAAAATAAGTTTTATTCTATTAAATAATATCGGGAAAACGACTGCTCCAGGAAAATTCAAATATAAAGTTTCTCAAGTTGAAAATTTAGTAAAGAGATTATTTTAAGCGAATTTCAAGTGCATGCAATTTTTCTTGAAACTCATCTTTAAAAATTTTCATTATAATTCTTTCGGCATCGAGCCTTTTAAGCTTGTTAAGATAGTTTGATTTAATCTCCAAGATTAAATGAAGTTTGCCTTTTTGAAAAGATTTATGACGTTTGTGAGCATCAGAATTATCTATTATTTCAATTTCCTCTAATTCAATTTTATTTTTTATTTTTTCTTTAATTTGATTTATATAAGGACTCATAAAATAATACATTATATATAAAAAATTAAATTATGAAAATTATTTGTGATTGGGAAAATTGTAAAGAGCAAGGAAGTTATAAAGCTCCAGTAGAGAGAGATAATGTGAGAAAATATAGATTGCTGTGTTTGAAGCATATAAAAATTTTTAATAAAAATTGGAACTATTTTGAAAATATGAATAATCAAGAAATTGAGTATTTTCTAAAATCAGACTTGACTTGGCATAAATCAACTAAAAGTTTTGGATCGTCAGAAAATTTTTTTAACTTATTATGGAACAATGCGCTAGAAGATAAATTAAATATCTTTAAAACTTCCAGTTTTAAAGATTTTAAGAAATCCAGTCTGTCTTCAAAAGAAAAAGATGCGTTTGATATTCTAGAATTAAATTATTCTGCAAAATGGCAAGAAATCCAACAAAAATTTAAATATCTTGTAAAGAAATATCATCCTGATAAAAACCAGGGTAGCAAAAAATATGAAGATAAGCTAAAAAAGATTACTTTGGCTTACAGTCAATTAAAAATGAATTTAGGAAAGAAATAACTATGAGTGCATCACAATTTATTGCCAAACCAGATATAAAAATTTCTGTAAAACAAACTTTTGGATTTGATAGCAATATGGAGCTCAATGGTTTTTCAAAAAAAAATGAGTATGTCCCACGAATTGATCCAGATTATAAATTTGACAAAGATACAACATTAGCAATTTTAGCTGGATTTTCTTTTAATAAAAGAGTTTTAATTCAAGGTTATCACGGAACAGGAAAATCCACTCATATTGAGCAGGTAGCCGCAAGATTAAATTGGCCATGTGTTAGAGTAAATTTAGATAGTCATGTTAGTAGAATAGATTTAATTGGAAAAGATGCAATAGTTTTGAAAGACGGAAAACAAGTAACGGAGTTCAAAGAAGGTATTTTGCCTTGGTCTATCCAAAACCCCGTTGCTCTTGTATTTGATGAGTATGATGCGGGAAGACCTGACGTAATGTTTGTTATCCAGCGAGTTTTGGAGAATGAAGGAAATTTCACTTTATTAGACAAAAATAAAGTTCTTGAGCAACATGATTTTTTTAGAATGTTTGCAACAACTAACACTGTGGGTTTAGGAGATACTACAGGACTTTACCATGGAACCCAACAAATTAACCAAGGTCAAATGGACAGATGGAATATAGTTTCAACTTTAAATTATCTTTCGAGTGATAAAGAATTAGAAATTATTTTAGCAAAAAATAAAAAATATAATAACAAAGAAGGAAAAGAGATTATATTGAATATGATAAAAGTTGCAGACCTAACTCGAAAAGGTTTTATGCTTGGAGATATATCTACGGTAATGAGTCCAAGGACTGTGATGCACTGGGCAGAAAATACAAGTATTTTTAAAGATAAAGGTTACGCTTTTAGAGTTACATTTTTAAATAAGTGCGATGAAATCGAAAAAAAAATAATTTCAGAGTATTATCAAAGATGTTTTGGAGAAGAATTACCCGAGTCCTCAATTAACGTTCAAATATAAAGTGCAAAAAAAAGAAGAAATACTAGAAAGTTTTAAAACTGCAATTAAGTCTACAATTAAGTCAATTTCGAATAACGAAGATATTGAAATAAGTTTTGGTGGCCAAGATGTTATAAGTGAAAATAATAAATTAAAGCTGCCTGAGATAAATGAATTTCAAAATAAAATAAATTTTGATATTACAAGAGCTATAGCCGACTCGGAGTCTCTCAAATTTAAATATAGTAATAAAAAGATTCTTAAGAGTTTTGAGCCTACAGGCTCTAAAGCTAAAAAATTATATGAGATAGCAGAAAAAATTAGATATGAGTCTCTTGGAATTCAAGAATATAAAGGAATTAAAGAAAACTTAATGAATTATTACTCTAATAATAAACCTTCTCAGATTAAGCAGGATGATATTTATGTTGCATTTGAAAATTACTTAAGAAAAGAATTTTTTGAATTAAATGAAAATAACAAACTAGAGAAAATTTCGACAAAATTTAAAAAGAATTTTGATAAAGTTTTTAAAACCAAAATTAATGAGATTAAACAAAATGTAAATAAACAGGACATTTTTAACGCAGCGATATCTGAAATAATCCAGAAATTAGATATTGAAGAAACTTCTGATTATGAGGAAATGGATAACAAAAAAGAGGAGGATAATAACAAAGAGGTAAGTAATAAAGATGATGCTAACCAAAAAAAAGAGTCTAAATTTGATGAGAATCAAGAAATGGCAATAGACGCAAGTATACCAGAATTAGATAATATAGCTGATGAAAATAATAAAGATTCAAGTGAAATTGAAATTGAAGATACCTCTAATAACTCTGAAAGAAGTTCGAGGCCAAATAATAATTATGGGGATCAAAAGTACAGATTTTACACAAGAGAATTCGACGAAATAATAGTTGCGGAGGATCTTGAGAGTGAAGAGGAGCTTTTCAGATTAAGACAAAATTTAGATCAACAGTTATTACAATTAAAGAGTTTTATTTCTAAACTTGCTAATAAATTACAAAGAAAATTATTGGCTAAACAAAATCGATCTTGGGATTTTGATCTGGAAGAAGGAACGCTAGATACTTCAAAACTATCTAGAATTATCATAGATCCCTTGAACTCTTTATCATTTAAAAAGGAGAAAGAGACAGAATTCAAGGACACTTTAGTAACCATTCTTATAGATAACTCGGGTTCCATGAGAGGTAAACCGATTTCAGTTGCTGCAATTTGTGCGGATATTTTATCTAGGACATTGGAGAGATGTTCAGTAAAAGTAGAAATTCTAGGATTTACCACAAAACATTGGAAAGGTGGCTCCAGTAGAGAATTATGGATGAAAAATGACAAACCAAAATTTCCGGGAAGACTAAACGACCTCAGACACATTATTTATAAGTCCGCTGACACACCTTGGAGGTTGGCAAAAAAAAACATGGGTTTAATGTTAAAAGAGGGTTTACTTAAAGAAAACATTGACGGTGAAGCTTTAAAATGGGCTTTTGAAAAAATGTCAAAAAGAAAAGAAGAAAGAAAAATTTTAATGGTAATATCAGACGGTGCTCCAGTAGATGATTCTACTTTATCTACTAATTCAAGTGATTTTTTAGAAGCTAATTTAAAAAATACAGTTCAGTGGATTGAAAATAAATCCAATGTCGAACTTTTAGCTATCGGCATAGGGCATGACGTTACAAGATATTACAAGAAAGCCGTTAAAATTACAGATGTTCAAGATTTAGGGGACGTAATGATAAATCAATTAACTGACTTATTTAAAGACGACAAAAGAGTCTTGAATTAATAATTTAATTTTTTAATTTTTAAATCTGCAAAATCATTAATTTTACTTATCAATAACCTAAAAGGTATTAACATTATCAATGCTACTGTAAGTTTAACTGCAAGATCTCCTAAGGCTAAAGTAAACCAAGGTATACCTGTATTATAAAATGCTATTGTAAAAAATAGAAAAGTATCAATTATAGAACCCAAGCTTGAGGATACTAGTGGAGCTATATACCAGGTTTTCTTTCTCAAGATATCGAATATATTTACATCTAAATTTTGAGCTATGATAAATGCTGTGGCTGAGCCTACGGCTATTCTAATAGATATTAGATCGTCAAAATTTGTTGAGACAAATAATGTTAAAATTATTCCTATAAAGAAACCTATCAGAACAACGTATCTTGCAGTTTTTTTTCCAAATGCTCTATTAGCTAAATCAGTAATTAAAAATGTAATTGGATAACTAAACGCTCCGTAGGTGAGAAGATTTTCTAATTCATAAAATTTTACAGGAAATTGAACAAGGTAATTTGATGTTATTACTATAAATCCCATGAAAAAGGATAATATAAAGAATAATTTTTTTTGGGTGGTAGTCAACATTATAACTATTTTTGAGAAGTTATAGAAAATTTCAATTTTTGTACCCTTCTAGATAAATTTTTTCTTTTTGCTGTTTTTAAAAATTTATCTAGGCCCCCTTTGAAGTCAACTGTTCTCAAAGCTGCGTTACTCACATTTAGTCTGATGTTTCTCTTAAGGACTTCGCTTTTGAAAGAAATCTTTTTAAGATTTGGTAAAAAACGTCTTTTTGTTTTGTTATTTGCATGACTTACGTTGTGTCCTTTTAAAGGTAAAACTCCGGTAAGCTCGCATTTTTTTGTCATAATATTGAATGGTATAGTTGTAAGCTTTAATTTGGTCAAGAGTTAATTATGAACCTACACCAACAATTTCACTAACATTTTTAATTTTTTCTTTTTTTAATATGTCAATTAATTCACTTTTAATCTTTTTTACTATTCCAGGTCCCTCATATACCATTCCTGTGTAAAGCTGTAGCAAACTAGCTCCTGCTTTTATTTTTTCATAAGCAGTCAAACCAGAGTTGACACCTCCGACTCCAATAATTGTTACTTCACCTTTAATCTCTTTAAAAAATTTTTTTATTAAATCGTTTGAAATTTTTGCTAATGGCTCTCCAGATAAACCACCAGGCTCATTTTTAAATTTTCCAGTCAAATTTTCTCTATTTTTATCTGTTGTATTTGAAATAATAATACCACTTATATTAAATGCTTTTACTAACTCAATTATATTACCTATTTCATTAAAAGCTATGTCAGGAGAGATTTTTAGTACCAAAGGTTTTTGTATTCTATTTTTTTTTGTAAATTCAGTAATGTTTTTTAAAAGTTGTTTTAAAGTATTTTTGTTGTGAAAATCTCTCAATCCAGGAGTGTTTGGAGAAGAAATATTGATGGTTATATAGTTTGCGAAATTATAAATTTCTTTAATGCACTTTAAATAATCTTCAGTTTTATTATTACTATCCCTATTAGGTCCAATATTTATACCTAAAAAGTTTGTTGGGGAATTTTTTTGAAGTCTTTGGGTAACTTTTTCTAGACCGTCATTATTAAATCCTAATCTATTTATTAAGGCTCGGTCATCTTCGAGTCTAAATACTCTAGGTTTTGGATTACCTAACTGTTCTTTTGGTGTGATTGTTCCAACTTCAACAAATCCAAAACCAAATTTGAATAATGAATTGTAAACCTCTGCACTTTTGTCAAAACCAGCGGCAAGGCCTATTGGATTTTTTATTTTTGTATCAAATATTTTCGACTCTAAGATTGACTCATTTTCAACTGTAAATAGTTCTTCTGGCAAAAAATTGTACTTTAAAGATTTAATTGCTAAATCATGTGCCATTTCCGGATCTATTTTAAAAATAAATGGCTTTAATAGTGAAAACATTTAATTAATTTTATCTTTTATCAGTTTTGTAGTTTCTTTCACACCAAAAAAGCTAACAAAAAATCCCATTCTTGGTCCATCTATATCACCAAATAAAACTTGATAAATTAACTTGAACCAATCTCTAAGATTTTTTTCATATCCATTTTCTTTGCCGACTGAATACACAATGGTTTGGATTTCTTCTGGCGGCATATTTTCATTAATATTCCCAATTTTATCCGCAAGACTTGCTAAAGCCTTTTTTTCCTGATCATTGGGTTTTTTGTAAATTTTATTTGGTTTTAACTTATCCTTAAAAAATTTTATAGCATTTTCTGTAAGATTATCAAGTATTGGACTATTTTCTGGTTTAGCATTTTTGTGAAACCTATTTATAAATTTCCATAAAATTTTTTTGTCATCTGTATTGCTTGAGCCTACTAGATTCAACAGCATAGAAAAAGACATTACTATATTCTCTTTAGGTGGTTTGCCATTATGAATATGCCAAACAGGATTTGATAGTTGGTCTTTCTCTTTTTGTTCAGGAAATTTTTCTATAAGTGATAGATATTCATCGACAGCTTTTGGTACAACATCTGAGTAAAGTTTTTTTGCTCTCTTGGGATTTTGATACATATATAACGAAAGACTTTCAGGGGATGCATAATTTAACCACTCCTCTATAGTGATACCATTTCCTTTAGATTTAGAAATTTTTTCTCCCTTTTCATCTAAAAAAAGTTCATAAGCAAAACCTCCGGGTGGTTTTTTTCCCAAAATTTTACAAATTTTGCTTGATAGTATTGCGCTCTCTGTAAGATCTTTCCCATACATTTCAAAATCTACATCAAAAGTAAACCATCTCATTGCCCAATCAACTTTCCATTGTAATTTACAATTTCCATCATAGATGCTTGTTTCGATTTTTTTACCTTCGTTATTAAAAATAATTTTGCCAGTTTTTTTGTCTAAATTTGATAAAGGAATTTCCAAAACTTTGCCAGTATCTGGGCACAATGGTAAAAATGGACAATAAGTCTTTCTTCTTTCAGATCTTAGCGTAGGCAAAATAATATTCATTATTTCATCGTATTTTTCTGCTACCCTCTTAAGAGATTCATTAAAAGTACCATTTTTATAATTTTCAGTTGAGCTTTTAAAGGAAAATTCAAAATTAAATTTTTTTAAAAATTCTTTTAACATAGTATTATTATGTTCAGCGAAACTTTTAAATTTTCCAAATGGGTCAGGAATAGCGGTAAGTGGTTTACCAATATTGTTTTTTAAAATTTCATCATTTGGGATATTTTCTGGTACTTTTCTTAAACCATCCATATCATCAGAAAAAGTAATTAATTCAGTGCTTATCTTTTCAACATGCCGTAAAGCATTTATCATCATAGTTGTTCGAGAAACTTCACCGAAAGTTCCAATATGAGGTAAACCACTTGGTCCATATCCCGTTTGAAAAATAATTTTTTTTTTGGCTTTTATTAAGTCTTTTCTCTCTTTAAGCAACTTTCTAATTTCTACAAAAGGCCAAGCAGAGGAAGATTGAATAGCATTATTGTCTAGCATAATAGAGGTTTATAAAATTTTCTTTATAAAATACAGTTTTTAATTAATTAAATACAGTTGAATTTTTTTGGTATTTAAATAGTCTCAAATTAATGTCATCAAATAAAACAGTTTTTTTCTTAATAGGCGTTTTGCTGACTATTCTTGGAACTTCTATGTTAATCCCTTACGCTGTACAGGTCTTTCAAATGGAAAATAGCCACAGTTTTATAGGGGCATCATTCATCACTATTTTTATCGGTATTTTATTTATTCTTTCTAATTTAGAAGAACAATTTAAACTAAATTTACAACAAACTTTTTTATTTTCAGCTTTGGCTTGGCTTCTTATTGCAGTATTCGGGAGTTTGCCTTTTTTATTATCACCTATTTCATTTTCTATTAGCGAGGCGTTTTTTGAAAGTATGTCAGGTATAACGACAACTGGAGCAACTGTTATAACTAATTTAGATGATACACCGAAAAGTATTTTATTGTGGAGAGCTATTATGCAGTGGTTGGGTGGAATTGGAATAATAGTAATGGCAATTACAATTCTTCCTTTGTTAAAGGTAGGAGGTATGCAACTTTTTAAAATGGAAGGACCTCTTTCTACTGAAAAAATTCTTCCAAGAACTTTAGAAGTGGCAACAATACTTATATTAACTTATCTAGTTTTAACCTCGCTATGTGCTTTTTTTTATTGGTTTTTTGGTATGTCAATCTTTGACAGCATAGCACACTCCATGACAACGCTAGCTACAGGAGGTTTTTCTACTCACAATGAATCTATTGGTTTTTTTGGAAGTTCTCACATTGAGATAGTTGCGAGTATATTTATAATTTTAGGAAGTATACCATTTATAACTTATCTAAAATTTATTAAGGGAAATAGAAAAATTTTTTTACATGATATTCAAATAAAAGGATTAATTAATATTTTATGTTTTTCAATTTTAATTATGTTTGTTTATCTTTTTATAATAAGCGATGAAACATCGATAATAGACAATTTCAGAATTTCATTTTTTAATGTTATCTCTATTTTATCGGGGACGGGGTATGTAACTGATGATTTTGGTCTATGGGGAAAGTTCTCATTAATATTTTTTTTATTTTTAATGTTTATTGGAGGATGTGCTGGCTCAACAGCATGTGGAATAAAAATATTTAGACTTCAGATGTTATTAGTGTTTTTAAAAAACCAAATTAAAAAACTTATTTCACCGAATAGTGTAATTATAATAAAATACAATAATCAAAAAATTTCAGATGATTTTATGAAATCAGTAATAACTTTTATTTTTTCTTTTTTATTAATATTTTTAATATTAGCTTTGATGTTGTCATTATCGGGGTTAGATTTCTTGACTGCTATTTCTGGTGCAGCAAGCGCAATTTCAAATGTTGGACCAGGTTTGGGTGACATGATAGGTCCAGATGGTAATTATAAAAATATTCCTGATATTTCAAAGTGGATTTTATCTTTTGGAATGTTATTAGGTAGATTGGAATTATTTGCTATTTTAGTATTATTTTTTCCGTCTTTCTGGAGAAATTAGTTTATGGAGATATATAAAAAACAAACCTTGTCAGAAACTTTCTCTGTTTATTTTGATCAAAGAATGATCAAAATTTTGTTGCTTGGAGCTATAAGCGGTTTTCCTTGGGTTATTATTGGAAGCAGTCTTAGTCTTTGGTTAAAAGAAGACGGTTTAAGTAGAAGCACTATAGGTTGGGCCGGTTTGATATTTGCTGTATATGCTTTTAATTATCTTTGGGCACCAATTATAGATCGAATTAAAATTCCTTGGCTAACAGAAAAGGTAGGTCATAGACGTGGATGGATTATATCTATGCAAACTTTAATTTTAATAAGTCTTATTTTTTGGAGTTTATTAAGTCCATCTACAAATTTGACTTTAGTAATAAGCGTAGGTTTAATTATTGCGATCGCGTCTGCAACTCAGGATATCACTGTTGATGCTTTAAGAATAGAACAAATTGGAGAACATGAGGGTAAATCAATGCAAGCAGGTGCAGCTATGGCAGTTGTTGGTTGGTGGACAGGATATAAGTTAGGTGGTGTTGTGGCACTTAACACAGCTGAATATTTTGAACTAGCTGGTTTTGAAAATTACTGGCAAACAACTTTTTTAGTTTTAGGTATTATAATTATTATTTGTAATATCGGCTTATTGTTTGTAAATGAACCACAGCCAACCGATAGAACAGCAAATCAAAAATTAACTGATAAAATGATTGAAGATAAGCTAGGGTCTTCAAATATAATAACAAAAATTGTTGCATGGTTAACGGGAACTGTAATAGGTCCTGTAATTAGTTTTTTTAGGAAAAATGGTTTTAATATAGCTTTAGCAATTTTAGGTTTTGTCTTTCTATTTAAGATCGGGGAAGCTTTTTTAGGAAGAATGTCGGTTATTTTTTATAAAGAAATTGGTTTCACTAAGTCTGATATCGCACTTTACTCAAAAGGACTTGGTTGGTTAACTACAGTAATTTTTACTTTGCTAGGAGGTTTATTTGCTATTCGCTCTGGGGTAATAAGAGCAATGTTTTTGTCAGGAATATTGATGGCTTCAACAAATCTATTATTTTCTTTATTGGCTTGGTCAGGAAAATCTGAATTGTTATTTGCAATTGCAGTAATATTTGATGATATGGCTGCAGCTTTTGCAACAGTAGCTTTTGTTGCCTTCATTTCTATGCTTGTTGATAGAACATATACAGCAACTCAATATGCACTTCTCGCATCTATTGGAACTGCAGGTCGAACTACTTTGGCAGCCTCATCTGGATCTTTAGTTGATTGGTTAAATGGAGATTGGGGTATATTTTTTATACTTACAGCAGTGATGGTTATACCGTCACTTATATTTCTCTACATGATTAAAGATAAACTTAAATTAAATGACTAAATATTTTACAAATAACTTTTCTGTCATCAATCTCTACAAAAAACCCTCCATTAAGTCTGAAATTGTAACACAAATGATTTATGGAGACGGTTTTTCATTATTAAAAAAAACAAAAAAATGGCTCAAGATAAAAATTAAAGAGGATAATTATAAAGGTTATATTTTGAACAAAAAATTTACACGTTATTCCATACCATCTCATAAAGTAGCTATTTTAAAAGCAAAAATTTATAAGTTTCCAAATAATCAAAATAAAATTGGCACATTGACTTTTGGTTCAAAAATTAAAGCTTTAGGGAAAAGAGCTAAATTTTTAAAATTTGAAAAGGGTTGGATAAAAAATAAAGATGTAAAACCTTTTCCGTATAAAGAAAAAAACCCATTTAAAAAAATTGGCATTTTTAAAAATATAAAATATAAATGGGGAGGAAAATCCTTTAAAGGTATTGACTGTTCAGCGTTAGTGCAGGTTTTTTTAAATTTTAATAAAAGATATTGTCCAAGGGATGCTAAAGATCAGGTAAAATTTTTTAAGAAAAGTATTGATTTAAAAAAAATTAAAAAGAATGATCTTATTTTTTGGAAAGGTCACGTTGCAATCGCTCTTACAAAGAAAAAACTTATTCATGCTTATGGGCCTATGAAAAAAACAGTTATAATGGGAATAAACCAGACAATTGAAAGAATTAAACTTACCGCTAATTTAAAAATAATTGGAATTAAAAGACCTTAAAAAGCAAAGGCAGCCTTAGTCTCCCTCGGCTGCCCTTATAAAAACTATAAAAGATTCGATTGAAAAATTTAAGACTTTTTTTAGTTGATTGTGGATAATGAGGTTGCAAAAAGCCTTATATAAAAAATAGCACTAATTTTTTATTAAGTTTTATTATGAAGTTATTGCGTATAAAACAAAAACAACTAAAAAAATTTCAAATCCGCTCATTATCCTCCTTTTGATTCGTTTAATTTATCATAAAAATGTGGCAATTGAGATTGCTTAAAATGGCGGAGAGAGAGGGATTCGAACCCTCGAAACGGTTTCCCGTTTACACGCTTTCCAAGCGTGCGCCTTCAACCACTCGGCCACCTCTCCATTTATTGTTTTATCAATCCATGTAAAGTTAAATTTTTAAAAATTTCCTCTGCGATTATCTTATTTCCATTTTCAATTAGATGTAGACCATCTTTTTGAAAAAAATCTTTTTTATTTTTTGCGTATAACAATGGAGTTGGATCAACTACAATTATATTATTAGAATTAATTTCATCTAAATTCTTATTCATAATTGCATTTGTATAAATCCAAAATAGATCCACATTCGAAGGGTAATTTATTTCTGTATTATAGTTAATTAATTTTTCAATAATTTCCTCCTTAGAGAGTAAATTAATTTCAGCCTGTAAATTGGGATTAATAAAATAAGCTTGTTTTATTAATACAAGTTTTATACCTTTCTTTTCAGCATAACTATTGATTCTTAGAATTTGATCTTTATACCCATTTTGAAAATATTTTTTAGAGTGGAAATGTGTGGGATCAAAAGGACTTATAATCTTGTTTTCATTATCTAAAAGTAAGCTGACTGATTTATTATAAGCTAAATTAATAAATCTATAACTCATTACTTCTAAAAACAAAAAGTTTTTAATCTCATATAACATTAATTGAAACTTGTTACTTATAATATCAGTTGCTACAGAACTTGTAATATAAGAATTATACATTATGGAATTTCTATTACTTGTAAGCAAAACAATATTTGGGTTAAATTTTAAAACTTCGTTTACTAAAATTTTTTCTAAAAAATTTAATCCTTTCCCAGAAAATCCAAAGTTTAATACCTCACAATTTAATTGATTTTGATTTAATAAGTTTTCCAAGATTTTTGGGTAGGGACTTTCAGTTTCAACACCAGCAGTAGTTGAACCACCTAACGCAACCACCCTACAACCAGTTTTATTTTCTATATCAACTTCTTCACCTATGAATCCAAATTTGTTTACCTTGTATAAGATGTCATTATAATAGTATTCGCCAGGCATGAGCATACCTGTTTTTTTACTATATTGAACATCGTACTTAATTGTTTTACCAGGAATATTCTTTTCTGTAAGAAATAATCTTGCAAAGGGTCCGTAGTAATTAGATTTATGGAAAACAAAGAATAATGTAAAAATAATTTCTATTAAGAAAAATAAAAAAACATTAGATAGAATAAAAAAAAGAGTCTTTTTTAAATTGCTCATCTATTTAATCTAGTTCAATTTGACTTTTATAGTCTTTAAAAAGTTTTTTGTCTTGATCCTGTTTTTGTAAAATGAAGTTTTCACATACCAATATATCCAATTCTGTTCCCATAAAACATTTAAATGCATCTTCAACTGAACAGACTATTGGCTCACCTCTTATATTAAAAGATGTGTTTACAAGCACAGGACAATTTGTAAGTTTTTTGAATTTTTCCAATAAATCGTAATATCTTGGATTAGTTTCTTTGTGAACAGTTTGAATCCTTGCTGAATAATCTACGTGAGTTACGGCTGGAATAGACGATCTTTTTAAATTAAGTCTATCTATACCGAATAATTTTTTATTATTTTCTGTCTCTTTTACTTGAATATTTTCCTTCACATTTGCAACTAATAACATGTACGGGCTGTCACAATTTAATTCAAACCAATCATTTAAATCTTCTCTAAGTATTGAAGGTGCAAATGGTCTGAAACTCTCTCTAAATTTTATCTTCAAATTTAAATCTTTTTGCATTTTTTCAGACCTAGGGTCAGCAATAATAGAACGACAACCTAAAGCTCTTGGTCCAAACTCCATTCTTCCTTGAAACCAGCCCACAATTTTTCCATTATTTAGTTCATGCGCAATTTTTTCTGTAAGATTTTCGCTCTCAAATTTTATGAACTTTGCGCCTAATTCAGTTAAGCTTTTTTCAATTACTTTTTCCTCAAACTTAGGCCCTAGGTAAGAACCATTCATACTATCGTGAAGTTTATTGATAAGTCTAGGTTTCGATAATTCTTGATGCCAAAAAGCCATGGCTGCTCCCAAAGAACCTCCTGCATCACCAGAAGCAGGCTGTATCCAAACATTATCAAAAATTTTATCTTTTACAATTTTTCCATTAGCTACGCAGTTCAAAGCTACACCTCCAGCCAAACATAAATTTTTTATTTTTGTCTCTTTTTGGATATTTTTTACTAATTTTAAAACAATAATTTCAATTACATCTTGAATTGAAGATGCAATATCCATATGAAATTGCGTAAGTAATTCTTTTTTGGGATCTCTCACCTTTTGCCCAAATAATTTTGAGAATTTGTCATTTGTCATGGTCAACCCTGTAGCAAAATTAAAATATTTCATGTTTAATCTAAATGACCCGTCTTCTTTAACATCAATCAACTCTTTTAAGATAATTTGGGTATACTTAGGATTTCCATACGGGGCTAGACCCATGACTTTATATTCACCGCTATTTACTTTAAAGCCTGTATAATATGTAAATGCAGAGTATAATAATCCTATCGAATGTGGAAAATAAATCTCTTTAATCATTGATATTTTATTATCTTTACCTATTGCTAGTGTGGATGTAGCCCATTCACCAACACCATCTAAAGTTAAAATAACCGCTTCGTTAAAAGGGGATGGATAATAAGCGCTAGCAGCATGACTAAAGTGATGTTCTGAAAAACTTATTTTTTCAATATCATTAAATTTTTTATCATTTCTTTTTAGTTGATCAAAAATAAATTTTTTTTGAAAGAGCTTCTCTCTTAACCAAACAGGCATCGACATTAGAAACGACGTAAATCCCTTAGGTGCAAAAGCTAAATATGTTTCAAGTAATCTTTCAAACTTTAAAAATGGCTTTTCATAAAATACTATCTGATCAATTTGACTTAATTCCAAATTTGCCTCGTTCAATACATAATTGATAGAATTATATGGATAACTTGCATCATGTTTTTTTCTTGTAAATCTTTCCTCTTGAGCTGCAGCTACAATTTTGCCGTCTAATAAAAGTGTTGCTGCACTATCGTGATAAAACGCAGATATGCCTAAAATTGATTTCATATTTAATATTATCTCCAAACTTCAAAATATTTACTTGCTAAAAAATTGTGTAAATAAATGGAGCTACTACTGATCCTTGGCTTAAAACAATTAATGCTCCAAATAATGCTAAAACTATGATTATAGGTAATAACCAATATTTTTTTCTTTCTTTTAAAAAGGAGTAAAACTCTTTTAAGAAACTTAACATTTAAAATTGCCTTTTCATTGTATCTACGTTCTTAGTTCTTTTAAGCCAATAGGATTTATTTTTGTTATACTTAATATTTAGTAAATCTTTACCTAGGAGACGCATAAAAATTCCAATTGGAGTTATAATGATAAAATAAATAAATCCCATTACTATAGGTGCTATCACCTTACCTAAGATTTCACCAAGCTTTATCCACCCATGTTTAAGTGGAGTAAGAATTTTAGAATTTATTAGACCTAGTAAAAAAAATAATATCGATACAACCAATGCCCAAACTCTTATAGAACCAGAATCTATTACAGGCCAAACAGCTATTAATAAAAAAACAATAAAGAAAAGTATTCCAAAACTTTTATTGTTATCTTTTTTTTTCATAATGGATTATTAACTAATACCCTTAATTATTTCAATTCTTTATTAAACTTTATTATTTAAGACATTATTTCTTCCATATTTTTTATGAAAGACTCATTGTTTGGAAGCTTATTTGATTTCATGCTATCTTGTATAGATCTATAGTTGCTAATTATATAATTTATTTTTTCTAAAAGATCATGAGAATTTCTATTTGATATAAATATTCCTTTTCTTCCATTTATTACGTGATCAATTTCTTTAAAGACAATTACAGGTCTTAATCTTGATAAGGACTCTAGAATTACCATTGGATAACCCTCTGTATAAGAAGGTAAAATTAAAATGTTATTTTGATCATAAAGACCAATTAATTTTTTTTTATCTTCAACAATTTTTATAATATTTACATTTTGTTGATTAATTACTTTTGCGTCTTCCTCACTTGCTCCAACTATAGTTAAATTTATTTCAGGTTGATTTTTAATTAAGTTTAATAAAGAAAAAATCCCTTTTTCTTTTTTAATTCTTCCTACATATATTAATTTTATCTTGTCAGTTGTAGGAACAATATGGTTTTCATGCCATGATTGGTCAAGCTGTGAAGGTGAAACAACATACCCCTTTTTACCCATTAAAATGTGCTTTCTACAACTAACTAAAGTGGTAATTGTCACAGCAATAATAAACATTAAATGATAAATAAATTTTCCGGTAGATCCTAAAATAATTTTATACTCATCATATCCATTACTTCTTAAATAAAGAAATGGTTTTTTTCCCAAAAATTTTAAAAGAATACTTGCTAGGAAAGTATAAGGCGTTAAAGAAATTAACAGAAACTTAGAATCATTATCTTTTGAAGATTTTATTACTTCATAAAGATAAGAAAAAATATTTGAGAAGACTCTAATATTTTCTAAGTTTATATTTTGACGTCTATTAATTTCACTTTTTCTAGCTATAATTTTTACTTTAAATTCTTTGTTTAAACCCTCTGGAGTAGTTTTCATGTCTAAATTATCACAGAAAAAAAATTCTTTTTTTTTAAAAATTTTTTCATTTGAGATCACATATAAAGTTTTTTTCATGTTTCCTTATTAATTTTTAGAACACCTATAAATGCCTCTTGAGGAATTTCAACTTTACCAAATTGTTTGGATCTTGCTTTACCTTTTTTTTGTTTTTCTAATAATTTTCTTTTTCTGTCCATAGCTCCTCCACCATGGATTTTTGTTAGAACGTCTTTTTTAAATCCTTTGATAGATTCTCTTGCTATTATTTTACCTCCAATAGCTGCTTGCACAGGTATCATAAAATTATGTCTTGGTATTAGATCTTTTAATTTTTCACAAACCTGACGACCTGTTTTTTGTGCAAATTCTTTATGTATAATCATTGCTAAAGCATCTACGGGTTCTCCATTTACAAGTATTCCTAGCTTAACTAATGCTCCCTCTCTGTATCCAGATATTTCATAATCAAAGCTAGCATATCCGCTCGACACTGATTTTAATCTGTCATTAAAATCAAAAACTACTTCGTTCAACGGAAGGTCATATGATAAAACTGCTCTCTTTCCAGAGTAACTTAAATTAGTTTGTATACCTCTCTTATCTTGGCATATTTTTATTATTGATCCTAAATATTCATCTGGAGTTATAATTGTAGATTTAATCCATGGTTCTTCAATCTTTTCTATCTGGGAAGGATCAGGCATATTAGTGGGATTTTGTAAGTCAATAATTTCACCTTTTTGTTTATGTACTTTATAAATTACACCAGGAGTTGTTGTAATCAAATTAACGTCGAATTCTCTCTCTAATCTTTCAGTGATAATTTCAAGATGAAGTAAGCCTAAAAACCCACATCTAAAACCAAGTCCAAGCGCACTTGAGGACTCTGGCTCAAAAGAAAAGCTTGCATCATTAAGCTTGAGTTTTGCCAAACCATCTTTAAGTTTTTGAAACTCTGAGCTGTCTACAGGAAAAAGCCCGCAGAAAACAACTGGTTTGCTTGGTTTAAAGCCTGGTAGAGGGTTAATAATCGGGTTTAAAGCATCACATATCGTATCGCCCACTTTTGTTTCTGATAGTGATTTTATACCTGTAATTATAAATCCAATTTCACCTGAATTTAATTCATTAATATCTACAGGTTTAGGAGTAAAAACACCTACTTTTTCAATAATATATTCTTTGTTATTTGAAAGTAGTTTTATTTTCATGTTTTTTTTAATTTTGCCATCGATAACTCTTACTAAAATTACTACTCCTAAGTAACTGTCATACCAACTATCTACCAACAAACATTTTAGTTTTTCGTCTTTTTTTCCTTTAGGAGATGGAAGATTATTAATTATTGCTTCAAGAATGTCGTCTATGCCCTCACCAGTTTTTCCTGAGCAAGGAATAGCATTAGAAGTATCGATTCCAACAACATCTTCGATTTCCTTTTTTGTTTTTTCAATATCTGAAGCTGGTAAGTCAATTTTGTTTAAAATTGGAATTACTTCATGATTTATTTCTAGGGCTTGGTAAACATTAGCAAGAGTTTGAGCCTCAACTCCTTGTGTACTATCAACTATTAATAAAGATCCTTCACAAGCAGAGAGAGAACGGCTAACTTCATAACCAAAGTCGACGTGTCCAGGTGTATCAATTATATTCAACGTATATTCTTTTCCATCTTTTGACTTGTATTTTAATTTTACTGTTTGAGCTTTAATTGTAATTCCTCTCTCTCTTTCAATATCCATTGAATCGAGAACTTGTTGTTTCATTTCGCGATCTGTTAAACCACCACATTTGTGGATTATTCTATCCGCAATAGTTGATTTGCCATGATCAATATGCGCAATTATTGAAAAATTACGAATTCTATCTATGTCTGACATTATGATCTGATATTCCCGCCAGTTTTATTTTCTACTTCTTTTATGATTTTTTCACTAATTTGATTTAAGTCATTATCAGAAAGCGTCCTGTCCTCAGCTTGTAATGAAACATTAATTGCTATAGATTTTTTATCAGGTGGTAAATTTCCACCTTCAAAAACATCAAATATGTTTACTGATCTAATGTTTCTATCTAAATCTTTGATAACCTTATTCAACCTACCTACTTGATAATTTTTATCAATTACAAAAGCAAAATCTCTCTCAGATATTTGGAAGTCAGAGAATTTAAAGTTTTCTTTTAAGACTCTCAGCTTTTTATTTGGCTTAGGAATATTATCTAAAAAAATTTCAAATCCATAAATATTTTTTTCTTTGTAATCTAATTTAGAAATAATTGATGGATGAATTTCTCCAAATTGAGCAAGCAATATACCATTATTTGTTTTGAAGTTCACTGAACCTGATCTTCCAGGGTGGTAGCAATTTTTCGATTTATCGCTAATTGTCAAATTATCTTCATCTATTCCCATTTCAATTAAAGTTTTTATTACATCCGTTTTCATATCAAAAATATCTACATTTCTAGTTCTTTCAGACCAACTTTTTTTATTTATTTGTCCAGATTTAACTGCTCCTATTACAGTTTGCTGTTCCCCAGGTTTTTTTCCATAAAAAACTGGTCCTATTTCAAATAAAGAAATATCTTGAAAACCTCTGTCATGGTTTTTCTTTAAATAAAAAAGTAAATTTGAAAATATCGATTTTCTTAATACATTTAAATCGTTAGAAATTGGATTAATTATAGAAATTGAATCCTTGCTGTCGTTAATTAAATTGTCGATTTTTTGATCTGTAAATGACCAAGTAACAGCTTCGTAATAGCCTTTGTTGGAGATAGATCTTTGACCAAGGTGAAATAATTTCTGTTGGAAGTTAAGTGTTTCTTTATTTCTAATTTTTTCAGGTTCTATAAGATTAATCTTATCAAATCCCTTTATTCTAATTAGTTCCTCTATTAAATCTATTTCCTGATTTACGTCTGGTCGCCATGTTGGAACAAGAACTTTAAGAATTTTTTTTCCAGATTTAGTTGAAAACCCAAGAGAATTTAATATTTTTTTTATTTCACTCTCTGTTATTGCAAAACCTATTATTTTTTTAAATTTTTCTACCTCAAGATCAATCAATTTATTTTTATACTCTTTTTTTCCTGTAATATTGAACTTACTTGCCTCACCCCCGCAGATTTTTAAAATTAAATCAGTTGCGATTTTCAAGCCATCAATCATTGAATTAGGATCTATTCCTCTCTCAAACCTATATTTTGCATCAGTTTCGAGACCTAGCTGTTTTGAAGTTTTTCTTATTGATGATGGAAGAAAATAAGCTGACTCTAATAAAATATTTTGCGTGTCTATTTCTGTTCCAGATCTTGTTCCGCCAATAACACCTCCTAAACCAAGAACACCACTTTTATCAGCTATAACACACATATCTTTTTGAAGAGTATATTTTTTATCATCAAGAGCTGTAAAACTTTCACCCTTTTTAGAGTTTCTAACAATAATTTCTTTATTAATCTTATCAGCATCATAAGCGTGTAAAGGCCTATTTAAATCAAACATAACGTAATTTGTAATATCTACTACTGCTGAAATAGGTTTCAGACCTAAAGAATTAATCTTATCTTTTAACCACTTAGGACTTTCTTGATTTTTTATTCCTGTAATTAAACAACTGCCAAATGCAAGGCAGCCCTGATTTTTATCTTTAGTTATTGAAATTTTGATTTTCTGACTTTTTTTTTGATTAATCTTACTTTTTTTAAGATCTAATAATTTTCCTAACCCAGCAGCTGCTAAATCTCGAGCTATTCCTCTAATTCCTAAACAATCAGGGCGATTAGGTGTTATGGATAAATCAATAACTTTTTCACTAGAGCTTTTAAAAAAACTTTTACCAATTTTGTCAGACATATTTTTGAGCTCTATAATCCCAGCACTATCCTCTGATAAATTAAGTTCACTCTCAGAACAAAGCATCCCTTTGGACTCTACTCCTCTAATTTTAGCTATTTTTAATTTCATTTTTGATTTTGGTATTGTAGCTCCAGGAGGAGCATAAACTGTAACCAAACCATCTCTTGCATTATCTGCGCCACAGACAACTTTAACAACAGAAGATCCACCTGTAGTCACATCACAAAGCTTTAACTTATCAGCATTAGGGTGCTTTTCGGTTTTTAATATTTTAGCAATCTTGAATTCTGACAATTTACCAGAGCCTTCTTTAATATCTTCAACTTCTAATCCAATATTTGTTAATTTTTCAATTATTTCATTTATGCTAGCTTTAGTATTTAAATGATTTTTTAACCAAGACAATGTTAGGATCATCTGCTCAATCCTCTATAATTAGTTGGAACATCCAGGGGATCAAAACCAAAATGATTCAGCCATCTGTAATCGGTTTCAAAAAACGCTCTTAAATCATTTATTCCATATTTTAACATTGCTAGACGATCTATGCCCATCCCAAAAGCAAATCCCTGATATTTTTTAGGGTCTACTTTAGTATTTTTTAAAACATTGGGGTGAACCATTCCACAACCTAGGATTTCCAACCATTTATCTCCCTCGCCGATAACAATTTTACCGTTCTCAATTCTGTAACCAATGTCCACCTCTGCAGATGGTTCTGTAAATGGAAAATGACTTGGTCTAAACCTCATTTTAATTTTTCTAACTTCAAAAAACTCTCTTATGAAGTAATTTAGACATCCCTTAAGATGGCCCATAGTTATATTTTTATCTATGTGTAAACCCTCTAATTGATGAAACATCGGTGCATGGGTTTGATCGCTGTCACATCTGTAGGTTCTGCCAGGCACAATAATTTTAAATGGTGGCTTACCATTTAGCATAGTTCTAATTTGAACAGGGGAAGTGTGAGTTCTTAATAGTGTTTTTTTATTTCTATCAAGATAAAAGGTGTCGTGCATATCTCTTGCAGGATGATCTTCTGGTGTATTTAAAGCTGTAAAATTATTATGTTCAGACTCAACATCAGGGCCCTCAGCAACCGAAAACCCTACTTCAGAAAATATAGAAGATATTTCATCGATTACTTGAGAGACGGGATGAATTTTACCTTGATGAATAGATCTAATTGGTAAAGTAATATCTATTTTTTCATCTTTAAGTTTCTGATTTATCTCAAGATTTTCAAAATCTTTAAATTTTTTTTCTATTTTAGATGTTAACTGATCTTTTATTGTATTTAATTCTTTAGCGAAATTTTTTCTTTCCTCAGGATTAAGTGAGCCCATTTTTTTAAATTGAAGTGATATTGACCCATTTTTACCAAAAAATTCTGACTTCAAATTTTGTAAATCATCTTTATTTTTGATCGCTGAAAATTTACTCTCAAAACTTCTTAAAATGTTATTTAATTCACTCATAAATTTTGATTCTTTTATAATTTATAAGATAAATCAAAGACCTTAATTAGTTAAGGGATGATTGAACTTTTTTTACAATAGATTTGAATACTTCTGGGTTATTATAGGCTAGTTCTGCCAATACTTTTCTATCTAATTTGATTTTTGACTTAGCTAAACCATTAATAAATCTTGAATAAGTTAAACCTTCAGTTCTTACACCTGCGTTTATTCTCTGAATCCACAACGACCTAAAATCTCTTTTTTTTGCTTTTCTATCTCTGTAGGCATATTGCATTGCTTTTTCCATAGCTTGTCTAGCTACACGAATAGTATTTTTCCTTCTACCGTACTGACCTTTTACAGCTTTAAAAACTTTTTTATGTTTTGCTTTACTTGCTACACCACGTTTTGTTCTAGCCATACTATCCTCTTAAATTATAAGGCATATACGATTTTACTATCTTGGAATCTTGTTTTGACATTATCGTAGTTCCTCTTTGTTTTCTTATTTGATTATTTGTTCTTTTAATCATACCATGCCTCTTGTTTGCTTGAGGCATTTTAACTTTACCTTTTGCAGTTATCCTAAATCTTTTTTTTGCAGAGCTTTTGGTTTTTAATTTTGGCATAAATTATCTGGGTTATATCTATATTAACTTTTCTTTACAAGACACTAATATTCAAGATTAATTGGGCTGAATTATCATTATCATTTGTCTACCTTCAAATTTTGGATGAGTTTCTACCTTGCTTATATCTTTAGTGTCTTCAATAATTCTTTTCATGAGATCTTTACCCAGTTCCACATGTTGCATTTCTCTACCTTTAAATTTAACCGTAAATTTTACTTTATCGCCCTTAGATATAAATTTTTTTGCATTTTTAATTTTAAAATTATAATCATGTATTTCTGTACCTGGTCTTAATTTAATTTCTTTGAGAGAAACGACTTTTTGTTTTTTTTTGGCTTGATTTGCTTTTTTTTGCAGATCATATTTGTATTTCCCCATGTCCATAATCTTGCAGACAGGTGGATTAGCATTGGGTGAGATTTCGATAAGATCAAGGCCTTCGTCTTTGGCGATTTGAATAGCTTGTTTCAATTGCATTACACCTAAATTATTTCCCTCACTTCCAATCACTTGAACATCTAAAGCTTTAATTCTCTCATTTGCTTTTGGCCCTTGAGGCTTGCTTCGTCTTTGAAAATAGTTTGGTTTAAAATTTGACACTTAATTGGCTGGCATTTTATTTGATTGAGTAATTCGCTTAATTAATTCTTCTCTTTTTATTGTTTCTTGTTTGTCTGACCCTAAAGTTCTCACTGTAACAGTTTTATCCTTCTCCTCTTTTTTACCACATACCAAAATCATTGGTACTTTGGCTAAAGAATGTTCTCTAATTTTATAACTAATTTTTTGGTTTCTTAAATCCACTTCGCATTTTATACTCTCTTTGAACAGATCTTCAAATAACTTTTTTGCGTAATTATTATTATCTTCTGCTATAGAACATACTACTGCTTGTGAAGGTGACAGCCAAAAAGGAAGTTTGCCAGCATAATTCTCGATTAATATACCTATGAACCTCTCCAAAGAACCAAATAAAGCTCTGTGCAACATAACAGGAATTTGTTTTTCTCCTGACTTATTAACATAAGAAGCACCTAGTCTTCCTGGTAAATTAAAGTCAACTTGTAAAGTCCCACATTGCCAATCCCTGCCAATCGCATCCTGTAAAACAAACTCAATTTTTGGCCCATAGAATGCTCCCTCTCCTTTATTAATTGAATACTCTAATTTAGATTTTTTAATTGCAGTTAATAATGCTGCTTCTGATTTATCCCAAATTTTATCGTCACCAACTCTTTTTTCAGGTCGATCAGAATATTTTAAAATCACTTTTTCAAAACCAAGATTTTTATAAATATCTATTATTAAGTTTGTAACACTTAAACATTCTTGAGTTATCTGATCCTCTGTACAAAATATATGGGCATCATCTTGAGTAAAGGCTCTTACTCGAAGCAGTCCATGCAAAGCTCCTGAGGGTTCGTATCTGTGAACCTTACCAAACTCAGAGAGTTTTAATGGAAGGTCACGATAACTTTTAAGACCTTGATTAAATATCTGGACACAACCTGGGCAATTCATTGGCTTAATTGCGAAAATTTTTTCATCTGGAGTTTCTGACGTATACATATGTTCTGCAAACTTTTCCCAATGACCAGATTTTTCCCATAGAGTTTTGTCTAACAATTCGGGTGTATTGATTTCTTTATAACCATCAAGTCTTTGTCTAAATCTCATATACTCAACAAGTCTTTGAAATAAAATCCATCCCTTTTCATGCCAAAATACTGATCCTGGACTCTCCTCTCTAAAATGAAATAGATCCATTTCTTTACCTAGTTTTCTATGATCTCTTTTTTCAGCCTCTTCTAGCCTATCCAAATATAATTTTAATTGGTCTTTGTTGCTCCAACAAGTTCCGTATATTCTTTGTAACATTTCATTATTAGAGTCTCCTCTCCAATAGGCACCTGAAACTTTAGTCAGCTTGAAAGCTTTTCCGATTTTACCAGATGAAGGTAAATGTGGACCTCTACATAAATCGTGCCAAGTATCTCCGTGATGATAAATAGAAAGCTCCTCTCCTTTAGGAATACTTTCGATTATTTCTGCTTTGTATTTTTCTCCAATTTTTTTAAAATGTTTGATTGCTTTTTCTCTTTCCCAAACTTCTCTTTTAGTTTTGACATCTCTGTCAATTATTTCTGACATTTTTTTTTCAATTTTTTCTAAATCGTCAGAAGTAAAAGGTTCCTTTCTCGCGAAATCATAATAAAATCCATTTTCAATTACCGGTCCTATTGTTACTTGTGTACCAGGGAAAAGTTCTTGAACAGACATAGCCATTATATGTGCAGCGTCATGTCTAAGAACATCTAAACCATCTTTATCATCTGCAGTAATTATCTTTACTTTAGAATTTTTCGTTATTTCAAAACTTAAATCTTTTAGATTTCCATCAACTTCCATGATAAGTGCTTTTTTTTCAAGCGATTTACTTATTTTCTTAATTAGGTCAAAGCCGTTAATCTTTTCATCGAAAGGAATTTTTTTTCCATCTAAGAGCTGAATATTTGGCATTATAAATTTAGAAGTTTTTTATATTCATTAAATGTACTTTGACACATTTTTTCAACATCAAATTTTTTTACTACGTTTTTTCTACCTTCAACTCCCATTATATTCAATGCCAATTTATCTGTTTCCATAAAAGAATTAATATTTTTAGCCAATTCTCGAGGATCGTCAAACTTATAAAGAATCCCTGTTTTGTTATTAATGACTGTTTCCATCGATCCTCCTAGTTTAGTTGCAATTATAGGCTTTTGCATAGCTTGGGCCTCTACGGCTACTCTTCCAAATGCTTCTGGTTCAATGGAGCTTGAAACTACAACATCAGCCAGTGAATAAGCTAAAGGCATCTCTTTGCAGTGTTCTGCGAATATTATTTTCTTATTAATATTATACCTGTCTATTAGGCTTAGCAGTTTTTTTTTATAGACATTTCTACCTTGATCTGATCCCAAAATTATAGCTTGAAATTTATCATTTTTATAATCTTCAATTAATATGTTTAAAGCCTCAATAAAATTAAGTTGTCCTTTCCAATTTGTTAATCTTCCAGGCAAAAGAATTTTAAACTTATCATCTTGTATGTTCCAATCTTTTTTTAATCTTAAGAGCTTAACATCAGATATATTCTTAGGATCATAATAATGTAAATTTATTCCCCTAAAGATAACAAGTAGTTTATTTTTTGGTTTCAAATAGTCTTTATAACTTTCATTAATATGATTAAATATAAAATTCGATCCTGCGATTATTAATTTTGATTTAACCATTACGCTATTATAGAATTTTTTAAATTTATTTTTAAAATTATAAGTGCCGTGAAACGTTGTAACAAATTTTCTTCTAGTAAAAAAAGTTGACCAATAACAAGACCATGCAGGGGCTCTGCTCCTGGCATGAACGATATCAATTCTATAAATAATTTGTAATAAAATTAAAGCCAGTGCATTAAATATTAAAGCAAATGGATTCTTTAGATGAACTGGAAGTTTAATAATTTTTACTTTTTTTCTTCTGACATATTTAATCAAAGGTCCTCCACTTGTTACAATTATTGATTTGCAATCTTTTTCAGCTAAAAAATGTGCTAAATCATAACAGCCAGTCTCAGCACCTCCGTACCCTAGTTTTGGTATAACTTGCATTACTTTAAAATTAGATGCCATATGTTAAGATAATATATTATCAACTTTGACAACATAATATGAAAAAATTTAGATACTACAATATCTCTAGATATAGAAAGCTTAGGTATTCAACCAATAATTTTAATAAAAATCCTTTCATTGTTTTTTTGCCAGGATTTATGTCTGATATTGAAGGAAAAAAACCAAATTCTTTTCGTTCATTTGCAAATAAAAACCAAATTGGTTTTTTAGCAATTGAATATTCCGGTCATGGAAAATCTTCAGGAAAATTTATTGAAGGAAACATAAGTTTATGGACTGATGACGCTAAAAAATTAATTAAAAAAGTTGTAAAAAAAAATAAATTTTTAATAATTGGTTCCAGTATGGGGGCATGGATAGCGCTTAACCAATTTAAATTTTTTAAAAATCAAATTGTAGGTATGTTGGGAATTGGCTCAGCTCCAGAATTTTTAGATAGGTTGATGTGGAATAAATTTCCAAAAAAAATAAAAAATGAAATAATTAAAAAGGGTATAACTACAATTAATCATGGGGATAAAACAAAATATCAATATCCTATTTCACATCAGTTAATCAAAGATGGAAGAAAAAATAAAGTTTTCTCAAAAAAAATATTTAAGAAAATTCATATCTCTATGTTTCATGGAAAAAAAGATGAAGTAGTTCCAGTTTCTTTTTCAAGAAAAGTTTTATCAATTTTCAAAAAAGCAAATAAAAAATTAGTTGTTATTAAAAATGGAGATCATAGTCTCTCAGACACAAAATCTTTAAAAAAAATGAAGAATGAGTTAACGAGAATTGTTAAAAATATTTCTTAATCCTTCTTTATAAGTAGGATATTTCAATTTAATGAATAATTTATTTTTCATTTTTTTATTACTCACTTTTTTTGAGTCTTTATAAAATTCTTTTATCATTTTATTTTTAAAATTAGCTATAGGTATTGGTCTTAAATTTTTAATTTTTAAAAGTTTTGCAGCAAAATTGGCTACTTCTATATTTGTTGCTGGCTTATCATCAGAAGCGTTTAGTATAAGAGAACTTTTTTGTGAATAAAACATCTTTTTAATAATTCGTGCTAAATCTTCTATTCTTATTCTTGAAAAATATTTTTTCTCTTTAACATAAATACTCTTCTTAGAAATTTTTTTTAATACGTTACTCTCTTTTGAATAAATTCCTGAAACACGTAGAATATTTATATCAAGCTTGTATAGATTTCTAAATTTAATCCAAGACTTTTCAACAATTTTTCTACCTAAACCAAATTTAGTATTTCCTTTCAGTTTTGAATTTTCATTTACCCATTTTCCATTATGATTTCCATAAACACTTGTGGCAGACAGATAAATGAGTTTTTTAAATTTTGATTTTTTTAAATATTTGCTAAAAATTTTAAGAACTAAGTCTCTTTTTTTTTGTGGAGGGATAGATATTAAAATGTAATCAGCTTGAGACAATGTCTTGATCAATTTTTTATCGTAAAGCTTATCTTTGAACTTAAAGGATACAAACTTTTTTTTGCAAAAAGTCTTTAAAGTTGTTTTTTTTGTATTAGTAGCACTAAAAGTGAATTTTTTTTTTGATTGCTCTAAATTCTTTATAAGATACCTAGCAGTTTGACCAAATCCAAAAAAAAAAAATCTATCTTTATTCATCATTAGGCTGATTTTGACTTAAGTTCTTTTAATGAAATAGGATGATCTAATTTATCTAGCATCTCTATAGGGCAAACTTGAATGAAATTTTTTAATTCATTTTCATAATTGCTAATGATCTTTTTTGAAATTTTTGAATTAGTCTCTTTGCTAAATTCAAATATTAAATCTTTTAAATATTTTTTCCAATAGTCTGTTTCTACGTTCTGCCAAATAACAGATTGAGGATTTACATAGTTTTCAAATTTTTTATTAGGATCATAAATAAATGCCATTCCGCCTGTCATACCTGCAGCGAAGTTGTCCCCCACATCACCAAGAATAACTACTTTCCCTCCAGTCATATATTCACATCCATTTGATCCGCATCCTTCTACAACTGAGATCCCTCCAGAATTTCTAACAGCAAATCTTTCACCAGCTTTACCTGATGCATAAAGTTTACCATTTGTAGCTCCATATAAAACTGTGTTTCCTATAATAGCGTTTTGATTTGAAATTAAATTACTATTATTGACTGGTTTAACTATTATTGTTCCCCCTGATAATCCTTTTCCAACATAGTCGTTAGAGTCGCCATTAACAATTATTTTAATTCCTTTAGCTAAAAAAGCTCCAAGTGATTGTCCTGCAGAACCATTTAATTTAATGATAACAGTGTTCTCTGTTAAGGCGTTATTACCAAATTTCTTATAAACATAATGAGATAATCTAGTTCCTACCGCTCTATGTGTATTCTCAACATCGTATTCACATTTAATTATTTTATCCTTAGCAATTTTATTTTTAATATCTGTCCAAATTTTTTCATCTAAAGTGTCGGGAACAGCATTAATATCTCTTTTCTCACAATATCTAGTATTTTCACCCGGATCAGTTTTTACTAATAATGGATTTAAATCTAAATCATCCAAATTTGGTGAGCCTCTACTTACTTGTTTAAGAAGATCAGTTCTTCCGATTATTTCATTTAGGTTTTTAAATCCTAATGAAGCTAAAATCTCTCTAACTTCTTCTGCAACAAATCTAAAAAAATTAACGACTTTTTCTGGCGTTCCGGTAAATTTTTTCCTTAATTCCTCATCTTGAGAACAAACTCCAACCGGACAAGTATTAGAGTGACACTGTCTTACCATTATACATCCCATTGCAATTAAAGATGAAGTACCCATACCAAATTCCTCTGCCCCCATCATTGCCGCAATAACAACGTCTCTACCTGTTTTAATTCCGCCATCTGTTCTTAAAGTGACTTTGTGTCTTAAATTGTTTAATGTTAAAATCTGATTGGCCTCAGTTAATCCCATCTCCCAAGGAATACCTGCATACTTAACGCTCGTTTGTGGACTGGCGCCAGTTCCTCCTGAATGACCTGAAATTAAAATTACATCTGCTTTAGCTTTAGCCACTCCTGCCGCTATTGTTCCAATTCCAGTTGCAGCAACTAATTTTACGCCTATTCGAGCTTTTGGATTTATTTGTTTCAAATCATAAATTAGCTGAGCTAAATCCTCTATTGAGTAAATATCATGATGCGGAGGCGGTGAGATAAGAGTTACGCCTGGTGTTGAGTGTCTTAATCTAGCTATTTCTTTTGTAACCTTAAATCCAGGTAATTGTCCACCTTCACCTGGTTTAGCGCCTTGGGCAATTTTAATTTCAATTTCATTACAATTATTTAGATAATCAATAGTCACTCCAAATCTTGCTGAGGCAACTTGTTTAACTCTAGAATTTGCGCTATCTCCATTTTCTTGAATTTTAAATCTAGCAGAGTCTTCACCACCTTCACCACTGCAAGAGGCGCCTTTAACTCTATTCATGCCAACAGCTAATGTTTCATGTGCCTCCGCAGACAAAGCGCCGTGAGACATGCTCCCGCTACCGAACCTTTTAGTAAGATTTTCTACGGGCTCAACTTCTTTAATGTCAATTGGATCATTTGATTTTTTAAAATCTAAAAGATCTCTTAAATTAACAGGAGGCATATTATTTATACCATCTGTATATTTTTTAAATGTTTCGTAAGAGCCGACTGTTAC
>CACGKZ010000006.1 GCA_902573835.1 uncultured Pelagibacteraceae bacterium
CTCGCATTATCTTAATTTAAGTGTTGCTAAACCTATTAAAGCTAAAATAATAGCTATAATCCAAAATCTTATAACAATCGTTGATTCTGCCCAGCCTTTTTTTTCAAAATGATGGTGAATCGGAGCCATCATAAAAACTCTTTTACCAGTAAGTTTAAAAGATATTACCTGTATAATCACAGAAATAGTTTCCAAAACGAATAATCCACCTATAATGGCAAGAACAATTTCATGTTTAACAATTATTGCGACTGCTGCCAAAGAACCTCCTAGCGATAAAGATCCAGTGTCTCCCATAAAGATTTTTGCTGGTGGAGCATTATACCAAAGAAAACCCAGACAAGATCCTACGATTGCTCCACAAAAAATTGCAGTTTCTCCAACTCCCGGAATATATTGAATTTGTAAATATTCAGAAAAGATAACATTTCCAACAACATAACTTATAAATGTAAATGATAGCGCCACTAACATAATTGGAACGGTTGCTAAACCATCTAATCCATCAGTTAAATTTACAGCATTTGACGAACCAATAATCACAAATAAACCAAAGGGTATAAAAAATATTCCAAGATCTAATATTAAATTTTTAAAAAAAGGAAAATAAATATTATTTATATAATTATGACCTGAAAAATAAATTAAGATTAATAGAGTAATTAAACCTATTATAAATTGACCAAAAAATTTCAATTTTGAATTTAACCCAATTGAATTTCTATATTTTATTTTCAATAAATCATCTATAAAACCCAATGTTCCCAAGCTTATTGAAATAAGTATCAACGTCCAAATATATATATTTTTTAGGTCTGCCCATAGAAGAGTGCTTGTTAACATCCCAATTATAATTATAATTCCTCCCATTGTTGGCGTACCAGATTTTTTTACTATATGATCAATCGGTCCATCCTGTCTAATAGGGCCGGTTATATCCATTTTTGAGAAAAATTTTATAAGTGGGCCTCCTATTAAAAAGACAATTGTTAGTGAGGTCATTAAAGACAAACCAGTTCTAAATGTAAGATATTTAAAAACGTTCAAAAACGAATACTGATCAACAAGTGAAGTAAAAAATTCAAATAACATTAATTCTTCCTTTGGTTAAATTCTCAGAAATTTTATTTAATCCTGTTGCATTAGAACCTTTTATCATCAAATAATCATTATTTTGTAAAATAGGAAGTAATATTTCTTTAAAATCAGATTTTTCTTGTAGAATATTACCTCGTTTATTTTTATTCACATTTTTATAAGTATCCATTATATGTTCTCCATGAATAAAGAGTTTGCTCACTTTCGAATTATTTATAATCGGTGACAAATTCTTATGTAAGATTTTGGATTTACTTCCTAATTCTAGCATATCCCCTAACAAAATATACTTTTGACTGCTATTTTTTATGTTTGATAATTTTAAAATTGACTGCTTCATGGATAGTGGATTTGCGTTATAACTTTCATCTATTAAGTTAAAATTTAAATTTTTATATTTAATCTTATAAATCTTACCTCTTCCTTCTAAGGCTTTAATATATTTAATTTTATTTTTAATCTTATCGACATTTAAATTCAAAATTTCTAATACAGCAATTGCGAAAGCTATATTTTTAATAATTTGATCCTTAATTTTTATTTTATATTCCCTTTTAAAGGATCTTATTGTTAATAATTTATATTTATTAAATTTTTTAATTTTAACTATTCTTATATCTGATTTTATATTATATCCTACTGAAACAACCTTAATATTTCTTTTTTTAGCTTTAGATTTAAAATAATTAAAAAATTTATTATCTCTATCAATTATTAAGCGCCCAGAAGCTGAAATATTATCAATAATTTCTCCCTTTGCTTTTGCAATGTGATTTAAATTTTTAAAATTTTCAATATGTGCCTCAGCAATACTTGTGATAATTGCAATATTTGGCTTTACAAGTTTTGAAAGAGTGTCAATTTCACCTTTTTTACTCATTCCAATTTCAAAAACTCCATATCTGTGTTCTTGTTGAAGATTACAAAGACTAAGTGGTACCCCATATGAATTATTAAATGATCTTGGAGAAAAATAAGTATCTCCATAATTGTTTAGCAAATTACCAACTAAATCTTTTACTGTCGTTTTACCAGAGCTGCCAGTAACAGCGATAATCTTTCCATTTGTATAATTTCTTTTAAGAACAGCAAATTTTTTGAGAAAATTATAGGTATTGGAAACTTTGATAATTTTTTTTTTTGAAATTTTATTAAAGTTTTTCGATACAACACAATGACTGGCACCTTTTTGAACAGCTTCACTTAAATAGTTGTGCCCATCTTTATTTTTTCCTTTTATAGCTAAAAATAAATTTCCTTTTTTTATTGATTTAGAATTTATTGAAATTTCAGAGAAACCTTTATCCAATTTACGGTTTATTATTTTATTTATTAAAAACTTGTTAAGTTGAAAGTTAGTTTCTTTCTTTTTTTTATTTTTTTTTATTTTTAAACTTTTTACAATTTTAAAGTCAGATATTTTATATTTCTTTTTTCCATAATCTTGAATGTCCTCATGACCTTTACCGGCTATTAAAATTATTTCATTTGGATTAGAATACTTTATAGCTGAATGTACTGCAAAAACTCTATTTCCCTCTTCTACAACTTTTTCTTTTTTTATATGTTTTATTATTGCTTTTCTTATTAGTTCTGGTTTTTCTCCTCTTGGATTATCATCTGTTACAAAAATTTTATTACAGAGACCATTTACAATTTTGCCTATCTTTTTTCTTTTACTTTTATCTCTTTCTCCTCCACAACCAAAAACTATTGTTACATCTTTTTTATAATGTGTTTTTAAAGAAGATATGGCAGAATTAATTGCGTCAGGAGTATGGGCAAAATCTATAAATATCTTTGTTTGATCAGGAAATTCTTTTACCAATTCTAATCTTCCCTTAACACTTTTCAATTTACTTATACATTTAGAGATTTTTTTTTTACTTAAACCAATTATTTCACAAGCTTTAATTGCCATCATTAAGTTTTTTTTTTGAAAGTTTCCGATCGGTTTGAATTCTTTAAGATCATATTCTTTTTTCATATAATCAATGTATATTTTTTTTAATTTATTTTTTTTTGCAATTTTGTCTATTTTTTTAAATTCTGAGATGTTCCTATCAGTGATAATATAGTCACCTTTTTTTAACAATTTTCTTGGGAGTATTAATTTAGCATTTAAATAATTTTTCATTGATTTGTGGTAATCCATGTGATCTTGACTAAAATTAGTAAAAATTCCAGCTTTAAAGTTTATACCATCAAGTCTACCTTGTTTTAAACCATGGCTAGATGCTTCTAACAAAACGTTATCAATGTTTTTTTTTTTTAAATTTTTAAGTTCTTTATGAAGAGTAATTATGTCTGGACTCGTAAGATTATTCTTTTTAAATTTTTTAATTTTAATTCCTAAAGTTCCAATAGATGCTACAGGTAAACCATTTAAAGTTAATATTTGGTGAAAAAAATCAGCTACAGAACTTTTTCCATTAGTACCTGTTACTGCAATAATGTTTTTCGGTTTTAGTTTGAAAAATTTAGAGCAAACTTTCTTTAATAAATCTCTAATGTTATTAGTTTTAATAATTTTAGAATTTCCTTTAATTTTTTTCGTTGAAACAATAGCACAAGCACCTTTTTTGAGAGCTTGATTTATGAATTTTTCACCGTTGTTTTGCGATCCTTTTAATGCAAAAAACAAATCACCTTTTTTAAGTTTTCTAGTATCTGAAGAAAGCCCCTTTACTTCAATATTTAAAAGTTTATCCGGACAATTTTTAATTAGTTTTTTTAACAACATGTTGATTAGGAACTTCTTTATTATTTATGGCTAAAATAGGTCCAATTTTCTCTATAATTTTGCCCGACGAATAAACAGCATTCCAACCAGCTTCATTTCTTATTCCCCTAATTTTAAGTCCCCTATAATCGTAGATTAAGTTTTCTGCGATCTGAGGATTGTCTAGCATTACCAAAAGAATATAGCTTTTATTCGAAGCAGTAAAAAATGATATAAAAGTATTAATATTTTTATCTTCATCGTCATAATACTGAGATGTTCCAGTTTTGCCGGAAACATTGTAACCGTATATATCTGCTAAACTAGCTGTTCCATTTTTATCAGTAACGACTTTTCTCAAAATTTTTTTTAATTTGATACTAGTTTTTTCAGAAATTATTCTTCTGGAATTTAAGTCATTATTTTTGTTCTTTTCTAAAGTTGGTAATATAAGCTTCCCACCGTTAATTAGGGTTGCGTAAGCTGCGGCGGCTTGTAGAGGAGTTGTTGTAATACCATGACCAAATGAAACTGTTTCGAGTTTACATTTGTTCCAATTAAAAGGAATAGGTGTTCCTATTTCATCTAGTTCAAATTTTGGAATATTAAATAAGTTCAAATCTTTTAAAAATTTTTTATACTTTTCTTCCCCAATTTTTCTAGCTATTTGAATCGTACCGATATTAGAAGATTGGACAAGAATATCTTCTACAGTCATAGACTCAGGGAATTGTTTTATATCTGAAATATTGTGAATCGAACATTTAACACTTTTTGTTATATTGTTAATAATTGTTTCAGGCTCCACTATTTCCTTCTCTAAAGCCAACGCGACAGTAAATGTTTTAAATATTGATCCTAATTCAAAAACACCCTTTGTTATTTTATTCATGTAAACTTTATCTGTTAAATTAATTCTTTTGTTTATATTAAAGTCAGGTAATGAAACTAAAGATAATACTTCACCATTTTCGGAGTCCATAAGTAAAGATGCAGCTCCTTCAGCTTTAAAAATCTTTAATGCCTTTTCAAGTTCATTTTTAATAAGATACTGTATATTTGTATCTAAAGAGAGCTGTAATGGTTTATCAAATTTTTTTTTATTTCTTAAGAAATTATCATAATAGTTTTCAACGCCAGAAATGCCGAAGTTATCATAATCTGTTTGACCTATAATATGACTATAAAGATTTGAATGAGGGTAAACTCTAGTTTGAAAAGGTTCAAAAATAATACCCTTTTCTCCCAGTTTCCATATTTTGTCTTTTTCAGTGTCAGTCAATCTCTTTTTTAAATAAAAATATTTTTTATTATTTAAATTAAATATCAAATTTTTACTGTCTATCTCAGGTAAAGCTAATTTAATTTTTACTAAAAATTTCTTTTTATCTTTAATATAATTTGGTTTTATGGCTGCATGATATGCAGTGATATTTCTTGATAACAAAACCCCATTTCTATCAACAATATCATTTCTTATGGGACTAAAATTATATTTATAATTTTTATTAATACTCAAATTTGAGCTTTGAAAAGAAACAAAAATTATTTTTAAAGAAAATATTAAGATGAGGAAAAAAAAAGAAAAAAAAAGTATGTATATTCTGTCTTCATTGATAAGATCATTTCTTTCTTTTTTAAATTTCTGATTAGTACTTAAATAATCTTCAAAGAAAAAACTTTGTTGATTTTTATTGAAACTTCTTTTGTTTTTATATTTTTTCATAAACTATTTTTGTGTAATTTTTTTTTGATCTAAAACAAAATTTTGATAATCTAAATATATATTAGAAATTCCCATGGTTTGAAATTGGTCATTAGTTAAAAAAGATAATTTTTCTTGTAATATTTTTGGTGAAGTTAAATAGTTAAATTCTAATTGACTTTCATATAGTTCTTTCTCTAAAACAAATACTTGTTCTTCATAAAAAATTATATTTTTTTCAATTATATTTGTTTTATTTTTAATTATTGAGGTACAAAATAATAATAATGAAAATACTGCTATAGATATTATTAATTTTGTATTAGGCAATCCTTTTCTCCAAATCGGTAAGATGCTTAAATTTATTTCTTAGTTCCTCAGGATCAATGAATGTATCTGCACTTCTAATAGCAACCCTCAACTTTGCTGATCGTGATCTTGGATTTCTCTTAACTTCATCTGATGATGCCTTAATCGTCTTATTTTTATAGTCATCGAATAAGGATAGTTTATCATTATTCTCAGGTAAATATTTATTAGATCTTGAACGATTTTTTGAAAAATTTTTAAAAAAAAATTTAATAATTTTATCCTCAATTGAATGAAAACTCACTACAATTAATCGTCCTCCAGGTTTAAGAACCTTTGTAGCTTTTATAATTCCTTCAATGAGTTCTGACACTTCTTTGTTTACGAATATTCGAATAGCTTGGAAAGTTTTAGTACTTTCATTAATTTTTTTATAATTTTTTTTTTTTGAATTTTTTATAATTTTAACTAGTTCATCAGTAGTTTTAATGTTTTTTTTAGTTCTTTCTTTAACAATGTTTTTTGATATTTTTGATGCTTCATCCTCTTCACCAAAGATTTTTATAATATCTTTCAAATCTTTTCCGCTATAAGTATTTATCACTTTTTTGGCAGATAATTCTGTTTGCCCCATCGACATATTTAATTCGCTTTTAGATTTAAAAGAAAAACCTCTTGTAAGATCATCCAATTGGATTGACGATAATCCTAAATCAAAAATTACAGCATCAAATTTATTTGTTGAAACGAGATCTAGTTTACTAAATTTCTTATTATGAAATATAAATCTAGTCTTAAAATTATCTTTTAATTTATTTGCGAATTCATTTACGTAATTGTCTCTATCTAATGCTACAACTTTAGTCTCCTCAAATTTTAGTAATTCTGTTGAGTAACCACCTGCACCGAAAGTACAATCCATAAAATTTCCACCTTTTTTGGGATTACAAATTTTTATAACTTCATCGATCATCACCGGAAGATGTTTTCCTTCCAGTGATGTGTGGGGTAATTTCATTATGATTTGTCAAAAAATTTGCCTTAAAACTTTTGCTTTCTTAAAAAAGCAGGTATCTCAAATTCTTCATCATCCGATGAATGTTGGTCAAATAATTTATCATTTTGAAGATCCTCTTCTTCAATTTTATGGCTGTCATCTTCAGAAAATAATTTTGGTGTATGCTCCTCATTTGTACTTGAACTTTCTATTGTTTTCTCAACATCTAGATTATTTTCAATATATGAAGCGTTTTCTATAGAAATACCATGAGGACCTTGTTCATTTTCAATCTTGATATTTTCATTTTTTTCTTGTGTTTCTTTAGCTAAAGACGATTGACTTATACTTGAGGGAGTTGTGTCTATCTCTAATTGCTCATCAAGTTTTAAAGCTGTAGCGCCATCTATTGAATTTAAAGTATTTTTTTCAAAATTTGGATTTTTGAAAATATTGTCAGAGTATCCTGGATTTCTATTTTGAATTCTATTTACCATATTTAAAACAGTTTTTGACTCTGGTTTATGTCCATCTAATGCGGTAGCCACAATTGATACTCTTATTTTTCCATCCATATTTTCATCTTGGATTGCACCAAAAATTAATTCAACCTCTGGATCAACTTCAGTTCTAATTTTGTTTACTGACTGGTCCACTTCAAATAAAGTGAGATCTTCTCCTCCTGTAATATTTACTATTAGGCCTTTCGCTCCTTTTAAAGAATATTCATCAATTAGAGGATTGTTTAAAGCCATATCTGTAGCTGCATTTGCTCTATTTTCGCCTTCAGCTTCACCAGTACCCATCATTGCTTTACCCATTGAGCTCATTACTGTTTCAACATCTGCGAAGTCTAAATTGACCATACCTGGTCTAACCATTAAATCTGTCACACTTTGAACTCCGTGTTTAAGAACATCGTTAGATAATGTAAATGCTTCTTTTAATGTTGTGCTTTCATTCGCTATCTTAAAAAGATTTTGATTAGGTACAACTATTACAGTATCAAGATGTTTTTTTAGTTCTTCTAATCCTGCTAACGCTCTTCTCATTCTTTTAGGTCCTTCGTAAGAAAAAGGTAGAGTGGTCACGCCTACAGTAAGTATATTAAGTTCTTTAGCAGCACGTGCAATTATATGAGATGCGCCAGTTCCAGTTCCACCTCCCATGCCAGAAGTAATAAAAATCATGTTACTACCCTGAATAAAGCTTACAATCTCATTCAAAGACTCGTCTGCAGCAGCTTGACCGATATCATTTTTTGCCCCAGCACCTAAACCTTTTGTTAAATTCATTCCAATTTGAATTTTAGCATCAGCTTTATTTACCCTTAAATCTTGAGCGTCAGTATTAACTGCCACAAACTCAACTCCCTGCATTCCGGACTCGATCATCGAATTAATCGCGTTACCGCCAGCTCCACCGATCCCCATAACTAAAATTCTTGGTTTTAATTCTTTTAATTCACCACCTCCTATATTAATGCTCATATCATCCCCTTTTTTCATTTGTTAATTGTTATCCCATTTTAGTGTTGACCTACTTTGTAAGGCTTTTTTCCTTGCAAAAGTTTTAAATTTCTCAAAATTTTTAGGACTCCAAACCTGAAAAGTTTTACCTAAACCTACAAATAAAATATCGCTCTTAATTTTTGCAAAATTTAAAAGATTTTTTGGGAATTGAACTCTACCTTCAGTATCAAATACAAGATTAGAGCTATCGGATAAAACTGCGGTCGCAAAATAATCTCTTTTTTCTTCAAAAGGATTTAAACTGTCTATTGAGTTAGAAAGTTTTTCAATTCTTTCTTGAGTGCAACACTCTAATGCATCATTGCTAAAAGATGGGTAAGACACAAAACCGTTGTAACCTTGGGTTGTTAAGAAGGATCTAAATGATGCAGGCACTGACACCCTCCCTTTTTTGTCTATTTTGTTCTCGTAACTTGATAAAAACATACTTTTTAAATTCTCTCTCTGTTTTTTTAATAATCAATAAATCCTCCAATTTGGGATTATTTGGGATCATATGGGATTTAATAGGTTAGTCAATATAATAGTTATATGGAATAAAAGTACAAAGTAAGAACATTTTTGTGATATTATTGTGATTGCCAGATAATCTATAAGCCGGGTTCTGTCATTTAAGAAGTCATTTATCTAGGCATATTTTTGCAAATATGCTCAAGCGGCTAACCCGGATGACAAACTAAAGACTGTTTTTAGCGTAAAACGCAGTGTCATCCCTATTTAGCCTTGCTCCATTTGGGGTTTACCTAGCGATTTTTGTTACCAAAAACCCGGTGTGCTCTTACCACACCTTTTCACCCTTACCTTGATTAGGCGGTTTATTTCTGTGGCACTAGCCCTGAGGTCGCCCTCGCCAGCCGTTAACTGGCAAATTGTCTTTACGGAGCCCGGACTTTCCTCTATATAAAATAGCGACTGTCCAATTATCTGGCATAAGCTAAATAATATTTATAAAGACAAAAATCAAGAAAAATCATCTTTTCAAGCCAATAATTGGCTTATTTTGAGGGTTTTATCTGTAATTTTTCCATTAACCTCCTTAGGGAGAAATCTTCTTTGAAAAGCCATAACTATCATCCGATCTCTTTTTGATTTTTGAGATAAATTAAAAAATCTATATCCAATTTTATGAACATTTTTAAAAAACATTTTTCTTTTTGCTTCTGATTTGATCTCCTTTTTTTTTAATTTAAATTTCGGATACCAAATAGCTGCTCCTTTTAAACTTAAAAAATTCCATGGAAATTTCTCGCCTGGATCTTTCTTTCTAAGGGGAGCGATGTCTGAATGTCCTAATACATTATTCTTCTTAATTTTGTATTTTTTTAAAAGTGATTTAATTAAGGTTATTAAGGAAGAAATCTGTTTTTTCGGAAAGTTTTGATAATTTATTGAGTGGCCTTTATTTTGAATTTCAATACCGATTGAGTGTTTGTTTAAATTTCTTATATTTTTCCACCTAGATTTTCCTGCATGCCAAGCAACTTTATTCTCGTCTATCATCTTGTAAATGTCCCCATTTCTATTAATAAAATAATGGCAACTTACTTTCGAATTAGGGTTTTTAAGCCTTTTCATAGATACACGCGCAGATTGCATTCCAGTGTAATGTATTATCAGATACTTAATGTCTCTCAAGACTCTTGTTTTTTTTGAAAAATTTGCTGATTTATTAATCTTTATTTTCATAAATTAGACCTTTTAATCTAAAAATTACATAAATTTATATGCAAATTCTTTTAAAATAAAGCCATGATTTATGTGCAAAATCTCAATATTTTATATATATAGCCATTATGGGATTTAAAAAAATACAGATTATTTTATACACTATATTGCTCAACGCTTTTCTATTAGTAAGCGCAAGTGCTCAATCAGAAAATGAGTGTTTTGAAAAAGTAAGTAGAGGAATTTTCAAATTTAATCAAGGTTTTGACAACGTTATATTAGAACCGGTAGCGAAGGCTTACAACAAACTACCTGAGCCAGTTAAGAATGGGACTGGAAACTTTACTTCAAACATAGCAACATTGCTATCGATACCAAATCATCTTCTTCAGGGTGAATTACGCTCTGCGGGTCATGCGACTGGAAGTTTTTTAATAAATTCAACGATTGGAATTTTAGGTTTGGGCAATCCAGCTGCGAAATTAGGTCTTGAGCACCAGAAAGAGGACCTAGGTCAAACTTTAGGCTCTTACGGAGTTAAGGGTGGATGTTACTTTGTTTTACCAATTTTAGGACCAACAACTTTAAGAGATTCTGTTGGTATGGTAATTGATAATAATTATTTGGATGCATTCGCTAGAGTTACGTGGCATGAAAAAGAAATAAAAAGTATTTCAGGAAGTAAATTGGATTACGTAGGTGTAAAAACTGCGACGGCTGTAGACTTTAGAGGTGACAATATGTTAAATTTTGAAAGTTTGGAGAAAAATTCTATTGATCTCTATGCTGCAACTAAAAGTTTGTATCTTCAAGATAGATCAAAAAAAATTAAAAATGAGTCGGGTGCCGACGAAGATGCCTGGGGCGATTTAGATAAATAAATATCTTTTTAATGAAAAAGAGATTACTTTTTTTAATACCTTTATTTTATCTTAATTTAAATGCTGTTACTGCAGTAACTTACAATTCTGAACCAAAAATTTTCATACAAGAACTTGTTAATGATGCGGTAAGATCTTTAAGTGACAACTCATTGACCGAAGAAGAAAAAAACAAAGCTATAGAAAAAATTGCTTTAGAAAACGTAGATATTAAAGCTTTAGGACTTTATACTCTTGGAAATATTAGGAAAGAACTCGATGAAAATACAATTAATAAGTACCAAGATCTTTTTGAAAAATACTTCTTAAAAAGTTTAACGTCTAGACTGACTGATTATTCATCTCAAAAATTTGAAGTCTTCGACTCAGAGCAAAAGAGTTCAAATTATACAATTGTAAATTCAAAAATACCCGAAAGTTTAAAATCTCCAGAGATAAAGATAGATTGGAGAATTTATACTAAAAATCCACAAAAGCCTTTAATAAGAGATTTGATAGTTGAGGGATTAAGTTTGGCAAGAACTCAGAAAGAGGAATTTGCTTCGATTTTAAATTCAAATAATAATGACGTAAGTGCTCTTATAAATAAATTACAAGAGTTCATTTCAAAATAGATTTCAAAAGGATAAAAAATTTAATAGAGTAACTCATATTATGACTATCAAAAAATTATTACCTGGTTTTATTAGAAAAAAATTGAGAGAATTGAAAACAAAACAAGATTTTCAATTAGATCTTGGGAGAATTGAGCTTATAAAAGAGAGTAGTATTGAGGATTTAAAAAGAATTGAATATTTAGAAAAATTAATTCCTAAATTAGGTTTAAACAAAGAAGTCTTAATTGAACAACCCGAAATTGTAAAACAAAATGGAGGGGGATTATTGATATGGCAATACCCTAATCAATTTTCAAGATATTTATCTTTTTTACAAAAACAAGAAATCAGCTCGTATTTAGAAATTGGTTGTAGGTGGGGTGGAACATTTATACTTACTAACGAATATTTAAAAAAATTTGGCAAAATTAAAAAAAGTTTAGCAATTGATATAATAGACTCGCCAGTTCAAAAATATTGCTTGAAAAACAATGAAACTGAATTTTGGAAAGCAGACAGTAAATCTGATTTATTTAAAAATTATATGGAAAATAATTTTTTTGATTTAGTTTTAATCGATGGAGATCACAGCTATGCAGGAGTTAAAAATGATTATGAGAATACTAAAAATAAAGCTAAAATTTTTGTATTTCATGACATTGTAAATAACGCGGCTGAAGGTGTAGTTAAGTTCTGGAATGAACTTAAGAAAAACAAAAAGGATTACAATTTTTTTGAATTTAAAGATCAATATGATGAAGTAGTTCGTAAAACAGGCAATACCTTTTTAGGAATCGGTGTAGCTATTAAGAAATAAAATTTTGTTTTGAACTAATTGTTGGTGGGCCCGCCAGGACTCGAACCTGGGACCAATACATTATGAGTGTACTGCTCTAACCAACTGAGCTACAGGCCCATTGTTTTCTTTTACATTAGAAAAAGTTACTTTTCTAGAAAACTTTTAAGTTGTTTTGATCTGCTTGGATGCTTTAGTTTTCTTAAAGCTTTAGCTTCAATTTGTCTTATTCTTTCTCTGGTTACAGAAAATTGCAGGCCCACCTCTTCTAAGGTGTGATCGGTATTCATCCCAATACCAAATCGCATTCTAAGAACTCTTTCTTCTCTTGGTGTGAGAGAGGCCAAAATTTTTGTAGTTGACTCACTTAAATTTGACTGAATAGCAGTATCTAGAGGTTGAAGAGCATTTTTATCTTCTATAAAGTCTCCAAGACTACTATCTTCCTCATCCCCAACAGGAGTTTCTAATGATACCGGCTCCTTAGCGATTTTTAAAACTTTTCGTACCTTCTCTAGCGGCATCGCAAGTTTTTTTGCTAACTCTTCTGGGGTAGGTTCTCTACCAAATTCACTCATGATTTGTCTTTGAGTTCTCACAATCTTATTAATTGTTTCTATCATATGAACTGGAATACGAATTGTTCTTGCTTGGTCTGCGATTGATCTTGTAATAGCTTGTCTGATCCACCAAGTGGCATAAGTTGAAAACTTATAACCTCTTCTATACTCGAATTTATCAACAGCTTTCATTAAGCCTATGTTTCCCTCTTGTATTAAATCTAGAAACTGCAATCCTCTATTTGTGTATTTCTTGGCTATTGATATAACTAGTCTTAAATTAGCTTCAACCATTTCTTTTTTTGCAATTCTGGACTCCCGCTCTCCTTTTTGAATTCTGCTTACTAATCTTTTAAACTCACCAACTGAAAGTCCGATCTTTTTACTAAATTCCACTAATCTGTCTCTTATTTCCGCGAAATCTTTTTTGAACTTCTTAAAAAAAGATTTCCAAACAGGATTTTGATTTAGAAAAGCCTCAAATTTAGGATTAATTTCATTACCGATATAATATTTTAAAAATTCTTCTCTGGAGATCTTATTGTCCATAGCAAGTCTTAATAAAACACCTTCCAAAGAAACTATTTTTTTATTCTCTTTGTAGTGGGATTGAACTAATTCCTCCACCACATTAGGTGCAATTTGCAGATTTTTGAAATTGTCTACCAAAATAGACTGTATTTTTTTAAAGTTTTTATTTTTAGAAACAGAAAGTTCCTTTCCTGATAGAATACATTCTAAATTTTCTTTTTGGTATTTTTGTAATTTTAAGTAATTTTTATTTAAAGATTCTAATAGTTTAAGTATCCTAGGTTTAATTTCTTCTTCCATTTTTGCTAAGGAAACGTTAAATTCGTCTTCTTCAGTTACTTCTACTTTTTCATCTGGATTTTTTTCATTTTCAATATTTTCATCTTTTGTTTTAATCTTTTTTTCCGACTCTTTTTTTGATTTTATCTCTCCATCACCCGAAGCTTCAAAGTCTTCGTAAGTTGAGTCTATATCAATTATGTCTCTTACTAACATTTCTTGGTTTTCTATTTTATCTTTCCACTCAGATATTTTTTTTCCAACTATTGGGCTTTGGGTAAGAGCATTAATCATAACATCTTTTCCAGCCTCAATTCTTTTAGCAATAGCAATTTCTCCTTCTCTAGAAAGTAATTCAACTCCACCCATCTCTCGTAGATACATTCTAATTGGATCATCACTTTTTTCGGATGTTTTTTCTTCAATGTTGTTTGTAGTTTCTTTCTTCTTATTTGATTGGAATTCTGATTTTTTTTCTACTAGAGTAATTTTATGGTCAGCAATTATTAAAAAAGCCCGCTCAGTATTTTCAAAAGATCCACCCCTCTTACCTAAAGATTTTCCAAGTTCCTCATATGTAATAAAGCCTCGATTTTTTCCTTTTTCGAGAATTCTTTCGAACGATTTTGTAATTAATTTTTCACTCATATGCTGAATTTATTAGTGAAATATATATAAACACTAAATATTAAAAATCTATCTTTAATTATTCCCTATTTATTTGACTTTTAAGCTTTAGAAGTTCTGAATATGCCTTCTCTTCCATATTATTTATTAATTTATTCTCTAAAGATTCTATCTTTTTTTTATTTTGACCCTCTAAAAGGTCATTAATGAAATCCTGAAATAATTCTTTTATCTGGTCATAGTTTTTTTTATTTATAATCATTCTTAAATTTGAATTCTCAATGATACTTTTAGCAAGACTAGAATGAGTTTTTAGCACTTCATTTTCAATCTCTTTTTCTGTTTTATCTGAATTTATTAAATCAATTAAAAATATTTTTAGTTTTTCATTTTCTTGATTTGAAAAAACAATTGTCGATATACTTTCTAAGTTATTCTTTACTGCTCCACCATATAACATCATTATAAAAAGAATTGAAAATTCAACTATATTCTCTCTTGTTAGATCTTTTTTTTGCATATGTATTTTTTTTGTTTCATTGAGTATTTTAAAATTTTTTCGTTTTGAAAAACCATAACTTATTTTACTATTTACGTTAGGGGTCAAACTATTAATTTTGCTTAAAAAATTTTCTAATATATATTTTTTTAGTGTATTATCATTAATAGAAGAGCATAATTTTCTCATCTGTTTTTCGAATTTAGTTATTTCGTAAGGATTATTAGTGTTAATCTTTTTTACATAAGTGTCCCAAATAAATGATTGAATAATAGTTTTATTATCCAAAAATTTCAAAAAACCTTCTTTGCCCACTTCTTTTATAATATCATCTGGATCTTTCCCTTCATCAAGGATTGAAAAATAAATTTTGTTTTCTTCGTTTATTAGTGGAAATAATCTCTCTGCTATTCTAAGTGCTGCTTGTTGACCGCTTTTATCTCCATCTAAACATATAATTGGATCTGAAAAAAATTTCCAAATTAAGTTAATCTGACTTTCAGTAATAGCGGTTCCACAATTTGAAATAACATTTTTGATCCCATTCGAATATAATGAGATTACATCCATATAACCTTCTACTATAATTACTTCTTTAGAGTTGGATCTCTCATCTTTTGCAAAGTTTAAATTAAATAGTTGTCTTCCTTTTTTAAAAAATTCTGTTTCAGGAGAGTTTATATATTTTGCCAATTTTACATCCCCAATTATTCTTCCACCAAATGCAATTGTATCTCCTGATAAATTAAGTATTGGGAAAATAATTCTATTTTTAAATCTATCTATAAATTTTTGATTTTTTTCTACAAAATAAAAGAGTCCTGTCGATTTTATTTCTTCTAAAGAATATTTTTTTGATAGATAATCAAAAAAATTATTAGGTGGAACATATCCTAGTTGAAATTTTTTAATTACTTCTTCAGAAAGTTTTCTTTCTTTTAAATAATTTAATGCGAATAAATTTTTTTTATCAAATAATTCACTTTGAGAGTACACAGAATATTCTTTTATTATCATTTTATACTTATTATATTTTTCTTCTTTTTCTTTGTCGTATTTTGTAAATTTATATATTTGCATTCCTGCTTCTGATGCTAAAACTTTTACAGCCTCTCCAAATCTTAAAGATCTTGTCTTCATTAAAAAATCGAAAATATTTCCATGTTCACCAGTGCTAAAACAGTGATAGAATCCTTTTTCATCGTTCACAGTAAAGGATGGTGTTTTTTCGTTCTTGAATGGAGACAGGCCAATAAACTCTTTGCCTCTTTTTTTTAGTTGAACATATTTACTCACTACTTGTGATACTTTAAGCCTTAATTTAATTTCATCTAAATATTCTTTTGGATACTTCATGATCATTTTAATAATTCTTTAATAAGATTACTTACTTTTGAAAAATCTAAGACATCTCCATATTCTTTTTTAAGTAATCCCATAACCTTTCCCATATCTTTAATAGATTTAGCTTGAAGATTTCCAATAGCTTTTTTACAAATATTTTTTGTTTCCTCATCGCTCATTTGTTTAGGTAGAAAATTATTTATAATTGAAATTTCCTCTTGTTCTTTTTTGAGTAGATCTTCCCTGCCTGCTTTTTTGTAAGCTTCACACGAATCATTTCTTTGTTTGTTCATTTTTTTTAATATTGAGATGATTTCTTGGTCTTTTAAAGAACCTTCTTTAATTTTAGATGCTATTTTAAAATCTTTAATAGCAGAAATTATAAGTCTTAAAGTTGGAAAGACAGTTTTGTCTTTGTTTTTGAGACTTTCGTTTAATTTTTCTTCTATTTTTTTTTCTAAGGACATTTTTTTTAGTAAGTTTAATCACAAATTATATTTAAAATAAAAAGATCTTTCTTGACGATTTTTAAAGTTTTTCATATGTTTCGCAAAATCATGTTTATAAGTTTTTTACTTTAACTCATGAGTTGTATTTGAAACAGATTGATCAAAATATATACTCAAAAAATAATCTTAAAAAGATCAATTGCACCGCTATTTTAGTTCTAGAAAACGGAAATATATTTAAAGGTTTTGGTTTAGGATATGAGGGGCATGCAACAGGAGAAGTTTGCTTCAACACTTCCATTACTGGTTATCAAGAAATAATTTCAGATCCATCATATGCAGAGCAAATTATTAATTTTACTTTTCCTCATGTGGGAAATGTTGGAACAAATAAAGAAGATCATGAGTCTGATAAGATTTGGACAAAGGGTGTAATATTTAATACCGGGATTACTGATCCAAGCAATTATCGTTCTTTAAAGCATTTAGATTTATGGTTAAAAAAAAATAAGATAGTTGGAATAACTGGTATTGATACAAGAAATTTAACCAATTTCATTAGGGATAAAGGTGCTCCTAAAGGTACAGTGGTTTTTTTTAAAAATGGTAAATTTGATTTGAAAAAAATTTTGAAAGCTACAAGAAAATGGAGCGGTTTAAAAAATTTAGATTTAGCAAAACAAGTTACAACCAAAAAAAGTTATGTTTGGAAAGATTTTAAAACTTGGAAAAAAGGATCAGGTTTTATAAAAAACAAAAAGAAAGATTTACATGTAATAGCAATTGATTATGGAATAAAAAAAAATATTCTAAGATATTTTTCTGACTTTAATTGCAAGGTTACGATTGTTTCGTGTAAAACTAGTGCTAATGATATTTTAAAATTAAAACCTGATGGTATATTTTTGTCGAATGGTCCTGGAGATCCAGCGGCAACTGGAAAATATGCAATTCCAGTTATAAAAAAACTTATCAAGATGAAATTACCTATATTTGGAATTTGTTTAGGTCATCAGTTACTAGGTTTAACTTTAGGAGCCAAAACAAAAAAAATGAATTTAGGACATAGAGGTGCTAATCACCCAGTAAAAAATTTAATAAAAGGAAATGTTGAAATAACTAGTCAAAATCATGGGTTTGAAATAGTAAGAAAAAATTTGCCAAGAAATATTCAAATTACTCACCAGTCACTTTTTGATAATAGTATAGAGGGGATTAAACTTAAATCTAAACCAGTTTTTTCAGTTCAATATCATCCTGAGTCTAATCCGGGACCACAAGATAGTGTTTATTTATTTGAAGAATTTATAAAAACCGTGAAACAAAATGCCAAAAAGAAAAGATATTAAAAAAATTTTAGTAGTAGGCGCCGGTCCTATCATTATAGGACAAGCTTGTGAGTTTGATTATTCTGGTACTCAAGCTTGTAAAGCATTGAAAGATGAAGGTTATAAAGTAATTTTAATTAATTCCAATCCAGCAACAATCATGACAGACCCAGATGTTGCGGACAAAACATATATTGAACCTATAACTTTAACAGTTTTAGAAAAAATTTTAGCTAAAGAAAAACCAGACGCAATTCTTCCAACGATGGGAGGTCAGACTGCATTAAATTTAGCTATGGAGGCAGAAAAAAAAGGAATTCTTAGAAAATATAAAATTGAACTTATTGGTGCAAATTCTAGAGCTATTTCAAACGCAGAAGATAGAAAAAAATTCAGAAAAAATATGCTTGATATTGACTTAGATCTGCCTAAGTCAAAAATTGTAAATAATTTTAGTCAAGCTTCAAACGCTCTAAGACAAATCGGTCTTCCAGCAATAATAAGACCTGCTTTTACTCTAGGAGGACTTGGTGGAGGAATAGCAAAAAATAAAAAGGAATTTTTTAAAATATTAAAAAATGGACTGCATGAGTCACCGGTTAACCAGGTCTTGGTGGAGGAATGTCTAGAAGGCTGGAAAGAGTTTGAAATGGAAGTGGTAAGAGATAAAAATGATAATTGTATAATTATATGTTCGATCGAGAACGTTGACCCTATGGGAATTCATACTGGTGACTCGGTAACTATCGCCCCTGCATTAACTCTTACAGATAAAGAATATCAAGTAATGAGAAATGCATCGATAGCTTGTTTGAGGAAAATTGGAGTGGAAACTGGAGGTTCAAATGTTCAATTTGCAATAAATCCTAAAGATGGAAGAATGGTTATCATAGAGATGAATCCAAGAGTTTCAAGATCTTCTGCTTTAGCGTCAAAAGCTACTGGATTTCCAATTGCTAAAGTTGCTGCAAAACTTGCTGTGGGTTATACTTTAGATGAGTTAAAAAACGAGATTACTAAAGTCACTCCAGCTTCTTTTGAACCAACAATAGACTACGTTGTAACTAAAATCCCAAGATTTACTTTTGAAAAATTTTCAGCATCTGCAGCAGTTTTAGGTACATCTATGAAGTCAGTTGGTGAGGCTATGGCTATAGGAAGAAACTTTAAAGAGTCCTTGCAAAAAGCTTTGGTTTCTCTAGAAACTGGTTTTTCGGGTGTAGACCAAATATTCAATTTAAAAGTCAAACAAATTGAAAAAAAACTTACAGAAAATATACCTAATAAAATATTACTAATTGGTGAGGCTTTTAGAAAAAAAATCAACATAAAAAGAATACAAAAACTTTCAAAAATTGATAACTGGTTTTTAAATCAAATAAAAGAAATTATAGATGAAGAAAATAAGATTAAAAAAAACGGTTTACCAAAAACGTTTAATGAATTTAATTATATAAAATCAATAGGTTTCTCGGATAAAAAACTTTCTGAATTAGCTAATACCACAGAGGACAATATCAGAAAAATAAGATCAAAATTGAAAATTTTCCCTGTTTATAAGAAAGTAGATACTTGCGCCTCTGAATTCAAATCATTTACCCCGTATATGTACTCTACTTATCAGAGAAATTTTTCTGTTGATTCTGAGTGTGAGGCGGATCCATCTAATAGAAAAAAAATTATTATTCTTGGAGGTGGGCCTAATAGAATTGGCCAAGGTATTGAATTCGATTATTGTTGTTGTCAAGCTAGTTTTGCTTTGAAAAAAGCTGGGTATGAAACAATAATGGTCAATTGTAATCCTGAAACTGTTTCAACAGATTATGATACAAGTGACAGGCTATATTTTGAGCCATTAATAGAAGAATTTGTTTTTAATATTATTAAAAGAGAAAAAGTTAAAGGGAGTTTGGTAGGTGTCATAACTCAATTTGGTGGACAGACACCTATTAAACTAGCTAAGTTTTTACATGAAAACAAACTTCCAATACTAGGAACACAATATACCTCAATCGATTTAGCTGAAGATAGAGATAGATTTAGAAATCTTTTGAATAAATTAAAATTAAAACAAGCTAAAAGTGGAATAGCGAAAACATTTTCACAGGCATTAAAAATAGCTGAAAATATTGGATTACCACTTATGGTTAGGCCTTCATATGTTTTAGGAGGAAGAGCAATGGAAATTGTACATGAAAAAAAGCAACTTAAGAATTTTGTACATGAGGCATTTAAGGCAGCAGAAAAAAATCCAATTTTAATTGACAAATTTATAGATAATGCAATGGAAGTGGATGTTGATGCGTTATCAGATGGCAAATACGTATTTGTTGCAGGGATCATGCAGCACATTGAAGAAGCAGGCATTCATTCCGGTGACTCAGCTTGCAGTTTACCTCCAGTCTCTATTAAACCTTTTTTAATTAAAGAGATTGAGAGCCAAACTAAAAAGTTGGCCCTTTCACTAAAGGTAAAGGGTTTTATGAATGTTCAATTTGCAATTAAAAATGACGAAATTTTTGTTATAGAGGTTAATCCTAGGGCAAGCAGAACTGTTCCATTTGTATCAAAAGCAAAAAATCTTCCATTAGCCAAAATTGCTTCTAGAGTAATGGCGGGTGAGAAATTATCTAAATTTAATTTAAAAAGTAAAACAAAAAAAATGTTTGCGGTAAAAGAGGCAGTGTTCCCATTTAATAAATTTCCAAATAGTGACCTTATACTTGGTCCTGAGATGAAGTCTACCGGAGAAGTAATGGGTTTTGATGAAAATTTTGGAATGGCTTTTGCCAAAAGTCAAATGGCAGCTTCAAACTCGCTTCCTACAAAAGGATTAGCATTTATATCACTAAAAAATAGTCATAAAAATGAAGGAGTAGATTTGGCTAAACAGTTAAATAAGCTCAACTTCAAACTTTGTGGTACTAAGGGGACGGCTGAATATATAAATAAACATGGAATAAAATGTAAAAAAATAAATAAAGTCAATCAAGGATCGCCTCATATTGTAGATGTTCTAAATGCAAAAAAAATTGCTCTAGTAATTAATACTGGTGGAGGTAATAGTGAAAAACAACTTAATGATGCTTTAGCATTAAGAAGAGCAACTTTAGCAAATAAAGTTCCTTATTGCACAAATATGTCGACAGCAAAAGTTTGTATTGAAGGTATCAAGTCTCTTAAAAATAAAGAAATCAAAGTAAATTCTCTACAAGATATTTAAAATTTTATTTTACTTTCCAGTCAGTCTCGAAAGTAACGTAGTTAATTTGAATACATCTACGCTCCTTTTTTATCTCTTTTTTTTCCATACCATGCCAAGAGTTTGGTCCACTAGTAAAGAAATATCCATAATTATGTTTATAAGGAACTGTTTTTACTTTGTTTAATTTAATATCGTAAAAATCTGTACCTAAGTTTTCAGATTCGTTATGAAGATTAATGAAAACTATGGAAGACATTAATTTTTCTTTAATATCACAATGAGGTTTAAGCCAAAAGCCTTCTCTATCACAGATAACCTCTAGTCTAACGAAAGAATTGCTTAAATCTTTTCCTATCAAGCTGCCAATTTTATTGTAAACTTTAGGTGATCTAAGCTCCTCAATAAAATTTTTAAGGTGTGGAAATTGATTTGCATTTTCTTTGGTTACGTAGCATCTTATTTTTTTTGCCTTTCCTCCGTCTTTGATGCCTGAACGAAAAGCACCGTCTCCACCGTCAAGTGCTCTGGTACCATCGTAGTTTAAGTTTTCTTTTTTAGGGTCGACAATATCTGCATTACTAATTTCCTCAATGGCTTCTTTAGTTAATGGTTGATTAATTTCAAAGTGTTTAAAAGGATCGTTGAACGATTTAGTTCTGTTTTCTAATGAATTAAATAATTCCATTTTTTTTTATCTTTTCGTTAATCAAAGGCGATATTCTGTTTACCTCGTCAAGTTTGCTATATGACCATAAATCAATTTTATCTGTCAAATCTTTTATTATATTTAATTGTTTAAATTGGGAGAAAAATTTTTGAAATCTTAAATTATTCTTACTTGGTTTCATTTGTGCCACATAAATTGGTTTTCCAGTAATTGCAGCTTCAGAAATCATAGAAGTAGAGTCGCAAGTTACAACAATATAATCTGAAATTGAAAGCGCAGACAAGTAAGCTTTTTTATCTACATCTTTTACAACCATATGATCATGACCAAATGAATTAAAAGCTTTTTTAATAATATCTGATGGAGTCCTATAGGAAGGTATCACAACTAATTTGTATTTATCCCTAGTAAAAATAGATTTTATTTTGTTAAATAAAAAATTAATCTCCTTTTCTGAATAGGTGTAATATTTATTTGGTCCACCAATAATTAAGGCAATTATTTTTTTATTTTCTTTATCAATCTTTAAATAATTGTTTTCTTTTGAAATTTCTTTCTCTGAAAGATAATGAATTGCTCCAGTTGTTTTGATTACATTATTGCCCATTATATTATCATGTTCAGGACAAATGATTAAATCAAACTTGTCTAATGAAACTTTTGGATCTTGAATATGAATTGTAAAGATTTTTTCTCTATATTTTTTTTTTAAAGCTAAAGAAGGGATTACACTTTTTCTTCCACAAGAAATAACTACTTTCGAATCGAATATGAATTGACTCTCTAGAACGCTCATGGATATAGGTGTAAGAAATGGTGGTATAAAATTCCAAAACTTTTTAAGTTTAATTTCTTGATGTTTATAGTTTAAATTCAAAGCTTTTGCTAAGCCTTCGACCTGACTTACCATACCGTGCATACCTTGCGTTAAAAGGAGTGCTTTTAATTTTGACATTTGTTACTATATACCTTCATTAGAATGAATAATAAATCATCTAAACATACAAAAGTGTTGATTCTTGGATCAGGACCAGCAGGTTATACTGCAGCGATATATGCTGCCAGAGCCCTTCTTAAACCAATATTAGTTTTTGGGTCTGAGCCGGGTGGACAACTTACAACAACAACAGATGTTGAGAATTTTCCGGGTTTTGCAAAAGTAATTCAAGGACCATGGTTGATGGAAGAAATGAAAGGCCAAGCGAAAGCTGTGGGTACCGAGATGATTCAAGATCATATTAAAAAAGTTGATCTTTCAAAAAAGCCTTTTTCAGCTCATGGCGACAGTGGTCAAATTTATACTGCAGATAGCATAATTATTTCCACAGGTGCTCAAGCAAGATGGTTAAATTTAGAGTCCGAACAAAAATTTAGGGGATTTGGAGTATCTGCTTGTGCAACATGTGATGGCTTTTTCTTTAAAGAAAAAGAAGTCGCAGTTGTTGGTGGTGGAAACGCTGCAGTAGAGGAAGCAATGTTTTTAACTAAATTTGCCTCTAAAGTTCATTTAATACATAGAAGAAATGAGTTAAGAGCAGAAAAATTATTACAAGAAAAGCTTAAAGCTAACAAAAAAATTCAAATTGTTTGGGATAGTGTTGTTGAAGAAGTTATGGGGACGAACGAGCCAAAAGGAGTTAATGGAATAAAAATAAAAAATGTCAAAACTAATAAAACATCTGAGCTTAAAGTTGATGGTTTATTTATAGCAATAGGTCACGACCCAGCTACAGCTTTATTTAAAGATCAATTAAAAATGGATAAAGAAGGCTATTTGATTACTAAGCCAGACTCTACTATTACAAATATACCAGGAGTATTTGCTGCTGGAGATGTGAAAGATAAAATTTTTAGGCAAGCAGTCACTGCTGCTGGCATGGGTTGTATGGCTGCACTGGAAGCTGAAAAACATTTATCTAGTAAATCAGAGTGAAAAACAATTTACATGTATTTTTAGGTTCTACTGTTGCTGATGCAGCTGCTAGACCTCTGCATTGGGTATATAATCAAAAAAAATTGCTGAATTATATTAGAGGAAAAAAAGATTTTACCTTTTTAAAAAGAAATAAAAGCCCTTTCTATAGCATTAAAACTGGTAAAGTTTCTGGTTACAATGATATTGGTCAAGTCATGTTCAAAACATTAATTGAGGGACATACAAATATTGAAGGTAGATTTAAAAGAAATATCATTAAAAGTTTTGGTCCTGGAAGCATATATTGGAAAAATTATAGTCTTAGAGCAAAATATAGAAAAGTTAAGGACTGGCGTGGAATAATTAAAGGTCCTTGGATACATCAGAACATAATCGAAACAGTTCAAAATATTAAAAAGGGAAAAAAATTAACAGGAGGAAGAAAAGTAAATGAGTCAGATGGTTTCTGTGCAGCACTTCCTTACTTTTTATATGGTTATAGTTTTAAAAATATTAAAAAAATTATTTCGTTAGTCACAGTTTCAAAAATAAGTTTAAGGTATGCTTTGGCTAAATTTCATTTAATAGATTTGGCTCTTAAAGGTTCAAAAAATCCTATAAAAGAATTTACTTTAAAATACAAAAATAAATCATATTTTAGAAATATCGTTAAGAACATAAATAAAATAAAACGATTAAAACAAAAACCTCATTCGCAAGTAGTAAAAAAACTTGGAATGGCTTGTAGTTACCCCGGGACTTTTGAAAGTTCTATTCATTCTATTTTAACCTCCTCAAGTTATAAAAGTGCTGTTTTAAAAACAATTAAAGCAGGAGGATGTAATTGTTCTAGAGTAAACTTTATCGGAGCATATTACGCTGCGTTAAAAGGAGCGGGATCTATTCCAAATTCGTGGGTGAAAAAAACAGATGCAGCTAAAAGAATTTTGAAACAAAATTAATTATTTAAGCTATCACAAAAATCTTTAATTCTTGTTATGGCCTTTTTTAAATTTTCCATAGAGGTTGCGTATGATATTCTAAAATAACCATCTAATCCAAAGGCCGATCCTTGAACTACAGCAACCATAGATTTTTCTAATAATTTTTGAACAAATTCAGTATCAGTTTTAAGTTTAGTTTTTTTATTTAAGAGCGCTTTACAACTTGGAAAAACATAAAAAGCTCCGTTTGGAATTAAGCAATTGATCCCTTTAATATTGTTTAAACTACTTACAACAAAATCTCTTCTCTCTTTGAAGGCTTCTGCTCTTTCTTTAATAAAATTTTGTTGTCCATTTAATGCTTCAACTGCTGCTGCCTGGCTAATAGATGAAGGATTTGAAGTAGATTGAGATTGTATCTTCCTAATTGCATTAATTATATCTTTAGGGCCTGCTGCATAACCAATCCTCCAACCTGTCATGGCGTAAGACTTGCTTACTCCATTCATGGTCAAAGTTCTCTCCTTGAGTTTCGAAATTTGAGCAATTGTAAAAAAATTAAAACCTTCGTACCTAATATGTTCATAAATGTCGTCACTTAGAATAAAAATTTTTTTATGTTTAAGTAATACTTTTGATAAATCTTCTATTTCTTTTTTTGTATATCCTGCTCCAGTCGGATTGGATGGAGAGTTTAAAATAAGCCATTTTGTTTTTTTAGATATTGCTTTTTCTAATTTTTTTGCTGAAAGTTTAAAGCCATCTTTTTCCTCACACTTTATAATCTTAGGAGTACCACCAGCTAACAAAACCATATCAGGGTAAGAAACCCAAAAAGGTGCAGGTATAATTACTTCATCTCCTTTATTCAACGTTGCCATGAAGGTGTTGTATATAACCTGTTTGCCTCCGGTTCCGACTGTAATTTGGTCAGTTGTATAAATTAAATTATTCTCTCTTTTAAACTTTTCAACAATTGCTTTTTTTAATTCTGGAGTTCCATCAACTGCTGTGTACTTGGTATCACCTTTTTTGATAGCTTCTATAGCGGCCTCTTTAATATTATCTGGGGTGTCAAAATCTGGCTCTCCAGCACCTAAACCTATAACATCCTTCCCGCTTGCCCGCATTTCCCTGGCTTTTGTAGTGACTGCAATGGTAGGCGACGGTTTTATACGTTTTAAATTGTTGGAAATTATGCTCATTGAATTTTATAATGTTTTTTTTAATTATTAATATCACAGAATGCAAAATACGTATCAAGAAAAAATATTAGATTTAGAAAATACTAACAACTCTATAAATAAAAAATTAGAGGGAGGTATTAAATTTAAAATTAAAAGTAATTTTCAACCTGCTGGAGACCAGCCTCAAGCTATCAAAAAACTGATTGCAAATCTTAAAGGTCAAAAGAACGAACAAGTCTTACTAGGTGTTACAGGCTCTGGAAAAACTTTCACGATGGCAAAAGTCATTGAAGCGTCTAACAGACCAGCTTTAGTTCTCGCTCCAAACAAAACCTTGGCTGCACAGCTTTATGGGGAGTTTAAAAATTTTTTTCCTGATAATGCCGTTGAATATTTTGTGTCTTATTATGACTATTACACTCCAGAAGCTTATGTCCCAAGATCTGACACTTACATAGAAAAAGAGGCATCTATTAACGAACAAATAGATAGGATGAGACATTCAGCAACTAGGTCACTATTGGAAAGAGATGATGTAATAATTGTTGCAAGTGTTTCATGTATTTATGGTCTTGGATCTGTAGAGGCTTATTCAAAAATGACTATAACTCTAAAAAAAAACTATGAATATGACAGAGATCAATTAATTAGAGCATTTATCAACTTACAATATAAAAGAAATGATCAAAATTTTTTTAGAGGTACATTTAGAGTTAGGGGAGAAAATTTAGAAATATTTCCATCACATTTAGAAGATAGGGCTTGGAGATTAAGTTTAAATTTAAATAAATTAGAAAAGATTGAAGAATTTGATCCTTTAACTGGAGATAAGACCAATGATTTTTCAATTATTAAAGTTTATGCTAACAGCCACTATATTACTCCTAAACCAACAATCGATCAGGCTATTCAAGAGATTAAAAAAGAACTAGAGGTCACTTTAAAAAAACATCAGGATAACAACAAATTATTAGAAGCTCAAAGATTAAGAGAGAGAACAAAATTTGATTTAGAAATGATTGAGGCTACAGGCACTTGTGCTGGAATTGAAAATTATTCACGATTTTTGTCTGGAAGAAAACCTGGAGAACCTCCCCCAACGTTATTTGAATACTTTCCTGATAATACAATTATTTTTGTTGATGAAAGTCATGTGACTGTACCACAGCTTAACGGAATGTACAAAGGTGACAGAACTAGAAAAAGTACATTAGCTGAATATGGTTTTAGGCTTCCGTCATGTATGGATAATAGACCTTTAAAATTTGAAGAGTGGGATTTAATGAGAACCCAAACGATATTTGTATCTGCTACACCTGGACCATGGGAGTTGAAACAAACAAAGAATGAATTTATAGATCAAATTATTCGTCCAACGGGTTTGATAGATCCACCGGTAGAAATTAGGCCAGCAAAAACTCAGGTGGACGATTTAATGCACGAGGCAAAAGAAATTGTAAAAAAAGGTTTCAGAATTTTAGCTACAACATTGACAAAAAAAATGGCTGAAGATTTGACTGAGTATCTTCATGAAAATGGATTAAAAGTGCGATATATGCATTCTGACATCGATACACTGGAAAGAATAGAAATTATCAGAGATTTAAGAATGGGTGTATTTGATATCTTGGTTGGAATAAATTTATTAAGAGAGGGATTGGATATTCCTGAATGTGCACTAGTTGCAATACTTGATGCAGATAAAGAGGGATTCTTAAGATCAGAAACATCTTTAATTCAAACTATAGGAAGAGCTGCTAGAAATGTAGATGGAAAGGTAATTTTATACGCAGATAAAGTTACAAAAAGCATTAATAAGGCTATTAAAGAAACTGATAGAAGAAGAAATAAGCAATTACAGTATAACAAGAAAAATAAAATTACAGCAGAGTCAGTTAAAAAAGAAATAAGTGATATTTTAGAATCAGTTTATGAGAAAGACTATGTAAAAATAAGTGAAGGTTCAAACGTTGGTGGAAATCTTAAGAAACATTTAAAAGCTCTCAATAGGAAAATGAAAGAGTCTGCTGCGAATTTGGAATTTGAAGAAGCTGCTAAAATTCGTGATGAAATAAGAAAATTAGAAGCAAGTGAGCTAGAGATATCTTTAAATCCAAAAATAAACCAGTACAAATTAAAAAATAAAGTATACCCTAAGGGCAGATCAACAATGGGAATGCCAGGTACTAAGCCTAGAAAAGCAATAAAAAAATGGAAGCCAAAAAGATAATTATCACAGGTGGTGCAACAAGAATTGGGGCTGCAATTGCAAAAAGTTTAGCAGGTTACGACATTAATATCTCAATTCATTATAATAAATCAAAAAATCTGGCTAATAAATTAAAAAAAGAATTAGAAGATTTAGGGAGTAATGTATATTTAATAAAGGCTGACTTAAATAATTCTTATCAAGCGCAAAGATTAATTAAAGAAGCTTTTAACAAGATGAAAGGCTTAGACTGCCTTATAAACAATGCCTCAGTTTTTGAAAATGATAATCTTAATAACTTTGACGATAAAAGTTTTTCAAAACACATGAATGTCAATTTAAAAGCCCCAGCCTTATTAACTCAAAATTTTAAAAAATATGTAAAAAAAAACTATGGGATTGTTATAAATATTATCGATCAAAGAATTGAAAAATTAACACCTTATTTTCTATCTTACACTTTAAGTAAATCAGCTTTAGGAACACTTACCATAACTTCAGCCATGAAATTAGCTCCAAATATTAGAGTAAATGCTATATCTCCTGGTCCAACAATTAAGAATAAAAGACAATCAGAATCTCATTTTAAAAAACAGTGGAAATCGGTTTTATTGAAGAAACAAGTGGATTTAAAAAACATCAGTGAAGCAGTAAAATTTCTAATAAAAAATGACAATATAACAGGAGAAATTATAAATGTTGATAGCGGCCAAAGACTCGCATGGTTAACACCTGATATAATAAACGTGAAAGAATGAAAATAATTAAATTTAAAGATAAAAAAAAATATAAATATAAAAGAAAAGTAAATATTAAAAACTTAATACTAAAAATTTCAGTAGGTCTTCACGATTTTGAAAAGAAGAAGAAGCAAAGAGTGAGATTTAATATTGATATTGCTACCGACTCTAATATTAAGCCTAATAATAATAATTTGGCATCTATAGTAAATTATGAAGATGCTATAAACAAAATAACTTATATAACAGAAAAGAAACACTACGAACTTTTAGAAGATTTAGCAGAAAATATTTTTGATTTAATTTTTGAAAACAAGATAGTAAAAAAAGTTAATCTAAAATTAGAAAAATTAGATATAATCAAGAATACAGAGTCTGTTGGCATAGAGGTGTCAAAAAGAAGAGATGAATAATAGTTTAGAATTAGGAAAAAAAGTTATAAAAGAAAAAATTCCACTTATACCGAAAAATCCTGGTATTTATAGAATGATAAGTGTTTCTGGAGAAATTTTATATATTGGGAAGGCTAAAAATATTCCTAATAGACTAAAAAGTTATGTTTCCGACACAAACTTACCAATAAGAACGGAAAGAATGCTTTCTCTAACACATAACTTAGAAGTTACTACAACTAATAATGAGAGTGAGGCTCTTCTTCTAGAAGCTAACCTTATAAAAAAACATAAGCCAAGATTTAATATTTTGTTGAGAGACGATAAATCATTTCCGTATATTTATATTGGTCATAAAGATAAATGGCCCCAACTAACTAAACTCCGAGGAAAAAAATCAAGAAATGGTTATTATTTTGGACCTTTCGCTTCAATAGGATCTGCAAATTGGACAATTAAAATTTTACAAAAAATTTTTCAAATACGAGTTTGTGACGATACTGTTTTCAAAAATAGAGAGAGACCATGTATTTTATATCAAATAAAAAGATGTTCTGGTCCATGCGTTGGGCACATCGAAGAATCTCAATATAAAAGAACAGTGTCGGATGCTATAGATTTTATTTCTGGCAAATCAAGAAGAATACAAAAATCGTTATCTAAAGACATGGAGCTAGCGAGTAAAGAATTAGATTTTGAGAAAGCTGCAATAGCTAGAGATAGAATAAAAGCCCTTACCCAAATTCAGACTTCACAAAAAATTAATCAAACAAATTTAAATGAAGCTGATGTTGTAAGTATTTATAAGGAGTCAGGAAAAACGTGTATACAAGTATTCTTTTTTAGATCAAAACAAAACTGGGGAAATCAAGCTTTTTACCCAAAACACGATACGGACGATAATGTAAAAGAGATAATGACATCTTTTTTAACTCAATTTTACGAAAATAAAGTAGTACCAAGCATGATTATAATAAATACTGAGGTTAAAGATTTAAAGCTTTTAGAAAATGCCTTTTCCCTAAAAGAAAAAAAAGAAGTTTTAATAAAAAAAGCAAAGAGTAAGGATGAAGTAAATATATCAAAATTAGCAGAAAAAAATGCTAAGCAGGCTTTAACTCAAAAACTTTATCAAGCTGAGAGTAATAACAATTTAATAGAAAGCTTAGCCAACAAGTTTGATTTGAATAATAATATTAATTTTATTGAAGTTTATGATAACAGTCACAATCAAGGAAGTGATTCTATTGGAGCTCTAATATGTTTTGGAAACGAAGGTTTTATTAAAAAACGGTATAGAAAATTTAATATAAAGAATGAAAAAGTCAAAAATGATGACTATGGTATGATGAAGGAAGTTTTATTTAGAAGATTTTCAAAAGCAATAAAAGAGAAATCTGGTTCTCTTTCTTTGCCAGAATTAATTTTGATAGATGGCGGTAAGGGTCAATATTCAGTAAGTAGAGAAGTATTAAATGAACTAGGTTTGCATGATTTACCAATATTGGCTGTCGCAAAAGGTAAAAATAGAAATGCAGGTGAAGAAAAAATATACCATGAAAATAAAGAACATATCCTTAAAAAAAATGATCCTTTGTTGTTTTTTATACAAAGGTTACGAGATGAAGCCCATAGATTTGCTATAAGCACTCATAGAGCAAAAAGGAAAAAGAGGTTAAGTAAATCTTTATTAGATCAAATTGATGGAATAGGAAAACAAAGAAAAAGATCTTTACTTAATCATTTCGGGTCAGCTAGATCAGTAGAATCTGCTAGCTTAGATGATTTAAAATCTGTAGAAGGTATTGAAGAAAGTATGGCAAAGAAAATTTACGATTACTTTCATGAATAAAAATGAAATTTAAAATTCCAAATATATTAACAATAGGAAGAATAATAATAGTTCCTATATTTATTTTTACTTTTTTTTTACCTGGTTTTTTTGGTGACTTAATTCCCTTTTTTCTTTTTGTATTAGCAAGTTTCACAGATTATTTGGATGGGCTTTTAGCTCGATTGTTTAAAGAGGAGTCTAAGCTTGGAGAGTTGTTAGATCCTATTGCTGATAAAATTTTAGTTTCTACTGCCCTCCTTTTACTAATAATGAATGGCACAATAAAAAATTTTGAGGTAATCGCAGCTATAATAATTATAACGCGAGAAATTTTAATTTCAGGTTTAAGAGAGTTTTTGGCTAAAGGCAGTATTTCTATGCCTGTAACAAGTTTATCAAAACTAAAAGCTTTTATACAAATGTTTGCTATAGCTGTTCTTTTAACAGGAGATTTTGGTAATAAAATTGTAAACTTTCAGGATTATAACGCTCAAACCATTGGTATTATTCTTTTGTGGCTATCAGCAGCTATAACTTTATATACAGGTTATGGTTATATGGTAAAGGGGATAGATCATGCTTTGAGTGAGGATGATAAATCCTAAGCAGCAGATTTTTTTCTAACGACATTCTGATAACTATCGCTTAAATCTTTAATAAGCTCACAAACTTTAAAATTATATTTATCTATTTTAGAAACAGGAGTAATTTCTGCAGCTGTTCCGGTTAAAAAACAACCAACAAATTGCTTCATTTCATCTGGAGAAATTTTTCTCTCATTTACTTTTATATTTTTTGACCTAGCTATTTCTATAACCGCTCTTCTTGTAATGCCGTCAAGAAATGAGTCGGGCACAGGAGTGTGTAATTGACCATCTGCTGATTTAAAGAATATATTTGCTCCAGTTGCTTCAGCAATATTTCCCTCAAAGTCTAACATTAAAGAATCCGTAAATCCTTGCTCCTCTGCCTCATGTTTAGATAAGGTACATATCATATACAATCCTGCAGCTTTGGTATCCCAAGGAATAGTATTTGGCGCAGGTCGTCTCCATTTAGATATATTTAATTTAATTCCTTCTATTTTTAATTTTGGATCAAAATATGATCCCCACTCCCATGTTGCAATAGCTACATGAACTTTATTTTTCTGAGCTGAAATAGCCATCATTTCGCTTCCTCGCCAAATGACTGGTCTTACATAACCATTTTTTACTTTTTGTATATTGACAATATTTTTACAAGCCTCATTAATTTCTTTTTGATTATAAGGAACAACTATTCCCATTCTCTTAGCAGAATAAAATAATCTTTCTGTGTGCTCTTCCAGTTTAAATATTTCTCCATCGTAAACCCTTTCCCCTTCAAAAACGCAACTTGCATAATGAAGTCCATGGTTTAACACATGAATTTGGGCATCTTTCCAGTTTATTGCTTTGCCATTAAACCAAATTTTACCAGATCTTTTATCGTAAGGTATCATTTCCATAGAAAAAAATAATATATCTTTTTTTTTGCCAGAAAAAAGTATATTTCTTATTAGAATAAGTCAATATAGCTGACCATTTATGAAAGACTTACTTTATCTTAAAGACGAGCAAATTAAAGATTTTATACAATTACTTTATTATGCCTATAGAGAAACCTATTCAGATCCAAAAGATATATTATCAAAAAAATTTTTTGGTCCTGCGCACCTAAGAGCATTAAATTTAATTGAAAGTAATCCGGGTATAAGTTTAGGAGAACTCATATTTAAACTGAAAATTACTAAACAAAGTATTAATAGAGTAATAAGAGATTTATTAAAATCAAAAATGATAAAACAATTGAAAGATGATGCTGACACGCGGAAAAAAAAATTATATCTTGATAGAGAAGGTAAGATATTTTTTGATACAATTTATAAAAAACAAAAAAGAAGAATATTTAATGCTTTAAAAAATTCTGAGCCAGAGTCAGTCGTTAAATTTAAAGAGGTTTTAAAAAAAATTATTAATGGGTAGTTTAAACCATATTTTGGTAGTAGATGACGATGATCGTATAAGAAACCTTTTAAAAGAATATCTTAACGAAAATCATTTTGTAGTTTCTACCGCTGAAAACTCAGAAGAGGCTAAAATAAAGTTGAACTATTTCAAATTTGATTTAATTGTTCTTGATGTTATGATGCCTGGACAAAATGGTTATGAACTCGTAAAAGAAATTAAAAAAGATAATTGTCCACCTATTATTTTGCTCACAGCTAAAGGTGAAGTTGAAAATAGAATTAAAGGTCTGGAATTAGGAGTTGATGATTATATTGGCAAACCATTTGAACCTAAGGAGCTTCTTCTAAGAATTAATAATATAATTTCGAAAAATGTTAAGATAGATTTAGAAAAAAAATATTCGGTGGGACAAGCTGTAATTGACTTAAATAAAATGATAATTAAATTAAACAATTCTGAGAGAAAAATTAATGTTACTGAAAAAAAAATTTTAATAGAAATGCTATCTAACCCAGGAAAAACTTACTCAAGATCTCAAATTGGCGATATATCGGGAATATCACAAGAAAGATCAATTGATGTAATGATCACTCGATTAAGACAGAAAATTGAGATAAATCCAAAAAATCCAAAATTCTTGCAAACTATAAGGGGCTCAGGTTATGTTCTCTGGATTGAATAGCTTTTTTAAAAGATTTTTACCTAAAGGTTTATTTTATAGATCATTAATAATTGTTGCAGCCCCTACTATTCTTCTACAGCTAATTGTCACAATTGTTTTTTTTGATAGTATATGGATTAAAGCTAATAAAGGAATGACAAGATCGCTTGTAGGTGAAATTAAAACTTTAAGCGATGTTTATAATTCTGATGACAAAAATCAGATAAATTATTTAACTGATATATATAAAAAAAATTTTGACTTTGTTATTAACACGATAGAAGACAAAATTCCTCAAGAAGTTTTTGAGAGAAGATTTAGTCCTATGGATAGATCTCTTAGACGTGAACTTAAATCAACCTTTGGAAATGACAACTACTGGTTTAATACTGTAAATCATTTAGATATTGTTGAAGTAAGAATAAGATCAGAAAACAAAAATTTGCAATTTTTTTTTCCTAAAGAGAGAATTGCAACATCCTCTGTTAGACTATTTGTTTTATGGATTACATTGCCTTCAATTATTCTTATCCTAATAGCTATTCTTTTTTTGAAGAATCAAACTAGGCCGTTAACAAATTTAGCTAAAGCTGCACAGAGATTTGGTAAAGGAGACTATATAAATGAATTTAGACCTTCTGGTGCTAGAGAAATTAGAAATGCTGCTTATGAATTTGATAGGATGGCAAAAAGAATAAATAGACATTTAAATCAAAGATCTGAAATGCTTTCTGGCATAAGTCATGATTTACGAACACCTCTGACAAGATTAAAACTGCAATTAGCCATGGTTAGTGACAAAGATATTTCGAACAATATGTCTAAAGATATTGATGAAATGGAAAATATGTTAAACGATTATCTACAATTTGCAAAAACTCAAGCTAAAGAAAATACTGAGAAAGTTAGTTTAAAAGATTTATTTCATATCATTGAAAAAAGAATTAAAAATTCAAACTTAAGTGTAAAAGTTGAAAATGATGTTTCTTTTTATGGAAGGAAGAATGCTCTTCAAAGGTGTTTCTCAAATGTAATAAACAACAGTCTCATGTATGGAGAAAGTATAAATGTCACTGTGCAAAAAAGTTCTAATAGAGCGGTAATTTTATTTGATGATGACGGACCTGGTATCCCGCCTGAACATTATAGAAATGTCTTTAAGCCTTTTTTTAGACTCGATAAAAGTAGAAGTTTAAACAAATCTGGAGTCGGTTTGGGCTTAGCAATAGTTGAGGATATTGTTCATTCGCACGGTGGAAATATTCAGTTGTCGAAAAGTGACATGGGCGGTTTACAAATTAAGATTTCTTTACCCTTTTAGCTTTTTTTAACAATTTTTTGATTTTTGTATCTTGTTTTTCTACAAGTTTTTTAAGTATTTCAAATTCTTCTCTCGAAACAAGGTCTAATTTGTTAACGATACTATCTTTTTTAAATTTTAAGTTTGTTGTAAATTCTTTTTTAACATCGTTTACAGTCAAAATTCCTGTTTCTAACAAACTTGATAGAGTTTTTAATATTTTTTCTTTATCTGACACACTATATCTTATTTGATAAGTAAATTTATTTCAATTATGTTATTTATTTTATAATGTATATTCATAATTTAAATCCAATAATTTTTGATTTTGGTATCCTGTCTTTAAAATGGTATTCTTTAGCCTATTTAGTTGGTGTAATATTTGGATGGTGGTTTGGAAAAAAAATTATTTCATTTATTAATAATAAACATAAAAATGATTATAACTTAGATTTATTTGATGATTTTATAACTTATGTAATTATTTCTATAATTATTGGAGGCAGACTAGGTTACGTTTTATTTTATAATTTAAGTTATTTTTTATCAAATCCTTTAGAAATTTTTTTTATTTGGAAGGGGGGCATGTCGTTCCATGGAGGTCTTTTAGGGATAATTATAGCCACAATATTATTTTCAAAGAAAAAAGGATTCGATAAACTGGTGTTGCTCGATGTAGTTTCATGTGTTGCACCTGTTGGAATTTTTTTTGGTAGATTAGCTAATTTTATCAATGGCGAACTTTATGGAAAACCCACTGAACTTCCATGGGCTGTAACCTTTCCATTAGTGGATGAACTTGGGAGACACCCTTCGCAAATTTATGAGGCATTACTTGAGGGGGGTTTATTATTCATAATTTTAAATCTTATTATTAAAAAGACACCTTACAAAAGAGGTGAGTGTGCTGCTGCATTTTTAATATTTTATTCTTTATTTAGAATATTTTCTGAATTTTTCCGAGAACCAGATTTACAAATAGGATATATTTTTAATTATGTAAGTATGGGATCTCTATTAAGTTTTTTTATGTTCTGCGTAGGAATTGTAATGTATTTTAGGATTAAATGAATAATTTAAATGGAACTTATTCAGTTGATAAATTTATAGAGAGCGCTCTATATGATAAAAGTTACGGTTATTACTCAAAAAAAAATCCATTTGGGAAACAAGGTGATTTTGTAACTGCACCATTAATATCACCGTTATTTAGTGAGATGGTATTAGTGTGGGTAATTTCTTATTGGATAAATCTTGGTAAACCTAAAGAATTTTCTCTAGTTGAGCTTGGCCCAGGAAATGGAAGTTTCTGTAAAACATTTTGTAAAAATTTAAAAAAATTTCCCTCATTTGAAAACTCAATTAAAATATTTTTATTAGAAAGAAGTAAAAAACTCATTAAAATTCAAAAAAATACTATTAACAATAAAAAAGTTACTTGGATAAAAAACTTAGATCAGATAAAGAATGGACCGATTTTATTTTTTGGTAATGAATTTTTTGATTCTATACCAATAAAACAATTCGAAGTTAAAAATTTTAGTGTTTATGAAAAGTTTGTAAATTTTAAAAATCATAAATTTAATAAATTTATTTTTAAAGAAGTATCGGCGAAAACGCTTAAAAAATTAAAAAAATTGGGTTTACTCAGAAAAAAAGGAACTATTGAATATCCTCAAAAGGGTCTAGAAATTCTGGAGTCAATTGTAAAAAAAATAACTAAGTTTGATGGAGGTATTTTGCTTATAGATTATGGTTATTTAAAAGCACAAGGTAATGATACTTTACAATCATTAAAGTCACACAAAAAAAATATATTTTATAATAATGTTGGTAAAGCAGATATCACATATTTAGTTAATTTTGAGCTTTTAAGTAAATTCCTAACAAGTCAAAAACTTTTTTTAAATAAGATAGTAAATCAAAGTTTTTTTTTAAAAAAATTAGGTATTTTAGAAAGGGCAGAAATAGTATCTAAAAATGCAAATTTTAAAGAAAAAGCAGATTTATATTATAGACTAGAGAGACTTTTGAGTGAAAAAAAAATGGGCAGTTTATTTAAAGTTATATTTGCATCAAAAAATAAAACAAATTTTAATCTAGGATTTAAATAATGTATTTTTCAAAAAAATTTAAAAAATTTAAAAATATAAATCATTGTTTTTTTTCAAGAAAAGGTGGTTTTTCTAAAGGTATTTATAAAAGTCTTAATTGTGGTCAAGGCTCAGGGGATGAAAAGAAAAATATTAATAGAAATTTAAATTTAGTATCAAGAAAAATTAAAATTACTAAAAAAAAACTTCTTTTAATGTATCAAACACATAGCAATAAAGTAACTGTAATTAATTATAAAAATAAAAATTTGAATAAATTTAAGTCCGATGCCATAATTACAAAGATTAAGGGAATAGGTTTGGGTGTTGTTACGGCAGATTGTGTGCCGATTATTCTTTTTGATAAGCAAAATCACATCATTGGATGTGTGCACGCTGGGTGGAAAGGTGCTTTTTCTGGGATTATTGAAAACACAATTAAACAATTTAAAAAAATAAATAAGAAAAATAAAATATATGCTGCTGTCGGGCCTTGTATAGGTAATAGAAGTTACGAGGTTGATTTAGCCTTTTATAAAAAATTTATTTCAAAAACTAAAAAAAATCATATTTATTTTACAAATAAAAAAAAAAATAAAAAATTATTTAACCTCAGAAAATACGTAAACGATAAATTAATCAAATTAAATGTTGCAGTAGATAATATAAGTAAAGACACTTTCAAAGAAAAAAGTAATTTCTTTAGTTACAGAAGGTCTCAAAAACTTGGTCAAAATGATTATGGAAGATGTATTTCAGTGATTGCTATGACAAAGTTTAGCCAAAATTAATCGTTATATTAATAATTGTTAAAGCTCTTTAACGTTAAATCTTCAACAACAACTTGATTAAGAACAACTGGAAAAGGTTTAAAAATAATTGTATAAGTAATTACATTTCATGAAAATTTTATCTGGAACTAGTAATCCTAAATTAAGCAAAGAAATCTCAAAGCTGCTTAAACTCAAACTTGTGAATACGAATATAAAAAGATTTTCTGATGGAGAAATTTATATTGAAATAAATGAAAACATAAGAGGAAACAGTGTATTTGTAATTCAATCAACTTCGAATCCAGCAAATGACAATTTAATGGAATTGCTATTGTGTATAGATGCTTTAAGAAGATCTTCGGCAAAAAATATCACTGCAGTTATTCCTTACTATGGATATGCCAGACAAGACAGAAAAGTAGTTCCAAGAACATCTATCTCTGCAAAAGTTGTTGCAAATTTAATCACAAATGCTGGAGCCAGCAGAGTTGTAACAGTAGATTTACATGCTGGTCAAATTCAGGGATTTTTTGATATGCCAGTTGATAACCTTTTTACAACTCCTTTGTTTGCGAGGTATATTAAAAAAAAATTGAAAAATAAAAAATTAATATGTGTTTCACCTGATGTTGGTGGAGTTCAAAGAACTAGAGGTCTAGCAACAAAGATTAAAGCAGACTTAGCAATTATTGATAAAAGAAGACCTAGACCAGGTAAGTCTCAAGTGATGAATATAATTGGTGACGTTAAAGGCAAAACTTGCATTATTGTTGATGATATTATTGATAGTGGCGGAACAATAGTAAATGCAGTTGATGCTTTAAAAAAGAACGGTGCCACTGATGTTTATGTATTTATCACTCATGCTGTATTAAGTGGTGACGCCACTAACAAAATAAAAAAATCAAAAATAAAAAAATTAATAATAACTGACACAATTGATAACTCTCAAAAAATAAAAAATAACAATAAAATCGAGGTATTATCTATCTCTTCGTTGATGGCAGAGGCCATAAAAAGAATTTCTAACTCAACATCTGTGTCAGATTTGTTTAATTAACACTTGTTTTATTTTTAAAGTTGAGTTAAATAGCCTTTTCAAAATTAATAATTTATGATTAATATAAAAGCTAACAAAAGAGAAAAATCTACAACAGGTTTCACCAATAAATTAAGATTAGATGGTTTTATTCCAGCCATATTATACGGTGGAAAAAACCCTAACGAGAAAATATCTATAGCAAAAAAAGATCTAAAAAATTTTATTCAAAATGAGTCTTTTTTATCTACTGTATTTGAAATAGACCTTAATGGTAAAAAAGAAAAAGTTTTACCTCGGGACGTAGCTTACCATGTAACTACAAATGAGCCGATACATTTGGATTTAATGAGAATAGTCTCTGGAACTAAAATTGTAATTGAAATTCCAGTTAAATTTATAAATAATAACGATTCACCCGGTCTTAAAAGAGGAGGCGTTCTTAATATAGTCAGAAGGAAAGTAGAATTGAGATGTCCAGCTGATAATATACCAGAAGATATTACTATAGACCTAGCTGGTACAGATATAGGTACAAGTATAAAAATTTCATCTGTAAAATTGCAAGAGAATGTTACACCTGTAATTACTGACAGAGACTTCGTTATAGCAACCGTAGCAGCGCCAACCATTATTAAGGAACCTGAAAAACCTGCAGAGGGAGAAGCTGCTGAAGGTGCTGAGGGTGAAGCTGCGGCTGAAGGAGCAGAAGCAACTGCAGAAACATCTGGTAAAGAGGGTGAACCAGCTAAAAAAGATGAAAAAGGTAAAGATGCGTCACCTGACAAAAAACCTGCTGACAAAAAACCTGCTGAGAAAAAACCTGCTGAGAAAAAATAAATAATATGCTTTTATTAGTTGGACTAGGAAATCCAGGACCTGACAGTGAGAATAATCGACATAACATCGGGTTTAAAATAATCGATGCAATCAATTCTCATTTTAAACTCTCGAAACAGAAACCTAAATTTAAAGGGCTTTTAACTACTGGAAATATCGAGTCTAAAAAGGTTTATGCTATCAAACCTTTAACTTTTATGAACAACTCAGGAACAGCTATAAAAGAGTTAATAGATTATTTTAAAATAGATGCAAAAAACGTAATAGTATTTCATGATGATTTGGATATTGATTTCGGAAAAGTTAAGGCTAAAGTAGGTGGAACAAGCGCTGGTCACAACGGAATAAAATCTATAGACAAATTTATTGGCACAGATTATTCAAGAGTGAGGGTTGGAATAGGTCATCCAAAAGAAAAAAAGAGAGTTAATAGTCACGTTCTAGAAGATTTTAAAGATGATGAAGAAGAAAGAATTAAAGAGATTACTGAAAGTATCGTAAAATTAGTTCCTACTTTAATAGACAAAAAAATTGATTTATTTTCAAGTAAAGTTAATCAAAATTTAAATGGGATTTAAATGCGGTATTGTTGGTTTGCCCAATGTGGGAAAGTCAACATTATTTAATGCTTTAACTTCAACAAAAAATGCTGAGGCAGCTAATTTTCCTTTCTGTACAATTGACCCCAATATTGGAGTAGTTGAAGTACCAGATAAACGTTTAGATACTCTCGCAAAATTATCAAATTCAAAAAAAAAAATTTATACTACAATAACTTTCGTAGATATTGCTGGCTTAGTAAAAGGCGCATCAAAGGGAGAGGGATTGGGAAACAAGTTTTTATCTCATATCAGAGAAGTTGATGCTATTATTCACTTAGTAAGATGTTTTGAAAGTCAAAATATTCAGCATGTCAATAATAAGGTAAATCCAGTCGAGGATCTTGAAACAATTAAAACAGAAATTGCATTATCTGATATTGAAACTATTCAAAAAAAACTTGAAAAATCAAAAAAAAAACTACTTTCTAAAAAAGAAATAGAGATTTTAGAAAAATCACTAGAAACACTTAATGGTGGAAATGAACTTAATAATTTAGATCAACCGTCGAAAGTATTTTTACGTCAAATCGGTTTACTTAGTTTAAAACCCAAAATAATTGTATGTAATGTTGATGAAACTATTTTAAAAGAGGGAAATGAACACACGTTAAGTATTATTAATGCTTACCCAAAAGAAAAAGTGATTACAATCTGCGCTGATATTGAAGATCAACTATCTAGTTTAACAGAAGACGAAAAATCAAAATTTATGAGAGAGATAGGCCTTGAAAAGATGGGTATAAGCAAACTTATTAAAGAAGGATATGACTTGCTTGATTTAGAAACTTTTTTTACTTCTGGAAAAGAAGAAAGCCGAGCTTGGACTGTAAGAAAAAATACCTCGGCTCCAAAAGCTGCTGGCGTTATTCACACTGACTTTGAAAAAAATTTTATAAGAGCTGAAGCTGTCGATGCTGCAGATTTCATCAAATTTGGAAGTGCTGAAAAATGTAAAGAAAATGGAAAATTAAGAATAGAAGGTAAAGATTATATTGTTAAAGATGGTGACGTACTATATTTCAGGGTTAACCCTTGACCATATTTTTTTCATGCTCAAAAAAACTAATATTGATAGCAAAACAAGATATAAAATTACTTTAACTCCAGTTTTGTGTCTACTTTCTAATTCTGGTTCAGCGGCCCAGCTTAAAAAAGTAGTAACATCTTTAGCCATTTGATCAACTGTTGCCTCTGTGCCATCAGCGTACTCTACTAAACCATCTGACAAATTATTTGGCATTTTGATTTTATTGCCGATCATATATTTATTATAATAAACGCCCTCATCTAATGTTACGCCAGGAGGCGGATCCTCATAACCAACTAAAACTGAGTAAATATAATTAGCCCCTCCTTTTCTTGCTTTTACTAATACAGACATATCAGGAGGATATGCTCCTCCATTAGCTGCTGCAGCAGCATTAACATTTGGGTAAGGACTCACAAATTTATCTGAGGGCCTTCCTGGTCTAGTAAACATTTCACCTTGAGCGTCTGGACCATCAGTCACTTCAAAACCTGCAGCTATAGCTTTAACTTCCTCTTCTGAGAATTCAGGTCCCCCAGGTTCTCCAAGATTTCTATAGCTTAAATACTGCATAGAATGGCAAGAGGCACAAACTTCATTATACACTTGATATCCCCTTTGTAGCGAGGCTCTATCAAATTTTCCCAGCAAACCTTTAAAGCTCCAGTCTACTTTAATTGGATCTATTTGCTCTGCAGATTTTAAAGTATTAAAAATTGTAAGAGATAATAGAATACAAAATAATAATTTAAATTTTTTCATTATCCTTCTTAGCCATTGAATAATCGGCTGATCCTGATAGGACTGGATCAGAAATGCTTAAAGGGACAGGTTCAGTTTTTTCTAAATACCCAACCACTGGTAATATAACTATAAAGTGAAGGAAATAATAAATAGTTCCGACTCTTGCTAAAACTAAATAAATACCCTCAGCCGGCATAGCTCCTACATAACCTAAAACTAATACATCTATAACTAAGATCCAAAAGAACTGCCTATAAATTGGTCTGAATACTGCCGACCTTACTTTCGAAGTGTCTAACCATGGCAGAACAAATAAAATAAATATCGCCCCGAACATGAGAATTACACCGCCGAGTTTATCCGGAACTGACCTTAAAATTGCATAGAATGGTAGCAAATACCATTCAGGAACTATGTGTGCTGGGGTAACCATTGGGTTTGCTTGTATATAGTTATCTGAGTGCCCCAGAACATTTGGAGCGAAAAATACGAAACCAGCGAAAATAATCATAAATAGAAGTAATGCAAAAGCATCTTTAATAGTTATATACGGGTGAAAAGGAACTGTATCCTTAGATGGTTTTTTAATATCTATTCCAACTGGATTGTTATTTCCTGGTACGTGTAATGCCCATATATGTAGAACAACTAAACCTAATATTAAAAAAGGTATTAAATAATGTAAGCTAAAAAATCTTGTTAGAGTAGGATTATCAACCGAGTACGCACCCCACAACCATGTTGTTATGCTATCGCCAATTAAAGGAATTGCACTAAATAGATTGGTAATAACTGTAGCTCCCCAAAAACTCATTTGGCCCCATGGTAATACATATCCCATGAATGCAGCAGCCATCATAAGAAGGTATATCATTAAACCTAATATCCATATTATTTCTCTCGGAGACTTATAAGATCCATAAAATAATGACCTAAATATATGAATGTAAACTGCAAGAAAAAACATTGAAGCACCATTGCTGTGGATGTATCTAATCAGCCAACCGTAGTTAACGTCTCTCATAATGTGTTCAACACTTGCAAAAGCTAGGTCTGCGTGGGCCACATAATGCATAGCTAAAACTATTCCAGTGATAATTTGGGTCAACAAACAAAAAGTTAATATACCGCCAAAGGTCCACCAATAATTTAAATTTTTAGGAGTTGGATAATCTGTTAAATGAGACGCCAATGATAACAAAGGCAATCTATCATTAAACCATTTTCCAGCTTTTGACTTTGGTACGTATTCTTGTTCACTCATAAATTTTATCCGATCTTAATTGTGTTAGCATCAACAAATTCATACTTTGGTATCTCCATATTTTTAGGTGCTGGACCTTTTCTAATTCTGCCTGACAAATCATAATGCGAACCATGGCATGGACAAAACCATCCTTTGTAATCTCCTTTATTCGAGAGAGGAACGCATCCAAGGTGTGTACAAACTCCTAACATAACAAGCCACTCATCTTTTCCATTTTTTACTCTCTCTTCATCTTTTTCTGGATGAGGAAGCTCTTCTAATGAAACTGATCTTGCCTCTAAAATTTCTTCTTGGGTTCGTCTTTTTAAAAAAACAGGTTTTCCTCTCCATAAAACAGTAATAGATTTTCCTGGTTCAATTTGACTTATATCAACTTCTGTGGTTGCTAGAGCTTTTTGAGCTTTATCTGGATTCATTTGGTCTATTAAGGGCCATATAACTGCCCCTAGACCAACTGCGCCAACAGTGTAGCTAGTTGTAAATAAAAAATCTCTTCTTGTTGTCTTTTTTTCTGATTTGTCCATATTGATGTTTATACTCTTATTTATTAAATAAGACAGAAAATTAATATTTTCTAGGGTCAGAATGACACATAATATTATTGAAAATGATAAGCATTGCTCTTTATAAACCTGATATTCCGCAAAACACGGCTTCAATTTTAAGGCTTTGTGCCTGTCTTGGATTAAAAATGCATATTATTGAACCATGCGGTTTTAATTTAAACGATACTAGATTTAAAAGGGTAATAATGGATTATATTAATCAGAGTAGTATTATCAGATATGATAGTTTTAAAGCACTTTTAAATAAAAATAAAAAATCGAGAGTAATATTATTGTCAACAAAAGCAAAAAAATCGCTATTTAAATTTAATTTTAAAAAAAATGATATCATCCTCTTTGGTAGAGAAAGCAAAGGAGTGCCTGATAATATTCACAAAGAACTTAAAAATAAATTGAAAATTCCAATATCTAGCACAACAAGATCTTTAAATGTGGCGGCTGCCGCCTCCATATCAGCTGCTGAAGCTTTGAGACAAATTAAAAAATTTTAAAATGAATTTAGAAGTCAAAAAATTATATTCAGATAAGTGGTTTTCGTACTTACAAGCACAGATATGTAATCAATTTGAAGAAATTGAAAAAAATGCAAAGAGTTCAAAAAAATTTATTTCAACAAACTGGTTTAAAAAAATTAATGGTGGAGGTGGGACTTATAAAATATTAAGAAATGGAAGAGTATTCGATAAGGTGGGTGTAAATAAATCTACAGTTTCAGGTATATTTTCAAAAAAATTTCGTAAGAATATTCTTGGAGCGCAAAAAGATGGAAAATATTGGGCTTCTGGAATTTCAGTTGTAGCCCATATGAAAAATCCCAAAGTTCCAGCTATTCATTTTAATACTAGATTTATAGTAACGGCAAAGAGTTGGTATGGGGGTGGAATAGATTTAACACCTTGTTTTAAAGATAAAAAAGAGGAAATTTATTTTCATAATAATTTAAAAAAAGTTTGTAAGGAAAATAATAAGAATTATAATAAATTTAAAGAGTGGTGTGACGAATATTTTTATTTACCACACAGAAATGAGCCAAGAGGTATAGGGGGTATCTTTTTTGATTATGAAAATAAAAACTGGGAAAAAGATTTTAAGTTTGTAAGAGAAGTGGGTATGAGCTTTCTTGAAATATCAAAAAATATTATAAAAAGAAAAATGAAACTTAGATATAGTAATAAAGATAAAGAGAAACAGCTTTTAAAAAGAGGACGATATGTGGAGTTTAATTTGTTATATGATAGGGGAACAAAATTTGGATTAAATTCTGGAGGAAACACCGAGGCAATTTTAATGTCCTTACCTCCTCATGCTAAATGGTAAAAAAATGGATAAAGAACCTATTACAAAAGATGGTCTCGAAAAATTAAAAAAAGAATTAGAAAATTTAAAAAATATTGAACGTCCAAAAATTGTAGAAGCAATTTCAGAAGCTAGATCTCATGGTGACCTCAAAGAAAATGCAGAATATCATGCAGCAAAAGAACAACAAGCAAAAATTGAAGGAAGAGTTTTATCAATAAATGATACGATCGCTAGAGCTAATGTAATTGATGTTACAAAATTGGATAATAATGGTAAAGTAGTATTTGGCTCTACAATTACTGTGGAGGATTTAGAAACAAACAAAAAAATTAAATATAAATTAGTTGGAAAAGATGAAGCTGACATCAGTAAAAATTTTATTTTCTTTCAAAGCCCCATAGGTAAAGCTTTAATTGGAAAAAATTGTAATGATATGATTAGTGTAAATACACCCTCAGGAGAAAGAAATTTTGAGATATTGAAAGTAGATTATATTTAATTTCAAATACTATTTTTTTTAATAATTGTTTCAAAGTCTTTAGGTGATAAATTAAAATTATTATCAATCCAAATTTTTTCAGCTTCATTCAAGATTTTACCAATTTTTTTTCCTTCTTGAATACCTCTTTTCAGTAAAAATTTTCCATCAAATGGGAATTTAGGAATTGATATTTTTTCTATAACTTTATAAATATTGACCTCTTTGTTAGAAATTTTCTTCTTATCCAATAGGTTGAGAGTGAATAATATTTTTAAGTTCTTTAATCCCATATTATATGCATTATTTTTCAAATTTTTTTTAAAAAACTCTTTATTGGTTTTAAGCTCGTTAAACTTGCTACCTAATAATTTCAGATTATCTCGAATTTTATTTGACAATCTATATTTATGGCAAAAATATTCATGATTGTCTTTTAAATCTATCAAAAGAATTGACAGCAATAAAATTTCTGAGTTTTCAATATGGTTCCTAATTAAACTAAAGTTTTTTAACCTATTTAAATGTTTAAACTCTGGGAAAACTAACAAAAAAATTTCAGTAAGTTCTTTATTATCTGTTAATCTGTAAAAATTTTCTAGTTTTAATATTTTTAATAATTCAGATAAAACTCTTTCTTTTGAAAGAGCTTTGACTCCGTTTAAATTAAGTTTTATTGCTTGAACTGTAGAATATTCTATTGGTGATTTGTATTGTATAGTAAATCTTATAAATCTTATTATCCTAAGAAAATCCTCCTCAATTCTAGTTTGAGGATCACCAATAAATTTCACAATATTATTTTTTAGATCGCTCACTCCTTGTTGGGGATCAAATATCTTTCCTTTCTTACTTAAGTAAATTGCATTTATTGTAAAATCTCGCCTTTTAGAATCTTCCTTCCAATCATCTATAGTCTTAATTTCAGCATGTCTTCCATCGGTTTTAATATCTTTTCTTAATGTTGTTAATTCAAATTTATTTCGATCAAGTACAACAGTTACTGATCCATGTTCAAGACCAGTATCAATAATTTTAAATTTTGAATTTTCTAATTTTCTTTTTAATTCATCGGGTGTAAATATGGTTGCAATATCAATGTCGAAAACACTTTTCGATTGCAAATAATTTCTAACACAGCCCCCCACAAACATTGCAACTTCTTTTCCTTTTGTCTCGCCCTTTTCTAAATTTTTGAATAAAAGTTTAATATCTTTAGAGTTATAAAACGGAAAAAAATATCTTTTAATATTTAAGACTAAATTTTCAATTTTTTTTTTCATTATTCTGGCTGGGGCACTAGGATTCGAACCTAGGATGGTGGTACCAAAAACCACTGCCTTACCGCTTGGCTATGCCCCAATACTTTGCTTCATATATCATAAAAAATTTAAATTAAATAGTTTTTGTAATAACGCACCAATAATGAGGGTATTTTCTTTTTAATTTAGTAATTGCAATTTTTGCAGTTTTTTTGGATTTAAAAACTCCATAACAAGCTGATCCCGATCCAGTCATCCTAGAAAAAATACAACCCTCCTGCCTGTAAATAGATAAAATTAGTCGCGAAATTTTAGGATATTTTTTCTCTACTACTTT
>CACGKZ010000007.1 GCA_902573835.1 uncultured Pelagibacteraceae bacterium
ATCTTTATTAAATTTATTATCAAAAAGAGATGTAGCAATAGTCTCTGATGAAGCTGGAACAACTAGAGATGTCATTGAGACGTATCTAAATTTAGATGGTTATCCAGTTATTCTTGCAGATACAGCTGGGATCAGAGAAGCAAAAAATGATGTTGAAAAAAAAGGAATATCATTAGCGTTAAGTAAATTTAAAGAAGCCGATTTAAATATTGTAGTAATTGATAATTCAAACAAAAAAATTAGCGACAAAATAAGGTCTATGATTAATAAAGACTCAATAGTTTTACTAAATAAATCTGATGTTCAAGCTAAAGAAAATCATAAATTTGATGTAGATGCCGTACTAGCATCTGTGAAAGATAATAAAAATATTGATAAGTTAATAAATTTAATCAAACAGAAACTTAATAAAAAATATTCATCAAATAACAGTGCTTTAATTACAAGAGAGAGACATAGAGTAAAGCTAAATGAGTGTTTGAAAGAGATAGATAAGTTTCTAAAGAAAGACCAAAACAAAGACTTAGAATTAGCTGCTGAGGATCTAAGAATGGCTACACGACACCTTGGTAGTATAGTTGGCAAGGTAGATGTAGAAGAAATACTTGGATCTATATTTAAGGACTTCTGTATAGGCAAATAAAATAGCTCTTGTATTATTAATTTAGAGCGTTACATTCACCTCATGACTAAAGAAAGCTATGATGTAGTAGTTATAGGTGGTGGACACGCGGGATGTGAGGCTGCTGCAGCTTCCGCTAGAATGGGCGTCAATACTGCACTTTTTACACATAAAATTGAGACTATTGGTGAGATGTCGTGTAATCCAGCTATAGGTGGACTAGGTAAAGGCCATTTGGTTCGTGAAATTGATGCACTTGATGGTGTGATGGGTGTTGTCTCTGATAAATCAGGTATTCAGTTCCGATTATTGAACAGAAGCAGAGGTCCAGCAGTTAGAGGACCGAGAACTCAATCAGATAGGGCGCTTTATAAAGAGCACATGCAAAAAATTTTATTAAATTATAAAAATTTAACTGTAATAGCTGATCCAGTAGTTCAATTTTTATTTAATAATAATCAGGTTGAAGGATTCTTATGTCAGAGCGGTAATGAGATCAGATGTAAAGAACTCATTTTGACGACTGGGACATTTTTAAATGGATTAATACATATTGGTGAAACTCAAATCCCTGCGGGTAGATACGACGAAAAACCATCTACTGGTCTAAGCGAGCAACTTGCTAAATTCAAAATGAAAATAGGTAGACTTAAAACTGGCACACCTCCTAGGCTGGATGGGTCTACAATTAATTACGATGATTTAGAAATGCAGCCAGCCGATAATGATCCTTACTTTTTTTCTTTCTTAACGTCTAAACTAGAAAACAAACAAATTTCTTGTGGCATGACACAAACAAATGATGAGGTTCATAAAATTATTAGCGATAATATTAATCGAAGTGCGATGTACTCTGGTAACATTAAAGGCGTTGGACCAAGATATTGTCCATCCATAGAAGATAAGATTGTTAAGTTTAAAGAAAAACAAAAGCATCAAATCTTCTTAGAACCAGAAGGATTAAAGGACAATACTGTTTACCCAAATGGCATATCTACATCTTTACCAGAGGAGGTCCAACTCAAAATATTAAGTAAAATCAAGGGTTTAGAGGCCGTTAAAATGAAAAGGGCTGGTTATGCCATAGAGTACGATTATGTAGATCCCAGAGAGCTAAATCCGATTTTAGAGACAAAAAAAATTAAATCATTATTCCTAGCAGGACAAATAAATGGAACTACTGGTTATGAAGAAGCTGCTGCTCAAGGATTAATTGCTGGTATAAATGCTGCTCTAAAAATTCTTAAAAAGGAAGAATTTATTTTAGATAGATCTGAGTCTTACATTGGAGTAATGATCGATGATTTAATTACTAAAGGTGTTTCAGAGCCATATCGTATGTTTACATCTAGAGCAGAATACAGATTATCTTTAAGAGCAGATAATGCAGATCAAAGATTAACTCCATTAGGTATTAAAATTAATTGTGTGGGAAAAACCAGAACAAAAATATTTTTAGATAAACAAAAAAAATTAATACAGATCTTAGATTACCTTAAATCCAATTTAATATCTCCTAATGAAGCAAGTAAGTACGAAATTAAAATAGCTCAGGATGGTGTGAAAAGATCTGGTATCGAGCTGATGTCACAACGAAATTTAAATATGGCAAAAATAAGGCAGATATGGCCTTCAATTCCATCGTTTGGAGCTGATTTGGATGATCAAGTTGAAATAGATGCTCACTACTCTGGGTACCTTAAAAGACAGTCCCATGATATAGCCGCTTTTAAAAAAGATGAAGGTATAAAAATACCAGACAAGATAGACTACGATATCTTCAGCGGTCTCTCTAATGAGATCAAATCAAAACTAAAGACAGTTAGACCTAAAACATTGGGACAAGCATTAAGAATCGATGGAGTAACTCCAGCCGCAGCGATTATTCTGCTCGGCTACATTAAATCCAGAAAAAAAAGGGCTTTAGCTTGATAACCGAGTCTAATGTTAAAAGAATACTCCTTAAAGATTTAAATTTTGATGCTCCAAAGATAAAAAAATTAGATAATTTTGCAAAAAAACTCCTTATTTATAATAAAAAATATAATTTAATATCGAAAAATACAGAAAAACAAATATGGGATAGGCATATCCTAGATAGTGCGCAATTAATTAAATTTATAGACGTTAAAAGCTGTTCAGGGATAGCTGATTTAGGTACCGGCGGCGGTTTTCCTGGTATTATTTTAGCTATATACTTTCAAAATTACAATTTCACGTGAAACTATATGAAAAATCTCCAGTAAAATCGTCATTTTTGACTGATATTTCAAATATTTTAGGTTTGAACTGCAAAATTATACGTAATGACATAAATTCTGTAAAAATTGATTCCAATTATATAGTTTGTAGAGCTTTTCGAAAATTATCCTATATATTGAATATTTCACGTGAAAACTGTGTAAAAAAGCACAAAATTATCATTTTGAAGGGAAGAAATGCACAAAAAGAGATAAATTGTACTTCCAAGATGAAAAATTATAAGTATAGATTAGAAAATAGTATTACGGATAATGATTCTAAAATAATTATACTTAATACGGAATAAATTTTGTGAAAACGAAAATTATAGCTGTCATAAATCAAAAAGGTGGAGTGGGCAAAACGACTACAGTTATAAATTTAGCTGCATCACTGTCCATTTTGGGTCAAAACAATCTTGTAATTGATTTAGACCCTCAAGGAAACGCAACGACTGGTCTTGGCAAATCAAATAATGATGACGATAATAATATTTACAATCTTCTTATTAATAAAATTAATTTAAAAGATGGATTACAAAAAACAGACATAACTAATCTTGATGTATTTGGATCGAATGTGAATCTTTCAGGTTTAGAAGTGGAAACCGCCAATGATGAAAATAGAGCATTTATTTTAAAAGACATTCTGAATAAAAATTCTGAAATAATAAAAAAATATGATAATGTTTTTATTGATTGCCCACCTTCTTTAAGCTTATTAACCATCATGGCCTTGGTAAGTGCTAATGAAATACTTGTCCCCTTACAGACAGAATTTTTTGCATTAGAGGGGATTACACAATTAGTTAAAACAATAGATAGAATAAAAATAAAACTTAATCCTTCTTTAAGTGTTAGAGGAATATTATTAACAATGTTTGATAAAAGAAACAAATTATCATCACAAGTAGATAAAGAGGCAAGAAATTATTTTAAACAAAAAGTTTATCAGTCAGTAATACCTAGAAACGTAAGATTATCCGAAGCACCTTCACATGGACAACCTTGTGTAATATATGACAAGTCGTGTAGTGGTAGTAAGGCATATTTAAAATTAGCTGAAGAATTTCTTAATCAAAGAAAAAATATAGGAAGTGCTGCATGAAATCCAAAAAAAACAAAGGTTTGGGGAAGGGTTTATCAGCTCTTTTTGGCGACCAAAAAAACCCCGAAAATAAAGGAAAAAATGACAGTAATATCCAAAAAGTGCTCATTGGCGAATTGGCGCGAAACAAATATCAACCAAGAACTATTTTTGACGAAGAAAAATTGAAAGAGCTCTCTGAGTCTATTAAAAAAAATGGAATGATCCAACCTATTGCTGTACGAAAAAATAATTCTTCTTCAGAACCATATGAAATAGTAGCAGGGGAGAGAAGGTGGTTAGCTGCACAAAAAGCCGGCTTACACGATGTGCCTATAACTATTTTAGATTTAAATGATAGTGAAACTTTGGAAGTTGCAATTGTTGAAAATATACAGAGGGAAGATTTAAATGTTGTTGAAGAAGCTAAAGGTTATAAAAGACTAAACGAAGAGTTTGGATATGATCAAGATAAAATTGCTAAAATGATGTCTAAAAGCAGAAGTCACATAAGCAATACATTGAGATTGTTAAATTTACCCAAAGATATTATAGCAATGCTGGAGCAAGGAGAACTAACTGCTGGTCAAGCTCGTCCCTTAATTGGTATGCCCAATGCTTCCTCTATTGCTGAAGAGATAGTTGCAAAAAAACTTTCTGCAAGATCTATTGAAAATATAAAAAAAAATAAATCAAAATCATTCACTATTGACCCAAATATCTTTGATGCACAAAGAGATATTGAAAGATCTATTGGCTTAAAAGTAACAATTCAAAATAAAAAAAATAATTCCGGTAAACTAACCATTGAGTATAAAAATCTGGATCAATTAGAACTGATATCTAAATTACTTAAAAATAAGTCCAAGAATTAGAGCAAATATTTAAAATTGAATTTTTAACCATTGTTAAGCTGTTCAAAGAACTATTTTTTTTAATTTTTTCCTCTGTATGACCCAAATATTCTAAGGCTTCTAGAATGCTTTGTTTATGCCATCTTTTAAGCAATTTTAAATACACTGGTTTGTCTTTCCAGAAAATTGGTGGTCTCATTTTCGTTATCGTTATATTGAAATCGCCAAAGCTTTCATTTGTTTTATGAATTTCTAAAAGTTTTATCAATCTATAGTTAATCATGTTCAGATAAAGGTAGGCATCTTCATTTGAAAAAGCAAAATTACTTAACAAGTTGTTAAGTTTGGTTTTGTCTCCGATAAGTGAAGCATCTCTAATATTTTCAAAAAATTCATTTCTATCAGAATTTAACAATTTTTCTAAACTTTCTTCAGACAAAACTTTTTTGTCATAAAATGATTTTATTTTATCAAGGTTATTTATAATTGTTTTTCTATTTAGGTTTGAATAGTTAAGTATCATATTAATAACGTTAGAATTCAAGTTTTTAAATTCTTTTAATTCGCTATTAATTAGTTTCCTCAAAGTAATATCATTATCATTATAACAAGGAATAATTGCCAAATCTTTTTCCTTTTCAAATACTGTTCTTAATTTTGATTTTTTATCTAATAAGTCTGCTATTAAAATAATTTTAATCTTTTCTCTACTTTCTAATATTTTATCAAGTTCTGTAATATTTTTTTCATTTATTTGATTTACTATGATTATTTTTTCTTCTGAAAATAATGAGATATTTTTGATCTCATCAAGTATTATATTTTTGTTTTTGTTCACGTCTTCTTGATAAAGGTTTATAATTTCTGCTTTTATATTTAAGTTTATAATGTTTTTTTTTAAAGTTTCTTTCAGTCCAATATTCTCACCGTAAATCAAGACAAATTTATATTGTTGAATCTTTTGAATATTATTTTCTATTTCAAAACTTTTAAGTATCATCTAGCTATAGTAAATTCTCAATTGATCTAATATTTCACCTACAATAATGTCTATCAACGAATTATTTGCTTCTTTCGAATTATTAATAGTAGCAGAGTAATTGTCCTCAACGTTATATATTCTTCTTGCGGTAAAAGTCCTTACTATCTCTTTTGTAGAATCAAGCTCAATAATCTTGACATTTGCTGTTAACGTAAGGCTATATTTAGTCACCTTATTTTGAATATTTTTTTCTTCTATTGCCTTATTTTTATTTAATTCCACTAAAAGTTTAATTCTATTGCCACTATCTTTATTTGAAAATCGCTGAATTTTTTTTTGAATAATAAAGGATGTTCTTGTGTCTCCAGTTATATCAAATTCTTGTATGTAGAATTTTTTTTGATCTTTAGAATTCATATTCTGATAAGAACATGAACTGATCAACAGTAATATTACTGACACTATCGTTATATACTTAATTTTATTCATTGTTTACTATAAAATTTATAACTCTATCTTTTACAAAAATTACTTTATTGACTGTTTGACTTAAGATTTTACTTTTAACTTTAGAATTGCTTTTACAAAGTTTTTCAACTGAATTTTGATTCATGCCTTTATCAATTTCTATCACATCTCTTGTTTTACCATTAACTTGAATTGCCAATTTTATCCTTTCCTGCTGAATTAATTTAGTATCTATTTTTGGCCAGGTTTTAATTTCTTTAGTTCCTAACATCTCTAGGCATTCATAAGCTATATGTGGAGTGAATGGTATAAGCATCTTCATTAATTTAATAAAATTCCTATTAAGGCAAGCATTTGAAACTTCTTTCGCAAGATGGTTTTGAAACAAATTATAAATTTCATAAACATTTGCCACAACTACATTTAAATTAAAGTTATTTATAGATTTTGTAATTTTGTTTACGTAAGAATTCATTTTCAAATCAAAATCTTTATCAAAATTATTTTTTTTAACTGATCTTTTTTTTATTTCACAACAAAGATTATATATTTTTTGAAGAAATTTATAAGCAGCGTTAACACCTTGATTTGACCATTGGATATCTTTTTCTGGGGGGCTATCTGAAAGTATAAACCACCTTACAGAGTCGGCTCCATATGATTTAATCATATTTTCAGGATCAATAACATTTTTCTTAGATTTTGACATTGATTCTGATGGGCCAACTATTACCTTTGATTTATCGGATATCTTTTGAAACTTTCCATTTGAATTTTTTTCAACTTCAGAAGGGTTCAACCATTTCCCTTTTTGATCTTTGTAAGTTTCATGACATACCATTCCTTGAGTAAATAAACCTTTAAAAGGTTCATGCTCTTTGATTTTTTTGTTACTTTTTCGTAGCGCTCTCATGAAAAATCTTGAATAGAGTAAATGTAAAATTGCATGTTCTATTCCACCTATATACTGGTCTACCGGCATCCAATAGTTAATTTTTTTAATATCAAAAGGTTCAGAATTTAATTTAGGTGAGCAAAACCTTAAAAAGTACCAAGAAGAATCTACAAATGTATCAAGAGTGTCAGTTTCCCTTGTTGCTGGTTCACCAGTTTTTTTGTTAATTGTATTTTTCCAACTCTTATGATTCTCAAGTGGATTTCCACTTTGATTTAAATCAATGTCCTCCGGAAGTTTAATTGGTAGTTCGCTTTTATCAACCGGCACAATAGATCCATCTTGCAAATGAATCATTGGGATTGGACAACCCCAATATCTCTGTCTTGAGATTCCCCAATCTTTTAATCTAAAAGTTATTTTCTTTTTACCTATTTTTAATTTTTCAATTTCCTTAATAATTTTTGTCTTGGCTTGTTCAACTGTTAATCCATCTAGAAAATCAGAATTAATTAATGTTCCATCACCAATGAAAGCTTCTGATAAATTATTGAAGTTTTTGGGCTTAGTTGGATTATCCGATACAACTTCTGTAATTGGGAGATTATATTTTTTTGCAAAATCTAAATCTCTTTGGTCGTGAGCAGGACAACCAAATATTGCACCTGTACCGTAGTCCATTAAAATAAAATTGGCTACATAGATTGGAATTTTTTTTCCTTCAACAAAAGGATGAGCAGCGAATAGTTTGGTATCAAACCCAATTTTTTCTGCATTAGCCAAAGCTTCTTCTGTTGTACCAACTTTAAGGCATTCATTTTTGAAACTATTATATTTTTCATCTTTTAAAAATTTTGCACATATAGGATGATCTACTGAAACAGCTAAAAAAGAGGCACCAAATATTGTGTCTGGCCTTGTCGTAAAAACATTTATTGTTTTATTTTCCCCTTTAATTTTAAAATTAATTTCGCAGCCAATAGATTTTCCAATCCAGTTTTTTTGCATTATTTTTACTTTATCTGGCCAATTATCCAATTGGTCTAATCCTCGGAGTAATTCATTTGAGAATTTTGTTATGTCAAAAAACCATTGTGAAAGCTTCTTTCGCTCTACTACTGCACCCGATCTCCAACCTTTACCATTAACAACTTGTTCGTTAGCTAATACTGTTTGCTCAACAGGATCCCAGTTTACATAATTTTCTTTTCTTTTAACCAAACCTTTGTTGTAAAAATCGATAAAAATCTCTTGTTGATGTTTATAATAATTTTCGTCACAAGTAGAAACTTCTAAATCCCAATCTATCGAGAGCCCCATTAGTTTAAGTTGTCTCTTCATTTCTAATATATTTTTTTCTGTCCATTTTTTTGGATGTAAATTGTTTTCCTTTGCAGCGTTTTCTGCTGGCAAACCAAAAGCATCCCATCCCATCGGGTGCAAAACATTATATCCATTCATAAATTTGAACCGAGCAATAACATCACCTATTGTGTAATTTCTAACATGACCCATATGTATTTTTCCTGAGGGATATGGAAACATTTCTAAACAATAGAATTTTTTTGAGCTCTTATTGTTGTAAAGTTTTTCTTTATCAAAGCTAGATTGCCACTTTTTTTCAATTGCTTGAAAATTTAGTCTTTCCATAAATCAAAATTTTATTTTTTTACTTGCTTTTCTAAAATTGCTGCTTCTCTTAAAATAGAGGCAACTAACTCATCTTGTATTCTCGATTTGAATAGTTCAACATTACAAGATTGATTGACAGAACATTTTTTTCTATGCACTGTAACTTTAAGACTATTAGATTGAACTACATTAGACATAAATCTTACAGTTATTTTTAATGCTTGATTTTTATTTGTTTCATCCGTGTACCAATCGGAAATAATTATACCACCAGAGTAGTCGACAGTTGACAGAGGTAAAAAGTCCAGAATGTCTAAAGTTGCTCTCCACATAGGATTTGAGGTACTAAATTCATAATTAGTCGATCCTTTTGCTCTACCCATCATTTGTCCAAGTCCAACACCTCTTCCCTCTTTTACATTCTGTTTAGCTCTCTCCGGACCTGAAATTGGAACTTTTCTTGTGTCAACTTTTTTAAAAAAACCTTTTCCACATGACACAAGCAAAGAAAAAATAAAGAAATAGACTATAATTTTGAAAAAATTTCTCATTTTAAGAGTTTCATCTCATTAAATAGCATTGTTTACTTAAAATCCAACAAAAATCAGGAAAATAGGGCTTTTTAGCATGTTGCAATTATACAACACTAATTAAAATAATAAGCAAATTTAATAACTTTAGATACAAAATTAGCGATAAAAATTAGATAAATGGCTGTTAATTATAATTAACGTTTTAACAAAGGAGAAACAATGAATAAATTAACAAAACTATTGTTCTCAGTTTTTACTTCAGTAGCTATAGCTACATCAGCTTTTGCTGGTGAGTTTACAGTATCTGGTAGTGCTAAGGCAACTTACACTATTTTAAGTAACACTGGAACAGCAGGTACGCATGCAATTGGTAAAGGAATTGGTATATCTAACGAATTCTCTTTAACAGCTTCAGGCGAACTTGATAACGGTATGACATGGTCATACGCACAAGATATCGACGGTGCTACAGTACAAGATGATGCAAACATTTCATTAGGTACAGACTACGGTACTATCAAAATTTGTGTGTCTGAGTGTGGACTATCAACTAAATACGCATTCGATAACTCAGCTTACGGAATAGGTTCTGATAACGGTTATGGACACGGTTCAACATCATCAGGTGCAAGTGCAAACACTATGCAATATGGTTCGAACATCAGTGGCTACAACAACATTCAGTACCACTTACCAGCTGACATGTTACCATACTCAACTACTTTCAAAGTTGGTATTACACCAGGTGGTGCAGGTGGAAGTGCAAACGCTTCATCTCACTCAGTAAATGGTGATGTTAATGGTGAAATGACTCAATACGCTGTTACAACACAGCCAATTGATGGTTTAACATTATCAGCATCTTACTATGACTTCGGTCAAATGGGTAAAGCTGACGGCAGACAGAAAAAAGAAGGTGGTTCATTAGCAGGTAACTTCTCAATGGGTCAATTCTCAGTAGGATATGGTGAAACAAGATTTGCACCAGCTCAACAAATGGGCGGAAGCGCTGCAACTGACAAAACTGACTACTATGCTAACAAAGGTTACAGTATAGGTTTCGCAGTTAACGACAACTTATCAGTATCTTTCACACAGGAAGAGTCTGAAAAGAACGTTAAGCAGAAAGCCCAAGCTACTGACGCAATAACTAGATCAGACGTAACAATGGAAATCCAAACGATTGACGTTGCTTACACTGTAGGTGGTGCGACATTCTCAGTATCTTCTTCAGAAGGTACGAATGACTCGTACACATCAGGTGATGACACTAACGAGCACATCTTCGCTATGTCATTAGCGTTCTAATTTAGTTAATTAGAAAAATTTAAAAAAGCCGGTTAATTAATTTAGCCGGCTTTTTTTTTATGGCAGATAAACAAGCAAAAGATTTAGATAAAACAGTATTTAATTTAGATAAATTTTTGACATTAATACCACCTAAGGGAACTAATTCAGCTTTAGATCTAAGAGAGATAATATTAAATTTCTGAATACCTAAATGTCCATTTTTATATGGGTAATTAGTTTTGAAAAGTCTCGAAAATATTACAACTTTACAACCTTGTTTAATTTTTAGATCAAGCTCTTTTTGATTATGAGCAGAGCCAATGACTTTAAAACCTTTTTTAGAATAAATATTAGTATGTAAACTTTTGTTATGAGCTGATATATACAATCCATCAGCATTTATTTTAGATAATAGTTTCGTATCATTTGCGACAAAAAAATTTACACCATTTTTCTTACAATTTTTTCTATAAGCTTTCAGTTCTTCAATACTTTCAATAGTTTTTTTATTTCTATAAATAATATTAAATTTATTCTTAATTTTAATTAAATTTAAATTTAATTCACTAGTATTTTCTATGAATAAGTAGTATTTTTTTTTTAACATCAACATATGAACATAATAACCAATTTTGAGAAAATAAAACAAGAAATTAAAAATAATTTACCTCAGAGTGAAGTTGAAGTTATCGCTGTAAGCAAAACTTTCTCAATAGAGCATATTATGCCGTTAATTGAATATGGTCATAAACACTTCGGAGAAAACAAAGTCCAAGAAGCTGAAAGTAAATGGAAAGAATTAAAAAAATCAAACAGCAATTTAAATTTACACATGATAGGAAGATTACAATCGAACAAAGCAAAAAAAGCAGTAGAATTATTTGACTTTATACATTCTCTTGATAGTGAAAAGTTAGCTAATGAACTAAGTAAAAGGCAAAAGGAAAAGGGAAAAAATTTAGGTTATTATATTCAAATAAATTTAGGATCTGAAGAACAAAAAGGTGGCTTAGAAATAAATGAATTAAAAAACTTTAATGATTATTGTGTAAATAAACTAAATTTGTCAGTTCTTGGGTTAATGGCAATACCACCGAATGATAAAAATCCAGAAAAACATTTCAAAAGAATATCCGAATTAAATAAACAATTTAATTTTCGAAATCTCAGCATTGGTATGTCCAATGACTATTTGCAAGCCATAAAATATGGAGCTTCTCATGTTAGAATTGGTAGTGCTATTTTTGGATCTAGAAGCTAGAAAATCTTTAAAAAAGTTTTTTTATTTATTATCGACAATAAGTATTTGAGGTCTTTTTTCGATAACGCTATACAGCCTAAAGTAGGTCTGTAATTCTTTCTTGCAACGTGTAAAAATATGGCGCTTCCTTTTCTTTTCTTAATAGGATTAAAATTATAATTAATGATAACAATTATATCGTAAATATTTTCTTTTATATGTAATTTCTCAGCACTACCTTTAAAAGGAAGTTTTACAAATTTATTATAGGACTTTGACCTTGTATCATCACACCAGCCATAATTCTTTTTAATTGGAATTACCTTTAGTTTTGACAGTATCTTTTTAACCCTATCTTTTCTGTAAAAAATGTACTCAAGTTTAAATCTTCCTCTGGGTGTACTTTTATCCCCTTCAACTTTTCTGCTTACAATTCCTCTTTTACCGATAGCACATTTTGCTTTATAGTCTTTGAAGTATATATATTTATTTTTTAATATTACATCCATGGCTGATAAAAAAAATAACATTTTAGCATTTGGAAATAAAGAATTTAATAATTCATTGAATGAAATCAAAGAATATCTTAGTTTTAATTTAATAACTTTAGATAGTTTTAAAGACTATAATTCATCAGAAAGTTATCAGGGAATAATTATTCACGAAGATGCGTTTAATGACAAAGATTTAAAAAATTTTATTAAAAGTCAAAACGTTAACAAAATAATTTTTCATTATTCAAAAAAAATTGAAGGTTTTGAAAATATTGAAAAATTAAATCTACCAGCATCTTTTGATCAAATTAATAAGATTGTTATAAACAATATAGTAAAAAAAAAATTCAAAACAAATTCATCTTTAGAAATAAATGATTATAAATTAGATAAAAACTTAAGACAATTGATCAAAAACTCTGTCTGTTTAGATTTAACAGAAAAAGAAATAGAACTTATAGAGTTACTTAAAAATAAATCTTATATTAAAAAGAGGCAAATCCTCTCTATTATATGGAAATATTCAGATGATGCAGATACACATACTGTAGAAACTCATATTTATAGATTAAGAAAAAAAATTAAAAATATTTTTCAAGATGATGCATTCATTAAAAGTTCAAAAAAGGATATACGATTTGAAAAAGAGAAATAAATTTGCCAAAGATTTAATGACTCCGAAATATCGAATAAGAATTGTAAAACCAAAAAAAGGCAAAGGTAGCTTTAGGAGAAAAAGAAATAAAAAAAATTTAGAATTAAATTAAAAAAATTACAATCTTGCACCAACTTGTTGGATTATTTTTGAAGATAGTTCAGTGCCTTTTTCTAAACTTTCTTTTAAAGATAGTTTATTAATATATCCATGCAAAAACCCAGCAGCAAATAAATCACCTGCACCAGTCAAGTCTTTAATTTTTAAATCTTTCTTTGCATCACATTTTATAAATTGGTCATTTTGGATTGCAACAGCACCATTCTCACCTCGAGTTATCACAACTAACTTTTTTATCTTTTTTGCAAAAACAATTACATCTTCAAAACTTTTTGCTCCAGTTAAAGTCATAATTTCTTGTTCGTTAGCAAAAGTTATGTTTAGTTTATTTTGAACTAAATCTAAAAAATAATCTTTATGTCTTTCAACACAAAATAAATCAGATAGAGACATGGCCGATTGTTTAGAACAACTGATAGCTTTATTAAAAGCTTTTTGAGGATCCCCTTTATCCCACAAATATCCTTCAAGGAAAGTCATTTCACTTCTTTTTATTATTTTTTCATCAATATCATTTTCATTTATCTTTCCAGCAGTGCCTAAAAAAGTACACATGGTTCTCTCTGAGTCTGGGGTAATCAAAATTAAACATGTACCTGTTGGTATTTTTTCTGACTTAATATTATAGTGAAATTGAACCTTTTCTTTTTTAAGCCCTTCAAAATATTTTTTTCCTAAGTCATCATCATTAACTTTCCCGATAAATCCAACTTCATTACCCAGCTGAGAAAGACCGACAACGGAGTTAGCCACCGAACCCCCGGATATTGTTTTTTCAATTTTTAAATTATCAAGAAGATTTTTAAATTCTTTTTCATCTACCAACTTCATTGTACTTTTAGTAAGTCTATTTTTATCAAGGAAGTTGTCGTCTACTTTACAAATTACATCAACGATTGCATTTCCAATACCTAAAATTTTCATATCAAGCTTTCTTTGCAATAAATTTCTTTTTTCTATTTGGGTAACAGCTTTTACAAATTTTGCAAGTCAAACCAAAGCAATCTCTAGCCTTACAATATTCTCTACCATACCATATAATTTGAAGATGAAGTTTATTCCAATTTTTCTTAGGGAATAAAGTTTTTAAATCTTTTTCAGTTTGTATAACATTTTTACCATTAGTTAATCCCCACCTTTGAGCTAGCCGATGAATATGAGTGTCTACAGGAAATGCTGGGTAACCAAAACCCTGGGACATGACAACACTCGCAGTTTTATGCCCTACACCAGGAAGCTGTTCAAGTTCTTCATAAGTATTTGGTACTTTACCTTTATATTTATCAACTAAAGTTTTTGAGAGATAATAAATACTTTTAGCTTTAACCCTAAAAATTCCAATTTTTTTAATTAATCGTTCTATTTTTTTTCTTCCTAATTTTACAAAATGTTTTGGTTGATTATATTTAGGATAAATATTTTTAGTCACATTATTAACATTTAAATCAGTGCATTGTGCTGAAAGTAAAACAGAAACAAGTAGTGTAAAAGTGTTTTTATAATTAAGGGGTATAGGTACCTTAGGATAGATATTGTTTAAAATTTTTTGAATAATTCTAGATTTATTTGTCTTGTTCACTTAAAGTTCAACAGATCTCTCATCGAATATAGACCTGGTTTTTTTTTCATTAACCACTTGGATGCAGCTAATGCGCCCTCAGAATATAAAGCTCTGTCAAAAGACTCATGATTTAAAGTTATAATTTCTTTGCCACTTGAAAAACTTACTTCATGTTCTCCAATAACATTACCCTTTCGAATCGAATTAAAATTAATCTTTTTTCCATACGGAAAAGTTTTTTTATTTAAATATTTCTTTCCTATCAAACTATAAAAATTTTTATTTTTCCCATTAGCTATACCTCTTCCTAACATTAAAGCTGTTCCAGATGGATGATCTTTTTTATGTTTGTGATGAACCTCATATACTTTGCTTAGAAAATTATTATTTAAAGATTTTGAGGCAATTTCTGTTAAATACGTCAAGAGGTTTACACCTAAACTCATATTACCAGCTTTTAAAATTGGTATTTTTTTTGAGAATTTTTTTATTAAATTCTCCTCTTTTTTTGAAAAGCCGGTAGTTCCGATCACTACCCTTTTTTTAAGTCTTGAAGCAATTTTTAAAACTTGCAAAGTGCATTTTGGAACTGTGAAGTCTACAATTATACTTGCTTTTTTAAAAGCATTAACAGTATTCAGTTCAACTTTTACACCAGAAATTTTTTTTGCAACAATTTTACTTTCTGTTAAAGTTACTATTTTAAAATCTTTGTTATTTTTTGAAGACTTAATGAGTTGTTGTCCCATTCTTCCTAGACAACCAGTTATAGCTAAATTGATTTTTTTCATTATATAAATAGATTAATAATTACAACAATAATCAACACAATTATAGTCCAAATAAAAAAATTTTGAGTTAATTGCTTCCGTTTTCTGTTGGTATTTAAAAATGACGGAAGAACTAAAAATAATACTGCAATAAGAAAGATAGCAGACATAATTTCTTGCATAGCCATAAATAATTAAGAATTTTTCCAGAATTTTTTTGCTTTTTCAAAAAAGTTTTTTATAATTGGACTAGTTTTTTCTGACTCTATTTTCCGAAATTCCTCTAGAAGCTCTTTTTGTTTAGAATTTAAACTTGAAGGAACTTCAGTGACAACTTTTATGTAAAGGTCGCCGTAACCACTGCCTCTTAGCATTGGCATACCTTTACCTCTAAGTCTTAATTGCTTTCCATGTTGAGTTCCAGCAGGAATTTTGATTTTTGCTTTCCCGCCATCAATAGAGGGTACTTCTACAGCAGTACCTAATGCAGCATCAGCAAATGTTATAGGTAACTCGAAATACAAATGTTCATCTGATCTCTTAAAAATACTGTGATTATCAACTGAAATAAACAAATATAAATCCCCAGCGGATCCACCTTTGCTTCCCGCTTCCCCTTTGCCAGAGACTCTTATTCTAGTTCCATCATCAACACCTTTTGGAATCTTTACTGAAACACTCTCATTACTTTGAACTTTACCAATGCCACCACATTGTTTACAGGGATTACTAATTTTCTCTCCATATCCACTACATTCTGGACAAGTTTGTTGAATTGTAAAAAAACCTTGATTTGATCTTACTTTACCTCTCCCATTACAAAATTTACATGTAATGAGTTTTGAACCAGGTTCAGATCCTTGACCAGTACATCTCGAACACTTTTTAGAAGTTGTGTAATTTACCTTTTTATTCAAGCCCGAGTATGCTTCCTCCATGCTTATAGTGACATCATATCTTAAATCATTACCTCTATTAGACGATCTTCTTCCGGATCTTTTACCACTACTAAATATATCGTCGCCAAAGAAATCTTCAAAAATATCAGAAAAAGAAGATCCAAAATCAAAATTACCAAACCCTTGATTTCCTCCACTTTCAAAAGCTGCATGCCCAAATTGATCGTAATTATTTTTTCTCTTTTCATCAGAAAGCACATGATAGGCTTCGCTCGCTTCCTTAAATTTATCTTCAGATGCTTTATCGCCTTTAGTTTTATCTGGATGATATTTTAATGCTAATTTACGATAGGCTTTTTTAATTTCATCCTTAGAAGCGGATTTAGATACACCTAAGATTTCATAATAATCTCTTTTTGCCACAAGAAATTGCTCCTTTTTTTATCTTAGGCGCTTTTTTCTTTGTCTTCTTTTACGTCTTCGAAGTCAGCGTCAACAACATTTTCTTTATCATTACCTTTATTTTTAGGATCTTGATTGTTTTTGTCATCCTTAGGTTGATCTTTTTGTTGGCTTTTGTAAATAGCTTCACCAAGTTTCATCGAAACCTGTATAAGGCTTTGAGTTTTTTTCTTTATATCTTCTGTATCTGTACCCTTTAGGGCTTCTTTAAGATCGGCAACACCAGTTTCAATAGCTTTCCTCTCTTCGGCTGAAACTTTGTTACCATGCTCTTTTAAACTCTTTTCGGTGGAGAAAACAATACTATCCGCTTGATTTCTTGCATCAACACCATCCCTTTTTTTCTTATCAGCCTCTTTGTTTGCTTCAGCGTCTTTCACCATTTTATTGATCTCTTCTTCAGATAGACCGCCCGAAGCTTGAATTTGTATCTTTTGTTCTTTTCCTGTACCTTTATCTTTTGCTGAAACGCTTACAATACCGTTTGCATCAATATCAAATGTTACTTCAATTTGAGGAGTTCCTCTTGCAGCTGGAGGTATACCAACTAATTCAAAATTTCCTAATAGTTTATTATCAGCAGCCATCTCTCTTTCTCCTTGTAAAACTCTAATGGAAACAGCAGGTTGATTGTCCTCTGCAGTAGAAAACACTTGGCTCTTTTTTGTAGGAATAGTTGTGTTTTTATCTATAAGTTTTGTAGACACACCACCTAAAGTTTCAATTCCTAATGACAATGGTGTAACGTCCAAAAGCAGAACATCTTTAACATCACCCTGAAGAACTCCAGCCTGTATTGCTGCACCCATCGCAACGACCTCATCAGGATTCACACTTTTATTAGGCTCTTTACCGAAAAAGTTTTTAACTGTTTCAATTATTTTTGGCATTCTAGTCATCCCACCAACCAAAACTACTTCATTAATTTCAGCTGCAGAAAAACCAGAGTCTTTCAAAGCTGTTTTGCATGGACTCAATGTTCTTTCTATTAAACCTTGAACTAAAGCTTCTAACTTTGCTCTAGTAAATTTTAGATTTAAATGTTTTGGACCAGATTTATCAGCTGTAATAAATGGTAAATTTATCTCAGTTTGTGCTGCTGAAGAAAGCTCAATTTTTGCTTTCTCCGCGGCTTCTTTTAATCTTTGTAATGCTAATTTATCAGATTTTAAATCTATTCCATTATCTTTTTTAAATTCACTAACTAAATATTCGACTATAGTATCATCAAAGTCTTCGCCACCTAAAAAAGTATCCCCATTCGTTGATTTCACTTCGAATACGCCATCGCCAATTTCTAAAATTGATACGTCAAAAGTACCACCACCTAAATCATAAACTGCAATTTTTTTTCCACCTTTTTTATCTAAACCATATGCTAATGAAGCCGCTGTAGGTTCATTGATGATTCTTAAAACTTCTAGCCCTGCAATTTTACCAGCATCTTTTGTTGCCTGTCTTTGAGAGTCATTAAAATAAGCAGGTACAGTTATAACTGCTTTGGTAACTGCTTGACCTAAATATTTTTCTGCTGTTTCTTTCATCTTCTGAAGTACAAACGCTGAAATTTGAGCTGGTGAATATTTTTTACCTTTACCCTGTACCCAAGCATCACCATTATCAGATTTAATTATTTTATATGGAACCTTCGAAATATCTTTTTGGACTGACGGTCCATCAAATTTTCTACCTATAAGTCTTTTCACTGCAAAAATAGTATCTTCGGGATTTGTAACTGCTTGTCTTTTCGCAGGCTGACCAACTAATTTTTCTTCTTTCTCTAAAAATGCCACTACCGAAGGTGTAGTTCTTGCACCTTCAGCATTTTCCAAAACCTTAGCTTGTGTACCATCCATAATAGCAACGCAAGAATTGGTCGTTCCTAAATCTATACCTATAACTCTACTCATGTTTTCCTTTGTTTATAGTTTCTATATGGGGTCTAATTACTGTTCTACAAGGCGTTTTTTTATTTATTTTTGTCACTTTTTTCACCTTTTTTCTTTGATATTCCTACAAATGATGGTCTTAATAATCTATCACCAAACATGAAACCCGGTTGAATTTCTTGGATAATAGTGCCTGGCACTACCTTTTCATCTTCGATCTCAAGCATTGCTTGATGAAAATTAGGATTAAACATTTTATTTAGACAATCTATTTTAATAATTTTATTTTTTTCAAAAGTAGAGACTAAATCTTTCTCTATAATTTCGATATTTCTCAGAAATTTTGCAAATTCTTTACTTTTTTTTAAAACCTCATCCTCTTGCATTGATTTTTTTGCCCTTTGCAAGTTATCTAATGAAGTTAGCATTTCTCGAGCAAAATTGAAGCCTCCAAAATCAAATGCATCCTTAATTTCCTTTTCAAATCTTCTTCTTTGATTTTCAGAGTCTGCTAAGGACCTTAAAAGTTTCTCTTCAGATATTTTTAATTTCTCTTCAACAGTAAGCTCAACCTTTTGATCTTTGGCCTCCTCAGCAACTGAAGACTTATTATCTTCTTTATTTACATTTTGGTCTTTGTTAGATTTGCTCATAATTGCTATATAATGTTGAAAAATGCAATTACTAGTATCAAATGAAAAAAAACAACTTATTACTCATAGGCACTCATAATGATGGAAAATTTAAGGAAATTAGCAAATTAATTAGCAAAAAAATTAAGAAAATTTCCCCAAAAAGTTTAAAAATTAAGGCACCAAAAGAAACTGGTAAAACTTTTAGTTCAAATTCAGAGCTTAAAGCTAATTTTTTTTATAAAAAATCAAAACTCATATCAATATCGGATGACTCTGGACTGGAAATATTAGCCTTGAATAACAAACCAGGAATTTATTCAGCCAGATGGGCAAAACGAAGTGGAAGCTTTGAAAAGGCAATGATTAAAATTCTAAAAAAATTAAAAAACAAAAAAAATAGAAAGGCTAGATTTATTTGTAGCTTATCAATAAAACTTAATGAAAAAAAAATGATTACTACTGTTGGGATCATTTATGGAAATATTTCATTTAAAATTTTAGGAAACAAAGGATTTGGTTATGACTCAATTTTTATTCCTAATAGTTCTAAGCTCACATTTGGACAGATAAGCGCTAAAAAAAAAATGAAAATTGATCACAGGAGTATAGCTTTTAAAAGATTAAAAAAAAAATTAAAACTTAATAAATTTTTTATCTGAAACTTTATACATATTTAGTTTTTGTGTTAATTGTCCTTCTTTTATACTAAAAGTTCCAATCTTACCTTTAATACTACCTTTAATCACGAAGTCTTTAATAGAAGTAACTTTATTGCCATTTTTATTCCAAATATAATAAATATACCCAAGAGCATCATAAGTCAAAATTGTAATTTCAGTTGGTTGCAAACCATAAGTTTTAAAATATTTTTTTTTGTATTTTTGAAAATTGTTAATATCAATAGAAGGATAATATAAATTTTCTATTGAATTTTCTAAAAAGATACTTTTATCGAACCATTGATTAACAGTTACTATTAAAACTTCTTTTTGGTCTACATCAGAATAAACTAAAGAAGTAAGTACACTTTTTAAGCTATCTCCAAAATCAATAATAATTACTGAGTCAAAATTTACTTTACCAATCGTATACTTTTGTTCCAATCTTTTTAATTCTAGTTTAGAAACTTCATCATCTTTCTCTTCCAATATTTTTACCCTTGAAATTAAATTTCTTTTTCTTTGTTTATAATTAGTTAATTTTTCAATATCACTGGTAAGAACCTTTGGATCAGCACTATATTTAAATATTTTTTTATTCTTAATTTTTATATTGTTAATTTTAGAATCAATTAAAGGAGTGTATTTATTTTTTGGATACATAATAATTGTTTTTTTTCTTTCATTTTTCTCTATAAAATTTTCAATTGATTTTATTTGAGACTCTAAACTAACACCAATACTTAAAATGTTGCTTTGAACTTTTGGATTGATATTTGAAGGAGATATAAAGATCATATCTTTATAATTTGATAATATCTTAAAATCTTCATGACTAATTGGTCCAATTACAATCTTAATGTTTTCCTCCTTTAAAGACTCTACAGATTTAATTAATTTTTCAGGATTATTAAAACCAGAGTCTCTGGGAAATATTTTTATTTTGTCGTCATCAATCTCATCTAAAGCTAGTTGAAGAGATAACATTATTGATTGACCAATATCTTTGTATTCTCCACTAAATGGAGCTAAAAGTCCTACTCTAAGATTATTCCGGTTCTCGTCTGCAAAAGAGTTAAAATTATAAAATAATAATATATAAGTTATAATAACTATTTTTTTAAACATAATTTTATGAATACATTTGAAAAAGGCTTATATATTGTTTCAACACCAATAGGAAATTTAAAAGATATAACATTTCGAGCAGTCGAGGTTCTTAAATATTCTGATTTCATTCTGTGTGAGGATACAAGACACTCAACAAAATTATTAAATATACACAACATAAAAAATAAATTAATTTCATATCATAAGTTTAATGAAAAAAAATCTGTAAGTAAAATTATACAATATTTAAATGAGGGCAAAATTTTGTCTTTAATTTCAGACGCAGGAACCCCAGTTCTATCTGACCCAGGAAATATAATAATCAAGGAATGTATTAAAAATAACCTAAAGGTTTTTACTGTGCCTGGGCCATCAGCAGTAACCGCAGCAGTAAGTCTGTCTGGATTTGGAGATAAATTTTTATTTTACGGCTTTCTTCCAAAAAAAGAAAATGAGCTTAATTCAATTTTGAAAAAATTAAATATTGAAGATTTTACACTAGTATTTTTTATACCAGCAATTAAAATTAATTTTTATATAAAGTATTTTAAAAAATATTTTTCTGGAAGAGATATTTTTATAGCAAGAGAAATGACAAAAAAATATGAGACTTACTATAGAGAGAGTATTGATAATATGGGTGCTATAAAACTACAATTAAAAGGTGAATTAACTGTTGTGATTTCTCAAAAAATAAAAAAAAAATTATTAACAAGTGATTATTCAAAAATTGAAAAACAAGTTAAAAAATATTTAAAAAGTTATACAGTAAGGGACATTGTTGAACTAATTTCTAAAAAAGAACAAGTGCCAAAAAAAGTAATTTATAATCTTTGCATTAAAAATAAAAAATGAAATCTTATTTATTAGTCTTTTTAATAATCATATTCCTGTCAAGCTGTTCACCTGTGGGTCGCTTCGGAGCAGGAGTAGATATTACTTTTGATCCAAGAACGATTGGTATGCAAATCGATGATACAATTATGCAAAAAAACTTAACAGCAAGGTTATCTTTGAATGAAAAAAGATATTTTTTAAATATCCAAGTAGAGGTGCTAGACGGAAGAATTTTCTTGTCTGGAAAAGTTGATGAGCCTGAAGAAAAAATTAAAATCACAAAATTAGCTTGGGAAACTAAGGGTGTAAGAGAAGTTAAAAATGCGATTACAATTAAAGGTCAATCAAATTTTAAACAAACTGCCAAAGATATTCTAATTACCAGTCAATTAAGAACAGCTTTAATATTTAATAAAAAAACCAAAGCAAGAAATTATACTTTGGAGACTATTAATAAAAGGATTTATATTTTTGGAATAGCAATGGATATCGAAGAAAAAAAAGAAGTTTTATCTGAAGCAGAAAAAATATATGATGTTGAAGAAGTTATTCCATCCATTTATTTAGCAACAGAGCTAAGCAGAAGTAAAATTTAATTTTTTTTATAATCAATTACATCAGCAGAATAAGCTGCGATTGATGCTAAATTTAAAATATCAGACGTACTAGATCTTAGAGGAGCAACTTCAATCGGTAAATCTAATCCAATTAATAATGGCCCAATTAATTTTGCACCTCCAAAAGATTTCATCAATTTAGTTGATATGGCTGCGCTGTGAAGTGCTGGCATAATTAAAATATTTGCCCTTCCTACTATTTTTGAGAAAGGATATACGTCTTGATATATAGGATTTAAGGCAACATCCGGTTGCATTTCTCCATCAAAATCAAATTCAACTTTTTCGCTTTTTAAAAGATCTATTGCATCTCTTACGTGTTTTGTATTTCTAGAAATTGGCTTTCCAAATGTTGAATGTGATAAAAAAGCTACTTTAGGATCAAAACCAAAAAGTTTTGATACTCTTACACATGATTTCGAAATAGCGACTAATCTCTCGGCGGATGGAAAATCTTCAACATTGGTGTCTGCAACTAAAACAGTTCTTCCTTTGAACACCATCATTGTCATACCAAAAATAGGTTCCCCTTTTCTCGCATCACAAACATGTTTTAATTTTTCTATTGATGCAGCGTAATGTCTTATATTACCAGTAACCATTGCATCAGCATCTTTACAAGCAATCATGGAAGAGCCAAACGCTATTCTATCATTACGAACTAACCTATCTACATCTCTCTCTAATTGACCTGTTCTTTGAAGCTTTTGGTATAAATATTTAGTATATTTCTCTCTTTTATCTTTGTCAGTTGAATTAACAATTTCAATTTTAAAATTTTCATCTAAACCAATATTTTTTAAAGTTTCCCTTACTCTTTTTTCGTTACCAATCACCACAGGTGTCCCTAATTTATTTTTACCAAATTCTATAGCTGCTTTAAGCATATTTTCGTCCTCACCTTCTGCAAATACAACTTTTTTAGGACTTTTTTTGACGTTTGCATTTATTCCCTGCATCAAAGACATGGATGGATCTAGTCTTGCAGTAAGTTGATCTTTATAATCTTCTAAATTTTCAATTTTTCTTCTTGCTACACCACTTTTAATCGCAGCTTCGGCTACAGCAGAGGGAATTCTTCGAACTAATCTAGGGTCAAACGTTGAAGGTATAATGTATTCTTTTCCGTATTTAGGTCTGTCACCTCCGTAAGCAGTAACAACTTCATCAGGAACGTCTTCTCTTGCTAATAATGCTATTGCGTTAGCCGCAGCAACTTTCATCTCGTCATTAATAATTTTTGCCCTAACATCTAGTGCTCCTCTAAAAATATAGGGAAAACCTATTAAATTATTAACTTGATTAGGATAGTCCGATCTGCCAGTTGCAATTATCACATCATCTCGTACCTCATTTATAATTTCCGGTTTAATCTCAGGATCTGGGTTAGCGCATGCAAACACTATAGGATTTTTTGCCATTGATTTAATCATTTCACGATTAACAACATCTTTTGCGGACAGCCCAAGAAATACATCAGCATTTTTCATAGCTTGTTCTAATGTTCGAAGCTTAGTCTCTACAGCATGAGCAGATTTAAATTGATCAACCTGATCTCTTCCTTTGTAAATTACACCTTTTCGATCACACATAATTACATTTTCATTTTTTACACCTATTTTTTTAAATAAGTTTGTACATGCTATTGCTGAAGCGCCTGCTCCGTTTACAACTATTTTGACTTCGTTAATTTTTTTCTTTGAAATATCTAATGCGTTAATTAAAGCAGCTGTTGTTATAATTGCTGTTCCATGTTGATCATCATGGAAAACAGGAATATCTAAAATTTCTTTTAACTTTTGCTCTATGATAAAACAATCAGGAGCAGCAATATCCTCAAGATTTATACCACCAAAAGTACCTGCAATATTTTTGATTGTAGAAATTATTTCATCTGTATTTTGGCTGTCAATTTCTATGTCGATAGAATCTATATCTGCAAATCTTTTAAATAGCACAGCCTTACCCTCCATCACAGGTTTTGAAGCTAACGAACCCAAATTTCCCAAACCAAGAATTGCAGACCCGTTACTTATAACTGCTACTAAATTTCCTTTAGAGGTATAATCATAGGCTTTAGACGAGTCTTTAGAAATTTCTTTTACGGGCGCAGCTACTCCTGGAGAATAAGCAAGCGATAAATCTCTTTTGGATATGAGAGGTTTAGATGAATTGACCTCAATTTTGCCAGACTTATTGCCTATATGAAAATCTAAAGCTTCTTTGTCTGTATAATGATCAATTTTTGATTTTTTTGTCATTGGATTTTGAGTATGTAATATATAAATGAATATATCACTAAAAATTTTGTCTTAATTATGAATTTATTATCTTCAACCACTGTATTTAGTTTTTATACTATGCTGAGCCGTGTTCTTGGTTATTTCAGAGATATATTGATAGCAATTTTTTTGGGGACCTCCGTATATGCTGACGCATTTTTTGTAGCGTTTAGACTTCCTAATACTTTCAGAAGATTATTTGCAGAAGGTACGTTTAATGCTGCATTTATTCCAAGTTATGCTTCTGAAAAATTAAAAAGCAAAACTCAAGGCAAAAAATTTGCAGATGAAGTTTTAACTTTATTAACCTTAGGACTTTTAACAATTGTTTTAATAGTAGAAATTCTCACTCCATATGTAGTTTATTTAATTGCTCCAGGTTTTATTGAAGATAACAACAAATTTAATTTAGCGGTAGATTTAACCAGAATTACTTTCCCTTTCTTAGCATTTGTAAGTTTATCCTCTTTTTTTGCTGGAATTTTAAACACTGAAAATAAGTTTGCCGCTGCTGCCGCTGCACCTATTTTTCTAAATCTAATTTTAATATTATCTTTATTAATCTCATACTCGTACAAATTAGATTACGCACTTAGTTTATCCTATGGAGTTTCACTATCAGGTTTAATACAATTAATTTTTTTAATATTTTTTTCGTCTAAATATTATCAGCCCTCATTAGTTTTTAAAAACAAAATACGACAGAAAGTTAAATTTTTTTTAAAAAAACTTTTGCCTAGCATTTTTTCATCTGGTGTAATACAAATTAGTATATTAGTTGGAACGATTATAGCGTCGTTTCAATCAGGAGCAGTTTCTTATCTTTACTATGCAGATAGAGTTTATCAAATTAATCTTGCTATAGCTGGTATTGCAGTAAGTACTGTTTCTTTACCAATGCTGAGCAAATTAATTAAAAATAAAAAAATTAATCAAGCAAATCAAATTCAAAATAAGTCTTTGGAATTATCTTTGCTTTTATCATTGCCAGCTAGTATAGCTTTAATTATTGGTTCTGATGAAATAGTGAATGCTTTATTCGGTTATGGATCTTTTACAGAAAGCGACATTGAACAAACATCACTTGCGTTAAGATATTTTGGTTTTGGTATACCTGCGTTTGCAGCATTAAAAATATTTGCAAATTTCTTTTTTGCAAGAGACAACACAATGACACCATTTAAAATTTCATCAGTTGTTGTCATTATAAATGTTTTAATCAGTGTTTTATTTTTTAAACAGATTGGATTTGTTATAATTCCAATTGCTACAACTTTGTCTACTTGGGTAGGCGTTCTTTATTATTTATATATTCTTTTAAAAATTCAATATTTAAAAATTGTACCTAAGTTTTATACTAAGTTAATAAAGATAGTATTTTCTACTTCTATAATGTCTTATGTTTTTCACCATAGCTTAAATTATTTTACAAAAAACTTGAGTTATTCAAGTGATTATAAAATTTTCTATTTATTATTTATAGTAATCTTCGTGGCTTTATTGTATTTTTTGATTTGTTATTTTTTAAAAGTACTTAATTTAAAAAATTTTAAAACAAATTAGTATGAAAAAAGAATTAGTATTTTCTGGGGTTCAACCAACTGGTAATTTACATCTAGGAAATTATCTGGGAGCTTTAAAGAATTTTGTATCACTTCAAAAATCAAAAAACTGCTTATATTGCGTCGTTGATTTACACGCTATTACAACATTTCAAAACCCAAAAGATTTGAACTCAAATATTTTAGAAACCACAGCAGGTTTCTTAGCTTCTGGGTTGGACTCAAACAAAAGTATAATTTTTAATCAATCATCTGTGAGTGGCCACGCAGAGCTTGCTTGGATTTTAAATTGTGTTTGCAGAGTTGGTTGGCTTAACCGTATGACACAATTTAAGGATAAGGCCGGTAAAGATAAAGAAAAGGCAAGTGTTGGTTTATACATTTACCCAAATTTAATGGCTGCGGATATTTTATTATATAAAGCTACACATGTGCCTGTTGGTGCTGATCAGAAGCAACATTTAGAATTGTCCAGAGATATTGCTCAAAAGTTTAATAATGATTTTAACAAAAAAGATTTTTTCCCTTTACCAGAACCATTAATTCAAAAAAATATTTCTCGTGTTATGAGTTTAAGAGATGGCACAAAAAAAATGAGCAAATCCGAGGAGTCTGATTATTCTAGGATAAATCTAAAAGATAGTTCAGATGAAATAGTAAAAAAAATAAAAAAAGCAAAAACTGATGCTGATCCAATTTCTGAAAACATTCAAGACTATGAAAATAGACCTGAGGCTTATAATTTATTAAGTATATATTCAGATTTATCAGATCAAAAAATTGAAACTACCATTAATGAATTTGTGGGAAAAGATTTTTCATCTTTTAAAATAAAACTATCAGAAAAATTAGTTGAGACAATTAGTCCAATCGGAAAGAATATTGCCAAATTAATGAAAGATAAAAAACACCTAGAAGATGTATTAAAAAAAGGTAAACAAAAAGCCAGTATAATCGCTGAGGAAAACCTAAAAAAGATACGTGAAATAGTAGGATTTGTGTAATATATATATTTCTACAATGATACAAGTAGAACAAACACCTAATCCAGACTCGTTAAAATTTTTGTCACAAAAAATTTTATCCAAGGTTGGGACAGAAGAATTTAGAAAATCAAATTTAAAGAGCATTAAAATTCCTTTCATTAAAGAGGTATTAAATTTTTCAGGCGTAGAACTTGTCTTAATTTCAGAAAATTTTTTGACGGTCAAAAAAGAAAAAAATGTTTCTTGGGATAGTTTAAAACCAATGATCATTTCACATTTAAATGATTATTTCGAAAAAACTGAGGATCCAATTTTAATTGACCATAAAATGGAAAAAAAATCTGACGATAATGAAACTATCCTAAAAATAAAAGATGTTTTAGACACCAAAATAAGACCAGCAGTTGCGAAAGACGGGGGTGATATCAAATTTAAATCATTTGAAAATGGTGTTGTTAAAGTTGAATTACAAGGGGCATGCTCAGGCTGTCCAAGTTCAATAATGACTTTGAAACAAGGAGTACAAAATTTATTAAAACATTATGTTAAAGAAGTTAACTCAGTCGAGGCCATTTAAATGAAAAAGAATTTAAGTTATAGAGAAAAATTACTTGAATTAGCAAGCATATACAAAATTTCTGAAGTACAAAATTATATTAAAAGAAAAAAGAATCTCACTACTCATCAAATTGAGCATATTTTAAAAAAGAATAATGTTCCTATACCAAAAGATTTTAACATTAGTTTTTTTAAGAAAAGTATTTCAAATCCTATTTCAAAAGCAGGCAAAGGTGTTTCAGGAATTTATAGTGACACAACTGAAGGAGTAGGAAAATTTTTTAAAAGAACAAAAAAAGGAGCTACAGGATTATACGATGATACCACTGGAGGTGTTGGGAATTTCTTTATATCATTGTGGAGGAATTCTGGTAATTTAGGACTTGGCATTTTAAATACAATTCCTAAAGTATTTAATACAGTTTCTAGTTTTATTTCAGATGCATTAGTAAATTTGTTTAGCAGTTTTTATACCTCTGAAGTTGAAAAAACAAAAACCAATAAGTTGATTAAAGGTTTTGGGGTTGTGGTCTTTATCTGTGCAATAGGTATTACCTTTTTCACTTTAAAAGAAAACTACGATGGAATTGATGTGACTCAATCAGTTCAAGTTGAAAAAGAAAAACCAAAAAAAATTGAAAAACAGAAAGAAGTAAAGAAAAAAATAGAAAAAAAAACTTCACTAAAAGAGGAGCAAAAACAGGTTAAAAAACCTGAGCTAAAAAAAGAGAAATCTCCTAGTCAAGTTACTGAATTAGTCCTACCAAACTTAAATATTAAAACTGAGACTGTTTTAAGTTTGTTCGAAGATGTTGAATACGACTTGAAGACAGTAAGATATCAAAAAAAAGTTAAACCAATATACTTTACACAATTTCCAAAAGATTTAGATGAAATCAAAGATACTAAACTTAAAAAAGAAACATTTATAAAAATTGTACTTCCTTTGGTGGTAGCTGAAAATGATAAAATTTTAGATGATAAAATAAAATTAAAAAGAATTACTTCAAAAAAAATGACTTCTGATAAAGAAAAATCTTGGCTGAGATTAAAATTAAGAGAATACAAAGTAAAAAATTCTGATATGGTTGAGTTAAATAAAAGAATGGATATTATACCTGTCTCAATAGCATTAGCGCAAGCTGCGAAAGAAAGTGGTTGGGGAACATCAAGATTTGCTTTAGAGGGGAATGCAATATTTGGTCAGTGGACATGGACCGGTCAAGGTATAGAACCATTGAACAAAGGTAAAAACGAGGGACACAAAATTCTCAGATTTCCAATCTTAAGAGCTTCAGTTAAAGCCTACAAGAACAATTTAAACACTCACAGAGGTTATTCAGAGTTTAGAGAAAAAAGACATAATATCAGAAAAAGAAATAAGTCTATTAGAGGTTTGGATCTTACAGATACTTTAGATAAATACGCGCAAACTGGAAAAGAATATACAGATATTTTAGAGCAAATAATAAAACAAAACGATCTATCGGATTTTGAGAAAGTTCAGTTAACTAACTCTGTTGTAAAAAAAGATATACAACTTTAAAATCATTTTTCTTTCACAACAAATTGAATACCGAGCCATCTATAGAAACCATTATTTTCTCTTAAAGAACAATTTATTCTGCCGCGTTCAGTGATAAACTTTCCCTCTAAAATAATATTGAGATTTTTTTCACTTTCAAATTTTATTTTAGAATTTCGCCACTTATCTTCTTCATTTGAAAAACAGTTTATGTTATTTAAATTTTTTAAATTATCGTAAAATTGAATACTTACTTTGGGAGGATTATTCTTGTCACTTATATATCTTTCCTTTGGTTGAATGGATTTGTATGGAAAAGGCAAAGTTTTAAGTATAGTTTTAAATCTCTCTTTTTCTCCGTATTTTTCATTGATCGGAAATCTTGGCATTTCAAATAAATTTTTAGTGTAGTCGACCACCCCCGAATGTTGACCAAAGGCATATTTATAGCCAAGCTCAATTACTATATTTTTTAAACTTAAGCTGTATTCACCAAATGGATAGGAAAAAAAGGCTGAATTTTTCCCAATCTCATTCTTAAAGATGCTGATAGATTTTTTCAAATCATTTTCAATTTCTTGATCCTCAAAGTCGATTAAGTAATCGTGGCTATGGCTGTGATTTCCAATTTCAACGAAATCGTATTTTTCTATTTCTCTAATATTTTCCCAGCTCATGTACCCTCTTTTTCCAACTTCTCTTGTACTTACAAATAAGATGAAAGGAATTTTATCTTTTTTAAGAATTGGCCAAGCATTATCGTAAAAAGATTGATATCCATCGTCTATTGTAATAAGAACTTTTCTCTCTTTTTTCTTATCATTTAGTTCATTTTCAAAATTAGATGGATTCACGAACTTAATTCCATCTTTTTTAATTAGTTCAATATGTTCTTTAAAATCATTAATCCTTATATTTGTTGAGGGATATTTATTTTCTTCAAATCGGTGATACATTATAGTAATTATACCAAAGTCATCTATGGTTAATTCAGATGAGTGTAAATTAAATTTTAAAGGTAAAAAAAATAAAAATATGATTAATAATTTTTTAATAATAAATTGCACTGGCAATAATAATTCAATAGGTTTAAAATCTAATAATAAATTCTTTATAGAAAAATTACAAAACAATATTAATTCAAACAATCTTCTTGTTAACAATATCATTAAATTTTTAAAAAAAAATAAGGTTAAATTAAGCAACAAATACTCTATAATAGTTAATATGGGCCCTGGAAGCTACTCTTCCATTAGAATATCTTTATCTGTGGCAAAAGGAATCCAAATTGTACATGGCTCTAAACTATATGGCTATAAAAGCTATCAATTATCAGAATTAAAACTTGAAAATATTCAGAATTTGATAAAAAATAAACAATTAGAAAATAAAATGGTTAATCCAGTCTATTAATAAAAGGTTATAAGATAATGAGTGTTATTGAGGAAAAATGTAAACAAAAAGGAGTGAGACTTACTGAACAAAGGCGAATAATAGCTAAGGTAATGTCTGAGTCAAAGCTAACTTTTGGCTCTAAAGATCATCCTGATGTCGACGAATTGCATAAAAGAGTAACTCTAGTAGATAAAAAAATTAGTATAGCTACAGTTTATAGAACTCTAAAATTATTTGAAGAGTCCGGAATTATTGAAAGACACGACTTTAAAGAAGGCAAATCGAGATATGAACCATCAACAGATGAGCACCATGATCATTTAATTGATGTTAACACTGGTGAAATAATTGAATTTGTTGATAAAGATATTGAAGAATTGCAAATTAAAATAGCAAAAAAACTTGGTTATAATTTAGTTGATCATAAACTTGAGCTTTATGGATCAAAAAAGAAAAAATAATTTGAAAAAAAAAATTTTTATAAAAACTTTTGGTTGTCAGATGAATGAATATGATAGCAACCGAATTTTAGATATTACTAAGAAGATCAATTATTTTCCTACTAAAAAAAAAGCGGAAGCAGATTGCTATATAATTAATACTTGTCATATTAGAGAAAAAGCAACAGAAAAAGTATTCCATGACGTAGGTAGAGTTAAAAAAGAATACAAAAATAAAAAAAAACCTATCCTTATTATCACTGGATGTGTTGCTCAGGCTGAGGGCGATTTAATTTTAAAAAAGGATAACTATGTTGATGCTGTAATTGGTCCTCAGTCTTATCAATCTATAAATAAAATTATAAGAGACATTGAAAACAAAAAAACACAACATAACATAACAAATTTTGAAACAGTAAAAAAATTTGATGAACTTAAATTAATTAACAATAATAATTCAAAAGTTTCATCATTTTTGACTATACAAGAAGGTTGTGACAAATTTTGCAAATTTTGTGTGGTTCCCTATACACGAGGTTCGGAATATTCTAGAAATTTCGAAGATGTTTTAAATGAAGCAGATGAGCTTATAAGCAAAGGAACAAGAGAAATAATTTTATTAGGTCAAAATGTAAATGCTTACAATGATAAAAATAATAAACGTTTATCTGATATTATATATTCTCTTCAGAAAAAAAAGGATCTTCTAAGAATTCGATATTATACTTCTCACCCAAAAGATATGACTAAAGACTTAATCGAGGCACATAAAGAATGTTCTAAACTTATGCCGTTATTACATTTACCCGTTCAATCAGGTTCTGATAAAATTCTGAAAGAGATGAATAGAAAACATAATATAAAGGAATATTTAAAAACTATTAATATTTTAAAAGAAAAAAATTCAAGAATAGAATTTGCTAGTGATTTTATAATTGCTTATCCTGGTGAAAAACAAGAAGACTTCAATCAAACCTATAATTTAATGGAAAAGGTTAAATTCATAAATTCATATTCTTTTATTTTTAGTCCAAGACCTGGTACTCCAGCAAGTGATATGAAAAGAGTTGATGAAAAATTAGCTAAAAAAAGACTTATAATTTTTCAAAAACTTGCTGAAAATATTAAGATGAATTATAAAAAAAAACTTGTAAATAAAATTGCAAAAGTATTGTTTGAAAATAAAATGACAAAAGAAAAAGATAAATACTTTGGAAGAGATGAATATCAGAACCCAGTTATAGTCTGTTCGAAAAAAAATATCACTGGTCAGGAAAAAAAAGTTCTGATAAAAAAATTCTCTCAAAATACAATCTATGGAGAATTAATTAGTAGCGATAACTTTCTAGCAGCTTAATTATGTCTAAAATAGAAAACCTTGAACAAAATTATAGTATAAAAAAGATAGATAAAGAAACAATTAATATCAAAGTTCATAATAATGATATTTTAGTATCAGTTGTAGGGGAGTTTAATAATAATTTAAATGAATTGGAGAAATTGACTAAAACAAAAATATTTTTCAGAGGCAATTCAATTACGATCAAAGGCAATTCAGAAGAAATTAATAGAGCATCTGATGCTATTAAGTTTTTAGTTAACAAATATTTAAAAACTAATATAATTGAAAAAGAAGATCTTGTGCTTTCAGTTAAAGGAAAAAATGTTAGTTTTAAATCCAATGTTCATAATTTTGGTCAATTAATAAAAACACCAAAAAAAACAGTAATAGCAAGATCTAAAAAGCAATCTGACTATATAAAAGCTCTCACAAACAACGACATAACTATGGCTTTAGGACCTGCTGGAACAGGTAAAAGTTTTTTAGCAGTGTCAGTTGCTATGACAATGTTATTTGAAAAAAAAGTAGAAAAAGTGATTTTATCCAGACCAGCTGTAGAAGCAGGGGAAAAACTTGGATTTTTACCAGGCGATATGAAAGAAAAAGTAGATCCTTATTTGAGGCCTTTATATGACGCACTTTATGATCTTTTTGGCTTTGAAAAAATTAATAAAAAGATCGAGTCAGGAGAGATTGAAATAGCTCCGTTAGCATTCATGAGAGGAAGAACTTTAAAAAATTCTTTTGCTATACTGGATGAAGCACAGAATGCTACACTTACCCAAATTAAAATGTTTTTAACAAGAATAGGAGAAAATTCAAAAATAGTAGTAAATGGTGATCCTTCACAGATTGATTTAATAAATAAATCTCAATCAGGATTGGTAAAAACAAAAAAAATATTAAACAAAATAAAAGAAATAAAATTAATAGAATTTGATCATAAAGACGTCGTAAGACATCCATTAGTTACAAAAATTATTAAGGCTTTCAGCAAAAATATTAATGATAAAGATTAATGTTATTGTTAAAGACAAAACCTGGTTTAAATTCATTAAAAATCCAGAAACTTACTTAAAGAAAAAAATAAAAATAATTCAAAGTTTTATTATCTGGCACAAAAGAGATTAAATATCTCAATAAAAAATTTAAAAAAAAAAATAAAACAACAGATATTTTGTCTTTTCCGAGTCAAAACAAAAAAGATCTTAAAATATTATTGAAATCAAATTTAGAAATATATTTAGGTGATATTATAATTAATTTAAAAAAAATAAATACTTCATCTAAAAAATTATTTAAAAAACGCTTTGATATACTATGGATTCATGGATTAATCCATTTATTCGGATATGATCATAAAATAGATAGTAATTACAAAAAAATGAGTGCTATAGAGAAGAAGTTGCTTAATAAATTAAATTAGATGATTAATTTTTTACTTCACAGCAGAGTTTTACTGGTATTTGTAATACCTTTTTTATTAGGATGTTTTTCTGTTTTTTCATTTCAACCATACAATTTTACATTTATAAATTTTTTTATATTTCCGTGTCTTTTTTTTATTTTATCCTACATAAATAAGAGATCTAAAAATAAATACAGAAAAAAACCATATTTAATAAATTTATTTTATGTAGGATATTTTTTTGGAGTTGGCTTTTTTTTAACGGGAACATATTGGATTTCTAATTCTTTACAATTTGATGAATTTTTTAAAAATTTAATACCTGTAACCGTTATAATAATTCCCTTAACACTTGGATTGTTTTATGGATTAGGTTCTTTAATTTGTGGAAAATACTTAGAATACAATCTAAAATCTATTATTTTATTTTGTGCTACATTTTCTGCCGTAGATTATATAAGAGCAAAAATATTAACCGGTTTTCCTTGGAATCTTTGGGCTTATAGCTGGTCCTGGTTTAACGAAATAATTCAAATTTTAAATCCTATTGGTTTATTTGCTTTTAATTTATTAACAATTACTTTCTTTTGTATGCCAAGTATTGTTTTTATAAAAAAATACAAACGTAAAGGCACTGTATTGAGTTTTTTTTTAGTAATTTTTTTTTTAAATTATATATACGGAAATTATGTAATTAATTATAATAAAGTTAATAATCAAAAACATTTTAAGAATAATGAGCAAATCTATGTCAAAATAGTATCACCAAATTTCGACTTAAAATATAATTTATCCGAGAAAGAGACATTTGAGCGAATAAAAAAACTAATTATGTATAGTGATATTGAAAAAAATAAAAAAACGTTATTCATATGGCCTGAAGGGGCTTTATCAGGAAAATACTTTTTTGAAATAGAGCAATATAAAAAATTGATAAAAGAAAATTTTTCTTCAAACCATTTAATAATTTTTGGAATAAACACCTTAGATGAAAAAGAAGATAAATTTTATAACAGTTTTGTTTTGGTCGATAATAATTTAAATAAAAAATTTCAATATGACAAGGTAAAGCTAGTTCCGTTTGGTGAATTTTTACCCTTTCATAATAAATTAGAAAAAATAGGATTAAAAAAAATTACAGAAGGTTTTGGATCTTTTAGTAAAGGTACAACTAATGAAACTTTTTCTTATGGTGAAATAGATATAATACCATTAATTTGTTATGAAATAATTTTTCCAGAATTAATTCAAAAAATAAAAAAAAAGAAAACCTTATTAATAAATATTTCAGAAGACGGCTGGTTTGGTAATTCTATTGGCCCGCATCAGCATTTTTCAAAATCAATTTTCAGAGCTATTGAAAGCGACTCCTTTGTTTTAAGATCCGCAAATAAAGGCTTTAGCGCTATAATTAATAATAAAGGACAAGTCATCAAAAGCCTTAAAAACAACGAAACTGGAAGTCTAGAGTATAGATTGCCAATAATTGAAAAGAAGAATGGAAATAAAAATGATTTGATATTTTTTGTCCTTTTATTTACATATTGTCTAATCTCTTTAAGATATAAAAATAATGACTAAAAAAAATTATCTGTTTACTAGTGAGTCTGTATCAGAGGGCCATCCTGATAAAGTATGCGATAGAATTTCTGATATGGTGGTGGATAGTTATTTATCAAAAGATCCTTTTGCTAGAGTAGCTTGTGAAACTTTAACCACCACTAATAAAGTTGTTCTTGCAGGAGAAATACGAGGACCAAACATAGGCAAACATGAAATAATAGATAAAGTTAGAAATTGTATTAAAGATATAGGTTATGATCAGGAGGGTTTTTCTTGGAAAGAACAAACAAAAATTGAATCTCATCTCCATGAACAATCAACTGATATTGCAATGGGAGTAGACTCTAAAGATAACAAAGATGAGGGAGCAGGAGATCAAGGTATTATGTTTGGATATGCTTGTAATGAGACTGATGATTTAATGCCAGCGCCAATATTTTATTCACACAAAATTCTACGTTTAATGGCTCAAGATAGAAAGTCAGGAGATTTAAAAGGAATTGAGCCAGACTCAAAAAGCCAAGTGACAATGCTTTATGAAAATGAAAAACCAAAAAAAGTAACATCAGTAGTGATTTCAACACAACACTCCAAAGATCTGGATCAAGAAAAAGTCAAAGAAATAATACTTCCATACATAAATAAATCTATACCAAAAGAATTATTGAGTGATCTGCAAAGTTCAGAAATTTATATTAATCCAACTGGACAATTTATTATTGGAGGACCTGATGGTGATACCGGTTTGACTGGAAGAAAAATAATTGTTGATACTTACGGTGGAGCCGCTCCACATGGTGGAGGAGCATTTTCGGGTAAAGATCCTACAAAAGTTGATCGTTCAGCAGCTTATGTCTCAAGATATTTAGCAAAAAATATCGTAGCTTCTGGATTAACAGAAAAATGTTTGATCCAATTATCTTATGCTATCGGAGTTTCAAAGCCACTTTCAGTATATGTAAAATTAGGAGATAAAGATCAAAGCAAAACAGCTAAAGTCGAGAAAATTATTAAAGATAATTTTGACTTATCTCCTCGAGGAATAAGAGAAATGCTTAATCTAAATAAGCCAATTTATGAAATAACATCATCCTACGGGCACTTTGGAAGAAAACCGACAAATAAAGGCGAATTTTCTTGGGAAAAAACTGATAAAACCTCACTTTTTAAAAAGGTGTAATCTTGAAAAAACCTTAATTTTTCTTTAATAATAATTAAAATTTGAAAACTTCAAAATGGGCACTAGCCCATTTTTTTTTAGGAGAATTAAAATGTTAAATAGAGGCCTAGATAAACTTGAATTATTAAGAATAGTTGATGCAGTAGCTAACGAAAAATCAATTGATAAAGATATCGTGATTGGATCAATGGAGAGCGCGATACAAAAAGCAGCTCTAACAAAATTTGGTCAGAACAATAATATTCTTGTAAAAATTGATCGGGAAACTGGAAATATAAGCATACAAAAAGTTCTAGACGTAGTCGAAACAGTGGAGGATCCTAGCCGTGAAATTACCTCTAAAGATGCTAACTCAATGAACAATGATAAATCAGAAATTTTGAAAGTAGGTGATAAAGTTTATGAAGACCTCCCTCAAATAGATTTTGGTAGAATAGCGGCACAAAGTGCAAAACAAGTAATAAATTCTAAAGTTAGAGAAGCTGAAAAAAATAGACAATATGAAGACTTTATAGATAAACAAGGCTTAATATTAAGTGGAATTATTAAAAGGTTGGAGTACGGCAATGTTATCGTTGACCTGGGTAGAGCTGAAGGGGTGATTAAAAAAGATGAACTTATTCCAAGAGAAGTTCTTAAGACTGGAGAAAGAGTAAAAGCATATTGTTACGAAGTAAAAAAAGAATTAAAAGGTCATCAAATATTTTTATCAAGAGCCCATCCTCAATTTTTAGCTAAACTTTTTTTTCAGGAAGTTCCAGAAATTTACGAAGGAATTATAGAAATTAAATCAGTTGCTAGAGATCCGGGAAGTAGGGCTAAAATTTGTGTTTATTCAAAAGACACTTCTATCGACCCTGTAGGAGCTTGTGTAGGAATGAGAGGAAGTAGAGTGCAAACAATTGTAAATGAACTTCATGGCGAAAAAATCGATATTATTAAATGGACTGAAGACTTACCAACTTTAATCTCTGAGTCCTTATCTCCAGCTGAAATACAAAAGGTTTTAATTGATCAATCCAACAAAAAAATTGATGTAATTTTAAGTGAGGAAAATTTAAGCAAAGCTATAGGAAGAAGAGGCCAAAACGTAAGATTAGCCTCTAAACTTACAAATTTTGAAATAGATATTTTGACAGACAAAGAAGACTCCGAGAGAAGACAAGCAGAATTTAAAGAAAAAACAGAAGCCCTTATAAAAAATTTAGAGGTCGATGAAACTCTGGGACAATTATTAGTTTCTGAAGGCTTTCAAAGCATTGATGAAATATCTCAAGCCAATGCAGAGGACATATCTAAAATTGAGGCGATAGATGAAGAGACTGCAAAAGAGTTAATTTCAAGATCCAAAGAAAGTCTTATCAAAGTTAAAGAGGAAGTTGGAAAAAGACTTAAAGAACTAGGAGTAGAGGAAGAACTGATTAACTTAAAAGGTATGACACAAGGTATGCTTGTTATTTTAGGACAAAAGAATATCAAAAAACTTTCTGATTTTGCTGATTTATCTACGGACGAACTAGTTGGTGGGTATGATGAAGTAAAAGGTAAAAAAGTACGTTTACAAGGCTATTTAGAAGAGTTTTCTCTAACTAGAGAGGAGGCAGATCAATTAATAATGTCTGCAAGAAACATTGTATTTAAATAAGTTATGGATAAAGAAAAAGAAAAGAAAAAAACATTAACAATTTCATCAAATTTCAAAAAGAAAATTGTTTCAGACAACTTAAAAAAAAATGAATTAAAAAAACCATATTCTGTACCGAATGACAAAAAAAATTCACTTAAATTCTCAAAGAATTTTAGAAAAATTAGTTCTCCAGATCAAAACTTTAAAAATCAGGTAAATAAAGGTAAAAAATTCAATAGAAAGTTTATAGAACAACAAGCCACTAAAGCTTTTATAAAGAAAGATGAAAAACCAACAGGAAAAAGTAAGTTAAAACTCAAAACACCTATAGATAAAAGAGATTTTAAATTGACTGTTTCTAGAGCTTTGAATGTTGAAGAAATAGAAATTAAACAGAGAAGTTTAGCAGCGGTCAAAAGAGCAAGACTCAAAGAGAAGAAAAGCAATCCTGAAACAGAGGACAAAAAGGAATATAAAAAAGTTATTAAGGAAGTAAAAATTCCTGAACAAATTACAATTCAAGAACTTTCAAACAGGATGGCTGAAAAATCTAACGATATTATAAAATTTCTTCTAAACATGAAAGTCATTGCAACTATTAATCATACAATTGATAAAGATACCGCTGAATATATTGTAAAAGAATTTGGCCACAAGGCAATAATAGAAAACTCTCAACCCGAAGAGATTAATAAAAATAAATCTATGAGTGGAACAATAGAAAAAAGACCGCCAGTAGTAACTATAATGGGTCATGTTGATCATGGAAAAACTTCGCTTCTTGATGCGCTGAGACAAACAAATGTTGTTTCAAATGAGTTTGGTGGAATTACACAACACATAGGAGCTTATCAAGTTAAAGCGGAAAATAATCAATTGATTACTTTTATTGACACTCCCGGACACGCTGCTTTTACAGAAATGAGAGCAAGAGGTTCTAAAATTACTGACATAGTTGTGTTAGTTGTGGCGGCTGACGACGGAATTAAACCTCAAACAATAGAGGCGATTAATCATGCTAAAGCCGCCAAAGTTCCAATAATTGTTGCTATTAATAAATCAGACTTACCAAACAAAAATATTACAAAAATAAAAAATGATTTAATGAGATATGAACTTGTAGCCGAAGATCTTAGTGGTGATACATTATTTGTAGAGGTCTCGGCTTTAAAAAAATTAAATTTGGATAAGCTTAAAGAAAGCATTTTATTACAATCAGAAATTTTAGATTTAAAGGCTTCCATTTCAGATAAAGCTACAGGTGTTGTAATTGAGTCGAAAATCGATAAAGGAAAAGGTCCAGTTTCAACAATTTTAGTATCAAATGGAAAATTAAAAAAAGGAGATTACTTTGCTTGCGGTAAAACATGGGGAAAAATTAGAGCTATGATAAATCATGATGGACTTTCTATTGATGAAGCTTACCCATCAATGCCTGTTGAAATTTTAGGTATGAACGCAACAGCTTTTGCTGGCGCTGAATTTCTTGTGACCGAAGATGAAGATAAAGCCAAAGAGATTTCAGAATTTAAAAATGAAAATTCTTCCAAAAAGAAAATTCTTATAAATGATAAGTCAACAATATTTGATAAAGGTGAAGACCAAGAGGAACTAAATGTTATAATAAAGTCAGATGTCCACGGGTCCAGTGAAGCTCTTAAAATGGCAATTGAAAAAATAGAACATCCTGAGGTAAAAACAAAAATTATCCTATCAGAAATTGGAATGATAAATGAAACTGATATTTCACTGGCAAAAGCATCTAATGCTGTATTAATCGGTTTTAACGTAAAAGCTAATAGAGAAGCTAAAAAAATTTCTGATGAACAAAAAATAGAAATTAAATATTTTAATATAATTTATGAAGCAATTGAATATATTGAAAAAAGATTATCTGGACTTTTAGAGCCTGATATAAAAGAAATTTCTCTAGGTTCTGCTGAAGTTCAAAAAATATTTAAAGTTTCAAAATTTGGCCAAATAGCTGGATCGAAAGTGATAGAGGGAGAAATTCAAAATAAGTCAAAAGCTAGAATAGTAAGAGATGGTGCGGTAGTATATGATGGAGAAATTCTTAGTATTTTTAGAGAAAAAAATGCAGTCAAGGAGGTTAAGAATGGTTTGGAATGCGGTATAAGCCTTAAAGATTTTATAGATTTTAAAGAGAAAGATATAATACAATCGTACCAAATACAAAAGATTGAGAGAACAATATGATTAATAGTGATTTGTCGAATAAAGGATATTCTCAGAGACAATTGAGGGTTGGTGAACTTGTTAAGCAGAGTATTGGAGAAATTTTTATTAAAAACGAAACAAAAATATCATCATTTAATTCACGATTTATTACTGTGACTGAAGTAAGAATGACCCCAGACTTGAAAACAGCAAGGGTTTATGTGATACCACTAGGCGGTGTAGATATGAAAGAAATTGTTGGTGTATTGACTGATAACGCTCATCTTGTTAGAAGAGCCTTATCAAAAAAGCTAAGTTTAAAGTTTCTTCCAAAACTCAACTTTATTGAAGATAAATCTTTTGAATATGCAGAAAAAATTGAAAGATTAATAAAAGAAAACAAAAAAAATGAAACAAACAAAAAAAGATATAATTAAGTCTCTTGCTATAAACAAATCAGATGTTGGTTCGGCTGAGATACAAATTGGTTTATTAAGCAATAAAATTGAAAAATTGGCTGTTCATTTTAAAAAATTTAAAAAGGATAAACATTCAACAATTGGTTTATCAAAGTCGGTAAATAAAAGAAAAAAATTATTAAGCTATTTAAAAAGAAAAAAACCCGATGCCTATGAAAAAATTATTAAGCAATTGAGTTTAAGAAAATAATGTTTAAAATTCAAAAAGAAGAAATAGATTTTGGCGGAAAAAAATTAATCTTAGAAACAGGTAAAGTCGCAAGACAAGCTGATGGAGCAATAATAGCTACACTGGGTGAAACAGTTGTGATAGCGACTGCAGTCGGTGCAAAAAAACTTAATGAAGGTCAAGATTACTTTCCTTTATCAGTAAACTATCAAGAAAAATATTACGCCGCGGGTAAAATTCCTGGAGGATATTTCAAAAGAGAAGCTCGACCAACCGAAGCCGAGACTTTAATTTCTAGATTAATCGATAGACCTATAAGACCTTTATTTCCATCAAGTTTTATGAATGAGGTACAACTATTACCTACTGTCTTATCTTATGACGGAGAAAATCAACCAGATATATTATCTATAATTGCCTCCTCTGCTGCATTATCAATTTCAGGTCTTCCTTTTCAAGGTCCAATAGCTGCAAGCAGAGTAGGATATAAAGATGGAAAATATTTGTTAAATCCGTCTCAGGAAGAGTTAAAAACTTCAGAATTAGACTTAGTAGTAGCTGGAACGAAAGACGCAGTATTAATGGTAGAGTCCGAAACCTCTGGTCTTTCAGAAAAAGTAATGTTAGATGCAGTAAAATTTGGACATGAAAAATTTGTACCGATCATTGACTCAATCGAAAAATTAGCAAAAAAAGCCAGTAAACCAAAATGGGAAATTGAAGAAGTTGACAATACAGAACTTAAGAAAAAAATTGCTAAAGAATTTGAAAGCAGTCTAAGAAAAGCATTCAAAGAAGTGGATAAGAAAAAAAGATCGACATCTATATCTGAAATAGACACCAAATGTAAAGAAATGTTCAAAGATGATGAGAATGTCACAGAAAATCAAGCAATGGCACAATTAAAATCTCTCGAAAAAGACATTGTGAGAACTGCAATTTTAAAAGACAAAAAAAGAATTGATGGTAGAGGACTTGCCGATGTTAGAAAAATTGAGTGTGAAGTTGGCGTTTTACCTAGAACACATGGATCAGCTTTATTTACAAGAGGTGAAACTCAAGCATTAGTAGTAACAACTTTAGGTATGTCAGATGATGAACAAAGACTTGAAAGTCTAGATGGCATGCAAAGATCCAGCTTTATGTTACATTATAACTTTCCACCTTTCTCTGTTGGTGAATGTGGTAGAATAGGAACTGGTAGAAGAGAAATAGGGCACGGCAAGTTAGCATGGAGAGCTATAAACTCTTCATTACCCTTAAAAGAAAACTTTCCTTATACTTTAAGAGTTGTCTCAGAAATTACCGAGTCGAATGGATCTTCTTCAATGGCAACAGTGTGTGGAACTTCGTTGTCTTTAATGGATGCTGGAGTACCAATTAAAGAACCAGTAGCAGGAATAGCTATGGGCTTAATTAAAGAGGGAGAAAAGTTTTCAGTTTTGTCAGATATTTTAGGAGATGAGGACCATTTGGGTGATATGGATTTTAAAGTAGCGGGGACTAAAGACGGGATTACATCTTTGCAAATGGATATAAAGATAACCGGAATTACTTTTGAGATAATGGAGCAAGCTCTAAATCAAGCTAAAGAGGGTCGAGAACATATTTTAGGTGAAATGAATAAAGCAATTAAAACATCAAGAAAAGAATTTTCAAAACACACACCTAAAATGGAAACAATAAAAGTTGATAAAAAAGACATTGCGACAGTAATTGGAAAAGGCGGTGCAACTATTAGAGAAATAGTTGAAAAATCCGGGGCAAAAGTTGATGTTAAAGATACTGGAGAAGTGACTGTTGCTGCTCCTGACGAAAAATCAAGAAACTCTGCTATTGAGATTATTAAAGGTTTGATAGCGAAACCTGAGGTGGGTAAAATTTATAAAGGTAAAGTGGTTAAAATTATGGAATTTGGAGCATTTGTAAATTTTCTCGGGAAACAAGATGGTCTAGTACATATTTCTGAACTTGCAGGCAAAAGAGTAGCAAAAGTGACAGATGTTGTAAAAGAAGGTGATGAGGTATCAGTAAAAGTTCTCGGTTTCGATAGAGGCAAAGTAAAACTTTCCATTAAACAAGCTGTAGCTTAAATAGTTTAAATTTTGTACTCAAAATTTTGAGTTTCTTTGTTAACTTGAAGCTCAGTAGCTCCATTTCTTAAGTGAAAATTCCTAGCCATTTCAGTCAATGGAGAGAGAGTTACTAATCTATTTAAGTGATTAGATTTTTTTATTTTTTTAAAAACCTCTTTTACAATAAGCTTACCTCCACCTTTTTTTTTAGACCAGACAGTGTATGCTATAGCTATTTTTCCGACTTTTTGATCTCTTCTTATACTTTGTAAGTGTGCATCTTTTGTCATTAAATCTAATTCATTTACAGACTTAGGAATTTCATTTGTAAAACCAAAGCACATTATTGCACAAATTTCATTTTTATATTTCACACCATATATTTTACGACCATAACTAGTCCTAAAATCATTATTAAGCTCTGGTCGAATTGGATCTTCTTCCGGATTGCATGACTTTAGCTCAACAAGTTCTGCACCTTTTATCCAATCAAAGAAGTTTTCAAATTTCTCTTTAACCTTTTTATTTAAATCTTTCATTCTGACCTTTATTTCTAATCTTTTTTAGTTTTTTTGGTTTTTCTATTTATGCAAATTAGTGATGTAATTTTTGCAAGTTAAGATATATTTTTTGGATCTGGCATTCCTACTTTGTTATACCCAGCGTCAACATAATGTATTTCTCCAGTAACACCACTAGCCAAATCACTTAATAAATAAAGTGCTGAGTTACCCACATCGTGAATATCAACGTTTCTTTTTAAAAAAGAATGATCTTCATTCCATTTGTATAGAAATTTTGCATCTCCTATTGCAGATGCTGCCAAAGTTTTAATTGGTCCTGCGCTTATAGCATTTACTCTAATTTTTTTCTTTCCAAGATCTCTTGCTAAATAATTTACACTTGCTTCTAAAGCAGATTTACAAACTCCCATAACATTGTAATTTGGAATTGCTTTGTTTGATTCATAAGTCAGAGTTAACAAGCTTCCTCCATCTTTCATTATTTTAGAGGCCTCTTTTGATACCTCGGTAAAGGAAAAACAAGAAATAAGCATACTTTTTAAAAAATTTTCTCTTGAAGTATTTAAATACTCACCTGATAATTCTGATTTATCTGAAAAAGCAACTGCGTGAACTACAAAGTCAATCTCACCCCATTTAGACTTTACATTCTCAAAAAGTTTAATAACCTCATCTTTTTTTTCAACATCACAACTGAATGTAACTTTTGAATTAAGTTTTTCAGCCAAAGGAATAACTCTCTTTTTTAAAGCATCTCCTAAATATGTAAAAGCTAATTCAGCACCAGCTTCTGCAAGTTTCTGGGAAATTCCCCATGCAATTGACCTCTCATTTGCAACACCCATTATCAATCCTTTTTTACCTTTCATTAAATTCATAATTATAATTTCTCAAAAATCAAAGCAGCGTTTGTGCCTCCAAAACCAAAGCTGTTAGACATTACAGTATTTAGCTTAGCCCCTTTTTCAGTTTTTGTAACTATTGGGAATTTTTTTGCCTCTTCATCCATTTCATTTATATTCGCAGAACCAGCAATAAAATTATTTTTCATCATAATTAGACAATAAATCGCTTCATGCACTGATGCAGCCCCTAAAGGGTGCCCAGATAAAGACTTTGTAGAACTAATTTTTGGAATTTTTTCCCCAAAAGTCTTTTGAACTGCGTTGAGCTCTGTAATATCTCCTACAGGGGTTGATGTTCCGTGTGTGTTTATATAGTCAATTTTGTTTCTAGCTGTAGCCATGGCCATTTGCATACATCTTACAGCACCTTCACCAGACGGGGCAACCATGTCATAACCATCAGATGTTGCACCATAGCCAGTTAACTCAGCATAAATTTTTGCTCCTCTGGCTTTTGCATGTTCATATTCCTCAAGCACCAATACTCCAGCTCCTCCAGCAATAACAAATCCATCCCTGGTTTTATCATAAGCCCGTGAGGCAGTTTCAGGTTTATCATTATATTTTGAGGATAAAGCAGTCATTGCATCAAACATAGCAGTCATCGCCCAATGGACCTCTTCACTTCCACCTGCAAATATAATATCTTGTTTACCAAATTGAATTAATTCCATTGCATTTCCAATACAGTGTCCGCTAGTTGCACAGGCAGAACTCATTGTATAATTTGTTCCTTTAATTTTGAATGGTACTGCGAGTGTAGCAGAAGCTGTACTACCCATTGTTCTAGGTACAATAAATGGACCCATTAATTTTGGAGTTTTAGCTCTAGTTTTATCAGCGGCAAGAATTACATTTTCAATAGATGGACCACCTGAACCCATAATTATCCCAGTTTTAAAATTACTAACCTCGTTTTCCTTTAAACCAGAGTCTGAAATTGCTTCCTTCATAGCAATATAATTATAAGCTGAGCCAGACCCCATGAATCTAATTGTTTTTCTATCTACATAATCTGAAAGTTTAATATTTGGTTTACCGTGTACATGACTTTTAAGATTATGCTCTTTGTATTCGTCCGCGTAAGAAATACCTGATTTTGAATTTATTAATGATTGATGAACTTCTTCTTGATTATTACCAAGACAAGATACTATACCTAGACCTGTAATTACTACCCTTCTCATGACTTAAACAAACCTACTTTCAAATTTTCTGCTACATAGATTACTTTCCCATCAGCATCTAATGTACCATTAGCTAATCCTACTACAGCACCCTCTTTTTTTAAAATTCTTTTTATATTTATTTTATAAGTGGCCATCTTTACTTTTTTTAAAACTTCACCAGTAAATTTAACTGTGCTTACTCCTAAAGCTCTCCCTTTTCCGGGTTCACCTGTCCAACCAAGATAAAAGCCAACCAATTGCCACATTGCGTCTAACCCAAGACACCCTGGCATCACCGGATCTTTTTGAAAATGACATTTAAAAAACCAAAGATCATCCTTTATGTCTAATTCTGCTTCCATATAGCCTCGCTTAAAACTTCCTGAACTATTTTCAATTTTTGTAATTCTGTCAAACATAAGCATTGGAGGTAGTGGTAATTTTGCATTACCTTCACCAAA
>CACGKZ010000008.1 GCA_902573835.1 uncultured Pelagibacteraceae bacterium
CATATTTTATGTTTTTTCATAATAATGATAAAAAGTAAGTATTACGATTCGATATGAATACAAACTTTTTAAATAGTTTAACAAATTTTTTAAAAAAGCGAACCTTTGAGTTTGTTGGATTGGTCCTGATTTCATTAGGAATAGCTTTGACAATTTCATTTGCGACTTATTCTCCGTCAGATCCTTCATTAATATATGGTGAATCTAACTCAAATATAAAAAATTTCTTTGGGATATATGGCAGCAAGGTTTCAGATTTTTTGTTACAAAGTTTTGGTTTAATCTCGTTTTTAATACTAGCTACTTTAATTTCGTGGGGTTTGAAATTAATCATTGAAAAGGAGTTAAAAAATATTATTTACAAATTATTTTTTTTAACTCTGTATCTAATTTTTGGATGTACATTTTTACATATAACATTTAATAATTCTTTTTGGCTGCTTGATAACGGTAATTCAGGTTTCATCGGGGAATTAATATATAATTTTATATACCAATACACTCCATTAATAGAAAATCAGTATACAAGTTTTGCCCTGATTGGTTTAACAATACTTTTTTTTATTCTAAGCTCTGATATCAATTTTAAAAAAATTGTTTCAAGGCTGTTTTCATTTTCCTCTAATAAAAGAAATGAAGTTGTCGAAAATGAAAGCAATGAAGTAATAACAGAAAATATATTAAATGATGAAAAAAAAGACACTCAGCAAAGTTTTTTCTTTGCTAAAGATCAGACAAAAACTTTAGAAAAATCAAAAAAATTTCAATTACCATCAATCGATTTATTAGAGAAAAATAATTCAAAATTATCACAGCAGGAAATGAATAAAAATAGACCGGATGGAAAATTTATGGAAGGAATTTTACAAGACTTTGGAATTAGTGGACAAATACAAAAAATTAACAATGGACCAGTTGTAAGTTTATATGAATTCGAGCCTGCTGCTGGTGTTAAAGTTTCAAAAATTATAAACTTATCTGATGATCTAGCAAGAAATACTAGCTCTACATCAGCAAGGGTTGCTGTAATTCCAGGAAAAAATACTGTGGGGATAGAAATACCTAATGAAAAAAGAGAGGGTGTTTTTTTAAGAGAAATTATATCAAATGAGCGTTTTAAAAGTCGAGACTTAAAATTACCAATAGCTTTAGGGAAAAATATTTCGGGAGTTCCAATAATAGGTGATTTAACTTCAATGCCTCATTTATTAATTGCAGGTACAACAGGGTCTGGTAAATCTGTTTGTGTTAATACAATAATAACATCATTGTTATACAAGTTAAGTCCTGAACTTTGTAAATTGATTTTAATTGATCCAAAAATGCTTGAACTTTCTGCTTATGAAGGAATACCTCATTTATTATCTCCTGTTATTACTAATGCAAAAAAAGCTACCTCTGCCCTTGGATGGACGGTTAAAGAGATGAATAACAGGTATAAGCTCATGTCAAAGGTTGGTGTTAGAAATATTGACGGGTATAATGAAAAACACAAATTAAAAATGCCTTACATTGTTGTTGTAGTTGATGAAATGTCTGATCTTATGTTGGTGGCTGGAAAAGAAATTGAAAATTACATTCAGAAGTTATCACAAATGGCACGAGCAGCTGGGATCCACATTATTATGGCAACTCAAAGACCTAGTGTTGATGTGATCACTGGAACTATTAAAGCTAATTTTCCAACAAGAGTTTCTTTTCAAGTAAGTTCAAAAATAGATAGCAGAACCATACTTGGAGAACAAGGCGCGGAACAACTATTGGGTAAAGGGGATATGCTTTTTATGTCGTCTGCAAATAGAATCATAAGAATTCATGGCCCTTATGTTTCTGAAAAAGAAATAGAGAAAATAAGTAGTGTTTTGCGGGCTCAAGGAGAACCTGATTATATCGATGATATTACTTCTGTTTCAAACTCATCAGAAGATGACAGTAATATTTCAGCTGGAGAAGGTGATGAACTCTATAATGAAGCAATTAATTTAGTTAAGTCCGAAGGGAAGGCCTCAACTAGTTTTTTGCAAAGAAAATTGCAAATAGGATATAATAGAGCGGCTAGAATTATTGATATGATGGAGGAAAAAGGGGTCGTAAGCAAAGCAAATCATGTCGGTAAACGAGAGGTATTATAGGGTTGAGAGCAATAAGAGTTGTTATTTTTTTTTGTTTATTTTTTATTTTTACACACTCAAGTGTAAACGAGAAATCTAAAATCATAAATAATTTGAAAAATATAGATAATATTCAATTTAAATTTACTCAAAAAACAAATGAGAATATAGAAAAAGGCAAATGTATTCTTGCTTTTCCGGGCAAGTTAAAATGTGATTACATAGACAAAAATGAAAAGGAGCTTATTGTAAATAAAAAGATGATGGCAATTACACAAAAAAGGTATGGAAAAACACTTTTTTATCCATTATCTAAATCCACTTTTATAAATATTCTTAACAAAAACGAATTAATTAAAGTTATAAATGAAAGTAGCACAATTATAGATGATTATATAAATATTGTTTTTATTGATAAAAATAATATTAAAACGTTAATTAAATTTGATAAAAAAGAATTTTTACTAGCTGGATGGACTTCGTTTGATCAGTATAATAATCAAATAGCGTTTGAAATTGAAATTACCTCATTAAATCAAATGATTAATAATAATGTTTTTACCTTACCAAGCAAAGGTTAAGCCACAAAATCAATCTGTTCTTTTTTGAATATTTTAAATCCTCGAGATAAGTAATTAGCTAGAGCAAATTTGTGATCTAATGAACAAGTATGAACCCACACTTTGTTAGCTTTATTTTCAAAAGATTTTTTAAGCACATGATTTAACAGAAGAGATCCATAGCCTTTTGATCTGTGTTCACTTAATATACCCATGTTTATTAGCTCAAATTCTTTATTGTCATGTTTTTCGATTTCATAATATCCGATTAAATCATTTTTTTCGTCTTTAAGAATCCAAGTTTCTAGGAGTGGACCAGATGAATATTTAAGCCATTGTTTGTCTGTCCATACAAGTCTGTCTCTCCAAAAGTGGTCTTTTCCGATTTGTTTGTAAAAAAATTTATTTATTTCATAATTTTTTCTATCATTAAGGACAATTTTTAATAAGTTTTCACTTTGAATAATTTGAGCCTTATAATTTTTTGAAAATTCAAAATCTAAAAAATATCTTTGAACTTTTTTCATCTTATGCAACCATCTTTCCAATTTTTTCTCCTGCGAATATATGAAAGTGTAAGTGCGGAACTTCTTGACCTCCGTCAGATCCAATATTTGATAGTACTCTGTAGCCTTTGCCTGTAGCGCCCAATAAACTTGAGACATGACTTATAGCTTTATGAAATTCAGTAATTTCCTTATCACTAGCTTTCTTATTGAAATCGTCTAAATCAATATACTCACCTTTAGGAATAACAAGTGCATGGATTTTTTTTTGAGGATTTATATCGTGAAAAGATAAAACAAAATCGTTTTCAAAAATTTTTTTACAAGGTATTTCTCCTCTTAAAATTTTAGCAAAAATATTATTTTTATCATAAGACATTATTTTTTCCTCATTTCTAGTTCTTTCATAACATCTTCAATTTTTATATTGTTAGCTTCTAAATATACCAAAAGATGATATATCACATCAGCGCTTTCGTGAACTTTATTTGTATTTTTTTCCACAGCCTCGATCAACTCAGCCACTTCTTCCTTCACTTTAGAAACGGATAAATTTTTGTCATTTAATAGTTTGTTTGTATAGGATTTATCGGGAGATGAATTTTTTCGATCTCTAATTGTTTTTATTAAATCTTCCAAATTTTTAAGCATTGTGCAACCTTACTGGAATATTCTTTGATTTTAAATATTCTTTTGTATCTTTGATGGTAAATTCTCCATAGTGAAAAATAGAAGCTGCAAGTACAGCGCTTGCACCGCCTTTAACTATACCATCATATAAATGATCTAATGTTCCAACTCCACCAGATGCTATAATTGGAATATTGGTGCTTTTAGAAATTGCTTTTAATAAATCTACATCATAACCAGATTTAGTCCCGTCTTTGTCCATTGAAGTTAAAAGGATTTCTCCAGCTCCATTAAATTCTACCTTTTTAGCAAATTCTACGGCATTGATTCCTGTTTTATTTCTTCCTCCATGTGTGAATACTTCCCATTTATTTTCTGAAACTTTTTTAGCATCTATAGCTACAACGATACATTGAGATCCAAATTTTTTTGAAGCTTCTTTAACAAAATCAATATTTTGTACTGCTGCAGTATTAATGGAAACTTTATCTGCACCTGCTAACAACAAATCGGTAATATTTTGAATAGTTCTTACGCCTCCCCCAACAGTTAAAGGGACGAAACATTCTTTTGCGGTTTTTCTCACAATATCTATGATCGTATCTCTATTTTCATTAGACGCGGTGATATCTAAGAAACAAATTTCATCAGCACCACCATCACTATAAATTTTAGCTTGTTCAACTGGATCTCCAGCATCTTTTAGTTCAACGAAATTAATTCCCTTTACGACTCTTCCGTTTTTAACATCAAGACATGGTATAATTCTATTTTTTAACATGTTTATTCTTTTTTTTTGCTTTACTTGGTAACAGCCCTTTATTTACTGCTCTTGCTCTCTCTGAAAAACCAAGTTTTTCGCCGTTTCTTATTTTACGTCTAATCGTAGACAATTTTGCAACCATTTTAATTTATCTCTTTTGCGAGATCCTCGAGCTTAATATCACCATCGTAAATTGCTTTACCAACAATTATACCTTCAATTTTTTTATTATTTAAATTTTTTGCTTTCTTAATATCATTTATTGAAGAAACTCCACCTGAAATTACAACAGGGCAATTAGAAATATTAGCAACTTTAACTGTCTCATCAAAATTGGGGTTGGTTTTCATTCCGTCTCTATTAATGTCTGTAAAAATAATTCTGCTCACTCCATATTCGTTAACTTCTTTAAGGAAATCAATAGTTTTAATATCAAGATTTTCTTTCCAACCAGAAACAGAAAGATTTCCATCTTTTGCGTCTAAGCCTAAAGCAATTTGGTTTTTAAATTTATCGCAAGCTATTCTCAAAAATTCTTTATCTTTAATTGCTCCACTTCCTAGAATTACTTTCTCAACTCCTGAATCAATATAATGTTTAATACTTTCTAAGTTTCGTATGCCTCCACCTATTTCAATTTTAAGATCATATTTGCTTACTATTTCTTTAATAATATCTAAATTAACTGTTTTACCAGTAAGAGCGCCGTCTAAATCAACAATGTGTAAGTTTTTAAAACCATGATCTTTGTATTTTGCTGCTTGATCAACTGGTGAAGTTTTATATTCTGTTTTATTTTCGAAGTCTCCTTTGATGAGTCTCACACATTTCTTATCTTTAATATCTATAGCGGGAAAAATTTTCATTATAATCTTAAAAAGTTATCAATTATTTTTAATCCATTTTTATCACTCTTCTCAGGGTGAAATTGCGTACCAAATAAATTATCTTTTTCAACTGCACATACAATTTTTGACGAATAATCTGTTGTTGCTGAGATAACAGATTTATCTTTAGGAATGAACTCATAACTATGGACAAAATACATGTGAGATTTATTTTTTATATCCTTAAATATTTTGCTTTGTTTTTGTAATTCAATTTCATTCCAACCTATGTGCGGGAGTTTAAATTTTCCATTTTGATTATCAATTTTAAAAACTTTTCCGGGTATCCATCCCAGTCCTTTTGTTTCTTCTTCTTCATAGCCGATATCAGCAAACATTTGTAAACCTACGCAAATTCCTAATAGAGGTTTCTTGTTAGTCATTGCAGATTCTTTTAGAGTATCAATTAGTCCATTAATACTATTTAAAGAGTCCACACAGCTTTTAAATGAGCCTTGACCGGGTAAAACAATTTTATCGCTAGTTTTTATTTTTTTTATGTCTGAGGTTACCTCAAGATTGAAATTTCCTTTAGCTACCTCTGTAAAAGAGTTAATGACTGAGCTTATATTGCCCGATTGGTAGTCAACAATTGTGACGTTCATCAAATTTAAATAGAGCCTTTTGTTGAAGGTATTGAATTTTTAATTCTTTTATCAATAGCTAAAGCATCCTTAAGTGATCTAGCTAACCCCTTATAACAAGACTCAACTTTGTGGTGACTATTGTCACCGTAAATGTTCTCGATATGTAAAGTAATTCCTGCTGATTGAGAAAATGCTTGGAACCATTCTTTAAAAAGCTCAGTGTCCATTTCGCCTAATTTTTCAACAGCTAAGTCTACTTTCCAAATTAAGTAGGGTCTATTAGACACATCAATAGAAACACGGCTTAATGTTTCATCCATTGGTATCATTGTAGAGGCATATCTTGTAATTCCTTTTCGGTTACCAGCGGCTTTTTTGATTGCTTCTCCAATTGCTATACCCGTATCCTCTGTGGTGTGATGCAAATCAATATGGGTGTCACCCTTGGCTTTAACCTCTAGATCAATCAGAGAATGTTTTGATAATTGTTCTAACATATGATCTAAAAAACCTATTCCAGTTTTAATCTTATATTTTCCTTTGCCATCTAAATTGACCGCTACAGAAATACTGGTTTCTTTTGTTTTTCTTAATATTTTAGCTTTTCGTTTCATAAAAATCGCCAATTAACCTTATGATATATATATAATTGGACTTTTTATCAATAAACACAAAATGTCTATTGAAGAAATTAAATTAATCTCCACATAGAATATCATGAATACAGCTGAAAAATGGCACGGAACCACAATTGTTCTTTTAAGGAAGGATAACGAAACCATAGTAGTTGGAGATGGTCAGGTTAGCCTTGGTAATACCGTGCTTAAAAGCAAAGCTAAGAAAGTCAGAAAAATTGAGAAACGAAATGTGATTGCAGGTTTTGCGGGATCCACCGCTGATGCACTTACATTGTTTGAAAGATTAGAAGCTAAGCTTGAAAAACATGCAGGGAATCTTTCTAGAGCTGCCGTTGAATTAGCAAAAGATTGGAGAAGCGATAAATATTTGAGACGGCTAGAGGCTTTAATGGCGGTTGCTGATAAAGAAAAAAGTTTTATCATATCTGGCACAGGAGATGTTTTAGAGCCTGAAGATGGTATAATTGGAATAGGCTCAGGAGGTAATTATGCCTTAGCTGCAGCGAAAGTGTTAATGGAAACTAATATGAAAGCTGAAGACATCGCAAGAAAGGCTATAAAGGTAGCTTCAGAGATTTGTGTTTTTACAAATAACAATATCACAATGGAAAAATTATAAAATGTCTGGAACAAAGAAAGTTACAAACTTAAATTTAGTTAAGGATAAAGGGCAGAATGAACAAAGTAAGGTCAGCGCTTTATCTCCTAGAGAAATAGTTTCTGAATTAGACAGATACGTCATTGGTCAAAAAGAAGCAAAAAAAGCTGTTGCAGTCGCTCTTCGAAATAGATGGAGAAGACAAGCATTATCAGATGAAATGAAAGATGAGGTTCTGCCAAAAAATATTTTGATGATTGGACCAACTGGAGTTGGTAAAACTGAAATATCAAGAAGGTTGTCTAGGCTAGCAGAAGCACCTTTTATAAAAGTAGAGGCTACTCGATTTACAGAGGTAGGTTATGTTGGAAGAGACGTTGAACAAATAATTAGAGATCTTGTGGAAATTGCTATAGCGATGGAAAGAGAGAAAAAAAGAAAAGAGGTTAATGCAAAAGCGCAACTATTAGCAGAAGATAAAGTGCTTGATGCTTTAGTGGGTAACAAAGCTTCTGTTGCAACGAGAGAAAGCTTTAGAAAAAGATTAAGAAACGGTGATTTAGATAATAATCAAATTGAAATCGAAGTAATGGATACATCTTCATCTATGCCTAGTTTTGAAATTCCAGGAATGCCCGGAGCAAATGTTGGAATGGTAAATATTGGAGACATATTAGGCAAATCTATGGGTCACAAGAAAGGTAAAAAAAAGAAGATGACCGTGAAAGAATCTCATGAAATTTTAGTAGCACAAGAGTCAGACAAAATGATCGAGGAAGACAAAATTGTACAAGAAGCAAAAAAATCAACAGAAGATAATGGTATAGTTTTTTTAGATGAAATTGACAAAGTTTCTGCAAGAGGTGATAGAGTTGGTGGAGATGTTTCAAGAGAAGGTGTGCAAAGGGACCTTCTTCCGCTCATAGAAGGAACAACTGTAAACACAAAACACGGTCCAATAAAAACGGATCATATTCTTTTTATTGCTTCTGGGGCCTTTCAACTTGCTAAACCTTCGGATTTACTACCAGAACTACAAGGAAGACTTCCGATAAGAGTTGAACTAAGTGCATTAAATGAAAAAGACTTTATCAGAATTTTAAAAGAACCAGACAACAGTTTAATCAAACAATATAAAGCTCTTTTAAAAACGGAAAATGTAGATCTAGAGTTTAAAGACGATGGTATTGAAATGATTGCTAAGATTTCTACTGAGGTAAATTCCTCAATAGAAAATATTGGCGCAAGAAGGTTGCATACAATTATTGAAAAAGTTTTAGATGACATTAGTTTTAACGCAACTGATAAAGCTGGGGAAAAAATAGTCGTTGATAAAGAATTTGTTCAAAAAAATTTAGGAAACCTTGTAAAAGATACAGATCTTTCGAAATTTATTTTATAGTTTTTTCAACTTAATAAGTAATGCGCCTTCCCCACCTTCTTTTTGTGAAGGATTGACAACTGAAAAAATTAGTCTGGAAATTTCAGGATCTGATTTTATGTATTCGGGAACAGAGTATCTTAATTTGCTTAAATCAGACGATTTATAAACGTCTTCTTGATTTGAATGCAAACCCTTACCAGTAATTAAAAGTATCTCTCTACAATTTTTTTCACTACACGATTTAATTATTTCTTTAACCTTTTTATTAGCTTCATCTAAAGTTAAGCCGTGTAAATCAAATCGAAATTTACTGGCTACCCTATCAGTTCTATTTTTTTGATCTTTGTCGGGCAAACGAGATGTGTCTTTTAAAAAGTTTTGCCAATCTTCTTTGTCTTTTTTTGATAGATGGACTTTTTTCTTCACTTAGGCAAAATTTCAGCTAAGTACCAATTAGGACTGTTACTTGTCTCTTTTTTAGAGAACTTCCAATGATCGGTTACAGTTTTTATTCGATCAGGATTTCCTTCTAGAACATTATTGCTTTTATCTTTTTTTACTGAAATTATATCAGATACGAATTTAACTGTGGCAAAAATATTGTCTTGAACTTTTTCAAATTTCTCCAGGTTAGATTCTTTCATACCTATGAATGTTAACTCTGACTTTATGCCTTTATCTTCTCTATCGGAAATGGCTTGATTAAAATTTGTAGCCATTCTTGGAGTTAAAAGACCTTTTAAACTTTTTTTGTCGCCTTTTGCAAAGGCTGTAATAATAGTTTCATAAGCTATTTCAGCACCTTTAATAAATTTTTCTTTTTCTTCACCCTCTAATTCGTTCGAATTTTTCTTTTTAAACTTAACTTCATTCTGATTTCGAAATTCTTCAAATTTTTTTTCTGAGAACCTTGGATAGATTTTATCCTCGTGGCCAGTCTTTCTACCCAAGATACTTCTCAATCTTAGGATAATAAAACCAGCTATCATAGCCAGTAAAATAATATCTATATACCCAAAGTTACTACTCATAATTTGCTAAATATACATTATTAATATATTTTTGTATCAGACAAATGAACACAATACTAATATCAATTATAGCCATACCAATAATAGAAATATTGCTATTTATTAAAATTGGGGAGAATATTGGGGCAATAAATACGATTTTATTAATAATTTTTACGGCAATAGTTGGCGTTTATTTTGCAAGAATTGAGGGTGTTAAGACCATTAAGTCCGGATTTGTAAACATTTATCAAAACAAGCTACCAATTTACGAGATGCTGTCTGGAGCATCAATCGCAATAGCAGCTGTGTTACTAATTATTCCAGGATTTTTTACTGATACAATGGGTTTTTTATTATTAATTCCAGTAACAAGAAAACTTTTTCTTTATCCAATTATAAAAAAAAATAAAAACCAAACAAAAGAGGATAAAACAATTGAAGCTGAAATAATTGAAGAAAAAAAAGATGAGCTATAAAATAATCGCTAGATATATAAAAAAACTCGACTTTGATATTTCTAAACCAGACAAGTTTTTTTCACTTACTAGAGATATCTCAAATTATAAATTTAAGATAGACATTAAAAGTAATAGTTTCAAAGATAATATTATAGAAGTGCAAACCACGCTAGTTTTGGAGTCAAAAGATAAAAATTTAGATAAAATTAATGCACTTGCTACCTACTCTACTATGGTAGAATTGGATAAAAACTTAACCGATAAAAAAAAATTAGAGGAAATTATACTAATAGAAATACCAAACAAAATATATCCGGAACTTAGAAAAGTTTTTATTTTTATTTTTGAAAACTCAGGTTTCAAAGAAATCAAGATTGACCAAGAAGTAGATTTTAAAAAACTATATTTGTCGAGACGGAACTAAAAGTAATTTTTCTTAAGCTCAGATTTCAAAAACTTATCATGATTTTTTAATTCTTCTTCAGAAGGCTTTACTATTTTCTTAGAGTGGTTAAGAATTTTCACATTACTGTTTTTTTGTTCAACTTTAGAATTAAATGATAATTTAGGTTCTTTAGCATCTAAAAGATAAATATAAACTTCTCTTAACAACTCGCAATCTAAAACCGCGTTATGTTTTGTTCTTCTAGACAAATCTACATTAAATCTTTTACAAAGTGCATCTAGGGAGTTTGACATTCCAGGGTATTTGCCTCTGGCTAGTTCAAGAGTGTCTATAATTTTATTTTTACTTATAATATCTTTTTTTAAAATTTTAAGCTCATGATTTATAAAAGGTATATCAAATGATGCATTATGTATGATTAAATCATTGCCGCTTATAAAACTAATGAGTTCTTCTGCTATTTCTTTAAATTTTGGTTTATCTTTTAAAAAGTCTGTTGAAAACCCATGAATTTTAAATGCCTCGTCTGGAACGTCGCGTTCAGGATTTATTATTTTGTGAAAAATTCTTTTAGTTGGAACAAGCTCTTTAGTTTCGATACACGCTATTTCAACAATCCTATGATTATCTTTAAAAGATAATCCGGTAGTTTCAATATCTAAGAAAATTTCAGACATCTAAAACTATATCATGTAATTTTTGTTTTAAAATATTTTTAGATTTGTTGTTAACAATTAAATAATCACAATGTTTAATTTTTTTCTTTGGAGATATTTGATTTTTGTCTAGAAGATTAAACATTTCTTTTTTGCCACCACTTTTTAAATAACGATCAAGTCGTATTTTTCTTGGTGCGACTACTAATATAATAAAATCAAAAAAATTCATTAAATTACTCTCTATAAGCAATGGGATTTCAAAAAAAATAATTTCTTTTTTTCTGTTCTTTTTCGAAAATTCTTTCATTTTTTTCCTCACAAAAGGATGAATTAATTTTCCCAATTCTTTTAAAGATAATTCCTCACTTAGTAATTTAAATTTTATTTCATTTTTAATATTTTTATTTTCAATTTTAAATTTTTTTCTTACTTTTTTTTTAAATTGGTTGTTAGAGTATAAATTTTTTACTATCTTGTCTGCACTGAATAGCAAATTATTTTTTTTTGATAAAATTTTTGCTACTGATGATTTTCCTGAAGATAAAGAACCTGTAATTCCAATTTTCATTAACCTAATTTGGACTCCAATAATTTTAGTAATTCATCATCAACCTCTGGATTAATTTTATTCCATAAGTAAAAAGACTTTTGACCCTGGTAAATAAACATATTTAATCCATTATACGTTCTAACTTTGTTTGATTTAAAATACTTAATCATTTTTGTCTCCGCTGGGTTATATATTGTATCTATATAAACTAGGTTTTTTTTAAAATTACTAAAATCGTTGTTAAATTCATCGGTTGTATTTAATCCTAGACTTGTTGCATTTATAATAAAATCAAATTTATATAGCTCTTTTGAGAAATCGCTCCATTTAATAATGTTTAAGTTTTTAAATTTCTTTTTAAGAAATAATGATTTTTCATAGGTTCTATTACTAAGAAAAATATTATGTATTTTTGACTTTAATAAAGCTAATATAATTGACGGGGCAACTCCACCCGCTCCAAGTATTAATACTTTTTTATCATTTTTTTCTTGATTGGGAATAGATTTTAAATATGCCGCTTGAAATCCGAAGACATCTGTGTTTTCTCCTATCAAATTATTTTGTTCGTCTAGCATAATAGTATTAACCGAGTGAGTTTCATTAGCGTCGTTTATGGTTTTGCTTAGAAAAGATATAACAAAGTTTTTGTAAGGCAAGGTAACGTTTATTCCCTTAATCTCTTTATTCTTAATCTTATCTATAACATTTTGAATTTCATTTTTGTCAATGTCTAAAAGTTCATACTCAGCATCAATATTGTATTTTTTAAACCAATAATTGTGCATAGTTGGTGAAAGTGAATGAGATATAGGATTGCCTATTATTGCAAATTTCTTTTTTTTCATGTTTTGTAGTTATTTATATAATCCTTAATTTGTTTTATTGGCAAACCCATTATAGAATCTTTATCTCCTTTTACATACTCAAATAAATTTAGCCCGCCTGCTTCAATTTGATAAACTCCATAGGCTAACAAGGTTTCAGTTTTTATCCCTTCAAGATATCTTTTTAACTCTCCATCGGATAGATTTTTCATTTTTAACTCAGATTTATCGGTGTAGTTCCATATCATTGATCCATTTTTGGAAATACAAACAGAACTGATTAAATAATGTTTGTTGCCATTTAATAACTTTAAAATACTGTATGCTTCGTCTCTTGAATTAGGTTTGTTTATTAATTTTAAATTAAGCGATACAACACTATCTGCACCCAGAACAAGTTGATCAGGGTACTTAAGGCTTACTTTGACTGATTTTAATTCTGCTAGGTTCTTTGAAATAACTTCTGGGTCTGCACCTTTTTCTAACAAAGATTCTTTAACCTGATCTTCATCCACATTTGAGGGAGACACAATTGACTCGACTCCATATTTATCCAATATTTCTTTTCTAACACCACTTTTGGAAGCTAAAACAATTTTCATTTGTTTCTTTTAATTTCAATTATTTTGATAATTGAAGCTGCAGTTTCTTCGACTGATTTTCTAGTTACATCAATGGTTGGCCAACTATATTTTTTAAATAAATTTTTAGAATCTTCCACTTCTTTTTTTATAGCCCCGATGTCTGTGTAATTAGAAGATCTATTTTCTTGCATCAAAGCTACTCGATTACGTCTTATATCTGACAATCTACCTGGATCTGCGTACAATCCAATTATGCAAGACTCAAAGTCTTTTTTTTTTAGATCCTCGGGTATTTCTTGATTTGGTACTAAAGGTATGTTTGTCGTTTTATAGCCTCTGTTTGCTAAATAGATAGATGTGGGTGTTTTGCTAGTTCTGCTTACTCCTAGCAATATCACGTCTGACTTTGATAAATCTTTTGTTATTTTTCCATCATCGTGGGTCATTGTAAATTGAATTGCTTCAATTCTTTTATAATAATCATCATCTAAAACATGTTGTGCGCTTGGCTTATGAATTGCTTTTTGATTAAGTAGTTTTGAAAAAGCTAAGATTAAACTACCTAGAACGCCAAAACATGGAATGTCCGACTGTTCACTTTTTTTAGATAAATATTTAGCGAGTTTCGTTTCCACAATTGTGTAAAGAATAATGGGTCTCTCTCCCTTAATTCCTTCCTCGATTATTTTATCAACTTGTTGCTCAGTTCTAACAAAAAAGAACTCCTTCTTCTCATATTTAAAATTCTTAAATTGTGACTGCAAAGATAGAAATATTCTATCCAGCGTTTCCCCTGTGGAATCTGAGATAAGATATACATTGTATTTTTCGTTCATAATTCTGTTAATAATAATCGTATAACTTTATGTTACTTTAAAAAGCCTACGATATAAAAAATTTGCTCACATTAATTAACATATTTAGTACATTTTATTCGATGTGAATTATTTTATACATTAAAACTATAAACTGTGAGTATAATACTATCAATAATTCAAATTACGGCAAATTAGGACTTCCCAGTGGGTATAAAATGTTAAAAACTCAGTATAAATAAATATAGTCGATACTAACATGACCTATTACAATAACTACTCTTATCAATATATTATTTAATTTATGAGTAAATTGTTAAATTGTTTAATAAATAAAGATATTTCTTGTGTACCTATATGGTTTATGAGACAAGCAGGTAGATATTTACCTGAATTTAAACAGTTAAGATCCCAAAATCCAAATTTCTTAAAACTATGTCTAAATAGCGATTTATCTTCCGAAATTACATTACAGCCAATGAAAAGATTTAATCTTGACGCTGCAATAATTTTCTCAGATATATTAGTAATACCTTATGCTCTACGTCAACCGATGGAATTTGGACATAAATATGGACCTAGAAATTCAAAATTAAATATTAATAAATTTTTAGAGACAACAGAAAAAAGCTTTCTTTCCACCCTTCAACCCATCTATAAAGCAATAAGCAAAACTAAAAAGATCCTTAATAAAGATAAACCATTAATTGCATTTGTCGGCGCTCCTTGGACACTAATGATTTATTTATATAATCTTAAAGAACAGGATAAGTTAAATAAAAAAATTTCAATAATAGACAAAAATGAAATAAAGTTAGTTTTAAAAAAGTTAGATGAATTTTTAAAAATTCATATAATCAATCAGAAACAAGCTGGTGCAGATATAATACAAATATTTGACTCTTGGGCTGGACTGATTGAAAATGAAGATCTAGATGAATACTGTTACCAACCTAATAAAAGCTTAATTAATTTTTGTAGAGAGAACAAGATACCATCAATTTGTTTTCCTAAAGGACTAAAAGAAAATTATAAAAAATTCTTAGAAGAAGTGAAACCAGATGCGATAAACATAGACTACAACGTGGATCCATCTTGGGCTAAAAACAGTTTTGGGAACATTTGCATACAGGGAGGAATGAAACCAGAAATCCTTCTAAAAGATGAAAAAACAGTATTGCAAGAAGTTGAAAAGTATTTAGACATATTTAGAGATAACCCCTACATATTCAATCTTGGACATGGTATCCTACCAAAAACAAACCCAGGTATTATAAAAAAAATAGTAGATAGAGTTAATTTGGTAAAAAAATGAACAACAGTCACCCTAAAATAAACTTTGGCAAAACAGGCGTGCTTCTCGTAAATCTCGGAACACCTGACTCCACCAAATGGCTTGACATAAGAAGATATTTGAAAGAATTTTTGTCTGATAAAAGAGTAATAGAAGTAAACCCATTTTTATGGAAGATTATTCTCAATCTATTTATTTTAAATTTACGGCCGTCTAAAACTGCTAAAGCTTATAAAGAGATTTGGATGAAAAAAGAGGATATGTCTCCATTAAGATATTTCACTATTATGCAAACAAAAAAACTATTAGATAGAATTAGCAGCAAAGATGTTATAGTTGACTATGCCATGAGATATGGAAATCCAAGCATTAAGAGTAAAATTTTCAAATTACACGAGGCCGGCTGTGAAAAACTAATAATTTTACCTCTTTATCCGCAATATGCTGCAGCAACAACAGCAACAGTATGTGACGAGGTCTATAGAGTTTTAATGAAAATGAGATGGCAGCCTAGTTTACAAATTATACCACATTACGAATCGGAGCCTCTATATATTAAGGCACTCTCAAATAGTTTGAAAACTAAAATCTCAGAGTTGGAATGGAAACCTGATTTAATCTTAGCATCTTACCACGGTATTCCTCAAAAATATTTTGATAAAGGAGATCCTTATCATTGTTATTGCCATAAAACATCAAGATTACTTTCGGAAAATTTTAAAACTATTGAGATTAGAACCACATTCCAATCTCGATTTGGTCCTGAAGCCTGGTTGAAGCCTTATACTGATGTCACTTTAGAAAAATTACCAAAAGAAGGAAAAAAAAATATAGTTGTCATCTGCCCTGGCTTTTCTTCAGATTGCGTTGAAACTCTTGAAGAAATATCTATTCAAGGCAAAGAAAGCTTCATTAGATCTGGAGGAAGAAATTTTGATGTAGTTCCTTGTTTAAATGATAGTGAGGGTCACATAGACTTACTTGAACAATTAACAAAAAAATTTTTATAAATGAATGTATATCTCACGTTTAAAGCCTTACATCTTATAGCAGTTATTTCTTGGATGGCAGGATTATTATATTTACCAAGAATTTTTGTGTATCACGCTGAGACTAAAGAAAATAAAGGTCAATCGGAAACTTTCAAATTAATGGAAAAAAGATTGTATTTCTATATTATGAACCCTGCGATGATCTTGTCGTGGGTTTTTGGAATGTTATTAATTCATTCTCAGGGTATAATAAGTTTAAGTTTTTTATGGATGAAAATTAAACTTGGGCTGGTTATAATTTTGACCGGATATCACTTTTATTTGCTTGCTGTTTTGAAAGATTTCCAGATTGACAACAATACTAAAAGCTCAAAATTTTTTAGAATTATCAATGAAGTACCTACGATTTTGTTGATTATCATTATATTTGTTGTAATTTTTAAACCATTATAATACTTGAAATTTTATCAAAAAGACTTATATTCATTGTACTTACCTCAAAATCAATCAACCAAATGAACTTACAAGAACTAAAAAAACAAAGCCCAGCCGATTTGATTTCTCAAGCGGAAAAACTTGGAATTGAAAATCCAAGCACTTTAAGAAAGCAAGAAATTCTTTTTGCAATACTTAAAAAACTAGCAGAGAAAAACGAGCAGATTAGCGCTTCAGGTGTGCTTGAAGTTTTACAAGATGGTTTTGGTTTTTTAAGAGCAATTGAGTCGAACTATTTGCCTGGTCCAGACGATATATATGTTAGCCCAAGTCAAATAAGAAGATTTGGATTAAGAACTGGCGACACAGTTGAAGGAGAAGTGCGAGCCCCTAAAGACGCAGAAAGATATTTCGCGTTGCTGAAAGTAAATAAAATTAATTTTGATGAACCAGAAAAAGGTAGAAACAAAATAGCCTTTGACAACCTGACACCTTTGTATCCCAACAAAAGAATTAAATTAGAAGTTGAAAGCACTAAGATAGAAAAAAAACCTGACAATACCGCAAGGTTAATAGATCTAGTAAGTCCAATTGGTAAAGGACAAAGATCTTTGATAGTCTCACCTCCTAGAGCCGGTAAAACTATAATTTTACAAAATATTGCGCAATCAATTACCGCTAATCACCCGGAGATTTATTTGATGGTTTTGTTAATAGATGAAAGACCTGAAGAGGTTACAGATATGCAAAGATCTGTAAAAGGCGAAGTGGTCTCATCCACTTTTGACGAACCAGCCTCTAGACACGTAGCGGTCGCAGAAATGGTAATTGAAAAAGCTAAGAGACTTGTAGAACATAAGAAGGATGTTGTCATATTGCTAGACTCAATCACAAGGCTCGGTAGAGCATATAACGCAGTTGTTCCAAGCTCAGGGAAAGTTTTAACCGGGGGAGTAGATGCTAATGCGCTACAGAGACCAAAAAGGTTTTTTGGAGCAGCTAGGAATGTTGAACAAGGAGGATCTCTTACAATTATCTCAACCGCTTTAATAGATACAGGAAGCAGAATGGATGAAGTCATATTTGAAGAATTTAAAGGGACCGGGAATTCAGAATTAATATTAGATAGAAAAGTTGCTGATAAAAGAATTTACCCAGCGTTAGATGTAACAAGATCTGGAACAAGAAGAGAAGAACTTTTATTTGAAAAAGATGATTTATCAAAAATGAATGTCCTTAGAAGAATAATAAGTCCCATGGGTACAATGGATGGCATTGAATTTTTAATCTCGAAAATTAAAGATACTAAAAATAATTCCGACTTCTTTAATTCAATGAATAAATCAAACTAAAAATAATATAGTTATACAAACTATTGTATTGTTTCGCTTTCTGTTGAATTTTCGTAAGAATAAAACTCAACAATATTTAATAATGTATTTGTTTTATCATTTAAGCTTACTGTCTCTAGCAACTTTTGTTTTTCCTCGTTTGATATTGGTGCAATCATAGAAAGTGTGTTAATTTTTTGCGTTTCATCAAGTTTTTCAAATTCTTTCCAATTAATCATTAGACCATTCTTTTCAAAAAACTTTTTTATTTTTTCCATTAATTTTAAATTATCAAACTCTAAAGCTACTTTCTCAGAGTCCAGCACATCCTTGTGAAATTTTTTATAATCAACTTCAAACTCTCTGTATTTTTTTTGATTGGTTACTTCTTTTGTAATTTCAAATCTAGTTAAACCAGTTAAGTTTATAAGTACTCTCCCATCAGAGGTTTCTTGATAATCACTAATTTTTCCTAAACAACCAACCTTGTAAACCAAGTTATTTTCTTTTTTTGATTGAACCATCCCCATAAGTTTATTACTTCTAAAACAGTCATTTACTAATTCCAAATATCTTTCCTCAAAAATATTCAATGGTAAATTTGTTTTAGGGAAATAAATTACACCACTTAAAGGGAAAATAGGAATTTGTTTGGGAAACTTTTTATCCATTATCTGATTATAAGATTAAAAATTTATCACTGTCAATTTGTAAAAATATGTTGCGTATTGTCTCTAAATTTGTCCGATCTCTGTAGTTCTCATCGTGATGGCAGAAGAACATTTGCCCGAGTTAATAGTATTTTGTCACTTGCTTAATTTCTGAAAAGCTAATACTTTCAATATACATAGGAAAAGCGGGCATAGCTCAGTGGTAGAGCGTCTCGTTGCCAACGAGAAGGTCGAGGGTTCAAGTCCCTTTGCCCGCTCCAAATAAAATACGGTAGATAAAATAATTATAGATAGATATTAGATATGGAAGATTTAGCAGACAAAAAATGTATCCCTTGCGAGGGAGGTATTCCAGCTTTTGATATTAACGAGATACATAAATATTTAAAAAAAATAGACGGATGGAACGTGTTAAAAGATAAAGAAAAAAATTTTTATATTGAAAAAAATTTCAAATTTAATAGTTACGTAGAAAGTGAAAAATTTATTCTTAATGTTGGAAAAATTGCAGAAGCTGAAGGTCATCATCCAGACATCGCTTTTGGTTGGGGGTATGCTAAAATTAAAATTTCAACACACGCTATAAAAGGTTTAGCAGAGAGTGATTTTGTATTAGCAGCTAAAATTGATAAAATTTAATTAATGATTAAAATGTCTTATTCCGGTAAAAACCATTTTAATTTTAGCCTTGTTTGCTGCTTCTATAACTTCCTTGTCTCTTATTGAACCACCTGGTTGGACTATAATTTTCACCCCAGCATTAATTAAAGTTTTTATTCCATCGGCAAATGGGAAAAAAGCATCAGATGCTGCTATTGAATTAGTAAGATTTTTAGGTTGGAATTTTCTCGCTTTTTGAGTAGCTATTTGACAACTGTCCAATCTATTTTGTTGCCCAGCACCAATACCAATAGTTGAATTATTTTTAACAATTACAATCGCATTAGATTTAACATATTTACATGCCCTAAAAGCAAACTCTATATCTTTTAGCTCCTTTTTTGATGGCTTATTTCTTGTTACACATTTCAACTTATTTTTATGAAAATCTAAATTGTTTTTATCTTGTAAAAGGAATGAATTATCAAAAAATTTAACTGCTGTTTTAGACTCATTATTATACTTAGAAATATCAATCACTCTCATATTTTTTTTTTTCTTAAATATTTTTAAAGATCCTTTATCAAAACCTTTTGCTAAAATTACCTCAAAAAATGTTTTATTAATCTCTTTTGCTATTTTAACATTTATTTTGTAATTGCAAGCCACTATTCCCCCAAATGCACTAATTGGATCACTGGCTTTGGCATTTAAAAAAGATTGAAGTGCAGACTTATTTGAAGATATTCCACATGGGTTAGCATGCTTAATAATTACAGTTGATTTGGATTTAAAGTTTGCTAGCAATATATCCAGCCCAGCAAATATATCATTATAATTGTTATAACTCAGATCTTTACCGCTTAATTGTCGTAAATTAGTATCATCATTTTTTAGACTATTTATGTAGATCGAACTTTTTTGATGTGGATTTTCACCGTACCTTAATTGAGTAATTTTTCTTCCAAAAAAAGTTTTTTTTTCAGGAAATTTTATTCCTATATCTCTGTGAAACCATTCTGAAACAATAGCGTCATAATACGCAGTTAAACTAAAAGCTTTACTTGCCATTCTCCTTCTGAAATTGAATGTTGTTTTACCTTTAAATTTATTCAATTCTTTTATTAATTCTGAATAGTCCTCTTTATCAGTAATAACGGTTACATCTTTTGCATTTTTTGCTGCTGCCCTAACCATAGCTGGCCCACCTATATCAATATTTTCAATAATATTCTTTTTATTTGATGTTTCCCTGATTGCTCTTTCGAATGGGTAAAAATTAACTATTACCAGATCTATAGGTTCAAATTTTTTATTTTGCATTTCCTTTTTGTGTATTTTCTTATTTCTTTGAAAAAGAATACCGGAGTGAATTTTAGGATGTAAAGTTTTAACTCTTCCATCCAACATTTCATTAAATTCAGTATATTCTGAGACCTCTTTACATGCAAAACCCAATTTTTTTATTGATTTAAATGTTCCCCCAGAGCTTATTATATCTATTTTATTTTTTTTTAAAGATTTTAAAACAATTCTAAGCTTTCCCTTATCAGAAACTGAAATTAAAGCGTTTTTAATTTTACCCATTATATTTTTTTTATTATTTCCCAATCAATTTTTTTTTCGTTGTTTTCCATGATTCCAGAAATCAATATACAATAGTTATCTAACACTTTCTGAGCTCCAAAAAAAATACTTTTTTCAATTTTTAAGTTTTTTTCATTAGAAGAGAACAACAAAGCTTTATTTTTATTTATCTGGATAAGCAAAGTATTTCCACCTATAGTCTTAATAGCTGTAAGACCTGGGTATAGATGAAAGCGTATATCATACTTGATTTTTGAATTTAAATTTTCACGCGTTATTTTATCCTGACCAACAACTTTATTATTAATTTTATCAATACTTATTTTTCTATTGTGCAAGCAGCCAAAATTATTGAGATAGGCATTATGACCTGCTTCAACTTTAATCTCATTAGTATCGTTTGTATTTTCTAAATTTAAAATTTTAAAGTCTCTTTTTATTAAAAATCCATAAGCTTTATTCATCATACTATTTTTTTCAAATCCAACGATAGAGGTGTCATTTAAACATAAGGCTGACTGAGAAGATGTAAATCTACTCAAAAGTCTAGCCTTATTTGAAATATTTACTCCAAATCCACTATTAGTAATTATCTTTTGATCATCATAAAAATATTCAAAAGATAAAGGCCCAGATTGGTAACAAGATGAATAATTTTTCTTAGGCGGATTTCCTGCTTCAAAAAAAATAACATCTTTTTTATTTTTAAGAACATGTATATTTCCAGCACTAATTTTTGATTTTTTAATTTTAATTTTAAAGTGATTGATGTAGTCGTAAAAATTAGTCAAATCATTCTCTACAGAACCATTAAATAATGGAAGCGAGTTGGCTGGAGTAGTTATCTGTTTTAAACATTCTAAATTTTTTTCAAGTGTTTTTTCTAAAGTTTCAGGAACATATTTTTGGGCGTCTTTAACAACTTCTTTTATTAACAAAAAATATTTCGTATAATTTAATAAATCGTTTGGGCTTCTTGTTAAAGGGAAACCATTTTTATCAAAAAATACTTCAATTAACTTTTCTAATTCTTTTAAACCATATTCATAATTTTCTTGATATTCTTTGAAAACTAATCCAGATAAAATTAAAGCAGTGATAACTTCAATTTTTATTTGGTGGTCTATTTCATATTTGAAGTTTTTTTTTAAATGATTTGTTTGAATCACGATAGATTTAATGAAATTCCTTTTAAAATCAAAATTGGAGTTTTTAAGAATTATATCAGCATTTAAAATCCAACTCATTAGTCGTTTGCTTAATACATTTGTTTCCCAAACAAGAGATTTATATTTAAGATTGTCAAGATTCCATAAAGATATAATTTTTCTAAGTGTAGAAGAGTCATCTTTACGATCGATCGAACTTAGCCAAAGAAAATTGTGAAGCTCCCTTTTTTCCTTATGTGAATAATTTTGATTCCAAAATTTATTAGGATCAAGATTATTAAGTTGAAAGGCAAACTTTCTATAATTTGAGAAACAAGACATTAAAAAAGGATTAGGAAAGAAAAAAAATTGACTTGGAACTTTTGATATTAAAGACTTTTTATAAAATCCAGTTTTAAAATAAATTTTTTTAAAAATTTTAATTAAGTTTATTTTAACTGCAAAAATATAATAATAAGCAGTTCTAAGACTGATCATTTTTAACTCGATCTTAATAAGCTAATGTTTTTTTTTAAATCCCCATTATTTTGTTTAAAAATAGTAGAACCCGAAACTAAAACGTTAGCACCAGCGTTTATCACAGTCTTTGAATTTTCAAAATTTATACCACCATCTATCTCCAGATCTATTTTTAATTTCTTATTAGCAATGATCTCTTTTAGTTTTTTTAATTTTGGCAAAACATTTGGCATAAATTTTTGACCTGCAAATCCCGGCTCTACACTCATGACCAATACTAAATCTATTTTTTCAAGATGTTTTTCAATTAAATTAATATCAGACTTTGGTTTTAGAGATATACCAACTTTTTTATTAAATTTTTTAATTAGATTGATTGTTTCTTCTGTGCTTGGAGTTGCTTCTGGATGAAATGTAATAATATCTGCACCAGCATCAGCAAAGTCCTTAATATATTTATCTACTGGCTCGATCATTAAATGAACGTCAAAAGTTTTTTCGGTTACAGGTCTTAATTTTTTTATAATTTCTGGTCCAATTGTAATATTAGGAACAAAGTGCCCATCCATTACATCAACATGTATATAATCAGCCCCCGCCTTGTCTAATGAAATTATTTCATCACCAAGTTTGCTGAAATCAGCTGACAAAATTGAAGGTGATATCTTTATATTGGATGACATATTTTATTTATATTTTATATAACAATCTTGTCAAAAAAATTATTTGTCTGGGCTAAATAACCTGTATAGTTCTCTTGAGAATTCATGATCTATTGGAAAAGATAACATACCCATTGACCCATAACCTAATAGCCAGGGCATTAAATAAAATCTTATTAAATAGAAATAAAATGCAACATATAATGGAACAATAGGCCTTGCTAAAAACTCAGGTGTGATTTTATCAAAAACTTTGAGAACTGGATTTGTAAATTTTACGAAAATTCTCATAAAGAAGAAATTAGAATCCTCTCTTTGAAAGATGTTCATAGCTGCTCTTCCAATTAAAGTGTACATCACTATTCCTAAAATATAGTCTAATACGTAAACCCAAACAGGCATGTCTTACATTATCATTATTGAAACAAAAAAAAAGGGGCGAATAAATCGCCCCTTTAAATAATTTAATTTTATTCCTTAGTGCGCTCTACCAAGAATAGATTTTCCGCTAGGAACCCTAACTTCATCTACCATTCTTTGTGTTGCAGCATCAGGAGCTTTGGTCATTAAACTTACAACAACCATTACTACTAAACATACTGGAGCACCAATTAGACCAAATCTTAAGTGGTCAATACCTAACCATGCAGGGTTACCTAAAAACTTAGGATATACATAAATTAGATAAGCTGTTCCAGCCGCAAGTCCAGATAGCATTCCTGCTATTGCACCTTCTCTAGTAGCTCTCTTCCACCATACTCCAAGTACAAGTGGGAAGAATAAGCCTGACATCGCAAAGTCAAACGCCCATGCAACTGCTCCAAGGATACTAGTGATACGCATTGATGCAATGTATGCACCAGCGGCACCAATTACGACTAATAGTACTCGTGCAACTATTAATCTTTTTCTAACATCCGCTTTTGGATCGATCATGTTGTAGTAAACGTCATGTGATAATGCGTTTGCTATCGCAAGAATTAATCCGTCTGCAGTTGACATCGCAGCAGCCATACCACCGGCAGCCACAAGCCCAGAGATTACATATGGTAATCCAGCAACTTCAGGAGTTGCAAGAACTACTACACCTGTTCTCATGAACCACTCGTTTAACTGTAGTATGCCGTCACCGTTAAAGTCAGCAATAAATACTTGCTTCTGAGAAGACCATTGTTTGACCCACTCTATACTTTGAACATCAGCAATAGATTTTCCAATAATACCTGTAGGTAAGTTTGGATCCATTAATGAAATTTTAGACAAAGTTGCAAGCATCGGAGCTGAAGAGTAAAGCAAGAAAATAAAGAATAGCGACCAAGCTACTGATTTTCTAGCTGATTTTACAGAAGGAGTTGTGAAGTATCTCATTAAGATATGAGGTAACGACGCAGTTCCAACCATCATACAGATAGCTAGCGATATGTATTTCCATACTGCCATTCCACCTGCACCTACTCCAGCATGTGCTACCGCGATAGATTTTAATCCACCTGGAACACCAGCTGCTTTCATGTCAGCGGCACTATTTTTTGCTAATCCGAATTGACCTTCAAGTTCAGTTATTCTTGCTACCTCATCACCTAACATTAAGTGTGGGAATACACCTGCACCGATTTTGTTACTAATCCAAAATACTGGAATTAGGTAAGCAATAATCAATACGATATATTGTGCAACCTGTGTCCATGTTACGGCTCTCATTCCACCTAACATTGAACATAGTAAGATACTAACTAAACCTACCCATACACCTGCTTCAAACGGAATACCTAATGCTCTAGCAGCAATAGTTCCTGTAGCATTTATCTGAGCTGTCACGTAAGTGAAAGAAGCTAATACAAGAACTAACACTGCACAGAAACGTACTCCGTTTCCACCGTATCTTGTTCCTATAAAATCTGGCACTGTGTAACATCCAAATTTTCTTAAGTATGGCGCTAATAAAGTTGATACAAGCACATAACCACCTGTCCAACCAACTAAGAAGGCCATATAACTATAACCACCGAAGTAAACACCACCTGCTAATGCTACGAACGATGCACCTGACATCCAGTCAGCTGCTGTCGCCATTCCATTAAACACTGTTGGGACTTGTCTTCCTGCAAGATAGTATGCGTCTACCTGTACCGTTCTAGATAAATAACCAATTAAGGCATATATCGCCACGGTAAATGCAACAAACAAAATACCAATTGTTTTTGCTGTTACACCGGCTTGTTCTGCAATAGCCATCATTAAAATGAAAACTATAAAGCCTCCGGTATACAAACCATAAATCTTAGGAAGGTTTTGTATAAATCCACCTTTAAACATTAATCCTCCTTCTCTCCGAAACCAAATTCTTCATCGATTTTTTCTTGTTTGTTTGCAAACCAGAAAATAATGATAACGAACGCAAGAAGTGATCCTTGTGCTGTCATATAATAAGCTAACGGATATCCTAGAAAGCTCATTGAATTGATTTCATATCCAAAAAGGAAAATTACCATTGAGAAGAAAGCCCAAAGACACAATGTCATTATCATGTGACCCTTGGTTTTCTGCCAATGTTTTTCTTTATTTGACATATTTCCCCCTATATTTACGTTAACGTAACTTAATGGTTGTGATCCTACCCATTTTGAGAGTAATTAAAAGTTAAAAAACCTATTTTGAAGTGCTATAAATCGCTAAAAATAAGGAAAAAAAAAGAGACAAAAAAGCATACAACTTGAAATTGAATCTAAAAGCAATATCTGAGGTTATATCTGCAGTGAGAGATTATCTGTTCCCTTATGAAAAAATAAGCAAAAACTTTTTAAAAATTAATAATGAAAGAGATTTAGGAATTTTTATAAAAGAAAAATCCGCTTTTGTCACGCAATCAACTCTTTACGGTTATTTGAAAACAAGAATGGGCTTAAAACAATATATGATGTTCACTGACGATGTGTTCGTGGAGTCAGTTAACAAAGCTAAGTGGAATATTTTTTCTGAGGCAGTCACAGATTTAACTTTTTACTCAATATCTTTTTTAAATAAAAAATACAACATTGATAGCTTGGATCCAAATAAAATATATACTAACATTTTAGACAATGAAATTTCTAACGGACTCACAAATGAAATCAGTGAAAGGTATAAATTAAAATTTAAAGATAAATTAAATAGTTTCAATATAAAAGAATATTCTGACAACAACCCCTTCTCTAACAGTTGTAATGCTTTATTTCATTGGGCTCCTATTGCTGATGAATTAAAAGAATTAGATAAAGAAATTGTGATTAACTCCATAAAAAATAAATGGATGTTAGTAGTTGCAGATTTAGAAAAAATTCCAGTGAATTTAAATAATTAATCTTTGTTTTGTCTATTCTCTACTAAAGACTCCACAACGGATGGGTCTGCGAGAGTAGTAGTATCACCTAATTCGTTATATTCATTAGCTGCAATTTTTCTTAAAATTCTTCTCATTATTTTACCCGACCTTGTTTTTGGCAAACCTGGAGCAAATTGAATTAAGTCCGGAGTAGCTATAGGTCCAATTTGTTTTCTTACCCAAAGTTTAAGTTCTCTTTCTAAATCGCCGTCAGGTTGTTCACCAGCATTTAAAGTGACATAACAATACAAACCATTTCCTTTTATATCATGAGGATAACCAACAACAGCAGCCTCTGCCACCTTAGGATGTGCAACAAAAGCACTCTCAATTTCTGCAGTTCCTAAATTATGTCCAGAAACAATTATTACGTCGTCAACTCTTCCGGTAATCCAATAATAACCATCTTTGTCTCTTCTGCATCCATCTCCGGTAAAATATTTTCCGTCAAACTGAGAAAAATATGTATCAATGAATCTTTTATGGTCTCCGTAAACTGTTCGCATTTGGCCTGGCCACGAAGCAGACATACATAGTCTTCCTTTGCAAGCCCCTTTTAAAACTTTTCCAGCCTCATCTACTATAACTGGTTTAATTCCATAAAAAGGTTTCGTCGCTGAGCCCGGTTTAAGATCAATTGCACCAGGTTGTGGAGCAATTAAAATTCCACCAGTTTCAGTTTGCCACCAAGTGTCAACAATTGGACAGCGCCCGTCACCCACTGTTTTGTAGTACCACATCCAAGCCTCCGGATTAATAGGTTCTCCAACAGTCCCAAGTAATTTTAAAGATTTCCTGCTAGTTTTTTTTACCGGTTCATCACCTTCCCTCATCAAAGCTCTTATAGCCGTAGGAGCGGTATAAAAAATATTTACTTTGTATTTATCAACGATTTGCCACCATCTCGAACTGTCCGGATAATTTGGAACCCCTTCAAACATAATTGTTGTTGCTCCATTAGATAATGGTCCATAAATTATATAACTGTGCCCAGTTACCCAGCCTATGTCAGCCGTACACCAATAAATATCTTTAGGTTTATAATCAAATATATATTGATGTGTCATTGATGCGTAAACTAAATACCCACCTGAAGTATGAAGAACACCTTTAGGTTTTCCTGTTGAGCCTGAAGTATATAATATAAACAAAGGATCTTCAGCGCTCATTTCCTCTGGATCACATTTAGCTGATACTTTTTGCATTAGTTCTTCATAAGAGACATCTCGATCATTATCCCAACTAACTTGATTTCCAGTTCTCTTAACCACTATGCATTTTTTTACATTAGGACACTGAGATAATGCTTCATCTGCTATTTTTTTTAGAGGTATTATTTTTCCTCCTCTTACCCCTTCATCCGCAGTAATTAAGTAGTCTGACTCGCAATCATTAATCCTCGTAGCTATTGAATCTGGTGAGAAACCTCCAAAAATTATGGAATGAACTGCTCCTATTCTAGCACAAGCAAGCATCGTATATGCCAGCTCAGGTATCATAGTTAAATAAATAGTTACTCTATCTCCCTTTTGTATTCCTATACTTTTTAAAGCGTTGGCAGCTTTACTAACATTTTTATGTAATTCTTTGTAAGTTATTTTTTTAGTATCTGCAGGATCATCTCCAACCCAAATTATTGCAGTTTTTTTACCATTCTTTTTTAAATGCCTATCAATACAATTTGCTGAAACATTTAAAGTACCATCGTAAAACCATTTTATCTTAACTTCATCTTTGCTATATTTTATATCCTTAATTTTAGTGTATGGTTTAATCCAAGTAATTCTTTTTCCTTCTTTTTTCCAAAACTTATCATTTTCTTTTACTGATAAATTATATTTCTTTCTATATTTAGAACTGTTTACTAAAGCTTGATTAGACCAAGACTCTGAGACTTTTATAACCGAATTTCCTTCTTCATCTTTTACAATTATACTTTTTTTGGATCTTCCACCTTTAGACTTTGATGATTTTATTCTTCTTACTTTTCTTCTAGATTTTTTAAATTTTCTAGATTTATTTTTAGTCCGAGTTTTTTTACCTTTATTCTTTTTTTTTGATCTTTTAGCCACGACAAACCTTTTTTATTTTTTTTCTCAGATTTTACCCATCTTACAAATTATTTTCCAGCTTTTAAAATCAATGGGCATTACTGATAATCTGCTCTGTTTTATCAATGGTAAATGGGAAATTTGCTCTGTTTTTTTTATATTTTCAAGTGTTACAGGTGTTTTAAACTTCTTTTTAAACCTAACCTGAACAGCAACAAATCTTTTTTTCTTATCAGTTTTATCAATAAAAGCTTCTTTGATAATTAAAACTATTCCTACAATTTCCTTACCCTCATTTGAATGATAGAAAAAACATTCGTCCCCAATTTTCATTTTTCTCAAATTATTTGCAGCTTGATAATTTCTTACACCATCCCAAGTAGCGCCTTTAAGACCAGCTTTTTTTTGTTGATCAATAGACCAAACATATGGCTCAGATTTCATTAACCAATAATTTTTCAAAGCTTAAGACCTGGCCCTTTCATATAAGGAGCAGATTTATCTAGCGGCCATCTTGATTTTGGCTCAACATTTAAATTGTTAATTAATTTTTTTTTGTATCGTTGTATTCCTGTCCAAGCAATCATTGCAGCATTATCTCCACAAAACTTTAGATCAGAAAAAATTGGCTCAAAATTATTTTTTTTTGATAGATCATCCAAACTTCTTCGTATACTATGGTTAGCAGCAACCCCCCCCAGCAACAACGAATGTATTTTTTTCTTTTTTAGAGAATTTTTTAAATTCACTAAACGCAACTTTAGTTTTTTTATTTAAAATTTTAATTATAGTTTCTTGAAAAGAAGCTGCTAAATTTAACTTAAGATTTTTATCATTCTTAATTTTTTTTGACTGAATTAATACTGCCGTTTTTAATCCTGCAAAAGATAAATTACATCCTGCTTTGTTAATTATAGGCTCTGGTAATTTATAAAAATTTTTATCTCCTTGTTTTGCAAATTTCTCAACAGCGGGTCCGCCTGGATAACCAAGATTTAACATTTTTGCAGTTTTATCAAAAGCCTCACCCAGAGCATCGTCTATTGTGGTACCTATTTGTTTATAATCATTTACATTTTTAACAATTAAAAATTGAGAATGACCTCCAGAAATTAATAATAGCAAATAAGGAAATTTAATTTTATTACTTAATGCTGGACTTAGAGCATGTCCTTCAAGATGATTAACGGCAACAAATGGTTTCCCACTAAATCCTGCTATAGCCTTTCCAATATTTAACCCAACTGTTAAACAGACAATTAGACCTGGTCCAGCTGTAGCAGCAACACCGTCAATCAGTTCAAAATTTATTTTAGCATCTTTGAGAGCTTTTGAAATTATGAAGTCGATATTTTCAATATGAGATCTAGCTGCTAGTTCTGGCACCACACCTCCAAATTTTTCATGCTCTTTTATTTGGCTCGATACAATCGAGGATAAAACTTTTGCACTACCATCTAAATTTTCTTGAACTACCGAGGCCGCTGTTTCGTCACAGCTTGTTTCGATGCCTAAAAAAATTAGTTTTTTTCCCATAAGATTAGATATTATAAAATAAAGTTAAAAATACTTAAATGAATAAAAAGATTATAATTGGTGCACGCGGCAGTAAACTTTCACTTTCTTACGCTGAAAGAGTGAAAAAGTTATTTTTTTCAGCGTCAAATCAAAAAATAGAAATTGATATTCAAACTATCAGAACTTCTGGAGACATTTTTCATGATAAAAAGATTTCTGACATCGGAGGCAAAAATATCTTTTGTAAAGAAATTGAAAGACAATTATTAGAAAAAAAAATTGATATTGCAGTACATTCTTTAAAAGATATGGACTCGTTTGAGGAAAATAATTTAATTGTAGGCGCTTATTTAAAAAGAAATGATCCAAGAGATGTTATAGTTCTCAAGAAAGACAGATCACTTAACAGCGATAAACTCACAATTGGTTCAAGTTCAAAAAGAAGAGAGCTTCAATTGAAATTATACTTCAAAAATATAACATGCAAAAATATAAGAGGAAATATTGACAGCAGAATCTCTAAAGTAAAAAAAGGCGAGTATGATGGTGTTATTCTAGCTTTAGCTGGTATTCAAACATTAAATCTTGAAGAAGGAATTAAAGAAATATTTTCAGAAAAAAAAATTATTCCTTCAGCTGGTCAAGGAGTGATAGCTGTTCAATGTAGAAAAGATGACTTTGAAAATCTAAAAGTTTTGGAAAAAATTAATGATGAAAATACAAAAATCTGTGCCTTAACAGAAAGAAGTTTATTAAAGACTATCGGAGGGGATTGCCATACAGCAGTGGGTGCTTATGCAAAAATTGATAAAAATAGCATTACTATAATATCACAATTGTTTTCAGATGATGGTCTCAAACCATTTTCGGTACAAAAAAGTGGTGATAAAAAATTTCCAGAACAACTTGGAATTTCTGCTGGTAAAGATTTATTAAAACAGTCTGAGGGCAAATATAAAAAAAAAAGATGAATATAATTTTAACGAGACCATTAAATGATACTGAAAATTTGATGCAGGAACTATTTAATTTAGGACATAAAATTATGCATATACCGACTTTAAAAATTAAAAACGCAAATTTGGAAAAAATTAATATAGAAGATTATAACGCATTAGTTTTTACAAGCTCAAACGCTGTGAGAAATTTAAAAGTAAATGGAGAGAAAAAAAATATAAAATGTTTTTGTGTAGGTTCTGTAACTGAAAAAGTTGCAAGACTCAGTGGATTTACCAAAACAATATCAGCAAGTGGAAATGTTAACGCTTTAAAAAATTTAATTATAAACTCTAAGGAGCTTAAGAAGAATGACAGGTTGGCCTATATTTGTGGGGATCAGATAACCTTAGAACTTGACAAAGAACTTGGAAGAGAAGGATTTAAAGTAAAAAAAATCGTAAATTATTTTTCAGAGAAAATAACCTCCTTAAATGATGCTAATATTGATTTAATCAAAAAATATCCACCAAATGTAATATTTGTTTATTCTTTAAGAAGTGCAGAGAGTTTTAATAGTATAGTCGCTAATTATTCTTTAGCTCCAATGATGACACAATCAGTTGTTATGTGTATAAGTAAAAAAATTGTAGAATTTTTTGATAAGTCTGGGTGGAAAAATAACAAAATTTTTAATCCTGGAAATGAAATTATAGAACTTGAAAAAATAAAATGAATGTACTGGAAAATTTTAAAAACTTATTTATTGAAATTTGGCAGCAAGGAATAGCTGGAATTAATTTTACACAGATAGGTGTTGGTATAGTAATTTTTTTATTATTCTTATTATTAAGAGGCTTAATTTCAAATTTTATTTTAAAAAGATTACAAAACTATGTTAACAAAACATCTAACAAGTTTGATGATGCTCTAGTTAAAGCTTCTGTTGGGCCAATTAAATTTCTTCCAATTGTTCTAGGAATTTTTGTTGCAAGTTCTTACATGGAATTCGATGGAAAAATGTTGGTTTTTGTTGACAACATTAATCGTTCTTTAATAACAATCCTAATATTTTGGCTTATACACCAAATTGTTGAACCACTAACTTATCTAATAAGAAGAGTAGAGGAACTTTTATCTAAAGATTTATTAAATTGGGTTGTAAAAGCTAATAAAATTTTAATTATTTTTTTTGGTTTTGCAGCAACTTTAGACATCTGGGGCATAAAGATTGCACCCATAATTGCTGGATTAGGTTTATTTGGTGTTGCAGTTGCTTTAGGTGCTCAAGATTTATTTAAAAATTTGATTTCGGGAGTTTTAGTTTTAGTAGAAAAAAGATTTAAAATTGGTGACTGGATTTATGTTGAAGGAATTACAGAAGGTATTGTAGAAAGAATTGGCTTTAGATCAACGGTGATCAGAAAATTTGATAAATCTATTGCAACAATTCCCAATTCTTCGTTCGCTGAAAACGCAGTAGTAAATATTAGTGAAACCACTAATTGGAGGATAAGTTGGATAATTACACTGCAGTACAACTCTACAATAGATCAATTAAAAAATATAAGAGATCAAATTGAGAAATATATCGAGAATAACAAAGATTTTAAAATTGGAGATGACACTGAGCACGCTGTGAGAATTGATAAGTTCACTAAAACCAATGAATGGAGTGAATGGCTCAAAGTAAAAGAAAGATTAGCCGTAGAAGTAAAAAAAATTGTCGAGAGTAATGGTGCATCATTTGCATTTCCAAGTACATCAATTTATGTGGAGAAAAACTGATGAAATCCGCACTAATTTTGTTTGATAATATTGTTACTCTCTATATTTGGATTTTAATAATTAATGCTGTGTTAAGTTGGTTGGTTGCTTTTAATATACTCAATACAGGAAATAGATTCGTTTATGCAATTCTCGATGTATCTTATAGACTTACTGCCCCTCCTTTAAATTTTATTAGAAGATATATGCCAAACTTAGGATCGATAGATATTTCGCCTGTAGTATTAATATTAGCATTAATGTTTTTTAGAAACTTAGTTTTTGAATATTTAGCACCAAGTTTATTTTAAGTATGATTATAGATGGAAAATTACAGTCTGAAAAATTAAGAAAAAAAATCAAAGATGAATTAACAAAAATACGCCAAAATACGAAAGATGTGCCCAAGCTAAGCGTAATATTAATAGGCAATTATTTACCAAGCCAGATATACGTTAAAAATAAACAAAAGAAGGCTAAAGAAGTGGGTATTAAATCTGAAGTTATAAAATATCCAGAAACAGTCTCAGAAAAAGAAGTATTGGAAAAGATAAAATCTCTTAATAATGATAAAGAGGTTACTGGTATATTGGTTCAATTACCTTTACCAAAGCAAATTAATCAAAAAAAAATAATAAATTCAATTGATCCCAAAAAAGATGTTGACGGTTTTAACCCTTTAAATGTTGGAAACTTAGCATCAGGTTACGACTCCATTGTACCATGCACACCACTAGGATGTATTAAACTTATAAAATCTGTTCAAGGAGATCTTAAAGGTTTGCACGCTGCAATAATTGGTAGATCTAATTTAAATGGAAAACCAATGGCCCAACTTTTATTAAGAGAAAATTGTACAGTAACTGTACTTCATTCAAAATCTAGAGATATTAAAGAAGAATGTAAAAGAGCTGATATATTAGTTGCTGCCGTAGGAGTGGCGAATTTAGTAAAATCTGATTGGGTGAAAAAAGATTGCATTGTAATAGATGTAGGAATTAATAAACTAGGTGGTCAAATTGTTGGTGATGTCAAATTTGATGAAGTAAAAAGTAAGGCAAAAGCAATTACACCAGTACCTGGTGGAGTAGGACCTATGACAATAGCATGTTTACTAAGCAACACTTTAGAATGTTTTAAAGCTCGTTAGATCTTGAAGAGTCTAGTTTTAATATTTTACTATTTCTAAATCTTATAATGACAGTTGCCGCTGCTACAATTAAAATTGCAAGAGATATATAAATTAAATTTGTTGGATCCTGATCTTTGTCTTGAAGAATTATAAATCGAGCTAAAGCAGTTATAGCGATGATCATAGGATACGTTATTCTTACTGATCTTGTCTCCCAATAAGATCTTACTAGTCCAATAACCTCAATATAGATAAACATAAGAAGCAGATCCGCTAAACTTATGTTCCTGTTCTGATACATTTCATGAATTTCAAGAAAGAAAGCAATAACTGTTGCAGCTAGGACGATTAATACTGCTACTAACTGAATATTCCGAATCGTTGCATTCATATATATTCTTTTAACAAATTTTTATTGTTTATGTAATTGTTTTGAATGAAAATTTATGAATTTCTCAATCTTAGACTTTTTGAATGTTTTATTTTCTTCAAAAGAAACTTTTTTTAATGAATAAGCATTGTTATTTGATCTTCTTGATACAATGGTAATATTTCCCTTATAAATTTTAAGGATTACGTCACCATTTACTTGATTTCTTTTTTTATCTATTATTTTTTGGAGTTTCAGTCTTTTTTTTGAAAACCAATAGCCATTATAAACTAGTTCAGCATACAATGGCATTATTCTTTCTTTAGCATGCATTGTGGCTTTATCTAAAGTTACAGACTCAATTGCTCTATGTGCAAAATACAATATAGTTCCGCCGGGTGTTTCATAAACTCCTCTGGATTTTATGCCAATGAATCTATTTTCCACAAGATCGACTCTACCGATGCCATTTGCTCCACCAATTGTATTTAATTTTTCTAATAAAAATTCTGGTTTATACTTCTTTCCATTAATTGAGACAGGATCGCTATTTTTAAAACCTATTTTTATTTTAACTGCTTTATTTTTTGCTTTTTCTGGCGAAATAGTTTTTTGAAAAATAAATTCTGGAGGCGCGTTCCTTGGATTTTCTAGTACTTTGCCTTCAGTTGAAACATGAAATAAATTATCATCAACAGAAAACGGGGGAGCCCCTTTTTTATCTTTTGGAATTGGAATTTTATATTTTTTTGCATATCTAATTAAATCTGATCTAGACTGTAGCTTCCACTCTCTCCAAGGCGCTATCACTTTTATTTTTTTACCAAAAAAATAATATCCAAGTTCGAATCTAACTTGATCGTTACCTTTTCCAGTGGCACCGTGTGAAACAGCAAAAGCTTTGTATTTTTTTGCAATTTCAATTTGTCTTTTCGCTATTAAGGGTCTTGCTATAGAGGTTCCAAGCAAATAAACACCTTCATAAACAGCATGAGCTCTTATCATTGGAAACACATAGTCTTTAACAAAAATATTTTTTAAATCTTCAATTATAATTTTTTTAACACCAAGTCTTTTTGCATTCTGTATTATTTTCTTCTTATTTAAATCTTGACCAATATTTGAAGTATAAGCGATGACCTCAGCTTTATAATTTATTTGTAACCATTTAAGAATTATCGAGGTATCTAAACCCCCAGAATAAGCTAAAACAATTTTTTTCATTAACTACAAACTTTTTTGGCTGTGTTATAGGCCTTGGTAAATCCCATCATAGAGTAGTGGTCTGTTGTTTCAGCACCATCTTTTGTTTTACCTTTAATCATCAAATCTGTTGCTCTTTTCATTAACTTAATAAATTTTTTTTCTTCATTTTCATCTAGCAACCATGCAAAATCCCCTTGTGAAAAAAAAGAAAAGTTACTTTTTCCTGATTTTGCAGAAACAGTTGAGTTTTTATAGGTATGACCACTTGTAATACTTATTTCGTCTTTAATATTTTCGTTTGGTCTAAATGTTACGAATATCCTAGAGTCTTTTCTCTTTATCGCTGCAGGAGCTCTTTTAACTGGCTTTGTTTGCGCAAAACAAACTTTTCCTTTATCAGTCATCACCGTAAAACTTTCCCAGTTTTTATACTTACCGGAAGATTTAGGCGTATTAGCAAAAGTATTTGAAGCTATAAAATAAAACAATAAAAAATATATTATAGTTTTTAATTTCATAAGTGCTTTTTTATACTAAAAAAAATCTAATTCAATGGTTTGTATTATGGTGCTGGATTTGGATTATTATTGTGAATTAAATTGATTTTATCTAGCGTATCTTGATTTAGTTTAATATCAATACTCCCAATATTTTCTTTTAATTGGTCCATAGATGTAGCTCCAATTATGTTACTAGTTACAAATGGCCTTGAATTTACAAAAGCCTGTGCAAGTTGGACCATTGTAATATTAATTTCCTTTGCTAATTTCGAATATTCCTCATATGCTTTCATAGCTAAAGGATTAATCATTCTTTCCCATCCTTTAAATAAACTCATTCTCGCATTTTTTGGCATTTGTCCATTCATGTATTTTCCAGAAAGCGCACCTGCAGCCAGAGGATAATAAACTAGCAAACCACATTTTTCTCTAATCGATATTTCTGACATACCAACTTCATATGTCCTATTTACCAGACTATATGGATTTTGAACTGACATCATTCTTGGAAGGTTTTTATTTTTTGATAATTCTAAATATTTTGATAGACCGTAAGGAGTTTCATTAGACATTCCAATATATCTAATTTTTCCACTTTTAATAAATTTATCTAACGCTATTAGAATAGACTCAAAGTCATTCCAGTCTCTCTCATTTTCATTAATAGAAAATTCTCTTCTGCCAAAACAGTTTGTAGATCTCTCTGGCCAATGCAATTGATAAAGATCTATATAATCTGTTTTTAACCTTTTTAGACTGTCGTCTATAGCCAAGCCTATTTTTTTTTCGGAGAAGTTGTTTTCACCTCCTCTTATCCAGTCACAACCAGGTCCTGCGACTTTTGTTGCCAAAATAATTTTATCTCTGTTGTTTCTTTTCTTAAACCAGTTTCCTATCATTATTTCAGTTTTTCCGTATGAATCTGGTGTTGGTGGAACTGAATAAAGTTCTGCGGTATCAAAAAAATTTACTCCATTTTGAAGTGCGTAATCCATTTGCTCAAAAGCATCTTTCTCAGTGTTTTGAGTACCCCAGGTCATTGTTCCTAGACAAATAAGGCTAACTTCTAGATCGGTATTGCCTAATTTTTTGAATTTCATAATAACTGTGATGTTTTTTTAAAGGAAAATTTGCCTATTGAAAAGTCAATAAAATTTCTTATATTAATTGTATGGTTTTTAATAAACAAAGTTCAGCAACAAGATCTTCAGCATCTGAAGCAATAATTGATCAGGGCTTAAGAGCTTATATGCTTAAAGTTTATAACTATATGGCCTCAGGAGTGGCTCTTACAGGTTTTGTAGCTTTACTTCTGTTTAAGATGGCAGTAGTCAGCGGTCCGAACGGTGAAATTTTGGGACTTACACAATTAGGTAACACTTTATATAACTCAGGTTTTGCATGGGTAGTAATGTTAGCACCGCTTGGCGTAGTTTTTTATATGAGTTTTGGTATTGCAAAAATGAGCGCGTCTAAAGCCCAAACAGTATTTTGGATATTTGCAGCCTTAATGGGAGCTTCTTTATCTTCAATATTTATAGTTTACACAATGCCAAGTATTGCGAGAGTATTTTTTATTACTGCTGGTACTTTTGGAGCAATGAGTATCTACGGTTACACAACTAAAAGAGATTTAACAAAATTAGGTTCATTTTTGATGATGGGCTTAATTGGAATCATAATCGCATCTTTAGTAAACATCTTTATAAAATCTACAATGATGCATTTTGTAATTTCTATAATTGGAGTTTTAGTATTTGTTGGTCTAACTGCTTATGATACTCAAAAGATTAAAAATATGTATTTAGTAAGTGATAGTGGAGAACTTATTGGAAAAAAAGCTGTAATGGGTGCTCTTACTCTTTACCTTGATTTTATAAATCTTTTTATAATGCTTTTAAGACTTTTTGGCCAAAGAAGATAGTCTACTTAATCAATTCAATTTTTCCCAAACTGGTTCTATCAATAAGTAATTTTAAATTTTCTGATTTTTGAATTACTTTACCATTTTTATCTTTAATTAAATACTTCTCATTTTTATAGTTAGGTTTTAAATTTTTTAGAATTCTTAAGATTGGTTTTTCTGAGGCTCTTTTATATATATTGAATGATATTTCTTTGTTTCCTGTATAAAGGCTATAATCTTTCCAAGTTCCGTTTGAAACCATTTTTGCATACAAGTTTAAAATAGTTTGAAGTTCTTTTTTGATAAAATAAGGTTGCTTTGCCTTACGATCATTATCTACAATTAATCTAATATTCTTCATTCTGCTTATATTTATTTATTAACGGCAATTGTAACGCCGTAAATATAAAAGTTAAAGGTAAAATTCCCCAAACTTTAAAATTTACCCAAATATATTCTTTTTCAGGAGCGAAAGATCTCCAAACAATTTCGTTTAAAATTGCTAAAAAAATAAAAAAATAAGCCCATCTTCTGTTTAGCAATGTCCAACCAAAATCATTTAATTTGAAAGCATTGTTGAGAAATAATTTTAAAAGATTTTTTTTGAAAAGAGTGTCACTTATAAGTAAAGCACAAGCAAATATTAAATTAATAATTGTTGGTTTCAAGTATATAAAAATTGGATTGTTAAAATATAGTGTCAATCCACCAAATAATGATATAAGTGCTGCACCAACAAGAGGAACATAAGGAACCTTTCGTTCAATTACATAAACTATAACTACTGCTAATATTGTTGATATTATGAGCGGAGGTATGGCAATGCTTAAATTATTGCCGCTAGTCTTATAAAAGTAAAAAAATATTAATAAAGGCCCAAAGTCTGTGACAAATTTCAATAAGGACTTATTCACATTAAAACTCTAACATAAATTATTTTAATATTAAATTTATATATTGATTTTGGATTAAAAATTATTAAGTATTAAATATGTCTACAAATATAGCAAAATTTTCAATTGGAGAAGTTGTAAAGCATCGTCATTTTGATTTTAGAGGAGTTATCTATGACGTTGATTTTGAATTTAATAATTCTGAAGAGTGGTATCAGTCCATTCCTAAAGATGTTAGACCGAGAAAAAATCAACCCTTCTACCATCTTCTCGCTGAAAGTAATGAAGTAACCTATGAAGCTTATGTTTCAGAGCAAAACCTATTAATAGACGACTCTAACGAGCCGGTAAAGCATCCTTTAATAGAGGAAATATTTGTAGGAAAAAAAGGAACTAGTTATCTTAAACCTTCTAATTAAACATTACCGCCATAAATAAAACATTTTTGGTTCAAAACTCGGCCAAAAAATTTATATACATTTTCAATGTTTAAGCCTAATTGGGGATTACTCATACTTCTTACTCCCTCTCAATTCTCAATTAGGCAAAAATGCATCTTCCCTTAAAAAAAATACTGTAGTAATTAGCTGGTAATGGAATTTTTTTCTTTCGGAAATATAATAGTCTATATCGACAAGTTTATTAAATTCATCAATTCAATCTTTTTTGTGATTTTAATAATTGGAATTTCTTTTGCTTTGATTATTTCCCCTGTCGATTATCTACAAGGTGACTCTGTTAGAATTATGTATGTTCATGTACCTTCTGCATGGATTGGACTCTCAATTTTTTCATTAATTGCGGTAAGTACAATTTTAAATTTTATTTTTAAAATTAAGAACTTATTCTTATTGATAAAAAGCTTAGCACCAATAGGTTTGTTATTTACATGTCTATCAATTGTTACCGGATCTATTTGGGGAAAACCAACTTGGGGAACCTGGTGGGCCTGGGACGCGAGACTTACTTCGATGTTAGTATTAATGTTATTCTATGTTTTATTTATTATTTCTTTAAAGTATTTTAAGAATAATGAAAACTTAACTAAAATTTTGTCAATTTTATCAATTCTAGGAATAATTAATATTCCAATTATTAAATATTCAGTTGAGTGGTGGTCAACTCTACATCAGCCAGCTAGTATTAAATTTCTGGGCACATCTAGCATTCATCCTAGCATGCTGATTCCATTATTCTTGATGTTATTGGTTTTATTACTGTATTGTGCGTTAATTTTTCTAATGAAATATAAAACAGAAATCATTAAAATAAAGAAGCAAAATATTAAAAGATTATGATTATTGAATTTTTAAAAATGGGTGGGTATGGATTTTATGTCTGGTTATCCTTTTTAATAGTTTTTACTTTTTGCTCTTTGCTATTTTACAAAACTAGAAAAACTTTAAAAAAATATGAAAAAGAATTTGCTAAGGAATTGGATAAATTACCAGCAGAACACAAAAAGAGAATTGCCAAATCATCTAAAGTCATTAGCAGTATTTTAGCATCAAAAAATAAATTAAGCTAAAGCATCTTGAATGCTTACAAAAAAAATTAAAACAAGACTCTTATTTCTAGTCTCAATTATCTTAATCACTCTTTCTTTTTTGATTTTTATTTATCTAAATCTTAAGCAAAACATACTATACTTTAAAACCCCGTCCGAAATTTTTACGAATACTACAATAGAAGCAAGCTCTATGATTAGAGTAGGTGGGATGGTAAAAAAAGATTCTATTCAACAAAACAACAAAGAAATAAGGTTTATTTTAACAGATTACAAAAAAGAATTAATTGTTGTTTATAGTGGCACTGTTCCAAATTTATTCTCTGAGGAGCAAGGAGCAGTAGTTGAAGGAATTCTTAATGATAAGAAATATTTAATAGCCGATAGAATATTGGCTAAACATGATGAGAATTATATGCCTCCACAAATGAAAAAAATATTAAAGGAAAATGCTAAGTAACCTAGGAAATATTTTACTTTTTGGAAGTATTCTTATTACATTATCAATTATTTATTTTGCTTATCAAAATATCAAAGAAAAAAATATCTTAATTGTAAAAAACTTAGTTTATCTCTCTTTTTTTCAAATAACATTTATTATTGCATCATTTTTATTATTAATTTTTGCATTTGTTTTTTCAGATTTTTCACTTCTTGCCGTTTATCAAAATTCTCATACAGCAAAACCTATTTTTTATAAAATAGCAGGTGTTTGGGGCAACCATGAGGGAAGTCTGCTCTTATGGGTAAATATTATGGTAATCTTTTCTTTTTTGTTTTTTTTATTCAATTATAAGTTTAACAAAAGCTATAGTCTTAACACTTTGTTGGTACAAAATATTTTGATACTTGGCTTCTTAATATTTTTAATTTCAAATTCAAATCCATTTTTCAAAATTTTACCTATTCCCTCAGAAGGTTTAGGATTAAATCCAATTTTACAGGACCCTGCTTTAGCTATTCATCCACCATTGCTGTATTTAGGCTTTGTCGGATCATCAATTTATTTTTCTGCAGCGATGGCCGCAATACTTTCTAACAGTAATGGTAAAAATTTCGCCTCTTCAATAAAAGTTTGGGTATTAATCTCCTGGAGTTTTCAATCATTAGGTATAATCGTTGGTTCTATTTGGGCCTACTATGAATTAGGTTGGGGTGGATTTTGGTTTTGGGATCCGGTTGAAAATGCATCTCTAATACCATGGTTTTGTATGACCGCATTAGCTCACTCAGTATTAGTTTTAGAAAAAAGAAATTATCTTTATAATTGGGTTTTAATTCTATCAATTATAACTTTTATTTCTAGTGTCACTGGAACCTTTTTGGTTAGATCTGGGATATTAAATTCTGTTCATACATTTGCAAATGATCCAGCTAGGGGAATGTATATTTTAATATTTCTGTCTTTAATGATATTTTTTTCCTTCGTAATTTTTTTTAAAAGAAAAATTAATGATAATTTTTATCTTGAGCCAATCAGTAAAGAAACTTTTATTCTGAGTAACAATTGGTTTATGATGTTTTATTTAGCCACCGTATTCATAGGTACAATTTATCCGATTTTTACTCAAGTTCTTTA
>CACGKZ010000009.1 GCA_902573835.1 uncultured Pelagibacteraceae bacterium
ATTTAATTTAACTTTTCTTTTTATAAATTTATGAAATTGACTGATGTATCTTTTCGAAGAAAGCCACGTCCTATTATCCCAGTTTTTTAATGGCTTCATTAGAGTGCCACGACAGCAGCAGCCATCGAGGCAAGTCTTGCTTGAGTATCATCGGCTCTACTTGTGATAACAACTGGCACTTTACCGCCCACAACTACTCCCGCAGCACAAGCGCCCATAAAAAATATCATCATTTTAACTAATCCATTACCCGCTTCCACATTAGGCACCAATAGAATATCTGTTTTTCCTGCAACAGCATTTTTTATTCCTTTTATTTGAGCAGCTTTTTCAGACACCGAGTTATCAAATGCCATAGGACCAAAAACATCAGCTTTAATACCTTCCTCTTTAGCTCTTTTTGTTAATTCTTTTGCTTCAACAGAACTTGGAACACTCTCTAAAACTTCTTCTGTAGCAGATAAAATTGAAACTTTAGGTTTTTCAATACCTATCCTATTTGCAAAATCTACAGAGTTTTTTAGAATATGCATTTTAGTTTCTAATTTAGGTAACACGTTTAACGCACCATCAGTAATGATGAATGGCTTATCATTTTTTTCTAATGTCATATGCCATACATGACTCAATCTTTTTTTACCTATTAGATTTAAATCTCTTTTTAGTACTGCTTTCATTAAAACATCTGTGTGTATATGACCTTTAACTATTATTTTTACTTTACCTTCACTAGCTAATTTAGCAGCGATCGGAGCAGTACTATTTTCATCAGGCTCATGAACAATTTCATATTTTGAAATATCCCAATTAATTTCTTTTGAAATTTTTTCGATTATTGACTTATCTCCAACAAACAATGGTGTTATTAAATTTGCCTCCACTGCTTGCTTAGCCGACACTATTGCAACTTTTTTTACAGCATTTACTATTACAGCTTTTACTGGACCTTTGACTTTTGCAATGTTTAAAAGATTTTCAGGACAAACTATGTTTTTATTCGTTAGCATCAAGGTCTTCCATTTCTTTCAGTATTTTTGAAGGTATAGATATATCTTTATTTATATTTTTTTTATATATCTTATTTTTTCTTTCTCCAGGATACATAATTGAGCTAAATCCTTTTGCTTTAGGAAGTTTTTTAACTAATTTGATATTTTTTTTCATCTCTTTTAAAAAACTATTTCCCGAAAACACATTAGGATTAATCGTAATAAATAGATGTCCTACGTTTTGTGGTCCTGAAAAGTCATCAAAAGGATCTTTTGTTTTTCCACCATGGCTGCTTCCAGTCAAAACACCACTTAGTATATCAACCATCCAAGCTAAACCCGAACCTTTAAATCCTGCTATGGGTAATTGCGTACCTTGCAAGGCTTGTTTAGCATCTGTCGTTATTTTTCCTTTTTTATTAAGAGCAACGCCGAAAGGAATTTTTAAACCCAACTTTTCTGCTCTTCGTATTTTACCTCGATTAATCATTGAGGCTGAAGAATCAAATATAAAAGGCGTGTTACCTGTTGGCGCTCCAAAGCAAATAGGATTAGTTCCGAACAAAGATTTTTTTGCTCCATGCGGTGCTAACGCAGGAGGAGCATTAGTAAAACAAAATACTATTAAATTTTTCTTTACAGCTTGCTCGGCATAAAAACTAGATAATCCATAATGACCACTTTTTTTAATAGCCACAAGACCAATTCCAGTTTTTTTTGCATTTTTAATAGCTACTTTAATACCTATATCAGCAGCAACAAAACCAATACTGTTGTCTGCATTAATATGGGAGATAGATGAACTGATTTTTTTTATTTTTATTTTTGGTTTTGAATTTATAAGACCTTTTTTCAGTCTATCACAATACATCTTTAATCTTGCTAAACCATGGGACTGTGCATTTATTAATTCAGCTTTAAGTAAATAATCAGCACAAATCCTGGAGTGATTGTTTGGAAGATTATGTTTTTTAAAAATTCTCTGAAGTTTTGAAAGTATTACTTTTTTTTTCACTTAATTATTTTAGAACCTTTTTGTTCCCAGTAATTTGTTCTTTGCTCTGGATTCTCGACCAAACTCTTACACATGAGACCATATTTTTTAGCTAAAGATGAAAAGTCTTTGTTTGCCATTTTCACAAACGTATCTATTTTTGTCTTAGTCATCTCAGCCATAACCTCAGGATTTAATCCCATAATTTCTCCTAAATCATAGTTATACTTCAATGAAACATCTGCACTATTTTCTAAATTTTTTATTAATCCTTGATCTTTCCCTGCCTTTTTAAAGCTTTCTGCTGCAACCTTATAGAAACTGTAACAATCTAAATAATCTTTTTGAATGTTTTCCATGATATATTTAGCTACTTTTTTTTCTTTTACTTTTTCGTCAGCGAAGAGAGATGCTGGAAGAAGAAAAATAAATATTATGATCAAAAGCCTTTTCATTAATGATTAACCTTTTCCTCGCCAAGGAATCGTTTTATCAATAATTTTTCTTATTGTAATATCAAATAACAAACCTAACATTCCCATAATAAATATAGTTATCCATATTACTTCATATTGGAAATATTTTTTAGCGACATTTTCTACAAATCCAACGCCAGTCGTTCCTGCTAAAAATTCTGCAGCTACTAAAGTTCCCCAACACATTCCTGTTGCCACTCTTATACCAGTAAGAATTTCTGGTAAAGAATTTGGGAAAATAACATGTCTTAATATTTGCCATTTAGATGCGCCAAGAGAATGCGCTGCGTGAATTTTGGATAATTGAGTTCCTGAAGCCCCAGCTCTAGCCGAAATAATCATTATTGATAGCGAGACCATAAATAACAAGAACACTTTACCAAGATTATCAATACCAAGAACTGAAATAACTAAAGGTGCCCAAGCTAATGGTGGCACAGGTCTATAAAGTTCAATTAAAGGATCAAAAAATCCTTTTGCAAATCTATTTAAACCCATGAACAATCCTAATGGCACGCCAACAATAATTCCTGCTACAAGACCAAGGAACACTCTTAAAAATGAGTCCCATATATGACCAGTTGGTATCGGAATTTTAAATAAATTGAAGTCTCCTGTAACAAAACTTAATACTTTACTTTTAAAGTTGGGTTTAACTTCTCCCTGCTCGTTATGAACTGGGTATTCACCAGGCAAAACATCCGCAAACCAATCAGGAATTAAGAAACCAATAATCTTACTCACATCCATCATTTCATACCAAATTAATGGAATTTGTTTGTAACCAACATTAGGGTTAAGCATTAATGTAAATTTATTAATTGTATCTGAAGGCTTCGGTAGCCATCTACCTGATCCTTGCTCTGAACAACTTGGCCCGCTAGAAATAATGGTGCCAGACGGAAACAAAAGTATATCGACCCATCTTAAAGTGCCTTGTTCTTTTTTCTGTGCTTTATCAAAATTAATTATTGAAAGCTGCATGTCTTTTAAAGTATTTGGAGGAAAAATACTTGCGTATTCAATTCTTCGTGCAATTTTTAAGATATCTTTTGCAAACGAAGAAGAAATCTCCTCTGAAGAACCAAGATTAGTTCTGAAATCCTTAATCTCTTTTTTTAGCTTTTCCAATGCTGAAGTATATTGACTATTGTGGTTGCGGAGTTCAAAGAACTCGTCACTAATCAAATTAAGTTCCTTAGCAGCTGCTTGAAATTTTAAACCTCGTTTTGTTTTTGGTATTGAAGGTATTTCAATAGTGTTCTCAATTGATGTACTTGAAGCTTTCCAACTGCCTTCCTGTTTAGCAGCTTCAATTCTTTCTATTTCTTGTTCAGCACTCTCATTTGGATAATCTTTTTTTCTAAAATTTTCAGTTAAATTTATAATTTTGTTATTAATTATTTTAATTTGCTCTTTTGTTTCATTATTTAAAAGTTTTTCATTAGTTAATAAAGGAATTGTATTTTTGGTTTGTGAAACAAAATTTAATAATTTGTTTTTATCTTGACTTTTTACTTCTTCTGATTTTTCAATTTCAATAATTATTTTATTTAAATTTTCCGTCTCAGTTTCAATTACAGATGTACTTTTAAGTTGACGTTCTTCTATTGGAAAAAGGTACTTAAGAGAAAGAAGGGACTCATTTACCTTTCCAACTTGACAAAGTTCATTAGCAGATTTTGGAAAGAAAGATTTTGCAATATCCCATGAATAATAAAGCCAAACTAATAATAAGAAACTGCTACCAACAATTACCCAATGAATTCCACCTTGAGCCCTCTCTGGATTTCCAAAAACAGCATCAACTTTTTCTGTTTTAATTAATTTCCTACCGTATAAAACACATCCGACGATAGCAAAGAAAAATACAAAAGTTAAAAAAGCTGTGATCATTAATTATCTTTACCCATTATTTCTTCTTCCATGTCCCAAATCATAGAGAGAATTTCCTCTCTTTTTGAAACGAATTCTTTATTGTTTTTGATTTCCCTTAAATCACCGTTTAAACCCATTGATGCAAAGGGTAACTTATATTCTTTATGAATTCTTCCAGGTCTTGGAGCCATAACGTAAACTTTTTCTCCAAGCAATAATGCCTCTTCAACTGAGTGGGTTATTAAAATAATTGTTTTACCTGTTTCTTTCCAAATTTTAAGAACTAGCGACTGCATTTTTTCTCTCGTCAATGCATCTAAAGCTCCTAGAGGTTCATCCATTAAAATTAAATCAGGATCGTTTATTAAACATCTAGCTAAAGCTACTCTTTGCTGCATACCCCCTGATAATTGGTAAGTAGGCGTATTACCAAAACCTTTTAAACCAACAATATCCAACCATTCGTCAACTTTCTTTTGTGTTTGAACAGCGTCTTCTTCCTTCATTCTCAAACCAAAATTTACATTCTCAGCAACTGTTAACCATTCAAATAAAGCACCTTGTTGGAAAACCATTCCTCTATCAACACCTGGTCCATTGATTTCTTTATTATTTAGGGTAATTTTTCCTGAAGTTGGTCTTATAAATCCTGCTGTAATATTTAGTAAAGTTGTCTTTCCACATCCTGAGGGACCAAGGACGGTTAGTAATTCCCCTTTTTTAATTGTGAAATTTAAATCTTTGAGCGCATGGACAGTCTCTCCTTTCGGAGTTTTAAAAATCATATTTAAGTTTTGTGAAATTAAGTCACTCATAAAATAATTATATTAGATATTTAGTTAAAAAAATAGGCACCAATTGTTTAAATTGGCGCCTATTAATTTGATTTCTTAAACTACGGTAAAAACTTAGTAGTTACCGTACCTCTTGGAGTGTCAAATCCTTTTAAAAACTTAGCAAGGTTTCCACTCTTCATAGATTTTTTTGTTTCTTTTGGCGTTAAGAATTTGAAGCCACTTAAAGTGTCTTTCATGTCAGAAACTTTCATTTCTGACTCTTTAGACATAGCCTTCATATCACTTCCACCATTTCTGTATCTTTCATTAGCTTCATGAGTTAACTCAACGAATGATTTTAACATTCCTGGGTTTTCTTTCATAAACTTGTTAGTAACAGAAACAATATCAATACCCATAATTCCACCAGCACGTGCCTCATCTACTGTTAGAAGTCTTTTTCCAACTGATGTTGCAGACTTAATAGAATTACCACCAAATAAACATGCCATTACTACATCACCGCTTACTAGTGCAGCTGCACCTTCTTCAGGATCCATAGCAATAATGTTCATTTTTTTTCTATCAGCTCCAACTATTTTCATACTTTCAGTAAAAACGTACTCAGCCATAGTTCCTAGTGGAACAGCAACTTTTTTACCTTCAAGTTCAGAAGCATTCGCTTTTGTAATACCAGATTTATTAGAAGTAACACATGTTGTTCCTCCCATTCCGTATTCCATAGCAACGTCAACTAAACTAATAGGTGCTTTTGCTTTAACAGCATTAATGTATGGCATTAAACCTTGTGAGTAAGAGATATCAATATCTCCTGCCAACATAGCATCTGTCATTGCTACACCATTTGTAAAATTAGTCCACTTCACTGGCACACCAAGTGCTTTTGAATATGCTTTCTTATTCATGTCCTCAAGATTAGGAGATGGCCACTCTAAAAAGTAGGCAACTCTAACTTCTTTAGCAGCAGAAAATGCTACTGAAGAGTAAAGAGTAAAAGCCAAAATCATCCCAAGAACTGTGCTTATTATTTTTTTCATAGTTCTCCTATATATAGTTTGTTAATTGTTAAGATTTAAAATGAATTTTGTACGTAAGTAAATACAAAGAGTGCTCAATAATTGGCCAAGTTTAAAGAAATAATCAATCCTAGGTTGAAATTAAATTTTTTTATCTTTTTTTAAAAATTTTTTAAACTTTGTCATATTCATTGTAGTGTTTGAAGGATAAGAATTTCCAAAAATCTTTTTGTACGAAATTTTCTTAATTTTCGGGTTATATTTTTTTACAAACTTAAAGACACTTTGAGATTTTCCACCAAAGTTAATTATGCCTTTAAGATTTAATATTTTAAAAACTTCAGGCGCTATTTCATCGTGAAATATAAAGTTAGTCAAGAAATCACTAAATGCAGATTTATGAATAAAGGGCTTTTCAGTCATTGACGCTCTTACAATAAGTGAGTTTTTATAGAGTCTTACAGAGCATTCTCCACCTAGTTTCGACCATGCATAACTGTTAATTGGCAAAAGAGGTTCTTCCTCTTTATAATTTCCTTTTTTTCCTGGATACACATAGCTTGATGAAAAATAAATCAATTTTACTTTCATCTTTTCACACATTTTAACAATGTTGGCAGTTCCTATGATATTTAAATTTATACTTTTAGCTATATCTTTGTCGTGTATAGACATAGGCCTCGATAAGCCCGCTAAGTGAATAAGATATTTAGGTTTTTTTTTCTTAAGATATCTAAGAATAGATTTTTCCTTCTGAATATTTAATTGAGTTTTAGACGGAAAATAAACATTGTAACGAGTTTTAATTTTTTTTAAGGATTTTGCAAATCTCCCAGTTCCACCTGTAATTACAACACGATTTTTATAAAGCAACATGTGAAAACCAGACTCCTCCATTTTTTTTAAAATCTTTCTCTTTTGAAAAAATTTCCTCTTTATGATTCCACGCAAATAAAAAAGCTATATCGGGCTTTGATTTATGAAAATCAGAAACTGGTACTATCGGTATGTGTGAACCAGGAGAAAATTTTCCAATCTTTTCTTTCGTTGTGTCACAAATAAAATCAATCATTTTATTATTAATACCACAATAATTTAAAACTGTGGTACTTTTCGCGGTTGCAGCATAACCACATATCTTTTTATTTTGATTTTTAAATTCTTCTATTTTTTTTATAGTGTTTATTTTTGAGTTTTCACAATTTTTTTTAAATTGAATGCAAGAGTCTACTGTATCTAATTTATTTTTTTGTTCCTCATCTATAATCTTACGAACATTGTCATTAACTTGATGTTTTCTTCTTCTTCCAATTACGTATCTCATTGATCCTCCATGAGTAATTTGAGGTAAAGTATCAATCAATTCAAAATCAAATAGTGAAAATACCTTTTTTATTGAACTTACAGAAAACATAAAAATATGCTCATCGTAAATCTGATCATAAGAAACTTTTGAAAACATAGATCCCATGTAAGGTTCTTCAAAAACTAACAAACCATTATTAGATAGTAATTTATCTACACATTTTATAACATTTGTTAAATCTGGAATATGAGCTATTACATTAGCTGAACTTATTATATCAACATCATTATGAAAATTTTTTATTAGATCTAAATTTGAAGTATTAAAAAATTTATCTAAAGTTTTTATTCCCCTTTTGTTTGCCAAATTAGCAATCGTAGATGAAGGTTCATATCCCAATGCATCTATATTCTTATTTTTAAAATTTTCCAAAAATGTTCCATCATTTGACCCAACTTCCACTAATTTTGACCCTGAGGATAAATATTTATCATTTAGCCATTTGGCAAAGTTTTTAAAATGTTCTGTCATGTATCTCGAACTGCTTGTATAAAAAGGGTATCTCTCATTATGGACCGCCTCAGGATTTGAGAATTCATTGAGCTGTAATAAAGATACTTTTTCAGAAAAACCAACTTCCATCTCGTAAAAAAATTCATTTTGAAAATCTTTCTCTTCCAAAAAACCATTAGCGGATGGCATCTTTCCGAATGACATAAAAGGTTTTAAATTGTCATTAGTAATTTTACATTTCATCTTAATTTTTTTGTAAGTTCCTCGAATTTTAAATTTCTTTTATCTTTTTTTGAGAGTATTGGTTTTTTTATTGGCCATTTTATTTTCAAAGTCTTATCGTTCCAGATTACCCCAGTCTCATGTTTGGGAGATCTATAATTTGTATTGTAATAGTGAACTATATTTTCTTTTTGCAAAGCTAAAAATCCATGCAGAAAACCAGATGGAATAAATATTGATTTTCCATTTTTATCAGAAAGAATTATTTTGAAGTGTTTTCCAAAAGTTTTTGATTTTTTTCTTGCATCGACCACTACATCTAAAATTGCACCTTTTACAACAGATATAAATTTTCCTTGTCCATTTTTGAGCTGCATGTGAAGTCCTCTTAGAACGTTCTTTTTTGATTTTGAAGTGCAGGAAAAAACAAAATGATTTTTAGTAAAATTTTTAGATAAAAAATCCTCTTTAAAATGACCTCTTGAGTCTTTATAAATTTTGTTTGTAACAATTTTTAAACCAGAAATCTTAGTTTTTTTAATTTGCATTATTATCTATACGATATATATTAAAAAATTATATACTACTATTAGTTGTATATAATTTAGTTGTTTTAGTTAAGCAATAGTCTAAAAATTTTATTATGAGCTCTCAAAGAACAAACATTCCAAATTCGTTAAATGAACATTGGATGCCATTTTCAGATAACAAATCGTTTAAAAAAAATCCTAGATTAATTACAGACGCGAAGGGGGTGTATCTAACTAATCACCTTGGAAAAAAGATGATAGATGCTAGTTCCGGATTATTCTGCAACCCTTTGGGCCATGGAAGAAGAGAGATTACCGAAGCAGTTTCAAAACAATTAGAAAAATTAGATTACTGCCAACCTTTTAACCAAGGTTTTGGTGGATCATTTGAGTTGGCAACTAGAATAGCAAAAAAAACCCCAGAAGGAATTAATAGAATTTTTTATACAATCTGTGGATCAACTGCAGTTGAAACAGCAATTAAAATTGCAATTGCATATCATAGAGCAAAAGGAGACTCTAAGAGGTTTAGATTTGTTGGTAGAGAAAGAGGTTACCATGGTATGAATATAGGGGCGACCACTGTAGGCGGAATGATTAATAATGTAAAAACGTTTGCCAGTGTATTAATGCCTGGAGTACAACATATGAGACACACTCATTTACCAGAGCACAAATTTGTTAAAGGTCAACCAGAAACTGGCGTTGAGTTAGCTGAAGATCTAGAGAGAATAGCAATGAATTTTGGTGGTGAAAATATAGCAGCTTGTATTGTTGAGCCTATAGCAGGTTCAACTGGAACTTTAGTTCCTCCTAAAGGTTACTTAAAAAGATTAAGAGAAATATGTGACAAACATGGAATACTTTTAATATTTGATGAGGTTATAACAGGATGGGGTAGGACAGGTTCAGCTTTTGCTGCACAAGAGTGGAATGTTACACCAGATATTATGACTATGGCAAAAGCAACGACTAATGGAGTTGTTCCTATGGGAGTTGTAGCTGTAAAAGAAGAAATGTACGACGCAGTTTTAGATGCCTCAAAAGCACCAGAGGGAACTCCAGAGCTATTTCATGGCTATACATATTCTGGAATCCCAGTTGCTGTTGCAGCTGCCCTAGCTGTTCAAGATATTTTTGATAGAGAGGATATTTTTAAAAGAGCAAAAGAAATGTCACCTTATTTTCAAGATGGTCTACATTCTCTAAAGGATCTAAAAGAAGTTGTAAGCATAAGAGGATACGGAATGATGGGTGGCATAGAGATGAAAATGAAAGAAAAACCAGGAAAAGCTGGATTTCAGACATTTAAACACTGTTACGATGCTGGTGTAAATTTTAAAAACACTGGAGATACTTTAATTATTGCCCCACAATTTATATGTGAAAAAAAACATATCGATGAGATAATTGATAAATTAAGAACTGGTATTTCAAACTATACTAAATCATAAATGATTATCGGAGTTCCTAAAGAAATAAAGCTTCAAGAGCATAGAATTGGTTTAACTCCTGATAGCGTTAAAGTTCTTGCAAAAAAAGGGCATAAGGTTTTAGTACAAAGTAATGGTGGGTTTGAAGCGGGATTTACAAATGAAGATTATAAAAATGCTGGAGCTCAATTAATTGATGCTGCTGAAGAGATATTTAAAAAATCAGAGATAATTGTCAAAGTAAAAGAGCCTCAGATGAATGAGGTAAAAATGATAAGAGAAAATCAAATTATTTACACCTACCTACATTTGGCTGCTGCAAAAGAGCTAACGCATGGATTGATTAAATCAAAATCAATCTGTATTGCATATGAGACTGTTACAGATGACAACGGTCGACTTCCTTTACTAGCACCCATGAGTGCTGTTGCTGGAAGAATGTCAGTACAAGCCGGAGCTCACTCACTTGAAAAAAATCAAAAAGGAAGAGGTCTATTATTAGGTGGCGCACCTGGAGTAGAACCAGCAAACGTAGTTATTTTAGGCGGCGGTGTTGTCGGAGAGAACGCTGCGATAATAGCTACTGGTATGAGAAGTAAAGTTTATGTTGTAGATAAATCAAAAGACAGACTAAAACAACTACACGAGCTGTTTGGAGATAAGATAATAGCTGCAGAAAGTAGCAAAACAGATCTCAAAAAACTAGTTTCAGAATGTGATTTATTAATTGGTGGCGTTTTAATTCCTGGAGCAGAGGCACCAAAATTAGTTTCAAAAGAGATGATTAAGTCTATGAAAAGAGGTTCTGTAGTTGTTGACGTTGCTATTGATCAAGGTGGGTGTATAGAAACTAGTAAACCTACAACACACGCTAATCCCACTTATATCGTTGATGATGTAGTACATTATTGCGTTGCTAATATGCCTGGCGGAGTTCCGCGAACGTCAACAATGGCACTAAATAAAGCAACATTACCTTTATTAACCAAAATAGCTGATCAAGGTTACAAAAAAGCACTTTTAGCAGACAAAAATTTTCTAGCTGGTTTAAATGTATTTAAAGGAAAAATAACCTGTAAAGGGGTCGCAGAGGCCTTAAATGTAAAATATTTCTCGCCAGAAGAGGCAATATCAACTTAAACCCAAACCGGACTTAATTTCTTAAAAAAAGTCTCTTACTAAATGAAATTTTTTTTAAATAAGCCCAGTATGAACTAAAAATATATTAAAATATCATAGGATATGTGCTTTAATAATTGTAAGTATGAGCGCACAACCTGAAGAAAAAAACGTTAATCACTACTCTTGGCTTGATAATCCGAATAGCCCTAAAAAGAGAGTTAATGTAAATGATCTGGTCTCAAAAATGAATGAAGACAAAAAAAGAGACAGAAAAAACAGCATTATATTAGGTGCCGCAGCAGTATCAGCGGTAACGGTTTTTGGAATAATTTTAACTCTTTAATATTTATAAAAACTTAGTTTAAATAAAATTTTAGCACTGGTATAAATGTTTAATGCGAATTAAACAGTGTCGAAATTGTAAATCAAAAAAATTGAATAAATTATTTTCATTAGGCAACTTATGTTTTACAGGCAAATTTTCATTATTAAAGGACAATATAAAAAAAAAACCAGTAACTGTAGTTATATGTAAAAGCTGTGAATTGGTTCAATTAGCACATAATTATGATTTAAAATATTTGTATGGCCCAGACTATGGTTATCGTACAGGAATTAATAAGACTATGACCGACCATGTAAAAAAAATTACCGAGACCTTAGCGAAAAAGACTTTATTAAAAAAAAATGATTTAGTATTAGATATCGCAAGTAATGATGGAACACTATTAAATTCATATAAAAGAAATATTATCAAATTTGGAGTTGATCCGGTTTTAAACAAGTACAAGAAAAATTATAAAAAAATAAGGTATTCTATTTCTGGTTTTTTTTCCGCTAGCAAAGTCAAAGAAAAAACAAAAAAAAAATTCAAGATAATATCAGCACTTTCAGTTTTTTATGATTTATTAAACCCAAATAAGTTTTTAAGAGATGTTAAAACATTACTTTTGCCCGAAGGTGTTTTTTTACTTGAATTTGCAGATTTAGCTTCAATTATCAAATACAAAATGTTTGATACTATTTGTCATGAACATTTGGAGTATTATAGCAGTAAAGTAATTATTGAATTAGTAAAAAAAAACGAATTAAGAGTATTTGATATAAAACAAAATTTTATTAACGGAAGCAGCAAACAATATTATATTTGCCACAAAAATTCTAAAATTAAATCAAAAAATAAAGTAATCAAAAAAACCCTAATTAATGAGTCAAAATTAAAACTTAATAAAGTAAGAACATTTAAAGAATTTATTCAAAAGATAAATTTTTTAAAAACTCGGCTAAATAATAAAATTAAATATATCAAAAAAAATAATCAAAATATTCATTGTTATGGCGCATCAACAAAGGGTAATGTTTTATTGCAATATTTTAACATAGATAATAAAAAAATTAGTTTTGCAGCTGAAAGAAATAAAAATAAGTATGGATTAGTTACACCAGGGTCAAAAATTCAAATTATATCTGAAGAAAATTCGAGACAGATGAAACCAGACTATTATCTTGTTTTACCATGGCACTTTAAAAAAGAAATTTTAAAAAGAGAAAAAAACATTTTAAAAAAAGGGACTAAATTTATCTTCCCACTACCAAAGTTTGAAATAATTTAAAAAAGCTAATAACCGTATTTCTCCACGAATTCTAAATCTGCTTTTACCATGTCTTTTACTAAATCTTCAAAACTGTATTTAGGCTTCCATTTAAGAACCCTTTTAGCTTTCGAGCAATTACCCAATAAATACTGAACGTCAGCAGGTCTCTGAAGGCTTTTGTCAACTTTAACAAATTTTTTATAATCTAAATTTACAAATTTAAAAGCTAGTTTTGCGAAATCTCGAACAGAGTATTGTTTTCCGTAACTTATTACAAAGTCTTCTGGGGTTCTTCTGTTCAACATTAACCACATTGCGCGTACATAATCTTCTGCGTGACCCCAATCTCTTTTCGCATCCATATTTCCTAGTTTTAAGTCTTTCTGTAAACCGTATTTTATTCTTGCAACTGCATGTGTAATTTTTCTTGTTACAAACTCGAAACCTCTCCTAGGTGACTCGTGGTTAAACAAAATTCCGCTACAGCAAAATAGATTATAAGCTTCTCTATAATTTCTTGTTAAGTCATAACCCGCAACTTTTGAAATACCGTAAGTTGATCTTGGGTAAAAAGGTGTTTTTTCAGTTTGTGGAATTTGTTGAACCTTTCCGAACATTTCTGAGGATGCTGCAAAATAAAATTTAGTCTTTGGTGAAAAATCTCTTATAGCGGACAGAATAAAATGGGTTCCATTAATATTTGTATTAATGGTAGAAAATTCATCTTTAAAAGCGTAATCAATATAACTTTGAGCTCCAAGATGATAAACTTCTTCAGGTTTAATTTTTTGTATAATTTTAACAATACTTGCGTAACTTTCCAGTGAAGCAGCATGAAGAGTAATTTTATTAACAATATTTTTTAATCGCCAAAGACGATGCGTCTTATCTTCAGCGGCAACCCTTCGAATTAATCCATGTACTTGATATTTTTTTTTTAAAAGAAATTCAGCTAAATAAGAACCATCTTGCCCGGTGATACCTGTAATTAAAGCTTTTTTTCTCATTAGTGTAATTTAAAATGTTTTATATTTTGTTCAAACTATATTAAAAATAACGTTATTACTATATTTAACTTAATGAAAAAAAAATTTCAAAATATATATAAGCAATTAATATATTTTATTTTTAAAGCCTTTCACGGAAAAATAAAGGGTATAATAAAACTAAATAACAAAAACGATATTAAAGAGGTATTTTTTGGTGCTAAACATAAGTACTCAATTTATTTTTGCCAAAATAGTAGACTCTATACAGACACAGTACATGACACTGCAATAATAAGAGACAATTATTTAATAGATGGACCGTCTTTTCAATTTAGAGACAACAAAATGGCTGAGGCCAAATATAATACTATTTTCAATAAGGGAACGCCGAGAATTCAAAAAAAATTAAGAGGAAAAGTTTTTTCACTTTTAACAGGAGGGGGAGGCAACAACAATTATTATCATTGGCTTTTTGATGTATTGCCAAGATTGGTAATATTAAGAGAGAAAATTAAATTAAGAGATATAGATTATTTCCTTTTTCCTAGAATTGATTTACCTTTTCAAAAGCAAAGTCTAGATTTATTAAACATACCGATTTCAAAAAGACTATCTAGTCAAACTTTTAGACATATTTATGCAGACGAAATAATTGCTGTAGATCACCCATGTGTCATATTAAATGACCCTTTAAAGGATAATGAAAACGTACCTGATTGGATAATAAATTTCTATAAGGACGAACTAAAGATTAAAGTAAATTTTGAAAAAAAATATGATCAAATATTTATTGATAGAGACGATTCCACTTCCAATATTAAGCATCTAAGAAAGATAATAAACAACAAAGAAGTTAAAGAATTTTTAGTTAAAAAAGGTTTCAAGATAATTAAATTATCTACGCATAGTTTCGTTGAACAAATAAATATTTTCCACCATGCTAATAAAATTGTTGGATTACATGGAGCCGGATTTTCAAATCTTTTATTTTGTCGACCTAATACAAAAATAGTCGAAATAAAACCATCACATGTTGGCGATCAACTTAAAAATTTAGGACAAAAATTAAATCTTGATTATATAAATTTGTTAAGTGAAACTCAAAGTCTCAAATATAATTTTCCTAACCAGTTGGGTGATATATTTGTCGATTTAAAAGAGCTTGAAAAGAGTATAAACTAAAGTTTATCTATGTCTGAATTAAAAGAAAAATTTTTAAAATTAAAGGATTATTCAGTGAAATGGGAAAAATATTTTCCTATTTATGAAAATTATTTCAAAAAATTCAAAGATCAAAAAATAATATTTGTTGAAATTGGAATATTTAATGGAGGCTCTCTTCAAATGTGGAAAGAATATTTTGGAAAAGACTCAAAAATAATTGGTATAGACATAAATCCTGAGTGCAAAAAATTTGAAAATTTGGATAAAAATATATTTGTTGAGATAGGCAATCAATCAGATGAAATATTTTGGAAAAGTTTTTTTAATAAATTTGGAAACGTGGACATTATACTAGATGATGGAGGACATACTAATTTGGATCAAATTATAACTACAGTGAATGCTGTTAAGAATATAAATGATGAAGGTATTTTGATGATTGAAGATACGCACACAAGCTACGTAAGTGAGTATAATTCAAGCAAAAAATTCTCCTTTATTAACTTTGCCAAATCTCTAGTTGATGATTTAAATTCAAATATTGATATGGATTTAAATATTAAAAAAAATTTTTCTCTTAAGAAATATATTTATTCTGTAGAATTTTATGAAAGTATAGTTTGTTTCAGAATAAATCGATCAAAGACATTAAAAAATAAAAAAGTTGTTAATAGTGGTCAAAATCACTCCATAGAAGATCTCACATGGAAAGGTAATGAAATCTTTGTTAATAAATTTAAAAATTACATTAAAACAGTACCATTAATACGATTGAATAAATTTACTAATTTTTTAAAAAAAAAAATAAATAACAAGTTTTTAAAAAAATACTTTAAATAGCCGAATGACAGATTTAAAAATTTATTGTTTTACGATTAAAAATTATAAAATTTTAGAGAAATTGCCGAAACATATTTTGCCTTTAGGATTAGGCAACAATCAATTTCCTAATAATTTTTTGAGTGAAAAACAAGGCGCCAACATCTCTTATTTAAATAAATATTATGGTGAGGCATCGGGTTTATATTGGATTTGGAAAAATGAAATAAAAAACATGAATAAAAATAACTGGATTGGTTCTTGTAATTATAGAAAGTTATGGCTAGATAAATGCTACAATAAGAAACAAAAATACTCAATATCAAGTTTATATTCTAAGTTATTGCAACCAAACAATGATCTTTTTTCAAAATCTGAAGCTATTCAAGTACAGCCAATTATTTTTAAAGAGGATACCGTTCTTCAACAATTTGAAAAAGTACATGGGAAAAATATAATGGTGGAATGTGCAGATTTTTTAGACGGTAAAATTAAAAATGATTTTAAAAATTATATAAATTCCAATTCTTTAAGTATTACTTTTTTTTTAACAACAGCGGATTTATTTGATGAATATTGCAACACTTTATTTCCTTGGCTAGATAAATGCTACGCTTATTGTGACAAAATTAATATATTGCATGGATATAATTCTCGAATTCCTGCCTTCTTAATGGAAAGATTTAACTCTTTTTGGTTTAGTACTTATATAAAAAAATTAAATTATTTGTCTTATGCAAGATTAGGCAATTATATGCTATCGGATAGTGTAAATAAATTTATTAATCCTATGAAATTACCTTTTACACTTAGAATGTATCCAACTTTACATAAGTACTAAATTATTGAAAGTTTGGTGAGATGTATTATAACTTATATCAATGGCGAGGTAGCTCAGTTGGTTAGAGCACAGGACTCATAAGCCTGGGGTCGGCGGTTCGACTCCGCCCCTCGCTACCATCGTAATTATGAAACTATCAGTTATTATAATATCATTTCAAAGTAATCATTTAATAAAAAAAATTTTATCGAATTTTAAAAAAAAACATCAAATAATTATAATTGAAAATTCTATGATTCAATCAACAAGAAAATTAGAAAAAAAATTTCAAAATACAAATGTAATAATACCAACTGAAAATTTAGGTTATGCAAAAGCTTTTAATCTAGCCTTAAAAAAATGTA
>CACGKZ010000010.1 GCA_902573835.1 uncultured Pelagibacteraceae bacterium
AAAAATCCTGGCATGCCGAAACTTTCCATCCAGCCTACAGTACCATCATAGCTAAAGATTTTGTTAATTCCGCTAAATAAAAAAATAGCCGAAATCATTATTCTTCCTACTAGATCAAAAAAATTTGCCATAACAAATTTAACTCTAAATTTTTATTAATGTCAAAAACGAGAGGTTAAAATTAGGTTTTTTTCTGCATTAACCGCAAGATTACTGGCACAATGAACAAGATCATCAATAATCTAATTATGTGGTGAAATGATACAAATTCAGGGTCCAGATCAAAAAAAATTGCAATTACTGCAACTTCATAAATTCCACCGGGACAGTAGGATAATAACAGAGTAAAAAAATTTTTATCTATCACTAAACTTGCTACATATGCAGCCAGAAGACCTAGAGCGACTAAGAAAAATGTTGCTACAAAACTATGTAATGCGTTTTTTCCAATTTCACTAAATGTTTTGTTGGCAAATCTACAGCCTACTGATGATCCAAGTATTAATAAACAAAAATCGATTATACCTGGAGATAATTTATAGCTTGCAACTTCAGTAATCTGCAATAATCCACTAGCAACAAGTGTGCCAGCTAAAAGTGCCGCCGGGACTTTAATTTTATCAAAAATAAAAATAATAATTAAAGATAAAGCAATTAAAATTAATAAATCATAATTATTTTGATCAAGAACTTCGTCTATCTTTTCAATTCTGTTTTGATCATAAAAACTATCTACAACAAACGGAAAAACAGTAATAATAATAATTAACCTTATTAAATGAGATGTTGCAACTTGACTTAGATCAGATTTTTCATCTTCAGCTAAAATAAGCAATGGGCCTAAAGCCCCTGGAGCTGCAGAAAAAATTGATGTTTTTTTTTCATATCCAGAAAATTTTTCAAGGTATTTAGAGACAAATAAAACACTTAAGATAATGTATCCTAACATTATTAAGGAAGTCCAAATCCATTGATGCATTTGTGAAAATAAATTTTTGTCAATGTAGTTTCCAATATAAAGTCCAAGTAAAATTAGAATTATACTAAGGACCAATCTAGGCATTACAAGTTTTAATCCAAAAAGAGACATTAACGAAGTAATAACCATTGGACCCAAAAACCATGCTAAAGGAATACTAAAATATTCTGCAGAAATTGCTGCGGGTATTGAAAATATTATTACTAAAACAAACTCTTTTGAAAAAATGAGTTTAAAATTTTCTTTATTAATTGGTATAGACTGGTTATTCTGCATTATTTATGAATATAGGATTTATAGGTTCAGGTCATATTACATCTTCAATTATTGAAGGCATTTTTAAATCTAAGATTAAAATCAAAAAAATTTTCATCTCCCCTCGAAATAAATTAATATCAAAAAAATTAAGTAAAAGATTTAAAAAAGTGATTGTTTCTAATAACAATCAACAAGTATTAGATAGCTCTTCTTGGGTTTTCTTGGCAGTCACTCCCAATGTAGGAAATAAAATATTGAGAAGATTAAGATTTGATAAATCAAAAAAAATAATAAGTTTAATTTCAACTATTAATATAAACCAATTAAAAAAAATTACAAAAAACAGAAACATATCAAGAGTAATTCCTTTGCCTTTTATAGGAATGAGAAAGGGACCAATTATAATTTGCCCAGAAGATAATAAATTAAAAAATTTTTTTAAACACTTAGGAAAAGTAATCGAATTAAAAAGTGAAAATACGTCAAAAAGTTTTTGGGCAACCTCTTCATTTATGGCTTCCTTTTATAATTTATTAAATGAGACAAGTAATTGGTTGGTCTCTAAAGGAATAAAAAGAAATAAAGCGGAGAGTTATACGAGAGAACTCTTTTTGGCTCTTTCTGAGGATGCAGTGAACAAAAACAAAATATCTTTAAATCAACTGGTAGTAGAATCACAAACCCCTGGGGGAACCAATGCTTTCGTGCTTAAAGAGCTCAAAAAAAAGAAATTTTACAAAGTCCAACAAAAAGTTTTAAATAGCATCTTTAAAAAATTTTAAACTTTATATGGATACAGCGTATTTCTTACAACAGTTAATAAACGGTGTAACATTAGGCTCGGTTTATGGCCTGATAGCAATTGGTTACACCATGGTTTACGGCATAATCGGAATGATAAATTTTGCTCATGGAGATATCTTTATGGTAGGAGCATTTATTGCTTTAATTTCTTTTATTCTTTTCGCACTTACCAGTATTGCTCTACCAATAGTTTTGTTACTCACTTTACTAATAGCCATGGTATTTACAGCTTGTTATGGCTGGACTGTTGAGAAACTAGCTTACAAACCGTTGAGAAAATCTTTTAGACTTGCTCCACTTATTTCTGCTTTAGGAATGTCAATTGTATTGCAAAATTATGTTCAAGCAGCACAAGGAGCTAGAATTAAAACGTTACAACCTGTTATTCAGGGCGGATTTACTTTTATGGAGGATACAGGTTTTACAGTTTCTTTAAGCTATCTTCAAATATTTATAGTTTTAGTGACAATAATTTTAATGGCAATTTTCACTCTTCTAATTACTAAAACTGCTTTGGGGAGAGCGCAACGAGCTTGTGAACAAGACAGGACAATGACTGCATTAATGGGAATTAATGTGGATCGAACTATTTCAATTACATTTATAATTGGTTCTTCTTTGGCATCGGTAGCTGGAATGATGTTTGTTATGTATTATGGTGTAATAGATTTCTACATAGGATTTTTAGCAGGTATTAAAGCTTTTACGGCTGCTGTATTAGGTGGAATTGGATCTGTTCCTGGCGCTATGCTTGGTGGATTATTAATAGGTTTAATTGAAGTATTCTGGTCAGGATATATTTCAATTGAATATAAAGATATTGCGGCGTTTACAGTTTTGGTTGTCGTATTAATTTTTTTCCCAACTGGTTTTTTAGGAAAACCAGATATTGAAAAGGTTTAATATGGAAAAAAAATTTCTTCAAACGTCAATCAAAGATAGTTTATTCACTGGTTTAATAGCCCTTGCACTTTTCGGTCCAATAGTAGGTTTAAGGACAGTTGCAAAAAATGAAGTTCTTGAAGTTCATCCTAAATGGTTCATTGTATTAATTATAGTCGTAGTTTGTGCTGTCGGAAGATTCCTTACAAATCTTTACGTTTATAATCGAGATCAAAAAACTGGAATTCAATCAAGTATAGGTAAATCAATAAGTAATTTTTTAGATACAAAAGGTTATCAAATAGCTTTAACAGCAATTATTTTTTCAGTAATTTTCCCTTTTCTTCCTTTTACAGACAGGTACCTAATGGATATCGCTATCATGATGTTAACTTACATTATGCTTGGATGGGGCTTAAATATTGTAATTGGTTTAGCAGGTTTATTAGATTTAGGATACGTAGCCTTTTATGCAGTAGGTGCATATTCATACGCATTATTCGCAATTCATTTTGGCTGGTCATTCTGGATTTGTTTACCAATAGCTGGAATATTCGCAGCTATGTTCGGAGTTCTTTTAGGTTTTCCAGTTTTAAGATTAAGAGGAGATTATTTAGCGATTGTAACACTTGCATTTGGAGAAATGATCAGAATTTTACTTTTAAATTGGTATCAACTTACTAAAGGTCCTGACGGACTAACGGGAATACCAAGACCTTCTTTTTTTGGTTTACCTTTTAAAAGTTTTCCAGATGAAGGAGAACAAACATTTCATACTTTTTTTGGCATTGAATATGATCCAATGCAAAGAATTATTTTCTTATATTACTTAATATTAGTTTTAGCTTTAATTACTAATCTTTTTACAATTAAGATAAGAAGACTTCCAATTGGAAGAGCTTGGGAAGCTTTAAGAGAGGATGAAATCGCATGTAAATCATTAGGCGTAAATCCAAGAAATACAAAACTTACTGCCTTCGCTATTGGAGCGATGTTTGGAGGATTTGCAGGTTCATTTTTCGCAACAAGACAAGCGTTTATAAGTCCAGAGAGTTTTACTTTTATTGAGTCAGCAATAATAGTAGCAATTGTAGTACTTGGTGGAATGGGTTCTCAGACTGGAGTTGTTTTAGCTACTGTTTTCTTAATAGGACTAATTGAAGTTTTCAGGGACTTCGAGTCTTATAGAATGATTGCATTTGGTGGTGCCATGGTTTTAATCATGATTTTTAGACCAAGAGGAATTTTGGCCACAAGAAAACCAACAATAACATTAGAAAAGAGTTCATCATAATGAGTCAAAAATTATTAGATGTAGAAAACTTAACAATGAAATTTGGAGGTCTAGTGGCTATTGATAATTTATCTTTTTCTGCTGACAAAGATAAAATTACTTCAATAATAGGTCCTAATGGTGCAGGCAAAACAACTGTATTTAATTGCTTAACAGGTTTTTATAAGGCTACTGCTGGCTCAATGTTTTTAAATAAAGAAAATGAAAGATTAAACCTGAGAAAATTTTCTGATTTTAAAGTGGCACAAAAAGCTGGAGTTGCCAGAACTTTTCAAAACATAAGGCTTTTTCCACAAATGTCAGTTTTGGAAAACCTCATGGTTGCGCAGCACAACAAATTAATGGATGCTTCTGGTTTTACTATTCTTGGATTATTTAACTCACCTTCTTTTATAAAAGAAGAAAAAGAAGCGGTAGAAATTTCAAAATACTGGTTAGATATAATTGGTTTAACGCACAGAGCAGACGACGATGCTGGTGATTTACCTTACGGAGATCAAAGAAAATTAGAGATTGTAAGAGCCATGTGTATTAATCCACATTTGTTATGTCTAGATGAACCAGCTGCAGGGCTCAACGCTAAAGAGTCTGCTGAGTTAAACAAATTACTTTTATTTATAAAAAATGAAAAAAAAACAGGCATTCTTCTAATAGAGCACGATATGAGCGTTGTAATGGAAATATCAGATCATGTTGTAGTTTTAAATTATGGAAAAAAGATTTTTCAAGGATCTGCTAAAGAAACAAAAAATAGCCCTGAAGTTATCGAGGCTTATTTAGGTACGGAGGAATAATGTTATCAATTTCTAATGTTGAAACTTTTTATGGAAATATACAGGCCTTAAGAGGAGTAAATGTAAAGGTGAATAGTGGAGAAATCGTCTCTTTAATAGGATCTAATGGAGCGGGTAAATCGACTTTGCTAATGACAATTAGCGGAGTAAATAAAGCTGCAACAGGCGAAATTAAATTTGATGAAAAAAATATTGAAAGTTTGCCACCACATGACATTGTAAACTTGGGTATTTCACAAGTTCCTGAAGGAAGAAGAATATTTTCAAGATTATCAGTGGAAGATAATTTGAGATTAGGTGCTTCATCAAATGATAAAGGAAAAAACTTTGATAACGACGTAAAAGATGTTTACGATTTATTTCCAGTTTTAAAAGACAGACTTAGCCAAAGGGGAGGAACATTATCAGGAGGTGAGCAACAAATGTTAGCTATAGGTAGAGCTTTGATGGCTAAGCCGAAAATGCTTCTTTTAGATGAACCTTCTTTAGGTATAGCTCCAAAACTTGTTAACCAAATTTTCGTGGCAATTAAAAATATAAATAAAGAGAAAAAAGTTACCATTTTCTTAGTTGAACAAAATGCCAAAAAGGCTTTAGAGTTAGCGGACAGAGGTTATGTTTTAGTCAACGGAAATGTAACATTAGAGGGAACCGGTCAAGACCTATTGAAAAACAAGGATATTCAAGCCGCTTATTTAGAGGGTGGTGGAAAAAAATAACATTTTTCCATATTTACAAAAAACCTTAGGTAGTGTTCAATAATCAAAATTAATTAATTAATTAACAACAAAAAGAGGAACATATGTTTAAGATTATGAAAAATATTCTTTCAATAATTGCTTCAATCTTTTTATTAGGATCAATAACTGCAAAAGCTGACGTTGTTGTAGCTTCTGCTGGACCAATGAGTGGTCAATACGCATCTTTTGGTGCTCAGTTAAAAGCTGGTGCTGAAATGTGGTTAAAAGATACTAATGCAAAAGGTGGTATTTTGGGAGAAAAAGTTAAATTAGTAATAGGTGATGACGCTTGTGATCCAAAACAAGCTGTGGCTGTAGCAAACAAATTTGCAGGTCAAGGAGTAACTTATGTTGCTGGACATTTCTGTTCAGGATCTTCTATACCAGCTTCTAAAGTTTACACTGAAGAAGGTATAATCCAAGTATCTCCAGCATCAACTAATCCAGCGTTCACAGATAAAGGTGGACCGAATGTATTTAGAGTTTGCGGTAGAGATGACCAGCAAGGTGAAGTCGCTGGCGCATTCTTAGCAAAAGAATACAGTGGAAAAAAAGTTGCAATTATTCATGATAAAACTGCTTATGGAAAAGGTTTAGCAGATGCTACTAAGAAAAACATGAATAAAGGTGGACTAAAAGAAACTATGTACGAAGCTATAACAGCAGGCGAAAAAGATTATTCTGCTTTAGTTTCAAAACTTAAATCAAACGGTATCGAAGCTGTTTATCTTGGAGGTTACCATACTGAAGGTGGTCTAATCGTAAGACAAATGAGAGACCAAGGTATGAAAACTAAATTGATCAGTGGAGACGCACTAGTAACCGCAGAGTATTGGCAAATTACTGGTGATGCTGGTGAGGGTACTTTAATGACTTTCAGTCCAGACCCAAGAAATAATCCAGAAGCTGCACCATTAGTTAAAAAGTTCAAAGCTGCAGGAATTGAACCAGAAGGTTACGTGCTTTATTCATATGCTGCGTTACAAGTATTTGAACAAGCTGCAACTCAAGCTGGATCTCTTGATAGAAAAAAGGTTCTTAAAGCAATGAAAAAAGGAAAATTCAATACAGTGCTTGGAACTTTAAGCTTTGATAAAAAAGGTGACGTAAGTTTACCAGGTTACGTTTTTTATGAGTGGAGCAAAGGTAATTATAAACAATTATAATTATTTAACTTAAAAATTTAAAAGGGGGCGAAAGCCCCCTTTTTTTTATAAGGAGATAAAATGGAAATTAACTATGAAGATTTTAAAAAGGTCTCAATCAAGGTCGGCACAGTTTTAGAAGTAAAAAAAAACGAAAAAGCAAGAAAACCATCTTTAATAATAAAAGTTGATTTTGGAAAAGAAATTGGTATCAAACAATCTTCAGCTCAAATCACGCATTACTATAATGCTGATAATTTGGTAGGCAAACAAGTTATCGGGGTGTGTAATTTTCCAACCAAGAATATAGCTGGTGTAGTATCAGAGGTTTTAGTGCTTGGAGCAATAGAAAAAGATGGAAAAGTTGTCTTAGTGCATCCTTCTCAAAAAACCGAAAATGGTTTGGATATTGCTTAGTAATTAAAAATTTTTTTTAATTTATATTATTTTTTTTAGAATTTTATCTTTAAAAATAAAATGGTGAGCTATTACTGCAAGAATATGAAGTGTTACAAGTGCCAAAAGTAAATAATTAGCATAAACATGAACATCATAGTAAGCGTCAGCTAAAATAAAATTATCCTTTTTAAAACCGTATTTAAAAAATATGAAATTAAGTGTTTCTCCCATATATAGTTTTTTTAGTATACCTGAAATAGTTATGGTAAATATACTTACATATAACAAAAAGTGATTGGCTTTTCCGATGAAAACCTGTCCTTTAAAAAAACTTTTAGTTTCAGAAGGACTAGTGTTAAAAAATTTCCAAATTAATCGAAACAAAGTAATATAAAAAATTGTTATACCAACTAATATGTGAATGTTTTCAAGCTCTATCCTCTCATTTGAAAATTCAAGACTGACTAAATAAAAACCAAACGGAACCTGTAATAATAAAGCTAAAAAAGTAATCCAATGGAACAATTTGCCCAATAGACCATATTCTTTATTGCTATTAAATATCTTCATTATTAATTATAATTTCATATGACTTTAAAAAATTTCAATAAGCTCATTATATTATTAATTTTATCCACATCACTTTTTTTTGCTTTTAATTTTGTCGCAGATAAACAAGAAGTACTAGCAAACACAAATAAAAATAAATTGAATGTTGAGGTTTTTAAAACACCATCGTGTGGATGTTGTTATGGATATGTTTTGTTTTTAGAAAAGGAAAAATTTAATGTAAAGCAGACAGATATGAGAAGCCTTCATTCAATAAAAAAAAAATACAACATTCCACTTGAAATGCAGTCTTGTCATACTACTATTATGGGTAAATACTTTATAGAAGGTCACGTTCCACTTCAGGCAGTTAATAAATTGTTAAAAGAACAACCTGATATAGACGGTATAGCTTTACCTGGGATGCCAATAGGAACACCTGGGATGCCTGGAGAAAAAGAAGAGCCTTATGTTATTTATCAATTAATTGATGGGAAATTCTCTGTATTCATGACAATATAAAATATGAAAAAATTAATTTTAATATTAATCTTTTTTTCAATCTTTTTTATACCGTCACATTCTAATCAAAGTGTAGAAGAAATTATTAAAGGAAGAAAAGCTATGTTTAGCGCGAACTATCAAAACGCTAAAAAAATATCTATTTTATTAAAGTCAAAAAGAATAGATGAAGCCAAACCTCTTATGGAAAAAATTTCAAATAACTATAAAGAACTGTTAAATTATTTTCCTGAAAATACACAAGAAGGCTTTAAAACAGAGGCTTTACCAAGTATTTGGGAAAATAAAGATGAATTTAATGCATTGATGCAAAAAGCTTCAGACGATATGATTGAATTAACTAAAGCTATTAACACAGTGAAAGATTTTCAAAAAATTCAAAAAGAGTTAATGTGGAATAATTGCTCATCCTGTCATAATAGATTTAGAGCTCCACACTAAACAAAAATGCAAATTCTTCCATTAATCCTATTTGGTATTGCTACAGCTTTTTCACCTGGACCTAATAATATAATGACATCTTATACGGCATTTAACTTTGGTTTTAGAAAAGCTATACCTACAATGCTTGGCGTAATAATTGGATGGACGCTTTTGATTATACTTTTGCAATTAACATCAGCTGCAGTTTTTGAGAAATATAAATTTATTCAAACCACAATAAAAATTCTTGGATCAATTTATCTATTATATATGGCATTTAAGCTTTCATTTGGCGGCCAAACAAAAGATAATAAAATTGATCCGAAACCAGTAACATTTCTAAATACTTTCTGGTTTCAGTTTATAAATCCAAAAAGCATTATTGTTGGATTAACTTCCATTTCTCTCTTCATAGATACTGAAAACAATTATTTGAGAGACTCAATAATCCTAACGTCGGTTTGGTTCTTTATGGCCGTTGGCAGTCAAACTGCTTGGTGTTTAATGGGAAAATATATGAGAAAATTCGCCACAAGTGATAAATTTATTAAGAATTTCAATTACACCATGTCTTTTTTGCTTATCGTTTGCGTAATTTTGTTTTATGTATAGCGCATGAAATTTAATAGTAAAAATTCCTTTAAATCATTAGATACTCTTAATTCTTCTGGTAAAGATTATAAATACTTCAATTTAAAAACTGCAGAAAAAAATGGTTTAGAGGGCATATCTAAATTACCAAAGTCACTCAAAGTTTTATTAGAAAACCTTCTGAGATATGAGGACAATGTAACGGTAGATAAAAAACAAATATTAGCTTTAAAAGATTGGCTTAAAAACAAAAAATCAAATATAGAAATTGCATACAGACCTGCACGTACTTTATTGCAAGATTACACAGGAATTCCGGCCATTGCCGATTTAGCAGCCATGAGAGACGCCGTTAAAGATAAAAATAAAGATCCAGAAAAAATTAATCCATTATCTACTGTTGATTTAGTTATAGACCATTCAGTAATGGTCGATGAATATGCATCCGGAAAATCATTTAATCAAAATGTTGAAAGAGAATTTTTAAGAAACGGTGAGCGATACTCATTTTTAAAATGGGGACAGAAAGCATTTGATAATTTTAGAGTTGTACCTCCAGGGACAGGAATTTGTCACCAAGTAAATTTAGAATATTTATCCAAAGTTGTCTGGTCATCAAAAAGTGGAAATGATTTATATGCTTATCCAGATACTTTAGTTGGAACCGATAGTCATACAACAATGGTTAATGGATTATCAGTTTTAGGCTGGGGTGTTGGAGGAATAGAAGCTGAGGCTGCAATGTTAGGTCAGCCAATTTCAATGTTAATTCCAGAAGTCGTTGGCGTAGAGCTTAAAGGAAAATTAAAAGAAGGAACAACTGCAACAGACTTAGTTTTAATTATTGTTGAAATGCTAAGAAAAAAAGGTGTAGTTGGAAAATTTGTTGAGTTTTATGGAGAGGGTTTAAAAAATTTAACTTTAGCTGATAGAGCAACGATCGCAAACATGGCTCCTGAATATGGAGCTACATGTGGTTTCTTTCCAGTTGATGACGAAACTCTTAAATATTTAAAATTATCTGGAAGAGATCAAGAAACAATAGATTTAGTAGAGCAATATTCAAAAGAACAAGGTCTTTGGGCAAGCAATGATGTTGTGTTCACCGATACTCTTTCATTAGATGTTAGTAGTGTAGTTACAAGCATTTCTGGACCAAAACGACCACAGGATAAAGTTTTACTTACAGAGGCCTCAACTGCTTTTGCAAAAGTTTATAAAGAAAATGCAAATAAAGATAAGTCTATTGAAGCTAAGGTTGAAGGGGCCGACTTTAATATAAAAGATGGTGATATTGTAATAGCTGCGATAACATCATGCACAAATACCTCAAATCCGAGCGTAATGATTGGCGCAGGTCTTTTAGCGAAGAAAGCTCATGAAAAAGGACTTAAAGTTAAACCTTGGGTAAAAACTTCATTAGCACCAGGATCACAAGTTGTAACTGACTATTTAAAAAAAGCAGGTTTAAATAAATATTTAGATGAACTTGGTTTTAATTTAGTTGGTTATGGCTGTACTACTTGTATTGGCAACTCTGGGCCTTTAAATCAAAATATATCAGATGCAATAAACAAAAATGATCTTTACGCTGTTTCAGTTTTATCTGGAAATAGAAATTTCGAAGGAAGAATTAATCCAGATGTAAAAGCAAATTACTTAGCTTCACCCCCACTTGTTGTAGCTTATGCTCTGGCAGGTAACATGAATTTTGATATGTATAAATCTGCACTTGGTAAAGATAAAAATGGCAAAGATGTTTTTTTAAAAGACATTTGGCCAAGCAATAAAGAGATTGAAGATTTAATGTTAAGTTCTTTAAATGCAGATATGTTTAAGCAAAGATATTCAAATGTTTCTGAAGGACCTAAAGAATGGCAAGCTATCAATACAACAGATAGTGATATTTATAACTGGGAAGCTAATTCTACATATGTGAAAAGACCACCATTTTTTGATGATTTACCAGATCAACCAGAAGGATTTAAACCAATTAATGACGCAAGAATTCTTTTACTATTAGCTGACACAGTAACTACAGATCATATTTCACCAGCAGGAAGTATAAAAAAAGATAGCCCAACAGGTGATTATTTTATGAAGCATCAAATACAACAAAAAGATTTTAACTCTTACGGTGCAAGAAGAGGAAATCATGAAGTAATGATGAGAGGAACTTTTGGTAATATTAAAATAAGAAATGAAATGGCTCCTGGCACTGAGGGTGGGTTTACAACGTTACAGCCAGATGGAAAAGTAATGAGCGTATACGATGCTGCAATGGAATATAAAAAAAGAAAGAATGATTTAGTTGTTATCGCTGGTAAAGAATATGGAACAGGTTCATCGAGAGATTGGGCAGCTAAAGGAACTAAGCTTTTAGGAATTAAAGCTGTCTTAGCAGAGAGTTTTGAAAGAATTCATAGATCAAATTTAATTGGAATGGGAGTTTTACCTCTTCAATTTAAAGAGGGTTTTGACCGAAAGAAATTAAATATTACAGGTGCAGAATTAGTTTCGGTTATTAATATTGATAAAGGCGTTAAGCCAAGACAAGAAGTAACTTGTGAGATTAAATATCAAGATGGAACAAGTAAAAAAATTCAAATGCTTTGTAGAATTGACACTGCTAATGAAGTTGAGTACTACAAAAATGGAGGAATTTTACAGTACGTTTTAAGAAATATGCTTGCTAATTAGATGAGAGATATCAAAGTAAAAGTTTATCCATCAAAATCAAATCTTAAAAAAGAAGATCAATTAGCTTGGAAAATTGCAGAAATCGCCTCAGATAAAGCAAAAATTGATAAAGATGCAGTTGATATGGTTATTAATAGAATTATTGATAACGCATCAGTTGCTATTGCTTCATTTAATAGAAGACCTGTTATTTCAGCAAGAGCAATGGCTTTAGCGCATTCAAGAAAATCTGGAGCAACTGTCTTTGGTTTAAACCCAAAAATTAAAGTGGATTGTGAATGGGCTGCATGGGCAAATGGAACAGCTGTAAGAGAATTAGACTTTCACGATACTTTTTTGGCAGCAGATTACAGTCATCCAGGTGATAATATACCTGCAATCCTAGCAGTTGCTCAACAAAAAGGATGTAATGGTAAAGATTTAATTAAAGGAATACTTACAGGTTACGAAGTACAAGTTAATTTAGTAAAAGGTATTTGCTTACATGAACATAAAATTGATCACATAGCTCACTTAGGTCCTAGTGTAGCAGCTGGATTAGGAAGTTTATTAAATTTAAAAACAGATCAAATTTATCAATCTGTTCAGCAAGCATTACATATCACTGTTTCAACAAGACAATCTAGAAAAGGAGAAATTTCTAGCTGGAAAGCTTTTGCACCAGCTCATGCAGGTAAGCTTGCGGTAGAAGCTGTAGATAGATGTATGAGAGGTGAGGGTGCACCATCTCCAATATACGAGGGAGAAGATAGTGTTATTGCATATGTTTTATCAGGACCTGATAAAGAATATATAGTTCCATTACCAAATGTTAATGAGCCTAAAAAAGCAATACTTGAGACTTATACAAAAGAACATTCAGCAGAATATCAATCCCAAGCTTTAATTGATCTAGCTAGAAGTTTACATAAAAAAATTCCCAACATAAATGATATCGAAAATATTGTTATTGAAACAAGTCATCATACTCACTACGTAATCGGTACTGGAGCAAACGATCCTCAAAAAATGGATCCCAAAGCAAGCCGGGAAACTTTAGACCATTCTATAATGTATATTTTTGCAGTAGCACTTGAAGACGGTGCATGGCATCACGTCAAATCCTATACCCCTCAAAGAGCACAAAGAAAAAGCACAGTAGAACTTTGGCGTAAAATCTCTACTAAAGAGGATTCAAAATGGACTGAAAAATATCACGATCCTAACCCTAAAAATAAATGTTTCGGCGGAAAAGTAGTCATTACTATGAGAGATGGATCTATGATATCAGAAGAAATAAACGTCGCCGATGCTCATCCAGCTGGAAAGAGACCTTTTAAACGTAAAGAGTACATAAATAAATTTAAAACTTTGACTGATGGAATTATTTCTACAAAAGAATCCGATCGATTTCTTAATTGTGTGCAAAATCTTTCTAAATTAAAGGCTAAAGATTTAATGGGTTTAAATGTTGAAGTTAAATCTTCGATAAAAGATAAATCAAAAAGAAGCAAAGGAATTTTTTAATTATTTTATTTTTTTTGCAAGATCGTTAGCACTTAGCCAAGCGTTTTCAACCTTTGGACCGTTTAACCAGTCACCACAAATACCTAAATTATATTTTTTATCCCATAAGCTTAAATAAGATGTCTCTTGAAGGTTATATGAATACTTCCAACCATGAATTTTTTTAAAAATTATTTTATTTTTTTCAAAGCCTGTTAGTTTAATAAAGCGCGTGATTAATTGACTCATTATTGATTTATCAATTTTATATTTGTTTATAGTTTTTTTTGACCAATTTATTGTCGCTTGAAGTGTCCATAAATTCAAATTAGATTTAAATCTTTTTTTACTATTTTCATTAGCTGCCCAAGCTAAAATATTATCATTAAATTTGATCGAACTAATAGGTAGATTTTTTTGATTTTTAAAAGCTATCATAACAGTAATATTTGGTTGCATCTGAACTTTAAGTTTCAAGATCTTCTTATGTAAGTATTTTTTTGCTAATCTTTTAAGTTGAGGAAAAGGGCAAGTTAATATTAGAGATTTAAATTTATATTTCGATTTATCTTCTAAAGTTATTTCCCAAAAATATTTATTGAAATTAATCTTCGTAATTGGTGAGTTAAATGATTTCTTTATATTTTTTAAATTATATTTAGCTAAATCATTATTTGCTTTTTTGCCTATGTATTTTATTGAAGAAGTTTTTTTCTCAAATGTAAAATCTAAATGATTTGCATTCCAGGTTTTTAAAATTTTCTTTTTGTAAAGTTTTTTTATATATTTAACAAATATTTTTGATTTAGGAGAAATATATTGAACACCATGATCGAAACATAAATTATTTTTAAATCTTTTATTTGATGAACGTCCTCCAGGGCCACGGGCTTTATCAAAGACATGCACTGAGTATTTTTTTGATAAAATATTTGCTATTGTGGACCCGGATACTCCAGATCCCAAAACACAAAAATCTATCATATGCTAAATAAAAATTCGTATTGCTCTTTTATTGTTAGAATTTCAAGATTAACTAAACCACCGATGATAAGTTGTAATGCAACAATTATAATTACAAATATTCCTACATAACCTAGCCATTTATGATCCTTAATATAATTAGCAAAATAAGTTGCAAGTGTTGCAACTAAAAAAACTGAGAGAAGCAATCCTGTTATCATTAAATAATAGTAGTCTTTTGCTGCTCCAACTACTCCTAATACGTTATCAAAACTGAGAGTTATATCGGCTATTAAAATTCTATAAACACCAGTTTTAAATGATACGGGTTCTTTAGATTTTAATTCTGGTGATTTAATTTTATTTTTTCCAAACAAATCTTGTCTAATATTGTATACAATCCATAAAAGTGCCAATCCGCCTAAAATCTTTATCCACGCATATTCAAGCATGTAATCTGTTCCAAAAGCAAAAAATATTCTAAAGATAAAAGCTCCTGCTACTCCCCAAGCAATTATTTTCTTTTTATTTTGAGGGGCGAAATTTGCAGCGATAAGACCTATAATGATCGCGTTATCAGCGGCCATCACAATATCAATTAGTATGATTTGTATAGCAATAACAAATTGTTCTAACATTTTATTAACTTCTTATATAATTTAATTGTTTCATAATAAAGAATAATTTATCCATAGACATGTTCAGTTTAAGGCTATCTTCTAATGTTACAAAATGGCAAATATTTAAATTATCCATTCCTATTTTTTTTTCAAATCTTGCTGTACCCTTAGTTGGTATCGTAGACACAGGCCTTATGGGCCATTTAGAGAGTGAAAAATACCTAATCGCTGTAAGTATAGCATCAACTTTTTTAACTATTATCCTATGGAGTTTTGGTTTTTTAAGAATGGGTACAGTTGGTTTAGTGTCACAAACATTTGGAAAAAGTGATTATAGAGAATTAGTAAATATAATACTAAGAAATTTTTTTATAGCTTTCATCATCGCCTTTTTAATAATTATTTCAGAACCAATTTTGATAAATATTATTTTTCAAATATTTACTGTTTCCACCGAAACTAATTCTTTTATTAAAGATTATATTTCAATTCGTGTATTTTCTGCACCAGCCGAGTTGACCCTTTATGTATTAGTAGGATTTTTTCTTGGTATTCAAAGAACTATAATTTCAAGCTTTCTTATTATCACACTTAGCATACTTAATATCTGCTTTAGTATATATTTTGTAAATGTTTTAGATTTAAACGTAAAGGGAGTTGCATTTGGAACATTATTATCTGCTTACATCACTGTCTTGTTATTTTCTGTTTATACTTATTTTTATATAATTAAAAAATTTAAAGTTATTCCAAGATTTGCATACAAAAAATTATTGAATTTTAAAAAAATATTTAAACTTTTAAATATAAATTTTAATATTTTTATAAGAACTATTCTTTTAACTTTCTCCTTTTTTTGGATAACTTATCTTGGCTCTACTCTTGGTGAAGAATATGTAGCTGCAAACGCAATTCTTCTCCAGCTAATTTTTATTTCTTCTTTTTTTTTAGATGCTTATGCTTTTTCTACTGAGGGAATAGTAGGCTATTCTATAGGGAAAAAGTCTTCAAAAATGTTTATTAGCACCGTAAAAAATTCTTTGATTTTAAGTTTTTTTACAGGTGTTTTAATTTCAATTTTTT
>CACGKZ010000011.1 GCA_902573835.1 uncultured Pelagibacteraceae bacterium
AACTTTAATATTCTAGATTTAAATAAAAACTATCAGAAAAATTTAAATCCTGAAATAAGAATTTACACCAACCCCCAAACATTAACTTTTGAGTCAGCGATAAAGACTAATCTTCAACAGGATCTTTATTTAACCATGAGCAATATTGATGGATCTGATTTTTATAATGTCAAATTTCAAATAAAGCCGTTTATGCTATGGATTTGGTTTGCTGCATTACTTACAGCTAGCGGAGGTTTGTTAAGAACTTTTTTGAAAAAATGAAAATAAGTTTCCCAAAAATAATTTCAATTTCTTTAGTAGTATTTGCTCTTATAGTTTTTTTCTTAGCTTTAAATATTGACAAAAGATATAGCACTGAAAAAATAGTTGGAAAAAGTGTAGATGATTTTGAGATAAAATTTCTCAACAATGATGAGGTTTTTAAGAAACAAGATTTAACTAATGACAAATATCATCTAATAAATATTTGGGCCTCTTGGTGTCTTCCATGCAGAAAAGAACATCCTATATTAATGACCTTAAAAAAAGAAAATAAATTAAAAATAATTGGAATAAATTTTAAAGATAAAAAATTAAACGCCAACAATTTTTTGAGAGAACTGGGGAACCCGTATGATTTTTCTTTGAGTGATAAGGATGGAACAAAATCAATTTTATTTGGAGTTTATGGTATACCAGAAAGTATTCTAATTGATAAAAAGCATAAAATTATTAGCAAATTTATTGGACCTCTTAATGTTAAAGACTCTAAAGATATATTACAATTAGTAAATGAAAAATAAATTTATAATAATACTTTTTTATATTTTTTTTATAGAGCCTAGCGCCGCCGAGATAAATAATTTAGAGTCAAAAATTTTCAAAAATCTCAGATGTATAGTCTGCCAAGGACAATCTATCGCAGAGTCCAATTCAGATTTTGCACAAACTATTAAAATCGTGGTCAGAGACAAAATTGATCAAGGAGATAATGAAAAAGAAATTTATGAATTTTTAGCTGAAAAATATGGAGAATGGATTATTTATAAACCCAAATTTAATTATATAAATTCTTTATTATGGTTTTCCCCATATATAGTTTTGGTTTTTGGTGGATTATTGATTTTCAAATACCTAAGAAGAGGAAAACACTAATCTCGTCTTACTGACTATACATTTTTGAATTTACGTAGTAACTTATACCTATGAAATTAAAGTTCTTAGCATATGTTTTATTACTATTTGTTTTTAAACAAACTATTGTTTTAAGTGAAAATTTAGACATTTCAGTTTATACTGGAACATTTGATGTCATAGATAAAGAAGGCGATGACCAAACTACTTTATTTGGAATTGAACATAGAAACACTGATTTATTTAGAAATACATTCTTAGGTAAAATTGCTCCTGTAAGTGGAGCTTTTGTAACAGGCAAAAATTCTTTATATCTTTATACAGGCGTTGAAGGGCAATATAGTTTAGGTCCTATGAATATTTCACCAAGCTTTACACCTGGATATTACGATAAAGGAAACGGTAAAGATTTAGGAAGTGCATTAGAATTTAAAAGCGAAGTTAAAGTTGGATTCGACATTTTTAAAGATTCAAATTTTGGTTACAGTTACAGCCATATATCAAACAATGATTGGGGAAGTACTAACCCTGGAACAGATAATCAACAATTAACATTTTCTACAAAATTTTAATATGTCATTAAAAAATTGCCATAACTTTAGTGACTTTCGTAAACTAGCCAAAAGAAAATTACCTAGTCCAATATTTCATTACATAGATGGAGCTGCAGATGATGAGGTTACTTATGCTCGAAACACAAGTGCGTTTGATGATGTTGATTTAGTTCCAAATGTTTTGCGAGGAGTAGAGAATGTTGATTTATCAACTACTATATTCGGAAAAAAACTAGACTTGCCTTTTTACCTCGCACCAACTGCCTTACAACGACTCTTTCATTATGATGGTGAGAGAGCTGTAGGAAAAGCTGCACAAAAATTTAATACAATGTTTGGAGTTTCTGCACTAGCAACAGTAAGTGTGGAGGAGATATCTTCTATGATTGATACTCCAAAAATGTTTCAGTTTTATTTTCACAAAGACAGAGGGCTAAACACCTCATGTTTGGAAAGGGCTAAAGCTGCTAAATTTGACGTCATGGCTTTAACAGTTGATACAATAACAGGAGGAAACAGAGAAAGAGATTTAAGGACTGGTTTTACATCTCCTCCAAAATTAACTCTTGCAAGCTTATTTAGTTTCGCAACAAAACCAATGTGGGGCATAAATTATCTCACCAAAGGTAAGTTTGAATTACCACACATACAAGATCACCTTGAAGCTGGAACTAGCACTAATACTTCAATAGGAAACTATTTTTCTACAATGTTAGACCAATCTATGAATTGGAAAGACGCTGAAAAACTTTGTGCCCAGTGGGGAGGGCATTTTGCATTAAAAGGAGTTATGAGTGTTGAAGACGCTAAAAGAGCTGTAGACATTGGATGTACTGGAATTATGGTTTCAAATCACGGAGGAAGACAACTTGATGGGTCAAGATCTCCTTTCGACCAATTAGCTGAAATAGTTGATGCCGTAGGAGATAAACTAGATGTTATTTGTGAAGGTGGAATTCATAGAGGAACCCACATGCTAAAAGCTTTATCATTGGGCGCAAAAGCTTGTTCTGGCGGAAGACTCTATCTGTACGCTTTAGCTGCAGCAGGTCAAGCTGGTGTTGAAAGAGCTCTAGGCCAGTACAAAGCAGAGTTAGAGAGAGATATGAAATTAATGGGTTGTACTAAGATAAGTGAACTGAGTAGAAAAAATTTAAGATTCAGAAGGTAATGAATCTTAAGAATTGTTACAACTTTGAAGATTTCAGAAAACTAGCGAAAAAAAATTTACCTGCTCCGATATTTCATTACATAGATGGCGGTTCCGATGACGAAGTTACACTGAAAAGAAATACCGAGTCATTCTCAAAATACGATTTAGTTCCAAACATTTTAGCCAGTGTTGGTGAGCCTGATTTATCTACAACAGTGTTAGGTACAAAAATAGATATGCCTCTTTTTTTATCTCCAACGGCGATGCAACGACTTTATCATCATGATGGCGATAAGGCATCGGCAAGAGCAGCCGAAAAATATGGCACTTTCTATAGTATGTCCACAATGGCTACTTCGTCTATAGAACAAATAGCAAATGTTTCAGGCGGACCAAAGATGTTTCAATTATATATTCATAAAGATCAAGCCTTAACGGATAATTTAATTGATAGATGTAAAAGTTCTGGGTTTAAATCTTTGTGTTTGACGGTAGACACTGTTGTTGCAGGTAACAGGGAAAGAGACCATCGATGGGGATTTACAACTCCACCTAAACTTACCTTAAAAAGTCTAATGAGCTTTATTACTCATCCTAAATGGACATTTAATTATTTAACTCATGAAAAATTCGAGTTAGCAAATGTCTCTCATTTTACAAAAAAAGGTTCTTCAATTGCAAAAGGTGTAATGGAATACATAAACGAACAATACGATCCAGCTATGAGCTGGAAAGATGCGGAATATTGTGTAAAAAGATGGAAAGGTCCTTTCGCTCTTAAAGGTGTAATGTCAGTAGAGGATGCTAAAAGAGCAATTGATATTGGCGCAAGTGCAATTATGTTATCAAATCACGGAGGCAGGCAATTGGATGGTTCAAGATCACCATTTGATCAATTAAAAACCATAGTTGATGCCGTAGGGGGAAAGATAGAAATTATTGTTGATGGAGGAATAAGAAGGGGAACACATGTTTTAAAGGCATTATCACTAGGTGCGACAGCGTGCAGTTTCGGCAAAGGTTTTCTCTTTGCATTAAGCGCGGGAGGACAAAAAGGAGTGGAAACAATACTTCAAAGAATGAGGGAAGAATTGAGAAGGGACATGATTTTGCTAGGTAAAAAAAAAATTGAGGATTTAGGCGAAGAAAATATTGCAATTAGAAATTAAGGATTCTAATATTAGGAATGAAACTAGCAAAAAGTTTAGATAGATTAGGAACTGAAACTGCTTTTAGCGTGCTTGCTGAAGCAAAGAAATTAGAAGCAACAGGAAAGCCGATGATACACCTCGGACTAGGCCAGCCAGATTTTAAAACTCCACAACACATTGTTGATGCAGCGAAGAAAGCTTTGGATGACGGTCATCATGGTTATGTTTTATCAAATGGAATTCTTGAATGCAGACAGGCAGTTACTAGAAAGATTAAAAAATTATACAATCAGGATATTGATCCAGAAAGAATTATAATAATGCCAGGCGGAAAGCCAACGATGAGTTATGCAATTCAATGTTTTGGTGAACCAGGTGTAGAAATAATTCACCCGACACCAGCATTTCCAATCTATGAGTCTATGATAAACTTTACAGGAGCAAAACCTGTTCCTTACGATTTAACTGAGGATAAAGATTTGAAATTTAATCCAGAAAAAATTTTATCATTAATAACTGATAAAACTAGACTATTAGTTTTAATCAATCCAAATAATCCTACAGGAAGTTTTGTTGATAAATCTGATATCGATGTTTTGGCAGAAGGACTTAAAAAACATCCACATGTTACTATTTTAAGCGATGAGATTTACAGTAGACAAATATTTGACGGAAAAGAGATGCCAACATTTTTTAATTACCCTGAACTTAGAGAAAGGTTAATTGTTCTTGAGGGATGGAGTAAAGCATACTCTATGACAGGATGGAGACTTGGTTGGAGTTTCTGGCCAGAAAAATTAGTTGAACATGTAAATAAATTATTAATCAATAGTGTTTCCTGCGTAAATGCAGCTGCACAATTTGCAGGAATTGCTGCTTTAGATGGTTCTGACGAATCGATAGATCATATGATGAATAAGTTTACAATTAGAAGAAAACTTATTCATGAAGGTTTGAATAATCTTCCAGGCGTAGAATGTAGTTTGCCTGGTGGAGCTTTTTATGCTTTTCCAAAGGTTATCGGTACAGGAATGAACGGCGCGGAATTTGCAAAAAAATGCATGCATGAAGCTGGTGTTGCCATAGTGCCTGGAACTGCATTTGGAAAGACTGCAAAAGATTATGTAAGATTTAGTTTTGCTGCGTCGCAAGCTAATATTTCACAAGCTCTTGAAAACATAAAAAAAATGCTAGCTAAATAGGCTGTATTTTCTTCAAATTTCAATTAATATCTCTTTATTATGAATGAACAAGTTCAATCAGAACTAAAAAAAATTTTTAATGGCAGATTTTCTACATCTGTCTCGACAAGGTCAAATTATGCTAGAGGCGAGGACACTTTTGATCCTGTTTTATCTCAAGCAGTAGTTTTTCCAGAAACAAACGAAGAAGTCTCAAAAATTTTAAAACTTTGTAATCATCATAAAGTTCCAGTTGTGCCATTTGGAACAGGAACCTCTTTAGAGGGTAATGTTGTAGGAAATGACAAAGGCATTACTATTTCATTAGAAAAGATGAATAAAATTTTAAGTGTAAACGTTGAAGATTTTGATTGTAGAGTTCAAGCATGTGTGACTAAAGAGCAATTAAATGACTACTTAAGAGAGGACGGAGTTTTTTTCCCAATTGACCCTGGCGCCAACGCTGCAATTGGAGGTATGGCCTCAACCTCGGCTTCTGGAACGATGGCTGTAAAATATGGAACCATGAAAACAGTAATTACAGGTTTAACAGTTGTTCTTCCTAATGGCGATATAATTAATACTGGAAGTAGAACCAAAAAAACTTCAGCAGGATATAATTTAACAAATTTGTTTATTGGTTCAGAAGGTACGCTTGGAATAATCACTGAGATACAATTAAGATTATCCCCTATACCAGAGAGTATTATGAGTGCAGTTTGCCATTTCCAATCATTAGAAGATGCAGTTAAAACTGCACAACAAATTATTCAATACGGTGTGCCTATTGCAAGGATTGAAATGTTAAATAAAGATCAAATGGATATAAGCATTAACTACTCGAAGTTAAAAGATCTTAAAGTTTTACCAACATTGTTTTTTGAATTCCATGGATCAGAGTCATCTAATAAAGAAAATATAAAAGTTGTCGAAGAAATATCTAATGATAATAACGGAAGCTCTTTCAAGTGGGCTAAAGATTTAGCAGAGCGAAACAAATTATGGCAAGCTCGATGGGACGTTTATTATTCAGTAAAAGCATTGATTAAAAATGGAAGAGTTTATTCAACAGATGTATGTCTTCCGATTTCAAAAATAACTGAGTGTGTAAATTTTGCTGAAGAGGAAACAAAAAAATTTGGGCTAAGAGCTCCAATGGTTGGACATTTAGGAGATGGGAATTTTCATGTGATTTTGCCCTATGACCCTCAAAAAAAAGAAACTTACAATAAGATTAGAGAGTTCAGTGATTTACTAATTAAAAAGACATTAGAACTAAAAGGAACTATTACTGGTGAGCATGGAATAGGACTTCACAAAAAAGAATATCTTATTAAAGAACATGGAGATAACATCCCAGTAATGAAATCTATAAAAAGAACTCTAGATCCCAATAATATAATGAATCCTGGCAAGATTTTTGACTTAAACTAACAATCCAAATGAAAAAAATTCTTATAACTAGAAGACTACTTAGATCTTGCGAAGATAAGGCTGGTAAAATTTTTGATGCAAAATTTAATTCTAATGATGAGTTACATTCACAAGAAAAATTGATTAAGCTAAGCGAAGGATGTGATGGAATTTTATCTTCTCTTACGGATAAATTGGATGCTGCAACTATTAATAATTTACCAGAAAGTATTAAAATTTTATCAAACTTTGCAGTAGGATTTGGAAATATTGATTTAGACGCAGCCAAAAAAAGAAATATAATTGTAACCAACACCCCAGACGTTTTGACTGACGCTACAGCTGAAATTGGAATTTTATTAATACTAGGTGCCTGCAGAAGAGCACCCGAAGGAATTGAAGCCGCTAAAGAGTCTAATTGGAAATGGTCTGCTGATTATCTGATAGGAAAACAATTGACAGGAACAAGATTAGGTATTCTAGGCATGGGTAGAATAGGCCAAAAAATAGCAAGTGTTGCAAAATCTTTGGGAATGATAATACATTATCATAATCGATCAAAACTCAGCAAAGATAAAGAAAATGGAGCCACTTACCATAAGGATCTAAAAAGCTTGATGAGTGTTGCCGATGTATTGTCAGTTTGTTGCCCTGCAACAAAGGAAACTACAAATATGATTAATAAAAAAACTCTAGAATACTTACCTACTGGAGCTGTAGTAACAAATGTTGCAAGAGGCGATATCGTTGATGACGAAGCTTTAATCGAAGCACTTAATTCTAGAAAGGTTTATGCTGTTGGATTAGACGTTTATCAGGGAGAGCCAAATTTAAATCCAGGCTATTTAAAACATAAGAGTGCTTTTATTCTTCCTCACTTAGGTAGTGCCTCAAAACAAACTCGAACTGCTATGGGGAATTTAGCAATAGATAATATCGATGAGTTTTTTAAAACTGGCAGCTGCAAAAACAAAGTAAATTAAACATTTATTCTTATATTCTAGTAAAGGTTGTAAGCGTCAAATTAATTAAATTTTGGTGAGACTCTCAAAAATTAATATGTTTAAATAATTTTAATTATTAATAATTAAGGGGGACAAATATGTCTAAAAAAATAAAAGGAGTTAAAACTCCTTCAAGACGTAAGTTCTTTAAAGCAGCAGCTGCAACAGGTGCAGCAGCAGCAGCAACTGTAGCAATGCCAAACATTGCTTTAGGGGCTCCTAAGACTTTAAAGATGCAAGCAGCTTGGCCTTCAGGAGCTAACATATTTTTTGAAATGGCAGGAGACTATGCAAAAATGGTTAGCGACATGTCTGGCGGACAATTAAAAATTGACCTTCAGCCAGTTGGTGCAGTTGTAAAAACATCAGAGATCGGACAAGCAGTAAGTTCTGGGGTTCTAGATATGGGACACTGGGTAACAGCTTACTGGTATGGAAAAAATCCAGCAGCATCTCTATTCGGAACAGGTCCGTCGTACGGTATGTCATCTCAAGAAGTAATGGGATGGATGGAGTACGGTGGAGGTAGAAAACTTTATGATGAAACACTTGCAAAAGTAGGTTTTGATTATATTGGTTTCTTCCATATGCCAATGCCTGCACAGCCATTTGGTTGGTTCAAAAAGAACGTGACTAAAGTGTCTGATGTTAAAGGTATGAAATATAGAACAGTTGGTTTAGCTACTAACGTTTTAACGGCTATGGGAATGGTTGTAAGACAACTTCCAGGCGGTGAAATTCAACCTGCAATGAAAACAGGTTTGATTGAAGCTGCGGAGTTTAACAACCCAACTTCAGACTCTCAGTTTGGTATGCAAGATGTTTCTAAGCACTATCACTTAGGAAGCTTCCACCAATCACAAGAGATGTTTGAAATTCCAGTGAATAAGAAAACGTTTAATGGATTAAGTCCTCAACACCAGGCAATCCTTAAAAACGCTGCTTATGCTGCGAACACAGACAACTACTTTAAAGCTCTAGTGAGATACTCAGCTGACTTATCTAAGTTGATGAACCAACACAAAGTAAATGTTTATCAAACTTCTGATGAGATCTTAGCTCAACAGCTTAAAGGTTGGGATAAAGTTATAGGTGACTTTAACAAAAAAGATCCTTTCTTTAAGAAAATTGTGAACTCACAAAAAGCTTATGCGAAAAGAGTTATGAAATACTTACTCATGAATCAGCCTAACTATAAACTGGCTTATGAGAATGAATTCGGCTCTTTAGCTAAAGTTAAAATCTAATATTTAACTCAAAAAATTGAGGGGGCATTTTTGCCCCCTTTTTTTATGGAAATTTTTTAAAAATTGGAATAGTTTATTTTTATGCGTTCTTTTATCTTTTTTGCAGATCAATTAAGCACATCAGTCGGAAAAGCATTTTCCTGGTGTATTGTAATCTTAATGGGTGGAACATGCTATGAGGTTTTCATGGCAAAAGCTTTTAATGCGCCAACACTGTGGAATTTTGACTTTAGCTTACAGATGTATGGAGCAATATTTATGATGGCAGGGGCTTACACTTTATCAACCGAAGCTCATGTAAGAGGAGACGTAATTTACAGACTTTTTAAACCCAAAACACAAGGTTATATTGATTTAGTATTATATTTTATTTTTTTCTTTCCTGGCGTGATCGCACTTGCTTTTTATGGTTATGAATACGCATCTTTAGCTTGGAAAATTAAAGAGACAAGCTGGAATAGTCCAGCACAAATACAGATTTATATGGCGAAATCTTTAATTCCAGCAGCAGGTATTTTATTAATTATACAGGGTATAAGTGAAGTTTGTAGATCCATCATATGTATACAAACAGGCCACTGGCCTGCAAGGATGGTTGTAGCAGAAGAAACTGAAAAAATTTTAATGAGAACTTCTCAAGACGAGGATCAAAAAGATGTTATTTAGTTTAACTAATCCAGAAATTGCAATTTTAATGATGGTAATATTTTTATTTGCAGTGCTTCTTGGATTCCCAATTGCATTTACATTAATGGCAATGGGTGTCGGTTTTGGATACTACGCTTATTTTGATCCAACTCGTATGGAGCATTTATTGGATAATAGAATTTTTCAATTATTTGTTCAAAATACTTATACTGTAATGGACAATACAGTTCTAACGGCCGTCCCGCTATTTTTATTTATGGGATATCTAGTAGAGCGAGCTGGAATTGTTTCAAGATTATTTTTTGCAATAAGATTAGCTTGTCACGGACTTCCTGCTTCGATGGCAGTGGCAGCATTAATTACTTGCGCTTTATTTTCAACAGCAACAGGAATTATTGGAGCTGTTGTAACATTGATGGGATTGCTAGCATGGCCTGCTATGGTGAAAGCCGGTTATGATAAAAAATTTGCCTCGGGAGTTATTTGTTCAGGTGGTTGTTTAGGAATACTAATTCCCCCAAGTATTATGCTTATAGTTTACTCTGTTATTGCACAGCTATCACCTTTAAGATTATTTGCAGCTGCGATTTTTCCAGGACTAATGTTAGCGGGTCTTTATATACTCTATGCGATTACTAGAGCTTATTTAAATCCCTCACTTGCTCCTAAGCCGCCTGCAGAAGAGATACCACCAAGAGCAGTTATATTAAAAGAGGTTCTGGTATCTTTTTTACCATTGTTCTCTTTAATTATACTCGTTTTAGGAACAATTCTTGGAGGTTTAGCTACACCAGCAGAGGCAGCAGCAGTTGGAGCTTTCGGGTCTTTAGTATTGTCTTATTTTTATAAAACGCTTAAATGGAAAAACTTTAAAGAGTCAGTATTTCTTACAGCTAAAACAACTGCAATGATAATGTGGCTGTTTATTGGTTCTTGGACATTTGCTTCAGTATTCTCGTATTTAGGTGGTCACGAGGTATTTGAGCATTTCTTTAAATCTATGAATATACAACCTTGGCAGTTTTTAGTTATTACACAGATAATAATTTTTCTTTTAGGTTGGCCATTAGAGTGGACAGAAATTTTAATTATTTTTGTTCCAATTTTTTTACCTCTTGTAGAATTCTTTGGTGTTAATCCGTATTTCTTTGCTATGTTAATTGCACTTAACCTTCAAACTTCATTTTTAACTCCCCCCATGGCCATGTCAGCATATTATTTAAAGGGAGTTCAAACTAAAAATGTTGAGTTAATGGAAATATTCAGAGGAATAATGCCATTTTTATCGATAGTAATTTTATCAATGGTTTTAATGTACCTATTTCCAGGTATAGCACTGTGGTTACCGGACACATTATTTGCAAATTAATTTTCCATGGAAAATATTACAACAACCTCGGCTCACGATTTAGTTGAGAAAATTAAAAAAGGTGAAATATCCTCCGTCGAAGTTTGTGAAGCTTATTTAGAAAGAATTAAAAAATTTGAAAAAGACGTCAAGGCTTGGGCATTCTTTGATAAAAAACTTCTCATGGAAAAAGCAAAAGAAAAAGACGAATACAGAAAATCAGGCAAACCCTTAGGCGCACTTCATGGCCTACCTGTAGCTGTAAAAGATATTATTGGGACTTTTGACATGCCAACAGAATGTGGAACAGTTTTTCGGAAAAAAATGTCAAGCTCTCAAGACTCTGAAATAGTGAATCTTTTAAAAAATGCTGGTGCTATTATTATGGGTAAAACGGTAACCTGTGAATTAGCATATATACATCCTAGCAAAACAACCAATCCTCACGATTACACAAGAACTCCTGGTGGATCATCAAGTGGATCAGCTGCTGTAGTTGCATCTCACATGGCCCATCTTTCGATTGGATCTCAAACTGGAGGCTCAATAATTAGACCAGCTTCCTACTGTGGGGTAGTTGGCTACAAACCCTCTTACGGCTTAATCTCGAGAAGTGGAGTACTAAAGTGTTCTGATAAATTAGACACAATGGGAGTTTTTGGTAAAACAGTTAAAGATGTGGCTTTACTAGCAAAATCTTTAATTAAAAAAGATTTATATGATCCAGCGACAGTTCATTTTGCTGCAGATGACATGCTTAAAGTTTGTGATGAAGGACCACATTTTGAACCAAAATTTATCTTTTATAAAACTGATAAGTGGAAAAATATTGGCAAAGAGTCTCAAAAAGCTTTTGAATTTTTGATTAAAAATTTTAAAAAAAATATTGAGATCTTTGATACTCCCTCATATTTTAAAGAAATCCCTAAATACCACCAAATTATTCATGAAACTGATTTAGCTAATAATTTTCAGGTTTACTATAATAAAGATAAAACAAAACTTTCAAAAGAGATGAGGGAGGCGATTGGAAGAGGATTAAAATATTCAGCTAAAGAATATACAGATGCCATAGATTTTATGAAAAGAAGTTATGAGTCATATAAAGAAGTTTTTGAGGACTACCATGGTATTATTACTCCATCTTCTAGCGGAGTTGCAGACAAAGGTTTGAAGTCCACCGGCAGTGCGGATTTTCAAAAAATTTGGACCTATATGGGATTACCAGCTATTTCACTTCCTTTACTTACCGGTGAAAATGACTTACCATTAGGTGTACAGCTTGTTGGTGACAAGTTAGATGATTTAAGATTTTTAGGAACTGCTAATTGGTTGGAGAAAAATTGTAAAGATGAATAGAAAATTTGCTACTATTACCGGATGTGTTTTATGTATTGCTTTTCTACTTGGATTAGCAACTACTTTAACAAGATCTATGATGATTGGTTTCTTCGACGTTTTGCCAGTTTATATTCTAATGGGAATAGTAATTGTCATGATGCTTTATGAAGCCTTCTACGACAAAAAATAATAATTTTTTTCCTTATATATTATTATTTGTACAGCCTATATTTATGGCAACAAATATAATAGTTGCAAGAGGCGGTGTAGAATATGTTCCGCCAATCTCATTAGCTTTTTGGAGATGGTTTTTTGTATTTCTAATTTTATTACCTTTTTTTTATTCTGAAATTTATAAAAAAAGAAAATTTTTAAAAAAAGAATTTTATAAATTATTTTTCTTGGGTTTAATGGGGTGTGGAGTTTGTGGAGCATTCCCTTTTATTGCTGGTATGTCTACCACAATGGCTAATATGGGAATCATATATACATCCTCTCCAGTTTTTATTGTAATTCTGTCGGTATTTTTGTTTAGTGAAAAAATTAGTTTAAATAGAATAGTAGGACTCATAATTTGTTTGATCGGAGTTATCACTATAATTACAAAAGGTAATTTTAATTACCTAATAAATTTTAGTTTCACAACTGGAGATTTTTGGATGTTAGGTGCTGCAATTGGCTGGGCCCTATATTCAATTTATCTTTTAAACTGGAAAAGTAAATTTAGTTTAATGGGAAGATTTACTTTAATCGCCTTTTTTGGTTTCATCTCATTGTTTCCTTTTTACATATTAGAAGAATCTTTATTTTTTGATACTAAATTCAATTCTACTTTTTTAGCATGGGTTTTGTTTGCCGCTATTTCACCAGGTATAATCGCATTTAGTTTGTACACAAAGGTACAAAGATATTTAGGTGCATCGTTAACAGGATTCACGCTTTATTTGTTCGCTGTTTATGGTGCAATATTTGGAATTATTCTTTTTGAAGAAATGTTACTGCCTTTCCATTATTATGGAGGTGCATTAGTTTTTGCTGGTGTATATATAGCAAGAAAAATAAAAACAATATGAAATATATTTATATTCTAATTTCTTCTACATTAGTAATTTATTTGATTTTGTTAACTTTGATTTATGTAAATCAAAGAAAATTACTTTATCTTCCCAGTGAAAACAATTATTTAGACGATCCTATTAATTTTAATTACAAAGAACTTTTCATAGAGGTTGATAAAAATATTAAACTTAAGTCTTGGTTGATTGAAAAAGATTTAAAAAAATATAAAACAATTCTATTTCTCCACGGAAATGCAGGAAATTTATTTAATAGATCATACAAGCTCAACAGATTTAATGAACTAAACTTGAACGTTTTAATTATTTCTTGGAGAGGCTTTAGCGGTAACTCAGGAAAGCCTAATGAGATCAATCTATATGAAGATGCAAAAAAGGCAGTGAAATGGTTAAACGACAAGGGCGTCGCAACCGAAAACATTATATTATATGGAGAATCACTTGGAACAGGAGTTGCGGTTGAAATTGGTCAATCAAATGAATTTAATAGTATCATTTTGGAGTCACCATACACATCAATGGAAAAAGCAGCAAAAATTTATTATCCATATCTACCAGTGAAATTGTTATTAAAAGATAAATATAATTCAGAAAAAAAAATTAAAAACATAAAAACTCCAATTTTGATAATGCATGGTAAAAGGGATAACATCGTTCCATTCTATATGGGAAAAAGATTATTTGAAATTGCAAATAAACCAAAAAAATTTTTACAGGTAGAAGAGGATGATCACATGCTTACTTTCAATGATAATTTACTTTCAGAAATAAAAAACTTTATAAATAAATATTAATTAATTGAGAGCAAAGTTTTTGCAAACAAATCTGCTTTAAAGGGTTGAAGGTCGTCTTCTTTTTCTCCCATCCCAACAGCAATTATTGGTAATTTGTATTTCTTACAGATGGCTAAAACTATGCCACCTTTTGCAGTACTATCTAATTTAGTAATTATTAAGCCAGTCAAGTTATGTATTTTAGAAAATTCTTCTACTTGGTTTAAAGCATTCTGTCCTGTTGTAGCATCAAGAACTAAAATTATTTCATTAGGATAATCATTGTCTATTTTTTTTAAAACATTGATTATTTTTTTATATTCCTCCATTAAGTTTTTTTTGTTTTGTAATCTTCCCGCTGTATCTATAAGTGCAATATCAATACGATTTTTTTTGGTGAATTCAGCGGTCTTGAAAGCTACAGACGCGGGATCACTACCAGTTTCAGATTTGATAATATCCACTTTTATTTTTCTAGCCCAAAGCTCTAATTGATCAATAGCAGCAGCCCTGAAAGTATCTGCGGCTCCAAAAACAACTGACTTATTATTGTCTTTAAAAAATTTTCCCATTTTTCCAATCGTTGTAGTCTTTCCAACTCCATTTACGCCTGAGACAACAATAACTGCAGACTTATTATTTCCAAGGTCATTTAAATTCTTTTCGTACTTAAGCAGTTCTAGAGAAAGTTTATCAGCCAACAATTTAAGAATTTCTTTGTGATCATCTATTTTTTTATCTATTCTAAATTTTTCAAAATCATTCTTAAGATTTTGAGCAGTTTCAATACCAACATCTGAACCAATTAATAAATCTTCAAATTCTTGTAAAATATCTTGATCAACTTTTCTCTTTTTAAAGATGTTATTTATTCCCTCAGATAAAGAGGAAGAACTTTTATTTAATCCTAATTTAAATTTTTCTAATAAATTCATTATATTGAAATACTTAATTTATTAATTTTTGAAACAGGTCCTGTCATAAAAATATTTTTATCTTTATTATACTCAATTTTTAAAGATCCTTGATCAAAAGCAATCTGTACTATTCTTTCAGTGAGATTTTTAGAAAAAGAAGCAACAGCAGTTGCACAAGCAGCTGTGCCACAAGCTTTTGTAAGTCCCGCACCACGTTCCCAAACTTTAACTTCGATATTTTTTTTATCAATTACATTAGCAAATGTAACATTAGTTTTTTCTGGAAATAGATCATGATTTTCAATTTTAGGACCTATAACTCTTAAGTCATGCTTCAGATAATTTTTATCAAAAAAAATTATATGTGGATTTCCTACGTTAACACAAAAACCTTCAGAAAACTTT
>CACGKZ010000012.1 GCA_902573835.1 uncultured Pelagibacteraceae bacterium
TTAATGGTGCTAAAGATTTCTCAATGGAGAAGAAAAAAAAATACGTTCGTTTATAAAAAAACTACTTATTTTTAAAATAGCTATTATATATTTGCCAAAAAACAATAAATAAAATAGTTACCATTATACATAATGTTAAAGGTCTATCCCAAAGAAACGCCCATGAACCGTCGCTTATAAGTAGTGATCTCCTTAAGTTTTCTTCCATTAACCCTCCTAGCACAAATGCTAATATTAAAGGTGGCATTGGAAACTCGTATAAACGTAAAATGGTTGCTACAACAGCTATTCCTATCATTAAATAAATATCAAAATTATTAAAAGACATTAAATAAATGCCAGTAACTGAAAAAAATAGAATAAGTGGAATTAAAAAAGCTCTCGGTACAGCTAAAATTCTAGCTATATATGGAATTAGAGGTAAATTTAAAATTAATAAAATTACCATTCCAATATACATTGACATTATTACTGACCAAAAGATTTCAGGATTTGTTTGGTAAAGTCTTGGGCCTGGTTGTATACCAAATCCCAGTAAAGCTCCTAGCATTACAGCAGTAGTACCGCTGCCAGGAATACCAAGAGTTAATAAAGGAACAAAAGAACCAGAGCATGCAGCATTATTTGCAGTTTCTGGTGCGGACAGACCATTTACACTACCTTTTCCAAATTTTTGTTTCTCCTCGTCTTTAACGAAATTTCTTTCCATTCCATAAGCTAAAAAAGAAGCAATAGTAGAACCAGCTCCAGGCAACACTCCTACAATAAAACCAATGATTGAAGACCTAGGTATAGTTGTGACCATTTTTTTAGTTTCATCTTTATCAAGTCTTATTGATCCGAGTTTTGACAATGAGATTTGTTTAGCAGCTTGTGTTGGATCACTTCCTTTGAAGATAATAGATAGGGCTTCACTCATTGCAAATGTCGCCATAACCACAAGAACGAAGCTTATTCCATCCGCTAAATTCATATTATTAAATACAAATCTTGGAATATCCGACAAAGTATCTTGTCCTACAGAAGCTAACATTAATCCCAATACAACCATCATCATTGCTTTTAAAAAATGCCCTTTTGCAGAAAATGCGGACACTGCAGTCAACCCAAGAATCATGAGACCAAAATAATCAGGTGATCTAAAAGCCAAACTTACTTTTGATAAGCTTGGTGCAGCAAATAATAAAAAAATCGCTGCAATTGTTCCTCCTGCAAAGGAACTATAAGCTGCGATCGCTAAAGCTTTACCAGCTTTTCCTTGTTGAGCCATTGGATAACCATCAAAAGATGTAGCTACAGTGCCTGGAATTCCAGGAGCGTTAATTAATATTGAAGATGTTGAACCACCAAAAACTGCTCCGTAATAAACTCCCGCCATCAAAATTAGTCCAGTTGAAGGTTCAAAACCATAAGTTATTGGAATCATAAGAGCTATTGCTGTCATGGGTCCCAATCCCGGAAGCATTCCTATTATTGTTCCAGCAAAGCACCCTATCATCACCATGATGATATTTTTTATTGATAGCGCAGTATTTAAACCGATAAGAATTCCTTCAATCATCCTATAATTCCTAGATATTTTAAAAGCGGGTCACGTAAATAAATGTCTAATAAACCGTGTAAAAGAAACATAAAAATAGCAACAAAAGGAAAGGACAATGTAAAAACCCAAAACCATCTTTTTTCACCTAGTGTTATGTACGATAATACTAAAAAAATTGAAGTAGAAAGAAAATATCCTGCTTTTAAAATTGTAACCCCATAAATGATCATTAAAATCACTAGTGTAATTGTTCTCTTGTAATCTAAAACTGAAAGATTAACGTTAGCAGGTCTTTTCTCAGGTAATGCTATATAAAGACCGGAAAAGAAAATTCCTGTGTAACCTAATAAAATTGGAAAAGTTTTTGCATTAAAAGGAGCGTTTTCATCAAATGCAAATACTCTAATTTGATATGCGTGATATAAATAAAATCCTGAAAAAACAAAGAAGAGCAGTGAAATAATCTTAACTGGACTTATTTGCACTGCTCCTCCTAATTAGTAAGTAATTAAATTACTCCAAGTTTTTTCATTAGAGCTGTCATTTCTTTAGTTTGTGTTTTTAAAAACTTTACAAACTTTTTGTCTGGATTATAGATATTAACCCAAGCGTTTCTTTTTCTAACAGCTTCCCATTCTGGAGTTTTTTGAACATCACCTAACATTTTAGCTATTTTCTTTTTATCTGCATTACTCATATTTGGTGGACCAAAAAATCCTCTCCAGTTTACGAACTGAACATCAAAGCCTTGTTCTTTAAGCGTTGGTACTTCTGGAGCATCTGCAACTCTGCTAGGTGCAGTAATACCAATTATTCTAACTTGGTCTCGTGCTCCCATTACTTCTCCCAAACCAGTTGAAAGAATTTGTGTTTCTCCTGAAAGTAAACCTGCTAAAGCTTTTCCGCCAGCATCGTAAGGTACGTATACAACTTTATTTGGATCAGCTCCCGCTTCTTGGAATGCTAAAGCACCAATGAGATGGTCCATGCTTCCTCTTACAGATCCACCCGCCATCTTTACAGATTTTGGATTAGACTTATAAGCTGCGACTACATCTTTAAAGTTTTTATACGGTGAATTTTTTGCAACAGCGATTGCACCGTAGTCACCTATTACTCCAGCTATCGGCACAACGTCTTTGTATGAAAGAACGCCACTACCACTCACGTAACCTTTGTGTCTTGTGATTGATCTTAATACTAAAGGTGTAGATTGAACTAATACTGTTCCTGATGGTTTAGTATTAATCATAAATGATAAAGCTTTACCTCCACCACCACCTGACATATTTTCGAATGACGCACTCTTTAAGAAACCAGCTTTTGTAAGTGCTTCTCCAGTCCCTCTAGCAGTTCCATCCCAACCACCACCAGCACCACCGCCAATTACAAAGTGTAATTTGTCGATAGCAAAACTAGTTGATGAGATTGAAGTTAAAAGAACGGTAGCAAATACAAGACTGATAAGTTTTTTAAATTTACTTAACATTTGTTTCCCCCATTGTTTATTAATTAAGTATGATTAAAAATAATTAATGAGTAAGAGTCAATATGGTTTAATGAGGTAAGATCGGTTGTTGGGTTAAAAAGCCCACAAAAAAGTGGGCTTTTTAAAAATTTTAATCTTTAAAATTTATATCCGACAGATAATTTTAGAGCGATGTCTTCTAACTCAGCTGTAACCTTGTTACCAGTTCCAGCTTCATCGTTCTCTGAATAATCTTCGAAATCAGTGTAAGCAGCTTCAGCTTTGTAATAAAGGTTATTTCCATACGGAAGATCCCCTTTAGCACCAAGACCTAAAGTTAACCCTAAAACATCTTCATCCGGATAAGTTGATCCAGAGTTTAGAGATTCTAAAGTTGCTATTGTAGCATGTTGAATTCCAACTTTACCGTAGATTGTTGCACCACCTGCATCTGCAAATGGGTAATCAAGATAAAACTGAACTACATTATCAAGCTCTGCTTTAGCTGTGTAAGTTCCTGCATCGTTACCGCTGTCTGCAGCAGTAGGATTCGTATCTGTTCTAGATTTACTTCCCAATTCTCTTGTAGGGATGTATGAAAATCCTATTGCAGCTCCGTTGTCAGTGAGAGCTTCTAGAAACAATTCTGGAACTAAAACGTCCTCAGAATGTGATCCATTATTATTCTCACCACTAGTACGCGTAGTTTCCGTACCAGATGCATCAAACATGTGATAAGCACCAGTTATACCGATACCTAACTCAGCTTTTGCTGATTGAAATGAAATAAATAAAAAAGATAACAATATTGTTATAAATCTTTTCATTTTTTATCCTTAAATTGTTAAGTTAACTTAGCAAAACTGATACCATAATTCAGTTAGGGGTCAACAAAATTAATACTACAAATATTAAATTAGTGCCTATTTTATTGACTTTTCATGTGATATTTTTGCAACTATCCAGATCTTTATTTGAAAAAACTCCAAATTTTAAACTAATCAAAAAAAGTACCTCTTATCCTCAATAATTCTCTAGATAGGCCTGAATGCTCTTTAAATGCTTTTCTTCCATGTAGCCAAAAATAATTGTTTGAAAAAATCGTTGAACCAACTGGTAATGGAAAAACTATTTTGTTTTTACTTTCCTCCAATGCATCAGATAATTTTTGTAAGAATAAACCTTGTTGCATGTTTTTAGGCTCAGGAAATTGATCAATATAAGAAATAGTAGGCTTGCCTTTATCGTCATTTGCAAATACTGGGTGCTCCACTTTATAATTTACATTTTTGCTTTTGGGCGAGCTCCAAATAAAATTTTGTCTGCCTATTGGATCTTTGCTTAAATCTTCTAAATATTCCCAGTCGTCTAAGTGCAATATCACGCTCTCTCCTCCTGAAACGTTTTGCTCCTCCATCTTAGTCATTATTAACCAGTCTGTTTTTTCTTTTACGTAGGTTCCGTCTGTGTGAAGATCTAGATTATTATATGCTTTTCGTAAATAAGAATCGCTTTGGTCTACATGTTTTACCTCAAATCTTGCGTAGTATTTTCCTGACATTGAGTCAAAATTAGGAGTTCCTACGAGATAGGCTAAAGATGTTGATAATTTTACCAAAAATTCTTTATCAAATTTATCATTTTTCATTTCAGGTTCAACAATTGCTGTTCCTGTATTTCTATCGTTAAGAACTTTGTTTAGTTGTTTGCTTAATTCATTTTTAAATAATTCATCTAAACTTTTAGCAATAGTAAACCTTGTAAAAGGTTTGTATTCTAATGATGTAATTGAGTGTTTTTTAAATGGAAATACCAATCTATCTAAATCTTCTTCGGGTATTTTTATAACCTTTACTCTCTTAGAATTCTTATGATCTTCAATTTTTAAACTCATAAACTTGTTAAAGTAGATAGAAGTATAGCAGAAAATATAGTTGGTATAACTAAATTTTTTTTCATAATTATAAAAATAAATATACAGGTTATTAATACAACTAAACGTATAATTAAATCAGCATCAGCTAATACCCCAGCAGGAAAAACAATTATTCTACCGAGTAAAGCTGCTAGAGTTGAGTAAGCAACTAAGTTAAACCAGTCAAAAATTTTTGAATTAGCGTCAACTCTTTCTGAAGTTAATGCTCCCAAAAAACGCGATATAAATGTGGCAACAGATGTTGCGATAATTGCTAATAATATTATTTTATTGGGATCCATCTTTTGCTCCAAATAAATAAGATATTGAACCTGCAGTTAAACCAGCAAATAAAATAGCCCACTCGCTTGAAAATAAATAAATCACTGGACCTAGAATAGTTCCTAATATAATTGCTAAAGAAATTTTTAAATTATTCATTGCGCCAATCATCATACAAAAGAAATAAACAGGATTTACAATTGCTAAACCTATAATAATATCTTTGCTTAAATAGTCCGCTAAAGTAAAACCTATTAAAGTTGTTACAATTGCAGTGGTCCATGTTCCAAAGCCTATACCCATCCAGAAGTCAATTCTGTATTTCTGATCAATTTTTTTATACGTGTCTTTAGCTATGAGCCAAGATGAGATTGCAAGAAAATGACATGACAAATAATATTTCCATTTAGGTTGCGACTTATGTTTAAGTAAAGGAAAAAGAGAAACAGTCATTGGATATAGTCTAAAGTTTACTAACCAAACAGCTATAAAAATATTAATTATTGATGCACCGATTAATAAAGATTCGGCCATAACAAGTTGGCCGGGTAAAGCATAAGTAAAAAAACTTGATGCAGCGCTTTGTTGAATGTTTAAACCTGCATCTTTTAGTAATGCTCCGAGTGCAATAAAACATGCTGCTAGTGGGATCGCTGGACTTCTCACTCCAATTAGCGATTTAAGTCCTTTAAAAAAAATTATTGAATTAATCATCCTCCGAGGAATAATCTGCCAACATCAGGATTTTTTAAAAGCTCATCGCCTTTACCAGCGATAGCTGTTTGACCAGAAACTAAAACGTATCCTATATCAGCAAATTCCAAACCTTTTTTAGCATTTTGCTCAACTAAGATAATTGTTTTCTTTTCCATTTTTTGAAGATCTTCTAAAATTTCAAACACCATACCAATATATTTAGGCTCTAAGCCAATGGAAGGTTCGTCAACTAATAAAACTGAAGGTTTCATAACTAAAGCTCTAGAGATTTCTAATAGTCTTCTTTCTCCGCCTGATAAAACTTTTGCAGGTTGGTTTCTTCTATTTCTAAGCCTGTCATATTTTTGAAAAATTCTCTCAGCTTCTTCGTAAGCTTCATCTTGTTTATCTTTAATATATCCTCCCATTAAAAGGTTCTCCTCCACCGTCATGTCAGGGAAAACAGAATTATCCTGCAAAATATATGCGATACCAACTTTACTTAATTTTTCTGCAGGAGTAAGCTTAGTAATTTCATTGCCATCTAATTCGATCTTCCCATCAAAGATATTTGTGAAACCATATATGGAGTGAAGAATTGTAGATTTTCCTGCCCCGTTTGGTCCAATTAAGCATAACGATTGAGCTTTACTCACTGTTAAATCAAATTTATGAAGAATTTCCATCTTTCCGTAACCTGCGTTCAGCCCTCTTATTGTTAAATGAACATCGTTAGGAGATAGTTTGTTTAATTCTTCTAATCCTGGAGCTTTTCCTAAAACATCATATTGGTTAGCCATTACTGTGCTCCTAAATAAGCATCAACAACTCGCTTATCATTTTTAATTTGATCTGGGGAACCTTCTGCTAACATTTTTCCATGTGCTAGACAGAATATTTTTTGAGCTAAGCTCATTATTACTCTCATGTTGTGTTCGATAACTAATAACGTGATTCCATAATCTTTGTTTATTTTAATTAACCTATCTATAATTCCATTTATTAACGTTGGATTAATTCCTGCCGTTGGTTCATCTAATAAAAGCATTTTTGGCTCATTCATTAATGCCATAGCTAATTCTAATAATTTTTGCTGTCCAAATGATAAATCTCCTGCTCTTAAATTTCTTTTCTGATATAGACCAACAAAGTTAAGAAGGTTTTCAGCTTTTTCAGTCAGCTCTGTAGGCACTTTTGCAAATATAAATCCAGAGTCGCTAGCTTTATGACTTATGAGCATATTTTCTACGCAATTTAGTTTTGAATAAATTCGTGTTTGTTGAAAAGTTCTTAATAAGCCTAGTTTTGCTACTGCTGGTACAGGCATTTCAGAAACCTCAGTATCATCAAATACAATAGATCCTTTATCTATTGGGTGAGTTCCTACAATAGAATTAAATAAAGTTGTTTTACCAGAACCGTTTGGTCCTATTAAACCAACTATTGATCCCTGCTCTACTGAAACAGAAATATCTACGTTGGCTTGGACACCACCAAAAGATTTACTTACATTTTTTACTTCTAAAATACTCATTTTAATTCAACCTGCGCTTTACGATCTTTTTCATCAATTACTTCACCAAATCTTTCAGGATATTTTTCTCTTAACCAACCCATTAGTCCCTCAGGGAAATAAATTACAATTACTACAATTAAAACTCCTAAAGCAACATATTGCCAACCTAAGATTAAAGTCCAAAAACCCTCTTTTAAAAAATGGAATAAGGTTGCACCAATAACCGGTCCCCATAAAGTTCCTTTACCTCCTAAAATTGCCATCAAGACCATGAACACTCCCATTTCTCTTCCATCGAAAGCAACATCTGTTGAATCTATATAACCGATTAGTCCACCCATTATTCCTCCTGCTAGACCAGCAAAAAAAGCGGACACCATCCATCCAACAATTTTATATTTCATTGTTTGAATACCCATCGCTTCAGCCTTGTCTTCATTGTCTCTTATTGCATTTAAAATTAATTTGAATCTAGATCCATAAATCCATTTGATAAAAACAAATGTTCCAATTAATAATACAAAACTTAAAAAATAGAAAAAATCTCCTCTAGCTCCGGGATCAACGATATCTTTTGGAAATGGTGGAGTAGTAAATCCTTGACCTGCCCCAATGATTTCTATTCCTCCAGCAATTTCACCTGCGGCAATACCTAAGCCTAAAGTACAAATAGCAAAATAGTGGCCTCTTAATCCTAAAATAGCGTAACCAATAGCGCCTGCAATAATAGTCGGGACTAAAGCTGCAACTAATAAACCAACACCCATACCTTGAAAATATTGAGACGTGGTGTGTACAAATGTTTTCTCACCACCGCTTTCCGTCCATTCAGCTAATGGAAAAAACATTCCTACTTGAACCGATGCAGTAAGATACATTCCAAGACCATAAAAAAGAATGTTTCCAAAAGTATTATAACCCATTTCTCCACCTTGCAGATTCCATGTCATAGCTAATACTATTAAAACACAAAGTATTGTAAGCTGAACTTTAAAACCTGGGAATAAAAATGGAGCAGCTAGTCCTAAGATTATTAAGCCAGAGTATAAAATTAAATCTTTTTGTTTCACTTTGTCCATTTATTTCAAATACTCCCTTTTCTTTGAAAGTTTAAATCTTCTATAAACTAATATGAAAACAAGCAGCATAAACACCGCTCCAATTCTAAATTCTGTGCCTAAAATATAATCTGCAAATTCCTCAAAAAGTCCTAAACCCATTCCAGAAATTGCTACCGCAGGTAAATTTCCAAGACCTGCAACAATCACTATCATAAAAGATCTAACTGTGTAAGGAAGGCCTACGTAAGGGTGGAGGGTAAGTGTAATTGCAATTAAAGCACCAGCAATTCCACACAATGCTGCGTTAATACCAAAAGTTGCTGCATAAACTTTTTCTGTATCAACACCTAAAATTTTTGCAGCTCTAGCATTTTGCGCTGTGGCTCTAATAGCTCGTCCAAGTCTAGATTTTTTCATATATATTACTAATGCGATTGCATACAAAATACTTACTACTGCAGAGAAAATTTTTGAGTTAGGTAACGTTACTGAATTATCAAATAGCATTGTTGTTCCGTACTCTGATTGAGCAACAACAACATCGGCGCCAAAAATAAAATTCATTAGTTGTTGAAATATAATAGCGATACCAAAAGTTGCTAAAATTGAGATAAATAAATCGCGATCTACGACTTTATTAATAACTAATTTATAAAGTGCCCATCCGACAAAAAACATTATAATTGGGGAAACGATAACCCCCCATGCTGGGTGAATTCCAGCGAGATACATTGTATAAGCAATATAGCCTCCAAGAATTACTAAGTCTCCTTGTGCGATGTTGATTATGTTCATTACCCCCCATTGCAGAGCCATACCGTAGGCAATTAAAGCAAATAAAATACCTAGAAGAATTCCGTCCAGAGAAGCCTGGACCATAAGGATTGGAGCTTTAAAAATTAGAAAGTCCATAAAAACCTAAAACTTATAAAAGAAATGCCCCCTAAATACTAGGGGGCATTTCAAATCTAATTAGATATTAACTTCTTTCAGACCACTTAGGGATTGGGTGGTAGAATTTGTCTGAAGCCCATTTTGTTGGAGCAACAACTTTATTCTCACACGTATCACCTTTACATCTTACTTGGAATAAAATCATAGGCTTAGCAGTGTTTTGTCCGCCAGGTCCAAATTTAATATTTCCATAGAAAGTTTGCATTTCAGTAGTCTTAAGAGCGTCTCTTACTTTATCTCCATCAAAAGAATTTGCTCTTTCGAACGCATCTTTGAATACTAATAAAGCAGCAGAAGATTCAGCTGATTGGTATGGTGGAGCATAACCAAATTCTTTTTTAAAGTCTTTGTCATACTTCTTACCAGTTCCAAAAAACTTATCTTTATAGCTTAAGTTTTTGTGCCACTGTGATGCACATAACGCGTACTCTGATTTCTTTCCGTGTTGTTTAGAAAGTTTTGCAGCATCGCAGTGTGTCATCGCTAACATAGGAACATCTACTTTCATTTCAGCTATTTGTCTGATTGCAGTCAATGCACCTTTTGTGTGACCTGATACAACAAGTACATCTGGCTTAGTAGCTTTTACTTTAGCTAGTGTAGCTGCCATATCATTAAGTTCTTTTGGTAATTTATCATCGATAATAATCTCTGATCCAGTTCTCTTTGCTGCATCTAAGATACCTAATCTCACGTCTTGTGAGAATGCATCTTGTTCAAATGCTTGAGCAATTCTTACTGGCTTACCACCGTTTTTCTCTACCGCTAAATCGATAGCTACTTCAAGGTATTGGTTAGCTGGTGATAACACAGCAAACAAATATTTATATCCTTTTGTAAATAAAGATCTAGATGCACCATTCGCTTCAACCATAGGAATTTTATATTTCTCGGTTACTGGTGCGATGGCTTTTGTTAAACCTGAACTGTAAGGTCCAAGCATATACTTAACACCATCTTGGTTAATTAGTCTTTCAGCTAATTGTGCGGCTCTCTTTGGATTTGACTCATCATCGTAATAAATGATTTCAAATTTATACTTCTTCCCTTGAACTTCAACTCCACCCATTTTGTTGATTCTGTCAACGGCTAAGTTGTAACCGTTTTGAGTGTGAACTCCATTTGAAGAATATTTTCCAGTTAGAGAAATTGCAGCACCTAACACTATGTACTCACCATCAACTTTTGCAAAAGAAGATGACATGCTTGATAGCATTAATGTGATAGCTGAAATAAATGTAATAAATAGTTTTGTTAATTTATTCATTATTTCCTCTCTGTTAATTAATTAATTAATGAATTATTAAAACAAGATTTTATAAAAATAACAACAGTTAGAATCTACTAATAGTTTTGAGAAGCCGCGACATAAACTGCGATAATTATTAATACACACGCAGAGATTGTATTTAAAACTTTGGGATTATCTTTAAGCCAAATAGAAACTTTATTAGCTGCAAAAGCATAAATCATTAAAGTAGTAAAATCTAAAATGACATAAGTAATTATTAAAATTAAAAACTGAGCGAAGTAGTTAGATGAAAAGTCTATAAAAGAAGTAAATATTGTTCCGAAAAAAATTATTGATTTTGGACTAAGTCCAGCAACTAGAAAACCATCTCTATAAAAAGAAAATATAGATCTTAAGTTTTTATTTCCACTTTCAACGATCCTAATTCTAGATGTGTAAGTATCGTAGGCTAAATATATTAAATAAAGAATACCCGCCCATTTCAACATTTGTAATATATCGGGATTATCACTCAAGAATGTACCAATAAAAAATACAACAAGTATACCCTGACAAAAGTTTGCAGAGATATCACCTATGGCAGTCCAAATAGACTTATTTATTCCATAATTCAAAGTATGAGAGACTATGACAACACGAGGTGGCCCTGGAGTAATAAACAAAAATAAAATTATTTGTAAGAAAATTAAAAAATCTGTGGGAAACATTATTTTTATGACTATATATAAATATATGAAGAAGAAAAGTTATATTCCGCAAACTAAAGTTAAAAATCCAGAGCCAAAAAAGAAAGGCACTGATTGGGTTATTTGGGCTGCTTGGGCAGATAGAATTACTTTTGAAGAAATAAAAGAGAAAACTGGAAATAGTGAGTCAGATGTAATTAAAATAATGAGGAAAAACTTGAAACCTTCTGCATTTAGACTTTGGAGGAAAAGAGTTCACAACACTAGTATTAAACATAGAAAAAAATTTAAGTTTGAAAGAAAAAAAATCAGAGAAAAAATAAGGATAAGTGATATAAGTTAATTATGAAAAAAGTTACCATGTATACAGGAAGCCCGTGCTCATTTTGTGAAGCTGCAAAAGCACTTTTAAAAACAAAAAATGTTGAAATTGAAGAATTTGATATTTGGAAAGATCCTGCAAAAGCAAAAGAAATGTTGCAGAGAACAAACGGGGCAAGAACAATTCCGCAAATTTTTATTGGGGACCATTATATAGGTGGTAATGATAAGCTTCAGTTAGCAAATAGAAGTGGTGAATTAGATAAATTATTATCCTAATCTTATTTTAAATCTGTTAATAAAGGCATCGAATTACCTGCCCCAAGTTTTAAAGTTGATAAACCTGCCACTTGGTTTGCAATATTTAAACACTCTTTAATACTTTTATTTTTTGATAGGGCATATGCCAGACCACCGTTAAAAGCATCGCCTGCACCTGTTGTGTCTTCAACTTTTTTAAATGGTAGAGCCTTAATATAGATTTCTTCTTCACCATCAGAATAAAAAAGTCCCTTTTCACCTAAAGTAATTATTACCTTTTTAAGTCCTAATGCTAAAAGTTTTTTTGCACTTTCTTTCGCATCGTTTTCATTTTTTATTTTAACCCCGGTATAAAATTCTGCCTCAGCTTCATTTGGAGTAAAGTAATCAGATAAACTAAAAAATTCTTTATCTAATTTGCATGCAGGGGCAGGATTTAAAATATTAATTAAACCACTTTCTTTAGCAACTTTTAAACAATGCAATGTCACTTCTATTGGTATTTCTAATTGTGTTAAGAATATTTTCGATTTTTTTATTATATTAATGTCTATGTCATCTATGGTAAAACTCGCTGGTGCCCCTCTAATAACAGTAATCGCATTTTGTCCAGTATTACTATCAACATGAATACCTGCTACTCCTGTTTGATGCTCTTTTGAAATTATAATGTTGGACGTATCTATCTTATTTTGTTTAAGAGAATTTAAAGCAAGTTTTCCGTAGTCATCATCCCCAATTTTAGAAATAAAATTAACATTGCATCCTAGCCTTGCTAGAGCTATTGCTTGATTGCAGCCCTTGCCACCTGGACCAATATTATATTTATCACCAAGAATAGTTTCACCGATTGTTGGAATTTTATTTGCTGAAAAACTTAAATCTGCAACAAATATACCTAGAACAGTAACTTCACTCATTAACCAAGCTTAGTGAGAAAAGGAAAAGTTGTCAAAATATAATAGCTTATTACCTGTATTGAATTTGTAAGTATTAAGACACCAGTGATCAATAAAATTATTCCACCACCTTT
>CACGKZ010000013.1 GCA_902573835.1 uncultured Pelagibacteraceae bacterium
CATAATCTATATACTCTTTTAAATACCCTCTATAAGTAAACTTCAACTTTAAAAAAGCTTTTATTAATATTCTAAGATTTATAGTTTCATATCTTGTATCTAAAGTATGAAATTTATAATTTTTGAATGTTTTCTCTATCAATTCAGTTGAGTGACTATCAAATATGAGATTTCTTGTTTTCGGGGGTAATGATACTTTATATTTTGCTTTAATAATGCATAGAAATATGTAAGAAAATCTTGATAGAAACATCTAAATTAAATCTTGAAGCCTGAGCTTTTGGCATCCTCATAGAAATTTTTCACTGTCTCTTTTGAATAATCTTCCGGTGAAATACTATTTAAGTTTTTGAGTTTCTTAATCATAGAAGATCCCATTGTTATAATGTCAGAATTCGAGTTGATGGCGTTTATATAATCGTATGGCTGTCTACAACTTGCCCACAAAATTCTGCATTTTGAATTAGAATGAGTATATTCTGTAATTTCTTTAAGCTTCTGATTTGCATCAATACCAATATCAAATAGTCTACCTGCGAAAACTGACAATATTGTATTAGTATTTTTTACAACATTAATTATCTCTTTTATCTGTTCCTGAGTAAAGATTGCAGTGATGTTTAATTTAATATTTTCTTTGATAAGTTTTGATATTAAATTTGTTGAAAATTTTCCATTAGTATAAGTAATCGGTATTTTAACGGAAATATTTTTGGATAAAGATGCAATTTTTTTTGCTTGATCATAACATGTCTTTTCATCATCACCAAAAACTTCAATAGAAACTGATTTGTCACCAGTAAATTTTAAAATTTCTTCTGTGAATTTAATATAATTTTTAGCCTTAAGTTTTTTAAATAAACTTGGATTGAAAGTGTACCCATCAATATTTTGTAAATTTTTGATTTCATCAAGTGTAGGTCCATCAGCAAATAATTTAATTTTTTTCATATTATTTATTTGTATCTAAAAATATACATATAGCATGTAAAATTGACATGTGCGCTTCTTGTATAATTGCCGTATTATTATTTTTGACATGTATATATATATCGGAAATTTTTTTTAACTCCCCGCCCCCTTTACCGATTAAAGAAATAATTTTTAGACCTTTTCTTCTTCCTTCATTAGCAGCACTTATCAAATTCATTGATGCTTTTGATTTTTTGTCACCGCCGCCCGTTGATAAAAAGAACAAAATATCTCCTTTTTTTCCATTTGCCTTAACTTGTCTTTCAAAGAAAGTATTAAAATTAAAATCATTCGACCACGCAGTCATAGCTGCGTTGTTTGTAGTTAAAGAAATCGCAGAAAAAGGTTTTCTTTTTTTATTATTGAAAGTACACACCAACTCTCCAGTAAAATGTTCAGCGTCAGCACACGATCCACCGTTTCCTACTACTAGTAATTTTTTTTTATTATTATTACATTTTATAATTTCCTTTGAAATTTTTATAATATCATTCTCATAATTTAATAAACTTAATAAAGTCCTAGATGAATTTTTAAAATGTTCCTTAATAGATGATTTCATTTAATTAAGCTCCTCGACAAGTTCGATCAAAGTTCCTTCGGGAGCACGACAAAATGTTAGCAAAACATTGCCATCTGCTGAAACTTTTGGTGGACAAATAAATTTAATTCTTTTTTTTAACATATTTTTGTAAGTTTTCTTAAGATTAAATACGCTAAATGCCATATGAGAGATCCCTATTTCAGAAATATTATATTTTTTTCTTTTATTCTTTTTTAAGTGAGACTTATAATAGAGTAATTCAATCATTGATTTATTGTCGGGAGATGTAAGCTTAATAGTTTTTACTTTGGTATTGTTTAAATTACTTATAGCATCAGTGGTTTCACCGCTTTCAAGCATTTGTTTTTTAATCTTAAATCCTAATAAGCTTCTATAAAACTTCAGTGATCTATTTAAGTTATCTGTAACTATTCCGGTATGTCTAACGTTTTTTATTTTCATATTTGTTTTGTAATTTTTCCAGTGATTTCCTAATAGCTTTGAGTGAAAATTTCAAAGCATTTTTATTTATTACCAAAGGTGGGCCAAATTTGATTGACTCACGCCCAGTATTTACCAAAAGAATATTATTTTTATAACATTCATGACAAACAAAATCTGCAACAGATGTGGAGCTAAGGTTTTTATATTTTTTCATTATCAATGCTGAAACAAGCCCTTTTCCAAAAGCATAGCCTATAATATTAGGAAAGTCTGTTTGAAGTTTTTTTAAACCTTTAAGAAAGAAATTTCCAAGATTTTTTGATTTGTTTACTAACTTTTTATTTTTTATTTCATCAATAACAGCAATGCCCGCCGCACAGCTTAAAGGATTTGCAGAGTGTGTGGATTGTAAGTATCCGCCTTGGATATCCATAATTTTACTTGAAGTAATTACTCCAGATAATGGCATTCCAGAACCCATTCCTTTTCCACAACAAATTATGTCTGGTACAAAGTTGTAATGTTCAAAAGCAAATTTTTTTCCAGTTCTAGCAAATCCCGACTGCATCTCATCCATTGTGATAAGTATATTATTTTTTTTTGCAAACTTAATTAAACATTTAATATATTTCTCAGGATAAAAAAGTGAACCCCAACCTTGAAATGCTTCTAACATAATACCTGCAATTTTTTTTTTATAATTAAATCTTTTCCCGAATGTTTTTTCTAAAGATTTTCTAAAAAAAGTTTCACTATTATTTTTTAAAAGCCAAGGATAAGGAAACTCAATATGATAAATATTCTTATCTTTGTATCCAATCCAATTAGTTTGGGATTTGAAACCTGACATCATTAATGCTCCTAATGTTCTCCCATGCCAACTTCCATTCATCGAAATAATACCTTTTTTTTCTTTATTAATTTTTTGTCCATTTAATCTCATGAGTTTTAAAGCTGCTTCTGTTGCTTCTGTTCCAGATGACATTAAATAGCATTTGTTCAATTTTTTTCTTCCAACAAATCTTATTAATTTTTTAATATATTCAAACCTGAATTTATTATAATAAACGTAACTGTGAGATAAAGGAGAGTTTAAAACCTCTTTAATTTTTTTTTTAAAGGTTGGATTTGAGTGTCCAATATTGCTTACAAAAATAGATGATGTGAAATCAATACACTTTTGATTTTTTTCATTCCAAATATTAAACCCTTTGGCTTTTTTCCAAAAAACCTTTAAATTAGGTTTCATTGATGGGGGCTCGAATTTAAAAAATTTTTTTTCAATGTTAATCATTTATCTAGGTCTATAATATTTTTTAGATTTCATAATAAATTTTGAATAAAGTAAATCATTAGGATAATCAATATCAATATAATTATTTTTACAAACATATGCTAACGATTTATCGCCATATGTTTTTCCTTTAATTAAATTTTTTGTTTTAAGAATATCTACTAATCCATTAGCGCTGTAAGTTTTGTTATATTTTTGTCGAGGTAAATTGGCTTTGTCAATTTTAAAAGTATTACTGCAGATACAACATAATTTTTTATTTCTAATCTCAAACGTCTTATAACTTGTTTCAGGCATTTCACTTATTGATCGAAGAGACGAATAAGATTTCTTTTTTTTAAAAAATATTTCAATTGCATTATTTAATTCTTTTAAAACTCTTCCAGGAGTATTTGCTCTTACAAGTAAAAAAAACTCTGGGATACTTATTTTTTTTTGGCTTAAAAACTTTATGATCTCTTGAAAAAAATCGTTATCTGTTGCTTTATCGCTTGAATTTTTTTTGGATCTTAAATGTAAAATATCCGGATTATATTTTTTGGCAATTTTAAGATATTTTATTGAGTCACTACTAAATACTGTTTTTTCAGAACGTTTTATATGTTTGCTTATTGATAAAGCATAGCCGATTAAAGGTATGCCGTTTAAATATTTTATATTTTTGTGTTTAATAGATTTAGAGCCAGATCTAGCTGGAACAACTGTATAGAATGAGTTTTTCTTTATTTTAAGCCTTTTAAATTGCATATTGTTCAATTGTTGAACATATAGTATCATATGATAGTTTGCAAAAGGTTTTTAATATGAATCATGAATTTGAAAATTTTGTTGTTTTAGTTACTGGCAGTTTTAGGGGAAATGGTAAAGCTATATTACATAAGTTCCTTGATAGTGGAGCAATTGTTTATGGAATTGATAAAAACTATAAGAAAAATAAATCATTTGAAAATTTAAACGAAATAAAGGCTGATTTATCAAATAAACAAGAGCTAAATAGAATATTTAATCACATAAAAAAGAAGGAAAAAAAACTAGATATACTTATCAATAATGCTGGTATTTCACTTAATTTTAATAAAAAAAAACCAATTTTGTATTGGGATAAAACTTTGGCAGTCAATCTCACTATACCCTTTCTAATGTCTCATTATTTTTTATCACTTTTAAAAAAATCAAAAAATGCAAATATTATAAATATATCTAGTTTAGGATCAAAAATTGCTATGTCTAATAACCCGGCTTACAATGCGTCCAAATCCGGTTTGCTCGCACTAACATTTAGCTTTGCTTCGGATTATTCAAAATATGGAATTCGAGTAAATTCTGTTAGCCCGGGCTATATAAAAACTAATATGACGATGAAATCTTATAAGAATAAAAATAAATATAAAGCTAGAGTAGATAGAATGATGATAAAAAAATATGGATCAACTGATGATATAGCTAATGCTGTATTGTTTTTATGTTCTGCTAAATCAAAGTATATTAATGCTGAAGATTTAGTTGTTGATGGTGGTCTGTTAAAAAAAGGTATTTGATTTTGACGAAAAATTTACAATTTGGATATTTTGAAACTGAAGAACTTAAAGATGTTTATAAATTTAAAAATATCGGAAAAAATGTGCGTATATCCAAAGCGGCAAATATAGTTGGTTCAGAAAATATATCGCTTGGAAATAATATTCGTATAGATAACTTTACTAATATCATTTGTAAAAATGGATACATAAATATAGGTGATCATAATCATGTAGCTTCTGGTTGTTTTATTCTTGGTACTGGCGGGGTTGAAATGGGTGATTTTGTTGGTTTAGCCATGGGTGTTCAATTAATATCTTCTTCTGATAATTATGATGGAAGTACACTTACTAATCCAATGGTAGGAATAGAAAATTCTAAACCTTATACAAAAAAAATAATACTTGGTGACCATAATTTAATTGGAACAAATACAGTAATTTTACCGGGTGCTAAAATAGGTGAAGGTGTATCAGTTGGGGCCCTTACATTAGTAAAAACTGATCAAAAATTGTTAGATTGGTATGTTTATTTTGGAATACCAGCAAAAAAATTAAAGAAAAGAAAGAAAGATTTATTGTTTTTAGCAGAAAATTTTAAAAAAGGATTAAAATGAAAATTAAATATCCAAAAAAATTAAATGAAAAAGAGATCAAGAAATTTTTTTCTTCTCATGGTATGGAAGATTTAATAATGTTCCCTAGGAGTAAAAGTAATTTAATAAATAGTTTTTATAATGATGGCAAACAGCCTGAGCAACCTGATTTTGCTGACCTATATAGGATTTATAAATTTATAACTCTTAATAAAAGAACAACTGTACTTGAGTTTGGTTCTGGTTGGTCTTCTCTTGTAATCGCGGAGGCACTTAGGAATAATAAGTTGTATTATAATAATAAAATTAAACATTTAAGAAGAAATAATCCTTTTGAACTTTTTGTTTTAGAAACAAGTAAGAAATACCTTAATATATCAAAAAAAAGAATAAAAAATTTTTATAAAAAAAAGAAGCAGAAAAGTATCAAAGTAAATTGGACTCTTTCAAAAGTGAAAATGCACAACATAAATGGATATATTTGCACTAAGTACAATAAAGTCCCATTATGTAACCCAGATTTTATATACTTGGATGGACCGTCGCAATTTGACGTAAAGCGTTCCTCTAACAATTTTACTACAGCTCACAAAGACTTGATGCCAATGGTAGGGGATATTTTATCGATAGAATTTTTTTTAATTCCGGGAACTATTATTCTTTCGGATGGGAGATCAGCAAATATCGAGTTTCTAATGAAAAATTTTAAAAGAAAATGGCATCACAAAAGACTTAAAAAAGAGGATCAACATTTACTAATATTAACAGATAATTCCTTAGGAAGATTAAATGACAGATTAATTAAATTTTATGACAACTGATTTACAACTAAAAAATAAAAAAACTATTATAACTGGTGCTAATGGAGGTATTGGTCAGGCTTTAGTCAAAAAATTTTCTGAACATGGCTCTGATATTGTTGCCTGTGTTAGGAAAAAAAATGAGGATTTTAATAAAAAGGTAGATGAAATTAAAAATAAAAGTAAAAATAATATAAGCATTTATGAATTTGATCTAAGTAATTCAATTGAAACTGAAAAAGAAATAGAAAAAATTTTAAAAGAACAAGAAAATATTGACATTTTAATAAATAATGCTGGCATGAACCAGGTATCACTATTTCAAATGACCACAATGAAGAAGTTTAGAGAAATTTTTGAAATAAATTATTTTAGTAACTTAATAATTACTCAAAAAGTTTTAAAGGTGATGATGAAGAAAAAAAAAGGAAGTATAATTAATATATCATCTAATGCAGCTTTTGAACGTGATATAGGAAGATCTGCTTATGCTTCAAGTAAATTATCTTTAATTGCTTTAACACAAGTATTGTCAAAAGAATTGGCCAAATTCAATATTAGAGTTAATTCAATATCACCTGGATTGACCAAAACTAAAATGATGGAGGATGTTTCTGATAAAGTCAAAGAGGAGGTAATAAAAAAGATTCCATTAGGCAGAGTTGCTGAACCCAAAGATATAGCTAATGCTGCTTTTTTTTTAGCTTCTGATAATTCAAGTTATATCACAGGTGAAAATTTAAATATTACAGGCGGATATTAAAATGGAAATTTCAAACGAAGAAGTAAAAAAAATAAAAGTTTTATCTAAAAATGTAAGAAAAAATATATTACAGATATCATTGGGTGCTGGAGCTAGCAGTTCACATTTTGGGGGTTCTTTGTCTACTGTAGAAATATTGTCTACTTTGTATAGTAAGGTTTTAAATTTTGATGTCCAAAAACCTTTATGGGAAAAAAGAGATAGATTTATATTAAGTAAGGGACATGCTTGTTTAGCATTTTATGCGTTGCTTTGTGAGTTTGGATATGTGAGCAAAAATGATTTAGATAAGTTTGAGAAAAACGGAAGTTTTTTATTAGGACATCCGGTGATTAACAAAAAAATAGGAATAGAATTCTCAAACGGTAGTTTAGGAATGGGTTTGTCTTTAGGAATAGGAGTAGCTATTTCTTTGATAAAAAGAAATTTAAAGAATAAGGTTTTTGTTATGATTGGTGATGGTGAATGTAACGAGGGATCTGTGTGGGAAGCTGCAATGTCTGCACCCCATTTTAAAATTAATAATTTAACGGCAATATTAGATAACAATAAATTACAACAAACTGGATCAAACTTGGAAATTATGTCTACAGAAAGTTTAGAAAATAAATGGAAAAGTTTTGGTTGGGAAGTTTTAGTAATAGATGGTCATAATATTAGTGAAATTTTTTCTGCATTCAATACTAAAACTTCGAAGCCTAAAATGATTTTAGCCAAAACTGTTAAGGGAAAAGGATTTAGTTTTTCAGAGAACAATAATGAATGGCATCATAAAATTTTAACAAAAAATCAATATGATGAAGCTCTAAAGGAATTAGATGACAAATAAAGAGTTTTTAAACGTGCCAAATTTGAAAATTTGGTCAAAAATAGGAATGAGAGCTGCTTTTGGTTTAATTTCTATTGAGATTCTTAAAACAGATAAAAATTTTTTCGTTGTAACTGGGGATGTGTCAACTTCTGCAGGGTTAGACAGGTTCAGAAAAAATTATCCTGATAATTTCATTGATGTTGGTATTGCTGAACAAAATTTATTAGGTATAGCCGCTGGTTTAGCTAGTGAGGGACATAATGTTTTTACAACAACCTTTGCGCCATTTCAAACAATGAGATGTTGTGAGCAAATAAAAGTTAATCTTGGCTATATGAAACAAAAAGTTTGTATGGTTGGACTAGCAAGTGGTTTAGTTCTTGGTACACTGGGTTATACTCATTGTTGTATAGAGGATATAGGCGTTTTAAGATCGATACCAAATCTAAATATTATCTCACCTGCAGATTCTGGGGAATTAGCAAAAGCATTAATTGCTGCAAAGGAAAACAATAATTCAACATACATAAGATTAACGGGTTCTAGTAATTTAAATCAAATTTACACTGAAGACTATGACTTCAGTATAGGCAAGTCTATAACTTTGAGAGAAGGTAAAGATCTTGCTTTAATAGCAACTGGGTCTTTAGTAGGTGAGGCAATGCAATGTGCATCTTTATTAGAGGGAGATAATATCTCTTGCGAAGTTGTAAATTTTCATACGATAAAACCAATAGATTTTAAAAAAATTGAAGAATTATCAAAAAAATTTAAAACAATAATAACATTAGAAGAACATAATATAATCGGTGGATTAGGAAGCGCTGTAGCTGAAGTTCTCTCAAAGGTTAAAAGTTCAACTCAACAATTGTTTTTTGGAGTAAATGATACGTATAGTGAGGGTGGCGAGTATGAATATCTATTGGATAAATTCTCTTTGAGTGCTAATAGGGTATACGAAAAAATAAAAAAATTAAATATTTAAATGAACGATAAAGCAACATATAAAGAAATTTTCAAAAAATCTTTAAATATATCTGATGATAAATTATCAGATGGCTTAAAATATAATGAAATAGAAGAGTGGGACTCGATTGGACATATGAGCCTAATGTCTGCACTTGAAGAAGAATATAAGATTAGTTTTGAAACAGATGATATAATAGACTTTAGCTCTTTTAAAAAAGGTATTGAAATATTAAAAAAATACAAAATTGAAATCAGATGAATAAAAAAAAATTATATAATTCTTTTTGGAAAAATGGTTACGTAATTATTAAAAACTTAATTTCAAAAGAGGAGATAAGTAGAATTTATTCCCAAATTAATGATCTTTTAGATATTTCTTTAGATAAAAAAAATGGAACTTTTACCTCAAAAAGTTTAGATAAGAAATACTTATATCTGAAAGAAAAAAGTCCCAAATTAAAATCTCATATGTACGATTTGACAAAATATTGTGATAGTTTAATAAAAATTGCAGGTTCACAAAAATTGTTGAAAATTAGTAAGCTTTTGTTAGAGTCAAAAACAGTTTTCGTTGATACTCCTCAGGTTAGAATTGACCACCCTAAAGAAAGACTAAATTTACCTCAGCACCAAGAGCTAAATCAAATTTCAAAAGACGTAATTACTTTTTGGATACCCTTGGTAAATATTTCAAAAAAAAATGGAGGTATATATTTTAGACCTAAGACACATGAACTTGGTCACGTAAAATATAAAAACTCACATCTTTCAGCTATGCAAGGAGGAAAGAAAAGAGCTAAAATTATTAATCAATTATTTAAAAGAAAAGAATATAGAAAATATAAAAACCTTGCACCTAATCTCAAAGCTGGTGATGCAGTAATTTTTCATTCATTTATTTTTCACGGCACTAATCCAAATCTAAGTAAAAATATAAGATGGATATATATATCTAGACATAATTCAATTAATTCTGCTCCTTATTTGAAAGATGAAACCACAACTTTAAGAATACCTTACGACAAAGATTACAATCTTTTTTGAGCATCAAATGACAAAAAATGTATGTGTTATGGGATTAGGATTTGTTGGCTTTCCAATGGCAATAGCTTTAGCAAATGTTAAAAGTAAAGGATATATTAAGTATAAAGTATTCGGATACGATAACAATAAATACAAAACAAGTTTTTTATTAAATTGTATTAATAAGAGAAAACTTCCATTTAAATCAAACGACAAGATCCTTAGAGATAAATATTTATTCTCTTGTAAATTTAATAAAATTAGAATTTTAAGGGAAGCTTCTGAGCTTAAAAAAATGGATGTTGTCATAGTAAGTGTGGGCTTTGATTTCTTAAATAAAGCAAGGCCTTTTGAAAATTTATTAAAATTAATTGAAAATATTACCTTTATAGCAAAAAAAGGATCTCTTATTCTTTTTGAAACTACATTACCACCTGGAACATTTGAGAAAATTTTACTGCCTAAAATTAAATCAATTTTAAAAAAAAGAAAATTTAAGAATTTTGATGTTTCTTTTGGTTACTCGTATGAAAGGATTATGCCTGGACAAAATTATTTTTTATCAATTACTAATAATTATCGATGTTTTAGTGGGGTTGACAAAAAATCATCAAAAAAAGTTGAAATATTTTTAAAATCTTTTGTTAATTATAAAAAATTTCCTTTAAAAAAAATGCATTCGATAACAGAATGCGAAACTGCAAAAGTGCTAGAAAACTCCTATAGGGCAACGAATATAGCTTTGATAGATGAATGGGTAAAATATGCAGACGAACTAAATATAGACTTATTAAATGTTATAAATGCAATTAAATTAAGACCTACTCATTCAAATATAATGTTACCTGGTTTAGGAGTTGGCGGATACTGTTTGCCAAAAGATGCCCTATTTGCAAAAGAGTCTGCTAATAAAATAATAAAAAAAAATTTAAGATTTCCATTTATTGATTTAACTTCAAAAATCAATCAGAACATGCCCTACTCGTCCTATCTCTTTATAAAAAAAAGAATAAAGCATTTAAAAAATAAAAAAATTTTAATCTTAGGTGCGAGTTATAAAAATGATATAGGAGATTTACGTAATAGTCCTTCTTTAAAGTTAAAGGAAATATTAAAGAGAAACGGTTCTAAAATATTTATGCACGATCCATTTTTAAAACTGAAAGATATTAGTTCTGGAAAAATACCATCATTTAAAAAATTCAATATTATTTTGTTCTGTGTAAAGCACAAAAATTATTTAAATCTTAATTTAAAAATTTTTTCAAAAAAAAATGTTTATTTTGATTTAAATAATGTTTTAAAAAACAAACAAATAAATTTTTTGAATAAGAATAAACATAAATTGTTTATATTGGGAAGAGATGTCTAAAAATATTTTGATTACTGGTGCAGCTGGTTTTATAGGATTTAACTTAGCTAAAAGATTAAGCGAGAAGAACTTTAATTTAACACTAATTGATAACTTATCAAGAGGTAGAACTGACGGGGATTTCAAAAAATTATGTAAAAAAAAAAATGTCAATTTTAAAAACGTTGACTTAACAAAATCTTTTATTTTAAAAAAAAAATTTTCACATGTTTTTCATTTAGCATCAATAGTTGGTGTAAAAAACGTAATTAAAAACCCTACTAAGACATTAGAAACAAATGTTAAATCTACTTTAAATTTAATGAAATCTATCTCAGTTAAAAAAACAAAAATAGTTTTTTTTTCTACAAGTGAAGTTTATTCTCCTCTTATAAAATCAAAAAAAAAATTTTTTCCATCAAAAGAGGTGGATACTCTTATTATTCCTAGATATCCCTCTAAGCGAGACTCATATCTTATTTCTAAGCTTGTAATTGAAAATATAGTTACTCAATCTAAACATAAATCTCTAATATTTAGACCTCACAATATATATGGCCCTAGAATGGGTTTTGCACATGTGGTTCCTGAATTAATTCAAAAAATAAATAAAAAAAAAAAATGTATTGTTTATTCTCCTAATCATTCGAGAGCTTTTTGTTTTATTAAAGATGCAATTGAACAAATAATTAAGTTAAGTTTTAAAGAAAGTTCGTATAATAAAATATATAATATAGGCAATATGAACGAGGAAATAAAAATTTTAAAATTAGCAAATTTAATTAAGGAAAAAATGAAAAAAGATTGCTTTATTGCCCCTGGAAGTATTACGAAAGGATCTCAAGCTAGAAGAGTTCCTGATATGAGTAAAACACAAAATCAAATAGGAAAAATCAATTATACAAACTTATCTAAAGGTCTAGACGAGACAATTAAATGGTATTTAAAATGAAGAATATAAATATTTTTGAACCAACAATTTTTATTGAGTCTAGAAAAAAACTTGCTGAAAGTTTGAAAGATAATCAAATATCAACACACAGCAAAACAATAATAAATAAATTTGAAGCTAATATTTCAAAAATAGATGGTTCAAAAAAAACTGTAGCTTTAAACTCTGGGAGTACAGCTCTATTTCTAAGCATGAAAGCTTTGGGGATAAAAGAAAACGATCTTGTAATTATGCCATCTTATACTTTCGTAGCAACTGCTAATGCTGCTGTTTTAAATAAAGCTCAACCTTGGTTTTTTGATATAGAAAAAAATTCTATAACACTTGATCTTGTACAGGTTTTTAAAACTCTTTTAAAAAAAACTTATAAAAAGGGAAAATTTTATTACCACAAAAAAACTAAACAAAGGGTCTTTGCAATTTGTCCTGTCTATACTTTGGGCTTTATTCCAGATTTAATAAAGATAAAAAAAATTTCAAAAAAATTTAACTTAAAGATTATATCTGACGCAGCCTGCGCATTAGGTTCAAAATTTCAAAACAAAAAAATTATTAAGTATTCTGATGCTGTTTGTTACTCATTTAATGGAAATAAATCAATAACTTCAGGAGGTGGCGGAGCGGTGTCAACAAATAATGTTAACTTGGCAAAAAAGAT
>CACGKZ010000014.1 GCA_902573835.1 uncultured Pelagibacteraceae bacterium
TTCTTTTGCTGTTTTTTCTACTCCGCCTTCTCCGAAAATTTTATATTCTTTACCATCATCGCCTTTAAAAAAACTCATATTATCAATCAATCCAAAAATTTTAACACCGGTTTTGTCAAACATTTGAATTCCTCTTTTAACATCAAGTAGTGCTAAATCTTGTGGAGTTGAGACAATGATCGCTCCATCAACTTTTACTTCTTGAGCAAACGTTAACTGGGTATCTCCAGTGCCCGGAGGCATATCTATTATAATCACATCTCTATCTCTCCATAATACTTTTTGAGTCATAGTTTTAATCGCACTTATTACCATTGGCCCACGCCATATCATAGGAGTTTGCTCATCAACTAAAAAACCCATGGACATACACTGAGCATTAAACTTCTCAACTGGAATCATCGCCTTACCATCTTCACTTTTTGGTTTTTCATTTAGATTAATTAATTTTGGTAATGATGGACCGTAAACATCAGCATCGAGAATTCCAATTTTTAATCCTAAGTTTTGTAAAGCAAAAGCAAGATTTACTGCTACTGTTGATTTTCCAACTCCACCTTTAGCGCTTGATATTAACAAAGTAAATTTAGTTCCGTTTATCGGAGATTTAACGAATTGCTTAGGAGGTGGTTTTTTACTCATAATTTATTCATTTTTTCGGTCATAATACCGCTGTTAGTTAACTTGTTTTTGCAATAAAAGTCACTATATAAAGTGTCATGAGTTTAATTGGAAGTATTTTTAAAAGCCAATCACCTTGGGGATCGTCTGGTTCTTCTGGAGACAGTGGAAATGGTTCAGGCTCACGTAGAGAACCGCCAAATATTGACGAACTTATAAGAAACATTCAAAATAAAATAAATAGATTTATGCCAGGTGGAAAATCTGGTGGAGGAAAACCAATAATTTTAGGATTATTAATTTTATTAGTCATCTGGGTTTTAAGTGGTTTGTATAGAGTTCTTCCAGATGAGCAAGGCGTTGTATTAAGATTTGGAAAATACGTTAACACAACTCAACCAGGATTAAATTACCATTTCCCATTTCCAATTGAAAGAGTTCTAAAACCAAAAGTAACAAAAGTTAATAGAATAGATGTTGGTTTTAGAGGAGCTAGTGATAGCGGAAGATCTTCAGGAGTAGGAGAGGTTCCAGAAGAAAGCTTAATGTTAACTGGAGACGAAAATATTGTAGATATAAACTACTCAGTTTTTTGGGTTATTAAAGATGCAGGTAAATTCTTATTTAATATTCAAAGCCCAGTTGAAACTGTCAAAGCGACTTCAGAAACAGCTATGAGAGAGGTTATAGCAAAGAGTGAAATTCAATCAATATTAACTGAGGGAAGATCAAATATTGAAATTGAAGTTGCAGAAATTACTCAAGATATTTTAGACGAGTACGGATCTGGTATTCAAGTTACCCAAGTTCAAACTCAAAAAGCCGACCCGCCTAGTCAAGTTATCGATGCATTTAGAGATGTACAAGCAGCTAGAGCAGATAAAGAAAGATCAAAAAACGAAGCAGAGGCTTATGCTAATGATGTAATTCCAAGAGCTCGAGGAGATGCAGAAAAAATATTACAAGAAGCTGAAGCATATAAAAAGGAAGTCGTAGCAACTGCTGAAGGTGAAGCTTCAAGGTTTTTAGCAATTTATGGAGAATATAAAAATGCTAAACAAGTAACTCAAGAAAGAATGTTTCTTGAGACTATGGAAAAAGTTTTAGCAGATATAGATAAAGTTATAATTGATAAAGAGTCAGGTTCAGGCGTAGTACCTTATTTACCTTTACCAGAAATTAAAAAGAAGAGTGGTAGTTAATGAAAGTATCTAAATTTTTTATTCCAATAATAGTTGTTTTAGGCATTACTGCCTTCCAATCAATTTTTATCGTTCAAGAAATCAACCAAGCTATTGTACTGCAATTTGGTGACCCGAAAAAAATTGTAAACAAATCAGGTTTAAATTTTAAGTTACCTTTTATACAAAACGTTGCTTATTTAGATAAAAGAGTTTTAAATTTAGATAATCCGCCGGAAGAGGTCATAGCCGCGGATCAAAAAAGATTAATTGTTGATGCAATAGCAAGATTTAAAATTGTTGATCCGCTTAAGTTCTATATTTCTGTAGGAAACGAAAGAGTAGCTAGGCAAAGACTTGCAACTATCATCAATTCAAGGATTAGAGGAGTTCTTGGTAAACAAGAACTTGCTACACTTTTATCTAAAGATAGAGCGAAACAAATGTCTATAATTCAAAACGATGTAAATACCGAAGCTAAAAATTTCGGAATAGAAATTGTTGATGTTAGAATCAAAAGAGCTGACCTACCACAAGCAAACAGTGAAGCAATATATGCTCGAATGCAAACTGAGAGACAGAGAGAAGCAAAAGAATTTAGAGCCCAAGGAGCTGAGATAGCTACGAGAATTAAATCTACAGCAGATAAAGAGGTAACAGTAATTCTAGCAAACGCTAAGAAGAAATCAGAAATTATGAAAGGTGAGGGAGATGGCCAAAGAAACAAAATATTTGCAGACGCTTTCGGCAAGGACCCGCAATTTTTCAGTTTTTACAGAGCGATGCAATCTTATGAAAAAGCTCTTATAGGCGGAGACACATCTTTAATACTTTCACCAGACAGTGATTTCTTTAAATTTTTTGGAAAATCTGGTCTAATTAAAAAAAACTAATCTAAAATATGAGTGATCTTATTACGGCTATAGGATTACTTTTTTTTATCGAAGGACTTCTGCTTGCCATGTTTCCGTCAAGAATAAAAAATATGTTAAAAATAATAGAAACTATGCCTGAAAATAAGTTAAGATATTCAGGTATTTTTTTCTTATTAATAGGATTTATTATAATTTGGTATATGAGAAGCTAAATGAAAATGTTTAGGAAATTAATAATAGTTTTTTTAATTACATCTTATTCTAGTAATATAAATGCTAATACTAGACCAGACTCTTTCGCCGATTTAGCTGAAAAACTCATGCCATCAGTCGTTAACATCTCAACTACACAAACAATTCGTACAACAAATAATAATCAATTTCCTTTTCAATTTCCTCCAGGATCACCTTTTGAAGATATGTTTAAAGAATTTCAAAGACCAACTGAACGAAAAGCTTCATCTTTGGGATCTGGTTTTATTATTAAAAAAGAAGGTATTGTGGTAACAAATAATCACGTTATCGCTAATGCTGAGGATATAATCGTGCGGATTGGTGATAAGGAATACAAAGCAGAGGTTTTAGGTTCAGATCCTTATGCAGATGTAGCAGTATTAAAAATTAAAAATGCCAATACCGATTTTAAAATCGTGAACTTTGGAGACTCAGATAAAGCAAGAGTCGGAGATTGGGTTGTAGCAATTGGAAATCCTTTTGGATTAGGTGGCACTGTAACCTCAGGAATTATTTCAGCAAGAAATAGAGATATTAATTTAACACGTTACGATGATTTTATTCAAACAGATGCATCTATAAATCAGGGAAACTCTGGCGGTCCTCTTTTTAATTTAAAGGGTGAAGTAATTGGAATTAACACAGCTATAATTGCTCCTGGTCAAGCTGGATCAATTGGAATTGGTTTTGCAATTCCAGCAAATGCTGCCTCAAACATTATTGATCAATTAATAAAATATGGTGAAACAAGAAGAGGTTGGCTTGGAGTTAGAATTCAAGAAGTCACCAAAGAAATAGCAGAAGTAGAAAATTTAAAAAAACCATCTGGAGCATTAGTTGCAAGTGTTGGAGAAAAAAGTCCTGCGGACAAAGCTGGAATTAAGGCTGGAGACATCATTCTTGAGTTTGATGGAAAAAAAATTGATACAATGAGAAAACTTCCTAAGGTAGTTGCAAGCACTGAAGTCGGAAAAAGTGTTACGCTTAAAATTTGGAGAAATAAAAAGATGATCGATAAAAGACTTACTCTAGGTAGACTCGAGTCTTCGAGTGAGTTTAAAGAAAAGAAAGCTGAGTTACCCAAAAAAACCAAAGAATTAGATATAGACACATTAAAAATAACTGTAAGAGATCTAAACTCAAATGATATAAAATTAAGAAACTTAAATAAAACTTTAAAGGGAGCAGTCATCGTAGAGATATCTAAGAGAAGCCCTGTAGTAGGTTTATTAAATGTAAATGACGTGATAATTGAAATCCAAAAAAAACCGATACAAAAAATTGATAACTTAGATAATTTAATTAAAAAAGTTAAAGATAAAGGACAACCTTTATATCTAACAATCATCAATAACAATAATCAACGAAGATACCTAGGCGTAAAACTCAAATAGTTTTGAAAAGAAAAATTATTTTATTAGCTGGTCCAACTGCATCAGGTAAAACAAAAATAGCAATCAAATTAGCAAAAAGAATTAACGGTGAAATTATTAATGCAGATAGTATGCAAGTATATAAAGATTTTCAAATTTTATCGTCTAGACCAAGTAAAAATGAATTAAGATTAGCAAAACATCATTTATATGGATTTCAATCTTCTGGAGCTGTTTTTTCTACAGGAAAATGGCTTAAACTTGCTTCAGATAAAATTAATCAAATAGTCAAAAAAGATAAAGTTCCAATACTAGTAGGGGGGACTGGTCTATACTTTAAGGCAATAACTGATGGTATAAGCAAAATACCAAATATTAAATTTTCTGATAGAAATAGCATAAGGAATCTTCATAAAAAAATAGGTCAGAAAGAATTTTACAAGAAATTAATTAAACTAGACCCTATTACAAGAAATAAAATTTCCCCATCCGACACACAAAGAACACTTAGAGCATATGAGGTTAAAAAATTTACAAAAAAATCAATTTACCAGTGGGCAAAAAAAACAAAACCCTTATTTAAAAATTACACATTTAATAAATTTTTTATTAATACACCAAAAAACCAACTACTTAAAAGTATTGAGTTGAGGACTAAATCTATGATTGAAAAAAAGTGTATTAATGAAGTCATAAAGTTTAAGAGAAAAAGGCTAAAAAAATCATTATCACCCAATAAGATAATTGGAGTACAAGAAATTCAAAGATTTTTGAGCGGAGATTTAGACCAAAAAAATCTCATAGAATTAATGAACATAAAAACGAGACAATATGCTAAAAGACAAAAAACTTGGTCTAGAGCTCATATGAGTGATTGGCATATGATATATTCAAGTAATTCTTCTATTCTTTTAAAAAAAATTTTAAATCTTGTTAGCTAAAACTTGACCAAAAGAGATTCTCCGGTAGATTGTATAAATGCCTAAATTATTTACTGGTGCAGAAATTGTTTTCAAAGCCTTAGAGGATCAAAAAGTTGATTATATTTTTGGTTATCCTGGCGGGGCTGTCCTTCCAATTTATGATGAACTGAAAAATCACAAATCAATTAAACATATTTTAGCGAGACATGAACAAGGTGCAGGACATGCTGCTGAAGGTTATGCTAGATCAAGTGGCAAACCAGGCATCTTGTTAGTTACTTCTGGTCCTGGTGCAACAAATGCTGTTACAGCTTTAACGGATGCATATATGGATTCAGTTCCACTAGTTTGTATATCTGGGCAAGTACCAACTCATTTAATTGGGACTGATGCTTTTCAGGAATGTGACACGACTGGTATTACTCGTCCTTGCACAAAACATAATTGGTTGGTTAAAGACGTTAATGATCTAGCGAGAGTTTTACATTTAGCTTTTGAAGTAGCCACAACGGGAAGACCTGGTCCGGTATTAGTTGATATTCCAAAAGACATTCAATTCAAAAAAGGGAAATATAGTTTTTCTAAAAGCACTCTTAAGAAAAAACTTAATGGCAGAGCCACACATAAAATTTCAAACAATGAATTAGATAAATTTATTGATTTATTAAAAAAATCCTCAAAACCAATTTTTTATACTGGGGGAGGAGTAATTAATTCTGGGCCTCAAGCCAGTGAGTATTTAAGAGAGCTAGTATCTTTGACTGGCTTTCCAATTACTTCAACATTGCAAGGATTAGGTGCTTACCCTGGAGACGACCCGCAATTTTTAGGAATGTTAGGTATGCATGGAACATTTGAAGCTAATAACGCAATGCATGATTGTGATTTGATGATTAACATTGGTGCAAGATTTGATGACAGAATAACTGGCAAGGTCGATGAGTTTTCTCCTGGATCAAAAAAAATACACGTTGATATTGATCCATCCTCTATAGGAAAAAATATAAAAGTTGACTTAGCGATTGTAAGCGATGTTTCAGAGTTTTTAAAATCATTAATAAAACGATTTAAAGAAAAAAATAAAAACTTTTTAAACTCTAACAAACAGAAGACATCGAGATGGTGGAGCACAATTGAAAAGTGGAGAGAAAAAAAATCTCTTAACTTCATAAATAGTAACAAAATAATTAAACCACAACACGCAGTTCAGAGACTGTATGAGCTAACGAAAGATAAAGACACATTTGTTACAACTGAGGTTGGTCAACATCAGATGTGGGCTGCACAACATTACAAGTTCAATAAACCTAACAGATGGATGACCTCTGGAGGATTAGGTACTATGGGCTATGGTTTACCAGCCGCAATTGGTGTCCAAATAGCCAATCCTGGCAAATTAGTAGTAGATATAGCTGGAGAAGCTTCAGTTTTAATGACGATGCAAGAGATGTCTACAGCAGTGCAATATAAGTTGCCAATTAAAATATTCATTTTAAACAATGAATACATGGGAATGGTCAGACAATGGCAAGAATTATTACATGAAAAAAACTATTCCGAAAGTTATACCGCTGCACTACCTGACTTTGTAAAACTTGCAGAATCATATGGATGCGTTGGTATGAGAGCAAAAACTCCTGATGAGCTTGACGAAAAGATAAAAGAGATGGTTAATATAGATAGACCAGTAATTTTTGACTGTTTAGTTGACAAGGCCGAAAATTGTTTTCCTATGATACCTTCAGGCAAACCACATAATCAAATGATTTTAGGACCAGAGGAAGAAGAAGAAATTTCTGACGAAGGAAAGATTTTAGTTTAATGGCAAAATCAAAATCAGCGTATAGTGTACCTGGTAAAATTGGAAAAACAGAACGTCATATCATTGTTGTTTGGGTAGACAATGAAGCTGGTGTTCTCGCTAGAATAGCTGGATTATTTTCTGGCAGGGGTTACAACATTGAATCTCTAGCAGTGGCTGAAGTAGATAAAAAAAAACATATATCTAGAATTACTATTGTAACTGAGGGAACACCTCAAGTTATAGAACAAATTAATTTACAACTAAAAAAATTGGTTCCAGTTCATAAAGTTGCTGACTTTAAACGTGGTGAAAAAGATATTTTATTTAGAGAGCTTGCATTGTTCAAAATGCTTGCTAATGCAAAAAAGCAAGAAAAAATAAAAAAAATATGCAAAAAATTCAATCCTGTTGTTTTAGACAAAACTAACAAGTCTTTCGTAATTCAAGTAACAGCTTTAAGAGCAGAAATTGATAAATTAGCTATTGATTTAAAAAGATTAGGCCTTATAAGCACTTCTAGAACAGGCGCTGTTGCTATGACGAAAGGACCAAAAATTTTTAATTAAATATGAAAACTTATTACGATAAAGATACAAAAAAAGACCTGATTAAAAATAAAAAAGTTGCTATTTTTGGTTATGGAAGCCAAGGCCATGCTCACGCGCTTAACCTTAAAGATAGTGGGGTGAAAGAAGTTGTTGTAGCTTTAAGAGAAGGGTCTTCAAGTATTAAAAAAGCTGAGAGTGCTGGCTTAAAAGTAATGTCACTTTCTGATGCAGCTGCTTGGGCTGACGTCGTAATGATGTTAACTCCGGATGAACTTCAATCAGAAATTTATAAAAATCATATAGAACAAAGAATGAGAGAGGGAACAAGTTTAGCTTTTGCGCATGGATTAAATATTCATTTTGATTTGATTAAAGCAAGAAAAGATTTAGACGTATTCATGGTTGCTCCTAAGGGACCTGGCCATACGGTAAGAAGCGAATACCAAAAAGGTGGAGGTGTTCCTTGTTTAATGGCAGTACACAAAGATAGTTCAGGAAAAGCAAAAGAATTAGCTTTGTCTTATGCTTCAGCTGTAGGTGGAGGTAAGGCCGGTATAATTGAAACGACTTTTAAAGATGAGTGCGAAACTGACTTATTCGGTGAACAAACAGTTTTATGTGGCGGCTTAGTTGAATTAATTAAAAATGGTTTTGAAACATTAACTGAAGCAGGCTATCCACCTGAAATGGCATACTTCGAAACTCTTCATGAAGTAAAACTAATTGTAGATTTAATTTATGAAGGTGGAATAGCCAATATGAATTATTCAATTTCTAACACAGCTGAATACGGGGAGTATGTATCTGGTAAAAGAATAGTAGATTCTAAAACCAAAGAAAAAATGAGAGAGGTATTAAAAGACATCCAATCGGGTAAATTTACAAAACAATGGATGGAAGAACATAAATCTGGTCAAAAGAATTTTCTTAAAATGAGAAAAGATTTAGCTGATCATCCTATAGAAAAAGTTGGTAAGGATCTTAGAGCCATGATGCCATGGATAGGAAAAAACAAATTGGTCGACAAAGACAAAAATTAGCCCAATCTGAACTAAATTTTAAAAGATTTAACTATAAGTATTTGCATATTCTCGTTTTGCTTGTAATATGTTTTTCAATTTATGAGTGACAAAAACAGAATTATAATTTTCGATACAACAATGCGTGATGGTGAACAATCACCAGGCGCAACTATGAGCTTAGAGGAAAAAATTCAAATAGCTAGATGTTTTGATGAATTAGGAATTGATGTGATTGAGGCAGGTTTTCCTATTGCTTCTCCTGGAGATTTTGAAGCAGTTACTGAGATAAGTAAAGTTTTAAAAAAATCTATTCCAGCAGGACTTTCACGAGCTACAAAAAAAGATATAGATGCTTGCAAAGACTCTCTTAAACACGCGAAGAGATTCAGAATCCATACTTTTATTTCCACAAGCCCACTACATATGAAGCATAAACTTAATAAATCCCCTGAAGAAGTTTTAGGACTAATTAAAGAAAGCGTTACGTATGCTAGCAAGTTTACAGATGATGTTGAGTGGTCATGTGAAGATGGAACTAGAACAGATCTTGATTTTATGTGTAAATCTGTAGAGCTTGCTATAAAATGTGGAGCTAAAACAATTAATATTCCCGACACAGTTGGTTACTCAGTTCCTTCAGAATTCAAAAAAATTATAGAAACATTAATTAATAAAGTTCCAAATATTGACAAAGCTATTTTATCTACTCATTGCCATAATGATTTAGGCTTAGCAGTAGCTAACTCTTTAGCAGGAGTTATGGCTGGAGCAAGACAAATTGAATGCACTATAAATGGTATTGGAGAAAGAGCTGGTAACGCTGCTTTAGAAGAAGTTGTAATGGCAATGAGAACTAGAAATGATTTAATGCCTTACACAACGGGAATAAACACTCAGCTTTTAAGCAAAGCATCAAAAATAGTTTCGAACGCTACTGGCTTTCCTGTGCAGTTTAATAAGGCAGTAGTTGGAAAAAATGCATTTGCTCACGAGTCAGGAATACACCAAGATGGAATGTTAAAAAATAGAAATACTTATGAGATAATGACACCGGAAAGTGTTGGAGTAAAAAAAACTTCACTAGTAATGGGTAAACATTCTGGTCGACATGCTTTTAGAGATAAACTTTCAGACATGGGTTATGTAGATGTTACTGATGATATAATAGATATAGCTTTTGGAAAATTTAAAGTTTTAGCTGATAAAAAGAAACATGTTTATGATGAAGACATCGCTGCACTTGTTGATGATAGTTTAATTAAAGAAGATAATGTAATTAAACTAAAATCTTTAAAAGTTTATGCTGGTACTGGAGAGCCTCAAAAAGCAGTAATGAAATTAGAAGTTATGGGAGATGTCAAAGAGGCAACGGAGTCTGGTGATGGTCCGGTAGATGCTATTTTTAAATGTATAAAAAAATTATACCCTCATGAAGTAAATTTACAGCTATATAATGTTCACGCTGTAACCGAGGGGACTGATGCGCAAGCAACAGTAAGTGTAAGAATTGAGGAAAACGGAAAAACAACAGTCGGGCAAGCTGCTAACACAGATACATTGGTTGCTTCGGCAGACGCATATTTGAATGCGCTCAATAAACTAATAATCAAAAGAAAAAAAACCGCTCCAGAACCAATGGACTTGAGTGGTTCAAAATATATAAGGGAAAAAGATGGCACTATTTAAATCATTATCAGGATTATCAGGAATGTGGTCACAGGACATGGCAATAGATCTTGGAACTGCAAACACTTTAGTAGTTTTAAAAAGTCAAGGAGTTGTTCTAAACGAACCTTCAGTTGTGGCGGTTATAACAGATGGGGGAAAAAAATCAGTTTTAGCAGTGGGCGACGAAGCTAAAACGATGTTAGGTAGAACCCCAGGTAACATAGCAGCGATTAGACCACTTAAAGATGGAGTTATAGCTGATTTCGTGGTGACTGAGGAAATGATTAAACACTTTATTAAAAAGGTGCACAAAAAAACAGCTTTTGCTAATCCAAGAATATTAATATGTGTTCCAACTGGATCAACTCCGGTTGAAAGAAAAGCTATTCAAGACTCTGCACTTGCAGCAGGGGCAAGAAAAGTTCAATTAATAGAGGAGCCTATAGCGGCAGCCATAGGAGCTGGGCTTCCAATATCAGAGGCCACTGGCTCAATGGTAGTAGACATTGGTGGTGGAACAACAGAAATAGCGGTAATGTCTTTAGGTGGCGTTGTATATTCAAAATCTTTAAGAGTAGCCGGAGATGCTATGGACCAATCAATAATAAATTATATGAGGAAAAAATTTAATTTATTAATAGGAGATTCTACTGCTGAAAAAATCAAAAAAGAAATAGGAACAGCAGTTCCTACCGGAAACAACACCTTTTTAATGAAAGGTAGAGACATAAGATCTGGAACACCAAAAGAAATTTCTTTAACCGAAGAAGATGCATGTGAGGCTTTGATGCCTATTTTAAATCAAATGCTTTCAGGTATCAAAGAAGCTCTTGAAAACACTCCTCCAGAATTATCAGCAGACTTAGTTGATATGGGTCTTGTTTTAACAGGCGGCGGTGCTTTGTTAAGAAATATCGATAAATTAATTTCAAAAGATACAGGGCTACCAGTAACCATTGCAGATGATCCATTATCATGTGTCGCAGTAGGAACTGGAAAAGCATTAGAAAATGAAGAACTATTTTCTACAATGTTATCTGAATATTAATGGACAAAGAAAATAATGTCCTCAAGCAGAGATGATTTCGGAATAGCTATAAGATCAGCTCTATTGAAAAAAGGAGCTAGACAGAAATTTTCTTTAGTATTTCTATTAATTTTAGCAATAATAATTTTTCTATTAGACACCTATCAAT
>CACGKZ010000015.1 GCA_902573835.1 uncultured Pelagibacteraceae bacterium
CTAATGCCCTGCTTAGTCCAACAGTTTCAAAGTTACACCCCCCTCTATAAGAACTAATTACTGAAATTCCCATCTTAGACATAATTTTTAATAATCCGTTTTCAATTGAACTTTTGAATCTCTCTACACACTCATTAAATTTATATTTACCAAATAAATTTTTCTCAAACCTTTGGTATATACTATCTATTGTCAAATAAGGGTTTACTGTTGTAGCTCCAACTCCAATTAAAACTGCAAATGAATGGGTGTCTAAAGTTTCTGATGTTTCGATATTTAAAGAACAGTATCCTCTTAATCCCAATTTTACTAAATTAGAGTTAATCGCTCCTACTGCTAAAGCCATTGGAATATTTGCTCTCTTTTCAGAAATATTTTTATCACTTAATACTAAGGTAGTGCTACCTTCTCTTACTGCTATTTCAGATTCTTCTTGAATTTTTTTGATACTATCTTTTAAGGTTTCATTGACGTTAAATGTGCAATCAATTAATTTAATTTTTTTTGAGAAGAGTTTTTTAAACTTTTTTAGTTGAGAATTTGTAAGTATCGGGCTGTCAAGAACAAATATATCTTCTTGGGTTAGATTATTAAAATCAAGTATATTACCTAAATTACCGAATCTTGTTTTTAGACTCATCACCTTGTTTTCTCTTAACGAGTCAATCGGCGGATTAGTTACTTGGCTAAAATTTTGTCTAAAGTAATGAGATATGGGCCTAAAGTGACTTGATAAAACTGCTACTGGTGTGTCGTCCCCCATTGAACCCGTGGCCTCTTTACTCTCTTCGACCATAGGATGAAGAATTAATTCTAAATCTTCAACACTATAACCAGATAAATACTGTCTTCTTCTTAGATCATTGCCTGAAAAATTTATTTCCTCTTCAGTAACTTTTAATTTTTTATCAAGGTCAACTATTTGACTATTAAACTGTTTGTACTCTTTCGATATATAATCTTTTATTTCTTTATCTTGATAAAGCTTACCCTCTTTTAAGTCTACGGCTATTAATTCTCCTGGTCCGAGTCTCCCTTTTTTAATTATGTTCTCTTCAGGTATTTTAATCATTCCTGTTTCTGAACCCGCGAATATTAAACCATCTGAGGTTATTGAATACCTAAGAGGTCTTAAACCATTTCTATCGACAGCCGCTAAAATCCATTTAGCATCAGTAGCACAAATTGCAGCAGGACCATCCCATGGTTCAATTGTGCTATTTAAAAAGTTAAATAATTGTTGGTGATTTTTGGGAACAGTTTTACTCCTTTTAGACCAAGCATCTGGGATCATCATTAATTTAATTAATGGAGCAAGCTTGCCAGAATGAGTTAATAATTCAAATACATTATCTAAAGATGCGGAGTCTGAATTGCCTGGGATTATAACTGGTTTTAAATCTTCTATATTTTTAAAAAGTTTACTAGTCATGTCTTGTTCATGAATTCTCATCCAATTTACATTTCCTTTTAAAGTATTTATTTCTCCATTGTGTGCTAGGGTTCTGAAGGGTTGCGCTAAATCCCAACTTGGAAAAGTATTAGTGGAATATCTTTGGTGGAATATTGCAAATCTAGATTTAAAAGTTTTATCTTTTAGATCCAAATAAAAATCGGCAAGTGACTCGGCTAAAAACATGCCTTTATAAACTATAGATCTTGAACTTAAAGAGCATACGTAAAAACTGTTTAATTGGTTTTCCCGAGCATGTTTTTCTATTTTTTTTCTAGCCTCATATAAATCTCTTTCTAAATCATTTGTTTTTGTTACTTCGTTTTTTCTAAAAAGAACTTGCGCGATTTCAGGTCGATTGGAGTCAGCTGTGGGACCTAAAACTTTTGGATTAACAGGAACTTGTCTCCAACCATAAATATAGTAATTTTTACTTAGCAAAACTGTCTCGATTATTGATCTACATTTTTCTTGATCAGCGTAATCATTTCGAGGCATAAAAACCATGCCGACACATATTCTTTTATCTTGTTCATGTTTATGTCCAGTTTCTAATATTTTTTCTAAGAAAAACTCAGGAGAAATTTCTAATTTAATTCCAGCTCCATCTCCAGACTTACCGTCAGCATCAACAGCGCCCCTGTGCCAAACAGCTTTCAATGCTTCTATTCCATAATCAACTACTTTTCGACTTTTTTTTCCGTCCGTAGTTGCTATTAATCCTACGCCACATGCCTCATGTTCTAAAGAAGGATCGTAAGCGTTGTTCTCTGTAAGATGTTTTTTATTTTTTAAATAGTTTTTCATTACGCAGCAAATTCTTTTTTAGTATTTTTTCTTCTCGAAGAAATATATTTATCCATTTGTTCTGCAGCATCTCTTCCATCTCTTATCGCCCATACTACAAGTGATGCACCTCTCACAATATCTCCAGCAGCAAATACTCCTTCAATATTTGTTTGCATAGTTTTGAGGTCAATTTTAATTGTTCCCCACTTTGAAACTGCAAGATCTTCGCTATTAAATAATTTAGGAATATTTTCCGGGTCAAACCCAAGTGACTTAATTACTAAGTCAGCTTTTATTTTAAATTCTCCATCAACAACAGGTATTGGTCGGCTTCTTCCAGATGCGTCTGGTGCGCCTAGCTTCATTTTGCTAACTTCTACTTCATTTACTTTTTTATCTCCGATAAATGATTTTGGACTTGTTAACCAAACAAAATCTACACCTTCTTCCTCTGCGTTTCCAACTTCTCGTGCTGAACCAGGCATATTTGCTTTATCTCTTCTATATAAGCATTTAACAGATTTTGCTTTTTGTCTTATTGCAGTTCTTACACAATCCATTGCAGTATCCCCACCACCAATTACTACAACGTCTTTACCTTCTGCGTTTAAAGTTCCGTTATCAAACAATTTTACTTTGTCTCCTAGGCCTTTTCTGTTTGAGGCAGTTAAAAAGTCCATTGCAGGAAAAATATTTTCTAGATCTGATCCAGGAATATCAATCTCTCTAGATTTATAGACACCAGTTGCAATCAGAATCGCATCATGCTGTGATTTAAGTTCTTTTAAAGTTTTATCTTTTCCAACCTCAAAGTTTTGTATAAATTTTATTCCGCTCTCTTTTAAAAGTTTTGTTCTTCTTTCGACAACAAATTTTTCTAGTTTAAAATTAGGTATCCCATATATTAATAATCCTCCTGGCCTATCATATCGGTCATATACAGTCACTTGATACCCGTACTTTCTCATTTCTTCTGCGCATGCAAGACCTGCTGGGCCTGCACCTATTATACCAATGCTTTCTTTTAATTCTTTTGAAATCTTGATCGGTTTAACCCATCCTTTTTCCCATGCGGTGTCTGTAATGTATTTTTCAACTGAACCTATTGTGACTGTGCCATGACCTGATTGTTCTATAACACAATTACCTTCACATAATCTGTCTTGCGGGCAAATTCTTCCACAAACTTCGGGCATATTATTTGTGCTTTGAGATATTTCGTATGCCTCTTTTAATCTTCCTTCGGCAGTTAGTTTAAGCCAATCGGGAATATTGTTTTGCAAAGGACAATGTATTTGACAAAATGGGACTCCGCATTGAGAGCACCTACTAGATTGCTCTTTGGCTTTATCGGTTATATATTGATCGTAAATTTCATTAAAATCTTTCTTCCTACTATCAGTCTTTCTTTTGACAGGGGTCTCCTGACTTACGTCAACAAATTTCAACATTTTTTTACTCATAGTTTTGGTGTTCTAGGCTAAAAAGTAGAAAATTGGAATACTTTTTAAGTAAGTAATATTTACCTAAATATGTTGATAAATAGGGTTTATGCGGTTTTTTTTATGCATAGCTGATATGCTATTTAATTATATCTTTGGAATTCAATCTAAAGTTTATTAAATATAAGAATGTTAGAGATTCTAATACTTTCTTTAGTTCAAGGTATAACTGAATTTCTACCGATAAGCTCCTCATCTCATATCATTCTTTTTTCAAAATTTATGAATTTCATAAGTGAAGACTTAATACTAAATGTGAGTTTGCATATCGGCTCATTCTTAGCTGTAATTGTTTTTTTTCGAAAAGAAATATTAAGCTTTTTAATTTACAGGAAAGTTTTTATGTTAATAATTTTAGCTTCATTGCCGATTATTCTATGCGGATATCTTATTGCGCAGTCAGGTATTATTAATGATTTAAGATCACTTAAGATTATAGGCTGGACAACTGTGTTGTTTGGTATTTTGCTTTACTTCTCAGATAAAATGGAAAATGAAAAAAATCTTGAAATTAATTTAGATATTAAAGCAGCTTTAGTAATAGGCTTTTTGCATATTTTTTCTTTAATACCAGGGGTAAGTCGATCTGGAATAGCCATTACAGCAGCAAGATTTCTTAAATTTGATAGAGTCAACGCAGCTAAAATTTCATTTCTATTATCAATTCCAACATTACTAGCAGTATCAGTTTTTGGAATTTATAATATTTACGTAACTGATAATTTCGATTTAATTAAGCTTAATTTTAGTAGCATAATATTATCATTTATTTTTTCTTATATAACAATGGTAGCCTTTTTAGGTTATATTAAAAAAGCGAGTCTTGATATTTTTGTTTTGTACAGAATAGTTCTTGGGTTTTTAATTCTTATATTTGCTTATCAAGGTTAATTATAAAATAAATGTTAACGATAAAATAACCACGAAAACTAATATAAAAAATATTATAACAGCTTTATTTAAACTCATAAAATCCTTTGGCGCGCCTGCTAGGATTTGAACCCAGAACCTCCTGGTCCGTAGCCAAGCGCTCTATCCAGTTGAGCTACAGGCGCAATAATATACCAATTATCAAATATATTGTTGAAATTAAAGGCTTTTAATTTATAAAGGAATTATGAGTAAATCTGTAGTTATAACTTCTGCAACTAGAACCGCCGTTGGTTCATTAGGAAAAGCTCTCAAAAATATACCTGGTGAAGAATTAGGTTCTGTAGTTATAAAAGAGGTGATTAAGAGATCAAATATCAAATCTTCTGATATCGATGAAACAATAATGGGCCAAGTTTTAACTGGGGGAACTGGTCAGAATCCTGCAAGACAAGCAGCAATGAAATCTGGTATTCCGAAAGAAAAACCAGCTTACATTGTAAATCAAGTATGTGGATCAGGATTGAGATCGATAGCATCAGGATTTCAAAGTATAAAATCAGGAGACTCAAAGATAGTTATCGCTGGTGGCCAAGAGAGCATGTCTCTAGCGCCACATGCGATTCATTTAAGAGATGGAAAAAAAATAGGTGATACCGAATTAGTAGATACAATGATAAAAGATGGGTTGTGGGATGCTTTTCATGGATATCACATGGGAGTAACCGCTGAGAATGTGGCTACTAAATTTCAAGTGACTAGGCAAGAACAGGATAAGTTCGCTCTTAAGTCGCAAGAAAAAGCATTAAAAGCAATCAAAGAAAATAAGTTTAAAGACGAAATAACTAATTTTAAAATTAAATCTAAAAAAGCTGAGATAGATTTTAATAAAGATGAACACCCTAGAGATGGTATAAACTTAGAGGGATTAGCTAGACTTAGACCAGTTTTTCAAAAAGATGGAACTGTAACTGCTGGAAATGCCTCTGGAATTAACGATGGAGCAGCTGCAGTAACTTTAATGTCAGAGGAAGAAGCAAAAAAAAGAGATTTAAAGAAATTAGTTACTATCAAGTCTTGGGCTAGTTGTGGTGTTGAACCTGCTCTAATGGGTACTGGACCTATTCCAGCAACAAAAAAAGCTTTAGATTTAGCAGGATGGAAAACTGATGATGTAGACCTTTTTGAAGTTAATGAAGCTTTTGCAGCTCAAAGTATTGCTGTTTTAAAAACACTGGGAATTCCAGATGAAAAAGTTAACGTTAATGGTGGAGCAATTGCAATAGGTCATCCAATAGGTGCGTCAGGCACTCGAATTCTTGTCACTCTTATTCACGAGATGATCAAACGCGATGTGAAGAGAGGTTTGGCCACATTGTGTATTGGTGGTGGAATGGGTATAGCGATGAGTATAGAACGATAATGGAAATATCAAAACCATATAAAGGTAGGGGAAAACGTAAACTAAGAAAAATGCCGTTTACTCCAAAGGGGTATATTTTATACTATGCATTTTTTTGGGTCGTTATAATTTCTATTTATCTAGCTTACAACTAAGATCTAATGCAACTGCCCGTCATTAATCACCCCGATTATGTTGCAAAAATAAATGACGATAATAAATTCCCTATAAAAAAATTCGGTGCCTTAGCGGATCATCTATTAAAAGAGAAAGTTGTTAAAAAATTTTTTATTCCAAAAGAATGTTCTATCGAAACAATGAAAACTTCTCATTCTTTAGAATATATAAATCAGATAAAAAATAAAACATTAGATATTAAATCACAAAAAAAAATTGGATTTCCAATTAATGATAGTGTTGTAAGAAGATCTTTTGTTGCAACCGGAGGAACAGTGCTAGCAAGTAAATTAGCTCTAGATTCTAAACTTGCTTGTAATACTGCGGGTGGGAGTCATCATGCAACTTTTGACTTTGGAGCTGGATACTGTGTATTCAACGATGTTGCAGTTGCAGCAAATTATCTAAAAAAAAGAGGGTATGCGAAAAAAATCCTAATTTTAGATTTAGACGTTCATCAAGGAAATGGTAATTCTGAAATATTTAAGAACGATAAAGATGTACTAACTTTTAGTATGCACTGTGCTTCTAATTACCCTGCTAAAAAATCTAAAAGTGATATAGATATTGAATTAGCTGAAAACACAGAAGATGAAGAATATTTAAATATTCTTTTTAGGAACTTAAAAATACTAAACCAAAATAAATATGATTTCATATTTTATGTTGCTGGTGTAGATATCCACTGTGAAGACAGATTAGGTAAGCTTAAAATAACAGATGCAGGCGTTAATAAGAGAGATCAAATTGTAATCGATAATTTTAATAGAAAAAATATTCCTTTATGTGGAGTTTTAGGGGGAGGATATAATAAAAGTTTTGAAAAGCTTATAGAACTTCACTCAATGCTTCATAAAAATTGTGCAGAAATTATTAGGTAAAAATTTTTATTTTAAAAAGTATTTTTTAAGTATAATTTTTTGAACCAAATATTCACTGTTAGTCGTTCGGTCTCTTTTTTTCAAAAAAATGTTTAATATCCACTTCATATCTTTATTGTCCAAATTTTGTTGACAAAAAATCGAGCAAATTGTGTCAAAAAAGGTTCATAAAGAATAAATTGCTTCAATTTTGGCATTTATTAATTTATCAATTTTTAATAAATTCCATTTCAGTTTATAATAAGAATTATGGTTCAAAATATTTCAGTACCTGACATTGGCGATTTTAAAGATGTAGAAGTAATCGAAGTATTGGTAAAACCGGGGGATCAAATAAAAAAAAACGATCCCTTAGTTACTATTGAGAGTGACAAATCAAGTGTAGAAATTCCATCTCCATCAGAGGGTCAAATTAAAGATTTAAAAGTTAAAGTTGGTGATAAAGTTTCTGAAGGAAGCTTATTGGTAACATTAGAGTCTGAAGATAGCTCTAATATTCAAGTCAAAAATGAAGAGAGGAAAGTTCATAAAGAGATTAAAAAAGAAAAACCAAAAAAAAATGGAAATGTTGTCACCACTCAATCTTTAAAACAGATAAAAAAAGTCTTTGCTGAACCGGCGTCGAAAGATGATATTGATCCGCTAGAGACAAATGAGTGGATAGAGTCTTTAAATTCTGTAATTGAAAATGATGGGGCATCAAGAGCGAGTTATTTATTAAATAAAGTAATTGACCAAGCTTATAAGGCAGGATTAGTACTACCTGACACCAGAACAACGCCATATATAAATACTATTCCGCCTGAAGCAGAAGTTAAATCGCCAGGAGATCAAAATATTGAAAAAAAAATCCGTGCCTACATTAGGTGGAATGCTGCTGCTATGGTTGTGAAAGCAAACAAAAAAAGTTCAGAGCTTGGTGGACATATAGGAACTTTTGCATCAGCTGCAACATTATACGATGTAGGAATGAACCATTTTTGGAGAGCAAAAAATAATAAATTTGGTGGTGACTTAGTATATTTTCAAGGACACTCAGCTCCAGGGATGTACGCAAGAGCATTTTTAGAGGGAAGACTAACTGCTAAACAATTGGATGGCTTTAGACAAGAAGTTGGTAAAGATGGATTATCCTCTTATCCTCATCCGTGGTTAATGCCAAATTTTTGGCAGTTCCCGACAGTTTCTATGGGTCTTGGTCCAATAATGGGTATTTATCAAGCGAGGTTCTTAAAATATTTAATTAATAGAGGTCTTATTAAAGATGAAGGGAGAAAGATTTGGGTTTTTCTGGGTGATGGAGAAATGGATGAACCAGAGTCATTAGGTGCCATTGGTCTAGCAGCTAGAGAAAAATTGGACAATTTAATATTCGTAATTAATTGTAATTTACAACGATTAGATGGTCCTGTTAGAGGAAATGGTAAAATTATTCAAGAGCTTGAGGGTAGTTTCAGAGGAACAGGATGGAACGTAATAAAAGTAATTTGGGGTTCTTATTGGGATCAACTTTTAGCAAAAGATAAAAGTGGGCTTTTAATTAAAAGGATGAATGAGTGTGTAGATGGTGAGTATCAAGCTTTTAAGGCAAAAGGTGGTAATTATGTTAGGGAAAAATTTTTTGGTAAATACCCCGAGTTAAAAGAATTAGTTTCTACTTTAACAGATAAAGATATATGGAAGTTAAATAGGGGTGGTCATGATCCCCATAAAGTTTATGCAGCTTACGATGCTGCAATGAAAAATAAAGGCTCGCCAACAGTGATCATTGCTAAAACAATTAAAGGTTACGGAATGGGTAAATCTGGTGAAAGTATAAATACCACTCATCAACAAAAAAAAATGGATGAGGGAGATTTATTATACTATAGAGATAGATTTGGTGTTCCTCTTACTGACAAGCAAGTCAAAAATATCGAGTATTACAGGCCAGATGAAAATTCAGAAGAAATTAAATACCTTAAAGATCGTAGAATAAAATTAGGTGGATTTATTCCAGAGCGTACGTCTTTTGCAAAAGCCATTAAAACTCCTCCAAAAGATATTTTTGACAGCTTTATGAAGTCGACAGGTGAAAAAGAAATGTCGACGACTATGGCCTTAGTAAGAATGCTTACCGCTCTATTAAGAGATAAAAATGTATCGCCAAGATTAGTTCCAATAATTCCAGATGAAGCTAGAACATTTGGTATGGAAGGTTTTTTCCAAAAGATAGGAATTTATGCTCACGAAGGACAAAAATATGAACCGGTCGACTCTGAACAACTTAGTTCATATCGTGAAGATAAGAGTGGACAGGTTTTAGAGGAAGGAATAACAGAATCAGGAGCAATGTCATCTTGGATTGCTGCAGGAACAGCATACACCAATCATGATATAGAGATGATACCTATATATATATTTTATTCTATGTTTGGATTTCAGAGAGTTGGCGATTTAGCCTGGGCTGCGGGAGATTCTCAAGCTAGAGGTTTTTTAATTGGTGCTACTGCTGGAAGAACAACTTTGGCTGGGGAAGGATTGCAACACCAGGACGGTCACAGTCATCTTATGGCGTCTAATATCCCAAATTGTGTGAGTTATGATCCAACTTTTGCATATGAAATGGCAGTAATCTTAAGGGATGGAATGAAAAGAATGCACGAAAAAAAAGAGAATATTTTTTACTATATTACAGCAATGAATGAGAACTATCCTCATCCTGCTAAACCTAAAGATGCTGACGAGGGTATTTTAAAAGGGATGTATTTGCTCAAAGAAACAAGAAATAAAGGTAAAACTAGAGTCCAACTTCTAGGCTCTGGTACAATTTTGAGAGAAGTATTGAATGCTGCCGAAATCCTCTCAAAAGAATACGGTATTGACTCAGATATTTGGAGTGTCACAAGTTTTAATGAACTAAGAAAAGATGGTATGGAAACAGAAAGATGGAATTTATTAAATCCTGATGAAAAAAAGAAGAAATCTTACGTGGAAAAATGTTTAGCAAAAAGAGAAGGTCCTGTGTTTGCAGCTTCTGATTATATTAGATCATTTTCAGATCAGCTTAGACCATATATAAATAAACCATTTTATTCATTTGGAACTGATGGATATGGAAGAAGTGATACAAGAAAAAATTTGAGAAAGTTTTTTGAAGTTGATAAAGAACATATTGTTGCTTACACTCTTAGTGCATTAGCGAAAGAGCAATTAATTGCGTCTAAGCATGCAGAAAAGGCAATTAAGAAATACAAAATAAATAAAGAAAAAGTGTTTCCAACGAAATTATAAAATGTCTAAAGATATTTTAGTTCCAAACATAGGTGATTTTAAAGATGTTGAAG
>CACGKZ010000016.1 GCA_902573835.1 uncultured Pelagibacteraceae bacterium
GTAGCGGCCAAATATTTGATCTATTAAATGTAAATAATAATATCATTTCTGCTGACCACCTACCGATTTGTCTTAATCTAGATAAATACTCTATGGCCTCCTCATCATTCATATTTTTAATTAACTTTGGATTAAATTCTTTATTTAAGGTTTTTTTTGCAAGCTCTTTAATTCCTTTAGCTTTTTGTCTGCTCAAACCACAGCTTTTAAGACTCGATGTAGATAATTTATTTACAATTTCAGGTTTTACCTTTCCGTAACATTTTTTTTTAAATTTTAAAAATACAGAATTTGCTGCCGCAACGCTTATTTGTTGACCAATTATGCTTTTACATAATGAGAAAAATACGTCATTTCTTGTTATCAATGATCCATCTTTATAATTCAAAATTAATCTAGCCATTACTTTATCTTTTTTAGATAGTATTTTTTTAGCTTTAGTCCAATACCTCGGTGCTTTACTCATGGTCTTGGATTTATAATTTGTTTTTTAAGTTTGTTTTCCCTCATAAAGATTATAAGGGAGCTAGTTATGACTAGTAATGCACCAAAAAGTGTTAATAATTTTGGTATTTCACTCCATATTAAGAAGCCAAACACTATTGCAAAAACTAAACTTAGATATTTTATTGGAGTTACTAATGATGCTTCTGCTAATCTGTAGCTTTGAGTAAGCAATAAGTTTGCAACACTTCCACACAAGCCCATTATAATAAAAATTCCTAAATCTATTTTGGTTGGTAAAACCCAATCTCCTTTAAAGATAGTTGCAATACCTAATAATGAGCATAGTAATGTGAAATAAAACGCAATTCTATAATTTGGTTCAGTTTTAGATAAGGATCTAACGCTTATGGCTACGCAAGCAAAAAAAATGCAAAATATTATTGGTGTAATGTAGTAAAAGTTTAAATCTATAAAAGCTGGTTGTACTATTAATAACATTCCAATAAAACCTAAAAATACCGCAGACCATCTTTTAATTCCAACTTTCTCAGATAAAAAGAAAATTGATGCGACTGTAACAAATATTGGCCCTCCAAATGTTAGAGATACTACATCAGCCAAAGGTAATTCTCTTAAACCAATAAATAATGCGATAATTGCTGCTGCACCAGTAAAAGCACGAAATGCATGAAGGCCTGGTCTAGAAGTTTTATAAAAACTTAATAATTTATCTTTTGGAATTATAAAAAATATAGGAATAAAGCCTATAAAAAATCTTAAGAAAAGAACTTGCCCAACTGGGTAATAATCTAACCACTTAACACATATATCCATAATAGAAAAGCATATTACGCTAGCCACCATGTACAATACGCCTATTTGATTTTTAGTAAGCAATTTATTATCCTCAACACTTCATAACATATAAAATTACTTATGCAAAAATGTTACTTAGCAATGGGATGTTTCTGGAAACCTGAAGAGCAATTTAAAACTCAAAAAGGCATAATAGGTACCGAGGTAGGATATGCTGGGGGTTATAAATCGAAAGTAACCTATGAAGAAGTTTGCCAAGGTAACACTGGTCACGCAGAAATTGTTAAACTTTCGTTTGACGAAAACATTATATCCTATGAAAAAATTTTAGAGCTATTTTTTAAATTGCATGACCCAACTCAAAAAGACATGCAATTTCCAGATGTAGGAACTCAATATAGAAGTGAAATATTTTACGAAAATGAACAACAAAAAGAAATAGCAAAAAAAGTTAAAGAAAAATTTAATAAAGTATTTAATAATAAAATCGAAACAAATATTTCTCCGATAAAAAACTATTGTAAGGCAGAGGAATATCATCAAAAATATATTGAAAAAACCCGAAGATGAGTCCTTTAAAATCTACTGACTGGCTAGAGGAAAATATTAGTAAAGTAAAAATTTTAGATGCCACTTGGCATATGCCTAATTCAAATCGAAACGCATTAGGGGAGTATAATAAAAATCATATAAAAAATTCGATTTTTTTTGATTTAGATGAAAATTCAAATCAAAATATTTCCTTGCCTCATATGCTGCCAGTCTCTCAAGATTGGGAAAAAATAGTTTCTAGATTAGGTATTAAAAATGATGACCATATTATTATCTACGATAATTCTGAAGTACTAAGTGCAAGTAGATGCTGGTTTACGTTTTTATATTTTGGACATGATATTAATTTGGTCTCGGTCTTAGATGGTGGATTAAAAAAATGGAAATTAGAAAATAGACCATTATCAAATGAAAAAGTTAGTATAATAGAAACTAAATATAAAGCCAAAGAAAAAAATGATTTAGTAATTAATTTTAATCAAGTCAAAAACAATATCAAAGAAAAAAAATTTTGTTTAGTTGATGCTAGAGGAGAAGATAGATTTAAAGGATTGATAGAAGAGCCAAGAAAAAATTTAAAGAAAGGAAATGTAAAAGGATCAAAAAACCTCCCGTTCTCAAAAATAATAAATTCTGAAAACAATACCTTTAAGAAAAAAGGAGAATTAGAGAAAATATTCATAAACCACGGCATAAATCCAAATGAAAAATTAGCTTTTAGCTGCGGAAGTGGTATAACGGCCTGTGTCTTAGGTTTGGCAAGTACTGTTATTAATAACAAATTACCGGTTATATATGATGGTTCTTGGGCAGAGTATGGGCTCAAATAAAAATGAAAACATCAACTAAAATAAAAACTTTTATTATTATATTTATTATTGCTATAACAGTTGTAATAACTGCAAGACATTTTATAGGATTACACTTTAAAAAAAAATTTAGTACAAGACCAGCACCAGGTGTAATAGTAAAAGAAGTTGAGAAATCACAATTTTATAAAAGTATTGAAACCTTTGGAACTGCAATAGCTCAAAATTCTAAAACCTACAGGATAAAAAAAGATAATGTTGTAGGAAATTTAAGAATTGAAAATAGATTTGTAAAAAAGGGGGAGATCATTGCTGCTTTAAAAGATAGTAATAATATTGTTGCAGATTTTGCGGGTAAACTCGGTAAAAGAGAAATAGCTCAGGGTGTTCTAGGATCAGATAGTTTAATTATTACTCTTGATGACTTAAAAAAAATTGTAATAGACATTAAAATTCCTGAAAGTTATGTAGGAATTTTAAAACCAGGTTTAAAAGCAGAGATATCCAGCTCTGCTTTTTCTGGAAAAATTTTTAAAGGTAGAGTGTCCTCTATCAGTTCAAGAATTGATCCCTCGACAAGATCTATTTTAGCCAGAATTTCTGTTAATAATAAAAATTTTGAAATAATTCCTGGGCAGTTAATGACCGTAAAAATTATTTATAATGAAGTTAATCAAATAGGAGTCCCAGAAAGTGCAGTAACAATTCAGGGAAATACCTCTTTTGTCTATATTGTAAAAAACAATATTGCTGAAAAAAGAGATATAAAAATTGGAAATAGAAACTTTGGAAAAGTCTCTGTTCTGTCGGGAATAAATGAGGGTGACCTAGTGATTTCCGAAGGAGTTTCAAAAGTAAGAAATAAGACAAAAGTAAAAATTATTAATACTAAATAATAAAATGTTTTTAACCGATTTATCGATAAAAAGACCTGTTGTTGCATCTGTGATGAGTTTGGTTTTAGTTATCTTTGGTCTGTTTACTTTTAATGAAATTCCAACAGATGAATTACCGGATGTTCAGCCTCCTGTTATTACTATTCAGACAGAGTATAAAGGTGCGTCTGCAGAAATTATTGACACTCAGATAACCCAAAGAATAGAAGATTTTGTCGGAGGAACACCTGGATTAGAAACTATAGACTCTTTTAGTGAAGATGAAAGCTCTAGAATTACACTCACATTTGAAAACAATTTAGATTTAGACGATGTGGCCAATGATGTTAGAAGCTCAGTTGCCAGAGTATTAGACAATCTTCCTGATGGTGCTGAACAACCTGAAATTTTTAAACAAAGCGCTGGCATGAGAACAACAATGTGGTTGTCTTTTAATTCAGATACTATGACAGATTTAGAATTAACTGATTATGCTGATAGATACTTAACTGATTTGTTTTCAACTGTAGAGGGGGTCGGTAGAGTTCGTTTAGGAGGAGAGAGAGAGCTTTCCTTAAGAGTGTGGCTGGATCCTATAGCTCTCGCGGCTAGAGATTTGACGACACAAGAAGTTGAGTCGGTTTTAAGAAAAGAAAATGTTGAGTTTCCTGCAGGAAGAATTGAGTCTAAGGACGTTGATTTAACTATTAAATTAGATAAGGCCTATGAAAATTTGGAAAGTTATAAAAAACTGCCACTTAAAAGAGCAAGAGATGGATCAATTATCACGCTTTCTGACGTTGCTAGAGTTGAACTAGGAGCAGAGTCAACCAGAACATTATTTAAAGGAAACGGTAAACAAGTGGTTGGTATTGGAATTTATCAGCAGTCGGACGCTAACACTATCAAAGTTGCAAATGGAATTAAAAATAAAATTAAAGAAATTAAACCGGGATTACCTCCTGGAACATCTTTAGAAGTTTCTTTCGACAGAAGTAATTACATTAAGGCTGCGATAAAGGAAGTTTACAAAACTTTATTTATTGCTTTAATATTGGTGACAATAATAATTTATTTGTTCTTAGGTAATATAAGGGCATTAATAGTTCCTCTAATTGCTTTGCCAGTCTCATTAATTTCTACTTTTTTATCAATTTACTTTTTTGATTTTTCAATAAATCTTTTTACCTTAATGGCACTGGTCCTAGCGATAGGAATTGTTGTTGACGATGCTATAGTAATGCTTGAAAATATTGTTAGAAGAATAGAGTTAGGAGACACACCACTTGTTGCAGCATATAAAGGAGCAAAGCAAGTTTCTTTTGCAATTATTGCTACAACAGTTGTATTAGTTGCAGTATTTATTCCCCTTATTTTTATTAAAGGTATTACTGGTGTATTATTTACTCAAACCGCAATTACTTTGGCTTCAGCTGTAGTTATATCAAGCTTTGTAGCGCTTTCTTTAAGTCCAATGATAGGTAGTAAAGTTCTTAAGAAAAACATGAATAAGTCAAAAATTGTAATTAAATTTGAAAAGTTTTTAAAAAATATTACATTAGTTTACAAACAGTCACTTATTCGTTGGGTAAGAAAAAGAAAAATTGTAATTTCTTTTTTAGGAATTGTATTATCTCTAACAATTTTTTTATTTAATTATGCTCCAAAAGAACTAATTGCACCTGAAGACAGAGGCGCATTTTTTGTTATAGTGAAGGCCCCTCAAGGTTCAGGTTTCAATTTTACGAAGTCTAAAGCAGAAGATATTGAAAATCTTTTATTACCTAATGTTGGAAAAGGAGAATATAGGAAATTAATATTGCGAGTGCCAGGATTTGGAAAGTCAGCAAAACAAGTAAACAGTGGTTTTATAATAGTACTTTTGGAACCATGGGCTAAAAGAGATCGTCATGGAGTAAAGATAATGAGAGAGTCTTTTGGAAAAATTTCTAAAGTGCCAGGCGTACTTGCTTTTCCAATAATGCCTCAAGGTATTAGAACTGGTGGAGTAGAAAGTCCTGTACAATTTGTAATCTTAGGTAATACATATAACCAATTAATAGAATGGAAAAATATTATTAAAAAAGAAGCTAGAAAAAATCCAGGACTCACATCAATACAAGATGATTTTGATTTAAATAAACCACAACTTAATGTTCAAATTGATCAAAAAAAAGCTGCTGATTTAGGTGTTTCTACAGAAGATATAGGAAGAACAATAGAAACTATTTTTGGCTCTAAAAGAGTTACAAATTTTACTAGAGATGGAAAAGAATATTCGATTATTCTTCAGGGTGATATAAAAGATAGGCAGGAGCCAGATAGTATCAGTAAAGTTTTTGTTAGATCTAATAATAACGGAAAACTTGTATCAGTCTCAAATTTAATTAGGTATGATGAAGAAGGTCAGTCCCCTTTCTTAGCAAGATATAACAGGCAAAAAGCAGTAACAATTTCAGCAAGATTAGTTGGCGACTATTCTTTAGATGAGGCCTTAAATTTTTTAGTCAAAGTTGTTGAAGAAAATACCCCTGAGGCAAAAATTGCTTACAAAGGAGAAAGTGAAGAGTATAAAAAAACTAACACAGAATTATATATTATATTTATATTGGCTTTGGTCACTGCGTATTTAGCAATGAGTGCTCAATTTGAAAGCTGGAAACATCCCTTAACTATAATGTTAACAGTTCCACTGGCAATACTTGGAGGTCTACTAGGAATATTGGTTGTTGGCTCATCTTTAAATATTTATAGTCAAATTGCTTTAATAATATTAATTGGCTTGTCAGCAAAAAATGGAATCTTAATTGTAGAATTTGCAAATCAGCTGAGAAAAGAAGGAAAAAATATAGAGACTTCAATAATAGAGGCTGCATCAATTAGATTCAGGCCTATTTTAATGACAAGTCTTTCAACTATTATTGGAGTGCTTCCTCTAATACTTGGTTCTGGGCCAGGAGCAGCGAGTAGACTAACTGTAGGAATAACTATATTTGGTGGAATGCTTTTTTCAACTTTTTTTACTTTATATGTAATTCCTACAATTTACTCTATTATTGGAAAGAACACTCAAAGAATTGACGCTGTTGAAATTGAACTAAATAAACAACTTAAAAAATAATATACTTATTTTTGTCCAAATTTTTTTTACAAATAGTTAATTGTTTTCTATATTTTGAGGCAATATCTTTTACTGATTTAGCGTAAATGATAGCTTTTTTGTCTTTCGAATAATTTTTATAATCACCCCAACCTTTGTAATAAGCCAAGTATTGCCTGTAAGTATCTTTTTTTGAAATTCTTAGAATTTTATTAGTTTTATTTATGTACCAACCAATAAAATCAACTGAGTCTTTAAATCTTGCTCTTGTTGCTAACGGATTATTGGTCTCTCTTTTATATTGTTCCCAAGTTCCTTTCACAGCTTGAGAATATCCAAATGAAGAGGAAGGTCTTTTAAAAGGAATAACCTTAAAAAGTTTTTCTCGGGGTGGTTTTGCTAACCAATTAAAATCGCTCTCCTTTTTTACAAAAGCTAATTGTAAATGTATTGGAGCACCCCATTTTTCAAAAGAAGATTTAGTATGTTTATACCAGAGATATCTTTCTTCGAATATCGCACAACTATTCTGAGTATTTTTGGGAATTGAAGAGCATGCTGATAAAATAAAAAAAAGAAATATAAATAAGTTTTTTTTAATATGAATCACTCATTAATTTATACTAAATATTAATTGAGCTTTCTCCATTTTTCTGGTTTTAAGAATTTTCCTTGCCATAATCCTAGCTTTTTTTCTTTCGCAAAATCTTCATCGGGAATATATTCCTTTGAATATCGTCTATAAGCCACTGCATAACCGTTTCTTACCATCCATCGATTTAAGTTAATTTTATCTTTATAACACTTAGCTAAATGTCTTTTATACCTATCTTTGGAAGAAGAAATACATTTAATCTTTGATCTATTAATCTTTACCTCAAGATTTTCTTTTGAAACCTCTCCACAACTATAATTCTTATAAAATGTAAATCCGATTATTGAGGAAATTTTAAGTTTCTCTTTTTTACATTGTTGTCTCATTTCTGGAGCATCTATTCCCTCAAGCCTAATTTTATATTCATTAATATGAATAGTATCTCCATCAACTATTCTTGGAATCCCAATAATTTCTTGAGCAAGAATATTAGAGGTAAATATAAAGAATAAAATTACTATTCGCATAGTCTATTTTTTTAGTTTTTTAATAATGCTATATAAAGAAAAGGCAAATATAACCCCTATACTATTAGCAACCAAATCATTTAATTCAAAAGCTCTATTAGGAATAATTAAGTGTAACAATTCTGATAATATTGAAACGAATAATAAGAATGAGAAACTATAAATTATCTTTTTATTTTGGGAGTAGACAATAAAACTTAGAATGCCCAAATAAAAAAAAAATATCAGATGATTAATTGAAGTGCCGATTGGATTAGGAATTAGATTAGGTTGTTTTCCAAGATCACCATATAGAAAGAAACCAATTAAGCTGCCTGGAAACAAGTATAAAATTAATAAAGCTATTAGAGATAAATAGTATGTATATTTAATTACTTCAAATATAATATTTTTCATTTTGACATTATTATAGTACAAAATAATTAAATTAACTATTATGAGTAAATTAATCCTTACAAGACATGGTCAAAGTGTTTGGAACGCAGAAAATAGATTTACAGGATGGGTAGATGTAGATTTATCAGAAAAAGGCGTTGAGGAAGCAGAAAAATCAGGTGAATTAATAAAAAAACTCAATATAAAAATTGATATTTCTTATACATCTTTTTTGAAAAGAGCGATAAAAACTTTAACAACAATACTTAAAAAAAATAAACTAGATCTAAAATTTAATACAGCATGGCAGTTAAATGAAAGGCATTACGGATCTTTAACTGGGCTTAATAAAGATGAAACTAAAAAAAAAATTGGTGAAGAGCAATTTAAAAAATATAGAAGATCATGGGATATATCTCCACCACCAATGTCAGAGAACAGTAAATATTTGTCAAACTTTAGTCCACTTAATGGAAGTATTCCTACGGGCATGACCCCATTTACTGAGTCTTTAAAAAATACTTATGAAAGAGTAATCCCTTTTTACGAAAAAGAGATAAAAAAAAATCTATCTAACAGCAAAAACATTTTAGTTTCAGCACATGGAAATTCCTTAAGAGCATTGTGTAAATTTTTATTTAATATTTCAGATGAAAAAATTAATGAATTAGAAATCCCGACTGGCAACCCATTAGTAATTGAATTTGAAAACAATTTAGAGATTAAAAAATTTTTTTATTTGGATAAAGCTAGAAAAAAAAATATAATTTTTAATCAGTAATATCTAAATTAGAAATTTTCTTATACATCTCTTCAGTGTTAAGATGATAGAACTTTTTACTACTTTCTAACCCAGTAAGCTTATTATTGTCCATTAAATTCTTCCACACTTCGTTCATTGAAAAGATTTTTTTATTAATCATCTCAAAATAATTTCTATCGAACAATTGTAAGCCGGTAAAAATAAAATCATTTTTAAAATCTTTGGAGACAATGTTATTTTTTAAATTAAAATCTCCTTTAAAAGTAGTATCGAAAGATAGTCTTTTACTTACTAATAACAGACATGGTTTTTTGTTT
>CACGKZ010000017.1 GCA_902573835.1 uncultured Pelagibacteraceae bacterium
ATAATAGGTTTTTACAGTGATAAGGATCGTATCCCAGGAATTGATATTTTATTAAAAGATAACCAAAATCAAAAAATTGGAAACCTAGTTTTTAAAACAATGTTTATTCCAGGTCATACAAGAGGACATGTTGCTTTTTACTTTAAGGAAAAAAAAATTATATTTACTGGAGATACTCTGTTTTCCTTAGGATGCGGTAGAGTATTTGAGGGGACCCATGTAGATATGTTTAATTCGTTAAACAAACTTAAAATTCTCCCCACTGAAACAAAAGTTTATTGTGGGCATGAATATACAAAATCAAATTTAAATTTTTGTTTAAAATATGATCCAAATAACTCACATCTTAAAGAAAAATCCATTGAAGTTAAATCAAAAATTAAAAATGATCTTCCAACCATACCGACCACTATCGGTGAAGAATTAAAAACTAATATTTTTTTAAGGCTTGATGATGGTGATATTAAAAAGGCATTAAATCTCAAAGATTCTTCAAATCAAGAAGTTTTTTCAAAATTGCGAGATTTAAAGGACATATTTTAACCTCAATATTCTTGACTTGATATAATTGAAGGATATATTGCGTGGAAACTAAAAAAAGGAAGTTTATGTCATTTGCAATAATTGAAACAGGTGGAAAACAATACAAGGTATCTGCTAGTAAAATTCTAGAAATTGAAAAGCTTGATGCTAAAAAGGGAGAAACTATCAAATTTAAAAACGTTTTACTCTTGAATGATAATAAAAATACTGAGATTGGAAACCCAAGTATTGAAGGTGCTACAGTTGAGGCTAAACTTCTGGATAATGTTAAAGACAGAACAATATTAGTTTTTCATAAAAGGAGAAGAAAGAATTCTAGAAAAAAAAATGGGCATAGACAGCAGCACTCAAAAATTCAAATTACAAAAATTTTAGCTAAAGGTGGAAAAATAATTGATGAAGCAAAGATAGTTGAAAAAAAGAAAGCTATCAAAGAGACAAAAAAAGAGATAAAAAAGACGGTAAAAAAATAGGAAATTAAATGGCTACAAAAAAAGCAGGTGGATCATCGCGAAACGGACGAGATAGTAAAGGTCGAAGACTAGGTGTTAAAAGATATGGTGATCAACTAGTTATACCAGGTAATATAATAGTCAGACAAAGAGGAACTAAAATTCATCCTGGAAATAATGTTGGTATGGGTAAAGATCACTCAATTTATTCTTTAGTTAAAGGTAAAGTAAAATTTAAAAAATCAAAACTTAACAGAACTTTTGTTTCTGTAATCCCCAGCTAAAAATATAAATAAGCTAAATTATTTATATCAATACAATGAAATTCTTAGATCAAGCAAAAATTAATTTAAAAGCCGGAAATGGTGGCTCAGGTTCAGCAAGTTTTAGAAGAGAAAAATATGTAGAATTTGGCGGGCCTGACGGAGGGGATGGTGGTGATGGAGGCTCAATTTTATTCGAGGCTGAAAGAAATTTAAATACACTAATTGATTATAGATATTCTCAACATTTTAAAGCCGAAAATGGAAAACCTGGTAGTAAAAAAAATAAAACTGGGGCAAATGGAAGAGATTTAATTTTAAAAGTCCCTATTGGAACTCAAATTTATGAGGAAGACAATAATACAATAATTTATGATTTTAAAAAAAATAAGGAAAAATACCTGGTAGCTTCGGGAGGAAAAGGCGGGCTTGGAAATGTGAGATTTAAAAGTTCCACAAACAGAGCGCCAAGAAAAAAAACTAATGGAAAAAATGGTGAGGAGTTTTGGATTTGGCTCCAATTAAAAATAATTGCAGACGTTGGGATAATAGGTTTGCCAAATGCAGGTAAGTCAAGTTTACTTGCTTCTTTAACAAGGGCAAAACCCAAAATTGCTAATTATCCATTCACTACAATTAATCCAAATTTAGGAGTGACGTATTATAATAATAAAGAAGTTACATTAGCAGATATTCCTGGATTAGTTGAAGGAGCTCACAGAGGTACTGGTTTAGGTGATAAATTTTTAAGACATATAGAAAGATGTAAAATATTACTACATTTAATTGATGTTTCAGAAAATAATTTAGCTGAAAATTATCTTAAGATTAGGTCTGAGCTTAAAAATTATGACCCATCAATATCAAAAAAAAAAGAAATTATTTACTTTAATAAATCAGACCTTGTAGAAAAAAAAATACTTAAAGAAAAACTTGATCTTTTTAGTAGCAAAACTAAAAAAAAATACAAAATTATTTCAGTATTTAAGAAGGATGATATACAAACTATAAAGAAGGCACTTGTTACAAGTATTAACAAATAAATTTTTGAGATGTTTAAAAAGTGAAATAAAAAAGGTGAAATGTTAATTGATAATTCAAAAAAAATAGTTATTAAACTAGGATCTACTACTGTAATAGACAAAAAAGGAAACTTCAAAAAAACTTGGGTAAATAGTTTAATAAAGGACATAAAGAAGTACAAAAAAAATAGAGATATTGTAATTGTATCGTCTGGAGCTATTGCTATTGGACAAAACTATTTAAAAATTAAACAAAAAAAAATAAAACTAGAAATGAGTCAGGCTATCGCATCTATTGGTCAAATACATTTAGCTGAAGAGTTTCAAAAAATATTTAAGAAAAATAACTTTAGAGTAGGACAAATTTTAATTTCACCAGATGACACAGAGCAAAGAAAAAGAGCTTTAAATGTTAAAAGAACGTTCGATAATTTATTTAAATTGAAAGCTATACCAATTGTAAATGAAAACGATACTACTGCTACCTCAGAAATTAAATATGGTGATAATGATAGACTAGCAGCAAGAGTGGCTCAAATAATAGGTGCAGACACACTAATAATTTTTTCAGACGTTGATGGTCTTTATGACAATGGTAATAAAAGAAAATTAATTAAAGAAGTTAAAAATTTAAACAGCAACATCTTTAAGTTGGCTGATACTAAAATTACAAGTTACGGTTCTGGAGGAATGATCACGAAACTTGAAGCTGCAAGTATTTGTATGAATGCTGGATGTCACATGTTTATAGGTAATGGAAATAGAAAAAACCCGATAAAATATATGGTGGAGAAGAAAATTTTTACAAAATTTATACCTAAAATATCTACCTTGGCCGCAAGAAAAAAGTGGATAGTGAGTTCATTAAGGTCGCATGGTACCATTTTTGTAGATAAAGGTGCAGCTAATGCACTGCGAAATGGTAAAAGTTTGCTAGCTGCAGGTATAAAAACAATAAGTGGTAAATTTGATAAAGGTGAGAATATTTTGATAGCAGATTTAGATAATAACAAACTTGCTAGAGGCTTAGCATCTTTTTCCTCAAATGAAATAGGAAAAATTAAAGGTAGACAAAGTAATGAAATAGAAAGAATACTAGGTTATTCTAGCAAAACCGAGGTTGTTCATAAGGATGATATGGTAAAACTTTGATATGAAAAATATTTTAATAATTGGACAGAAATCTAAACTTGCATTTGAAAACCTAAAAAAAATAAATCATAAAAAAATCAACAAAACTCTTGATGATTACATAAAACTTATCTCTATTAACAAAAAAAAAATTATTAGAGAAAACACAAAAGATGTAAAAAACTTAAAAAGACATAACGTATTAGATAGACTGATTTTAAATGAAAAAAAAATTGATAGTATTATTAATTCTATAAAGGAAATTAAAAAATTTCCAAATCCCGTTGGCAAAACATTGGATAGTTGGATTGGAAAAAATAAGTTGAGTATTAAACGAGTGACTACACCTATTGGAGTGATAGGTATAATCTATGAAAGCAGACCAAATGTTACTGCGGATGTTGCAGCGTTATGCCTTAAATCAAGCAATTGTGTAATTTTAAGAGGAGGAAGTGAGGCTTTTCACTCAAACAAAATTCTTTCAGATTTATTCAGAAAATCTTTAAAAAAAAATAATATTAACCAAAATTGTCTTCAATTTATAAAGAATAAAAATAGAAAAATTGTAGATTTTTTATTATCTAAAATGAGCAAATATATAGATGTAATAGTTCCAAGAGGTGGAAAAGGTTTGGTAGCTAAAGTTCAAAAATACTCAAATATTCATGTAATTGGGCACTTAGAAGGTCTTTGCCATATCTATCTAGATAAAGAAAGCAATCTTAACAATGCTATTAAAGTGATTTTAAATGCTAAAATGAGAAGGACAAGTATTTGTGGAGCCTTAGAAACACTTTTAATTAATGAAAAAATTTTAAAATCAAAAGGTGTAAAGGTTATAAATTCTTTAATCAAAAATGGTTGTGAAGTTGTAGTTGATAAAAAAATTAATAAGTTTTTTAATAATAAATTAAAATTAGCGAGGGAAGTGGATTGGAAAACAGAATATCTTGAAGCTAAATTATCTATTAAAAGTGTCAGGGATGTCAGAGAGGCAGTTTTGCATATTCTAAAGTATGGAACAATGCACACAGATTGTATAATTTCCAATAACAAAAATAATACTTCATATTTTCTCAACAACGTTAATAGCGCAATAGCAATGCATAATGTTTCTACTCAATTTGCTGACGGAGGAGAGTTTGGTTTTGGAGGAGAAATAGGGATCTCAACCAATAAATTGCCACCAAGAGGTCCTGTAGGTCTTAATCAATTAACTTCCTATAAATATGTAGTAAAAGGAAAAAGTGTTATAAGACCATAAAATTTATGGCAAAAAATAATTTTGAAAATATTGGTATATTAGGAGGAAGTTTCGATCCTCCTCATAGAGGTCATTTGTATATTAGCAAAAAAAGTATGAAGCTTTTAAAATTGAAAAAAGTAATTTGGGCTATTACAAAAAAAAATCCTTTAAAGAAGAATCCTTTTTTTTCTCTGTCATTAAGAAAAAAATTGTGTCTTAAATTAATAAAAGGTAACAAAAAAATTCAATTGAAATATTATGAAGATAAGTTAAAATCGAAATCTTCAATAGCTTTGATTAAATTTTTAAAAAAACAATATAATTATAAAATTTTTTTTATTATTGGTTCAGATAATCTAATTAATTTACATAAGTGGAAAAGTTATAAAGAGCTGTTGAAATTGTGTATTTTAGTTGTTTTTTCAAGGAAAGGATTTGACACAAGAGCACGAAAATCTGTTATAATGAGAAATCTGAAAGATAAAAATATAAAATTTTTAAAAAATTTGAAGATTGACATATCTTCTACGCAAATAAGAAATAAAGTTATTAATGGAAGTATATAAAATTAAAAAATTAATAGAAAATATATTAAATAAAAATAAAGCTAATAACATAGTTACTATTGATCTTAAGCGTAAATCTTATATAGCAGACTACATGATTGTAGCATCAGGAACTTCCTCGAGACATTTACAATCTCTGTCGGAAAATCTTTTATCGGAACTAAAAAAATATGGTTTAGATAATTGTAGGATAGAAGGATATGAAAGCAATGATTGGAAACTAGTTGATGCTATAGATGTTATAGTCCATTTGTTTCACCCTCAAAAAAGAGCTTTTTACGATCTTGAAAAAATGTGGTCTGAAGATTTGCCAAAAGAAAAGGCTCTGATATGAAATATCTTTTAAAAATAATTTTTATTTTTTTAATTTTTTTGAACACAAAAACTTATTCAAATACATCATCAGATAAACTTTATGAAAAAATTGATTTATTTGGAGAAGTATTAGAAAAAATTAAACAAGAATACGTAGATGAAATAGATCAAGCTGATGTGATGGACTCCGCAATTAACGGTGTATTGCAATCACTAGATCCATACTCTGCTTACATGTCTCCAGATCTATTTAAAAGTATGCAAACTGAGTCTAGAGGTGAATTTGGAGGATTAGGAATCGAAATTGGAATGGAGGCTGGTGTTGTGAAAGTAATTGCTCCTATTTCAGACACTCCAGCAGAGAAAGCGGGGATTAAGGCAGGAGATTATATTGTAAGAATAAATAAGGAACAGGTTCAGGGTAAAACATTAATGGAAGCGGTGAAACTAATGAGGGGGCCGGTTGGTTCAAGTATAGAACTTACAGTCAGAAGAAAAGGTGAAAAGAAGTCATTAACTTTCAATATACAAAGACAAATAATTGAAGTGAAATCGGTCAAGTCGAAGATTTTAGGTATTAATAAAAATATTGGTTACATAAAATTAAAATCCTTTAATGAAAATAGTGATAAGCAATTTATTGAAAAAATTAGGAATTACGAAAAAAAAAAATTAATAGGTTACATAATTGATTTAAGAAATAATCCAGGTGGTCTTTTAAATCAGGCCGTTGCAATTACAGACTTTTTTTTAGAAGAGGGAGAAATAGTATCCACCAAAGGCAGAAGAATTAGTGAAACAAGAAAATTTTTTGCAAGATCTGGTGATGGGATTCAAGGAAAACCTATAATTGTTTTAATTAATAATGGATCAGCGTCTGCATCAGAAATTTTTGCTGGAGCTCTTAAGGATCATAAAAGAGCGATTATACTTGGAGAAAATTCTTATGGAAAAGGATCCGTTCAATCAATAATTCCTCTAAAAAATGGTGGTGGTATAAGACTTACAATTTCAAAATATTATTTGCCTTCAGGAAAATCAATTTCTGAAGTTGGTGTTTCACCGGATATTCTTGTAAAAGAACAAAATCAGTTTGAATTTGACACTGATAATGACAACCAATTAAATTATGCCATTAAACTTTTTCAATCTTAAAAAATGTTAAGTAAACTACCTATGAGACAAGGCGTTGGTGTAATAGTATTAAATCAAAATAATCAAGTTTTTGTTGCCAAAAGAAAAGATAATCCAATAGATAAGTGGCAAATGCCTCAAGGAGGTATAGATGCTAATGAAACTCCATTTATCGCAATGAAAAGAGAGCTTGCTGAGGAAACAAGCATTACAAAAATTAAAGTATTAAAAGAAATTGAAAATTGGCTAGAGTATGAGTTGCCACCATATTTATTAGGGAAAATTTGGAAGGGTAGATACAGGGGTCAGAAACAAAAATGGTTTATAGTCAAGTTTATCGGAAGCGAAAGTGAAATAAACTTAAATACAAAACACCCAGAATTTATTGAGTGGAAATGGATAGATTACAATTTGTTAACCGATGTGATAGTTGACTTCAAAAAAGATGTTTATAAAAAATTAAAAATCGAGCTTAAAAATTTTTTTAATTAATTTGTTTTAAAGTCTCTATTTTATAATTTAAAATATATTTTTGTTTATCGGAAATTTGATTTTTGGAGAGCGCCTTCTCTGCTTCTTGAATCATATTATTTTTTTGTTCAGTATTAATCATTTTTACACTTTGAATTGTCGTTGATAATATCAAAAGATTGTTATCTGAAAATTCTACAGTCCCATCCTCTGTATAGAACTTTTCATTTTTTCCAATCTCTATTATACCAGGTCTTAAAAAAGTAATGAGCGGTATATGGTCTTTAAGAACCGTTACCTGACCTTCAAAACAGGGAAGAATTGCTTCATCTGTATTTCCTGAAAAAATACTTTTGTCTGGGCTAATTATTTCAATTTTAAATTCTTGTGACATTAAATCTAAGAATTTTTTTCAAGTTTTTCTGCCTTTTCAATTACTTCTTCAATTGATCCCACCATATAAAAAGCTGCTTCAGGTAAATGATCGTATTCACCTTTACATATTGCATCAAAACCTTTTATTGTGGACTCTAAATCAACTAATTTACCTGGAGATCCCGTAAATACTTCAGCAACAAAAAATGGCTGAGATAGAAATCTTTGTATTTTTCTTGCTCTTGCTACAGTAAGCTTATCTTCCTCTGACAATTCGTCCATTCCAAGAATAGCAATGATATCTTGTAAAGATTTATACGCCTGGAGTATTCTCTGAACTTCTCTAGCAACCCTATAATGCTCATCTCCAACTACTCTTGGATCTAATATCCTAGAAGTTGAGTCTAATGGGTCAACAGCAGGATAAATACCTAGCTCTGCAATCTGTCTTGAGAGAACTGTTGTTGCATCTAAGTGTGAAAAAGAAGTAGCAGGCGCTGGATCAGTAAGGTCGTCAGCTGGAACATAAATTGCCTGTACAGATGTAATTGATCCTTTCCCTGTTGAAGTAATTCTCTCTTGTAAATTTCCCATATCTGTAGCCAAAGTTGGTTGATAACCTACTGCAGAGGGAATTCTTCCTAACAAAGCAGATACTTCTGAGCCTGCTTGAGTAAATCTAAAAATATTATCAACAAAAAATAAAACGTCTTGACCCTCTTGATCTCTAAAATATTCTGCAACAGTCAACCCAGTTAAAGCTACTCTAGCTCTAGCACCAGGTGGTTCATTCATTTGACCATAAACCAACGCAGCTTTTGAACCTTTACCCTCTTTTTTAATAACTCCTGACTCAATCATTTCATGATAAAGATCATTACCTTCTCTAGTTCTTTCACCTACGCCAGCAAAAACTGAAAATCCTCCGTGAGCTTTTGCAATATTGTTAATTAATTCCATTATAGTAACTGTTTTTCCAACTCCTGCCCCACCGAATAAACCAATTTTTCCACCTTTAGCATAAGGAGCTAATAAATCGATAACCTTTATCCCTGTTACAAGAATTTCAGTCTCTGTGGATTGGTCTGTAAATTTGGGTGATGGTCTATGGATAGGCCACTTTTCTTTAGTTTT
>CACGKZ010000018.1 GCA_902573835.1 uncultured Pelagibacteraceae bacterium
ATAAGAGCAATTAAAAAAGAACTAAAGAACCAAAAATTATACTTTGCCATTTATATTTAAGATATTATTTCCAACCTGCAGTCGTCATTACTTCTAATGCATCTGCTTGTCTTTTACCATAATTAACTACTTTAGTTTTTAAATCTTGTTTAAAATCTAAACCCATATTAACTACTAATGGATGAGGTGAAACCCCAGCAATCATCGGATACTCATAGGTATTATTTACTATATGTTTTTGTGCTTCTTTACTTAGTAAAAATTCCACTAACTTAATTGCATTAGCTTTGTTAGGAGCTCCTTTTACTAAACCAGCACCACTGATATTCATATGTGTGCCTCTACCATCTTGGTTGGGGAAGAAAGGTTTTACTTTTTTTGCTGCAGCTTGTTGCTCAGCACCTTTTTTACCTGATAACATAAGAGCTAAGTAGTATGTATTAGCTACTGCAATATCAGCCTCTCCTGCTGCTACTGCTAGTATTTGTGCTCTGTCATTACCTTTTGGAGATCTAGCCATATTCGAAACCATTCCTTTTGACCACTCTGCTACTTTACCTTTTCCATTATTTTTAATTAATGAAGCAACCAGTGATTGGTTATAAATATTGTTAGATGCTCTTATGACTAATCTGCCTTTCCATTTAGGATCAGCTAAACTTTCATAAGTCAAACCTCTTAATTCTGCACCTGTAACTCTCTCTGGAGCAAAATAAACTATTCTTGCTCTTTTAGCTATTCCAACCCATTTAGATGTTCTAAAATTGCTAGGAACTGCTGACTTTATTGTGTCACTTGTTAAACCACCTTGTAAGTTGGCTGCAAATGCACCAAGTCTACCAGCATCAGCTGTTACATATAAGTCTGCTGTGCCGCCCTCTGCGATTATTCTTTTCTCTAATGCGCCTGATTTTCCAGATACAACATTTACTTTTATTCCTGTTTTAGCTGTAAATTTTTCATACAATTGAACATCTGAATCGTAATGTCTTGCACTGAATATATTTACTTCGTTAGCTAAAAGATTTCCAAAAACAAAAAATAATGCTGAAACTGCTAATATTAATTTTCTCATTTATCTCACTCGTTAGTTTTGCGAATGGTTCTCAATTATCTGAGAATGAGAATAATTATCATTATCAATAATGTCGCACCGTATACGGGAAAAATGATTTAATTAATTATTTTTTGATTAGAGATTTCTTCTTAAAGAGATAGTAGAAGTCTGATTGAAGGTTATTTTTTGGCTTAAGCAGGCTAGTTTTTAGTTTACCGTACTTTAGCTCTTTAGCGTTTTTAATTCTTGAAGCTAAGATTCTCATATAAACGAATCTATCATAAGTTGAACTGGGCACAACCCAAGATTGTTTCATTTTGGGCCCTTTTTCTGTATATGTTACATAGTAACATCGGGAGAAATAAGTGGAAATCGCAAAAAGTATAGCTCCGATATGTTTGGCTATAATCATGTTTGGTCTTGGACTAGGTTTAACAGCTCAAGATTTTTTAAGAGTAATAAAAAATCCTAAAGATTTTCTTATAGGCTTTTTATCACAAGTTATTCTTCTTCCTATTGTAGCTATTATCTTAATAAGTTTAATTGCGTTACCTGTAGAAATTGCTATGGGTGTCATGGTTATTGCGGCAGCACCAGGTGGAGTAACTTCAAACATATTAACTAAATTTGCTGATGGAGATGTTGCTTTATCAGTAACATTAACTGCTGTTGTAAGCTTACTAAGTATAATTACTGTCCCTTTGATTGTGTTCAATTCAGCTAATTACTTAGGTATTGAAATAGTTAAAGAAATTTCAATGCTAAATATTGCCCTTAAAATGTTTTTTGTAGTAACCGTGCCAGTGCTTTTTGGAATGATTGTTAGAAGTTTAATGACTGATTTTATAATATCTAAAACTTTATTAGTTCAAAGGCTATCAGTAATATTATTTTTAATTGTTTTTATATCTATTTGGGTTGAGGAATGGGACAAAATAATTAGTTTTATAACTAGAGCAGGTTTAATATCTTTGCTGCTAAATCTAACTATGATTTTCTTAGGTTATTATATTGCTAAAATGTTTGCTTCAGGAATTCCCCAGAGAAAATGTATTTCTCTTGAATGCGGTTTGCAAAATGGAACATTAGCTGTATTTGTAGCAACTCAGTTATTTGATGATATTGTATTTATGGTTCCTACAGCTGCATATGCATTGATTATGTTTGTGACGTCAATCATTTTTGTTCTTTTTGTGAGAAAAATTAATTAAATTATCTAGATTTAATGTTATCTTGAGGAATAATTTTTTGGGTTATTCTATCTAAAATAATTGCTAATATAACAATACCAGTTCCTCCAACAACAGCTCCACCAATATCTAACCTACCTAATGCAACGTATACAGTTAATCCTAACCCCCCTGCTCCAATTAGTGCAGCTATAACTACCATTGATAAAGCTAACATTAATGTTTGGTTAACCCCAGCCATAATAGTCTTCATTGCTAAAGGAATTTCTATTTTAGTTAATATTAAAAATCTTGATAAACCTAAGCTCGCACCAGCTTCTTTAAATCCTTTACCAACTTGTCTTATTCCTAAATTTGTTAATCTAACAATTGGTGGCAAAGCAAATACAATAGTTGCAACTACACCCGGTGTCAGACCCACGCCAAATAACATTACAACAGGAATTAAATAGACAAAACTTGGTATAGTTTGCATTATATCAAGAATAGGTCTTAATATAGTTTCAAATAAATTACTTCGTGATGCTACAATGCCTAAAGGTATTCCAATTAGCATACAAAAGATAACTGCTGTGAAAATCATTGCTAAAGTTGTCATTGTTTCTTGCCACAAATCAACAAGGTCAATAAAAATTAAACTTAATGCTGATAATAATGCAAATTTTAATCCATTGGTTTTGAATGCAAAAGCCATGAATATTAAAATTACTATCGGAAATGGTATGAAATTAAATAATGCGTCTAAACCGTTTAGTACTGAGTCTATCGGTGCGGATAATTTTTTAAAGAGTGGTCGTTGCATGAACAACCACTCCTTAATATGTTTTTCAATCCATTCTGCTATCGGAACGTATACTTCGTAGTCAGATGGTGAAAGTTTTAAGCTCACTTACCTAAAACTTATTTTATCCAACTGTCGAACGTACTTTGGTTCGCTTTAATCCACTCCTTAGCATGCTTCTTGATTGCTCTTTCGCTTTTCTCGCCAGCGTTCATCTTCATGTTTTGTGCTGCGATATCCGCTAGTGGAATTGATGCTTTTGTAAGCATTTTTTTCACTTTTGGATTAGCTTTTAAGAAATCAGAGTTAGCTGCTGGACGTATATCATCAGCACCAAAACCCATATTTATTTTAGATTTTGTTGCATTAGATACTGCTACTTTTTTTGTAGCGCTGTAAGGAACTTCTATCCAAACAACATCTTGTCCAAGTTTTAAAGCACCAACTGTCCAATTCGGTGTCCAAGTATAAAATAATACTGGCTTACCGTTTTTGTATTTTGCAACTACGTCAGCCATAGATGCTGAATAGTCAGCTTTTACTGGATTAATAAAGTCACCTAAACCTAGTTCAGCAAAGTGTTTTGTGATTTGTTTCTCACATCCCCAACCTGGAGGGCAAGCTACCATGTCTGCTTTACCGTCACCATTTGAGTCAAATTTTGCTGCGTGTTTTTTAATATCCATTACGCTTTTGATACCAAGGCTGTCAGCTGATTTTTTGTCGATCAGGTAACCTTGTAAGCCACCTTTTTTCATTACATAACCAACTTTTTTAACTTTACCTTTAGCTTCTTTGATATATCCATCGTGAGTTCCAAACCATCCGTTTACCCATAGGTCAAGATCTCCTGCTGCTGCTGCAACGTAAAATACTGAAGGCTTAATTGCTTTAGGCTCAGTTACTTTGTAGCCCATTTTTTCCAAAGCTTGTTTGTATATTTCAGCTTGGAAATAACCAGTATCCCAGTTCGCTTTAGCCATTTTGATTTCGCTAGCATTAACTGCTTTTGTTATGAACAAAGCCGCAATCATAGCTACGATAATTTTAAAATGTTTCATGTATACTCCTTATTTTTTTAAAAAAACTAGCACGTATAATTAGTAAATGTAACCGTAATGCAACTAAAAGGTGAATTATAATCAGCTAAAATGGGGAAAAACTAAGTTTTTTTACACTTTTTGCATAATCCGAAAAATTCAAGATTATACTTTTTATATTTCATGCCAGATTTATCTTCAAAACTATTTAAGAAATTAGAAAGTTTATTGTTTGCAATTTCAGTGACTTTTTCACAGATCTCACAAATTGAAAAAGCGGTAGCTTTTGATATTTCACAATTAGAACTTTTACAAGCTACGAATGCATTTTTACTTTCCACTTTATGAATTTTACCAAGCTTAATTAGTTTTTCTAAAGCTCTATAAACTTGAGGAGGAGCTTTAATACCCTTTTTTTTTACATTAAATAGAATTGAGTAAGCTTTAACCGGTTCGCTAGATTTTTCGATTATATCAAAAACTATTTGCTGATTTTTTGACAGATTATATTCTTTTTGCATTTTAGCCATTGTACTGATTCTCCATCAATTTTTCAATTTAATCGATTGTTTAATTTTTAATAATGAAAGTATGAATAAAAATAAGGCAGCTGCGATTATTGAAGGCCCTGAAGCTGTATTAAATTCTAAAGAAGTTAATAAACCTAAAATTACAGACAGCAATCCCCCAATCACTGAATAAATTACCATCATTTGTGGGCTCGAAGAAATATTTCTAGCCATTGCAGCTGGTATAATTAACATTCCTGTAATTAATAATAGTCCAACCATTTTAATTGAAATAGCAATGATACCTGCCATTAAAATAGTAAATATAGCTTTAGCTCTGTCAGGATTTAATCCCTCGGCTTCTGCCAGTTCATAGTTTACTGTTGATGCAAATAAAGGTTTCCAAATTAATTTAAGTATTATTAATATTAACGGACCACCTATCCATATAATGAATATATCATCAGTTGTAACTGCTAATATATCTCCAAATAATAATCCCATAATATCGAACCTTATAAATGTTAAAAATCCAATAACAACTAATCCAACTGCCAAGGAGGAATGAGCTAAAAGTCCTAGTAAAGCATCGCCTGGTAGATTAGTTCTTTTTTGTAGATCTATTAGAATTAACGCAATTAAAGATGAAATAATAAATACTGAAATGGCAATATTAAATTCTAAAGTATAGGCGAGTGTAACTCCAAGTAAAGCGGAATGAGCAAGAGTATCACCAAAATATGACAATCGTCTCCATATAACGAAACATCCAAGGGGACCTGTTACAATTGCAATACCAAGTCCAGCTATTAAAGCCCTTATAAAGAAATCATCTAACATTTAATTTTTTTTTATCTTTCCTTCATTTGTATGAATGTGATCGTGTCTATGTTCGTATCTTGACAATATTTGAGAAGCCTGTTCTCCGAATAAAGCTTTATATTCATTATTTTTTGCAACCTCTATTGGAGATCCAGAGCAACAAACATGACCATTTAGGCAAACAACGTGGTCCGTAGCACTCATTACAGTGTGCAGATCATGGGAAATTAATAAAATTCCACAATTTAATTCATCAGAAATTTTCTTTATAAGTTCGTATAAAGCAATTTCACCTGTAAAATCAACTCCTTGTACTGGTTCATCAAGAACTAGTAATTCTGGTTTTTTCGAGATCGCTCTTGCAAGCAGCACTCTTTGAAATTCCCCGCCTGATAAGTCTCCTAAATTTTTATCTTTAAGATGCAAAACTCCCGTTAATGATAGAGCATCGTTAATAGCTTCCTCTTTAAGATTTTCAGTAAGTACCATGAAATCACTTACTCTTAGTGGTAATGTCCAATCAATTGAAATTTTTTGAGGAACATATCCAACTTTATTTGTATATTTATTAGCTTCCCCATTAATTTTTTTATAGATCCCAAGTGCAATTTTTGCGGTTGTGCTTTTTCCAGAGCCGTTCGGACCAATGAGAGTAACTATTTTACCTTTTTCAATCTGTAGAGATACATCTTTAACAAGCCATTTATTATTAATACGAAGACCTGCTTGTTTTAATTTTACTAAGATATTTTGATTTGAGCTCATTTTTATCACTTGACTTTCAAATGTTATATTATTACATAGTGTTATATTATAACAACATTAACATATCTATATTATGAAAAACATTAAAAAATTTCCGCTAATAGCATCATTATTATCACTTTTAGTTATTTTTACTCCAGCAAATGCTGATGTCAAAGTAGTTACGTCAATAAAACCTATACACTCATTAGCAAGTAATTTAATGGATGGAGTAGGTAAACCAGATTTAATTGTAGATGGTTATGCTTCTCCACATGGATTTGCTTTAAAGCCTTCACATGCAAAAATGTTACAAAATGCTGATTTGATATTTTGGGTTGGTGAAGACTTAGAAAATTTTTTAGAAAAACCATTAAAATCAATAGCAAAAAAAGCTGAAAAAATAGAATTAATGGAAATTAAGGGATTAAAAAAATTGGAATTTAGAGAAAGAAATATCTTCGAAGGGCATGATGATCACGGACATGATGAACATAAAGAACACGGTCATAAGGAAGATAAACATGATGATCACAAAGAACACGGTCATAAGGAAGATAAACATGATGATCATCACGAACATGCTCACGGTGAACACGATCCACATATCTGGCTTGATCCAATGAATGCAAAAGTAATTTTAAGTGAAATGGCAGAGCATCTAATTGAAAAAGATCAAGAAAACGCATCTAAATATAAAGCTAATTTAAAAAAAGCACACAAAGATTTAGATAAACTTACGAAAAAAGTAAAATCTGAATTAAATAAAGATTTTAAATCAATTGTTTTTCATGACGCCTACCAATATTTTGAAAAAAGATTTGATGTGAATGTCTTGGGAGCTTTCACAGTAAATACAGATGTATTACCTGGTGCAGAACAATTATCTGAAATTAGAGAAGTGATTGAACATGAAAAAGTAAGCTGTGTATTTTCTGAACCTCAATTTAACCCTGACATAATCAAAGCAGTAGCAAAGGATACAAATATTAAGACTGGAGTTATAGATCCTTTGGGAGCTACTCTAAATCCAGGAAAAACTTTGTATTTTGATTTAATTAAGAATATGTCTTCCTCTTTTAAAGGCTGTTAGTTTTTTATCTATCTACAATTAAAGTGTCTTTTGACCCACCACCTTGCGAGCTATTAACTATTGTGCTTCCTTTTTTAAGTGCAACTCTAGTTAGACCTCCCGTAGTAACCCAGGAAGTTTTACCAGATAAAATGAACGGTCTTAAATCTAAATGTCTAGGTTGGATACCTTCATCAGAAATAGTTGGTGTTGTTGAAAGAATTTCTAAAGGTTGGGCAATATAATCATTCGGTTTAGATTTGATTTTATTTACCATGTCATCTCTTTCTTTTTTTGATGATTTTGGTCCTATTAGTATTCCATTTCCACCAGATCCATTAGTTGGTTTAACAACAAGTTTAGAAATATTATCTATTACATGTTCTCTGTGAATTTTTTTTCTACATAAAAAAGTTTGGACTTGTTTAATCTTAGGGTCCTCATCTAAATAATATTTTATCATCTGATCTACATAAGAGTAAATTGCTTTATCATCTGCTATTCCTGTTCCAGGGGCATTTATAATACCCACATTTCCCTTTCTCCAACATTTAAATAAACCTGGTACACCTAAAATTGAATGTTTATAAAATACTTTTGGATCTAAAAAATTATCATCAATTCTTCTGTAAATACAATCTACTTTTAACGGTCCTTTAACTGTTTTCATGTAAACTAAATCTTTTTCTACGAATAAATCTTTTCCTTCGACTAAAGCTATTCCCATTTGTTCTGCTAAAAATCTATGTTCAAAGTATGCTGAGTTATATCTTCCAGGTGTTAAAACGCACATATGTGGATTTGTTGTCTTTCTAGGAACGCATTCGAGCATACAGTGATAAAGTTTATTAGGGTATTGATGTACTGATGAAACTTTATATTTTGTAAATAATTCTGGAAAAACATCTCTCATTACCATTCTATTTTCCAACATATATGATACTCCAGAAGGTACTCTTAAATTGTCTTCAAGAACTAAAAATTCTCCGTCAATATTTCTAATTAAATCAATCCCTGATATATTTGACCATGCTTTATATTTTGGTGAGAAACCATAACACTCTCGCAAATAGTATGGGGAATCGAAAACTAATTCCTCAGGTATAATATTGTCCTTAAATATTTTTCTATCGTTATAAA
>CACGKZ010000019.1 GCA_902573835.1 uncultured Pelagibacteraceae bacterium
CGCTTCTCTAAAAGATAGTTTTTTGTCTTTAACAAGGTAATCTGCAAAATCCGTCGCTGTTGTGTACCCACTTTTTGCCATATTAGACATTCTAGTTTTGTTTGGGTTAACATTTTTTATTAATTCATTACTCATGATTAAAGTATCTTTTAATGTATCAAAACCATCAAATACTAATGCTTTATCGTCTTGTAAATCTTTAAAATATGAAATCGGAAGTCCTTTCATTATTGTTAAAATAGAATTTAATTTTCCATAATTAATTCCAGTTCTTCCTCTTATAAGCTCAGCAGGATCGGGATTCTTTTTCTGAGGCATAATAGATGAACCTGTTAGCATTTTATCATTAAAGTTAATCAACTGATAAGCATCTGAATTTAATATTATAAAATCCTCAGCCAATCTAGATAAATGCATTGCACATACGGCACAAACATAAAGAAAATCTATTGCAAAATCTCTATCCGAAACAGTATCGATCGAGTTATTTGTAGGTTTTTTAAAACCTAACTTTTTAGATGTAAAATTTCTGTCTATGCAATAAGAGGTCCCAGATAAAGCCGCAGCTCCTAAAGGAGACTCGTCAATTAATTCCAAATTATTCTGAAATCTTTGTTTATCTCTTTTAAACATTTCATAGTAGGCTAAAAGATAGTGAGCAAAAGAGACTGGCTGAGCATTTTTAAGATGAGTAAAACCTGGCATCACAGTACTCACATTTTTATCTGCTTTACTTATTAAATTTTTCATTAAATAATTTAATTCTTTTATTAAAATTAAAGATGAATCTTTTACCCAAAGCTTAAAGTCTGTTACTACCTGATCATTTCTAGATCTAGCAGTATGCATATAACCAGCTGACTCACCAATTATTTCATATAACTTCTTTTCAATGTTTAAATGAATATCCTCAAATTTTTCTCTGAATTTAAATTTTCCTTTTCTAATTTGTTCCTTGATTTTATCTAATCCTTTTATAATTTTTTTACCTTCTTTTGCAGGAATTATTTTTTTCTTAATTAACATTTGAGTATGAATTTTAGAGGCAAAAATATCCTGTTCGTAGAGTCTTTTATCTACGTTTATTGAAGCCCCAATTCTTTGAAATGATTTAGAGGTCGAGCCTTTAAATCTTCCTGACCAAACTGTCTTATTTTTATTTGTCATAAACTATGTTATTTTTAATTTAAATTAATATGAAAATTAGTAAATCTTTTAAAATCATAACATTCATTTTTATTGGCTTTTTATTTGTTAATAACCCATTTACTTATGCAGAGCTTCCTACCAATCTAGTAATTCATGATAAGCCTAAAAAAATTAATAACGTTACTTTTAAAGATATTAATCTTCAGGATGTGGATTTATCCAAGAATAAAGGCAAGATAATGGTACTAAATTTTTGGGCAACCTGGTGTGTCCCTTGTAAAAAAGAGATGCCTTCGCTTGAAAAACTTGCTCAAAATTTACCACAGGTAGATGTTTACCCTATTAACATGGAGCCACCAAACAAACTCAGAGTTAGAGATTGGCTGCAAGGTATTGGTGTTGTAAGTTTAAATACTTACTTTGATCCTAAATTAGATTTAGCAAAAAAGTTTAAGTTGATTGGAATGCCAACTACAGTCTTGTTAAATAAAGATGGAAATGAGTTTGGAAGAATTATGGGTGAATTTGATTTTGGAGAAAAAAACTTCTTAAATTTTTTGAAAAATAAAGCTAGTTTTTGAAAAAATAGGCTAACAAAACTAAAACAATAATTGCTATGAATTGAAGCAAAACTCTTAATTGCATTAATTTATTTGAGTATTTTTTACTAGTACTTCCACCTTTGAATAAAGTATAAATACCTAATATTAAAACTATGGCAACAGCACCTAGCAGAGAAAAACCTATAAAGTTAAATAAGAGCTCAGACATAATGAGATATATATAATGAGCTACTCACTAAATACAACTATAATTAATTCATCCGAGAAACAAATACCTGATAATGCTGTAATACTTTGCCACGGATACGGAGGAGACGGAAATGATATTTCAATTTTAGCAAATTATTGGAAAAATTATCTTCCAAAAACAGTTTTTATTTGTCCAGACGCACCAGAGAGGTGTGCTGTGAGCCCAACAGGTTTTCAATGGTTTGATTTAATGGATCAAACAAGTGATGAAATTTTGACAAAATCATTAGTTGCAGAATTGAAATTGAATAAACTGATCGATGAAGTCAAAGCAGAATATAAATTACAAGCAGATAAAATTATTTTATGTGGTTTTAGTCAAGGTTGTATGATTAGTTTACAAACTGGCCTTAAAAGGGAAGATAAGATTAATTCAGTAATTGGTTATTCAGGAAAAATAATTGATATAAAACATATCGAAAACAATATAAAAGCTAGACCTGATATCTTGTTGATGCATGGAGATAAAGATGAAGTGGTTCCGGTAGGTTTTTTGCTTGAAGCAATCGAGCTGTTCAATAGAATTGATTACAAGATACAAACTAAGATTTTTAAAAACTGTGAGCACAGAATACCTCAAGAGGGGTCGAGTCTTGGCCTAGAATTTATAAAAAGAAAATTGTACTAACAACAATATGTCACAAAATTAAAACTTGATTTAATTTTTTATATCATTTAGCTTTAGATATGATTATTTCTGCAAATGATAAAGTGCCTTTAGAAAAATGTCCTGCTTTAGTTTTAAACGCAGATTTCAGGCCACTAAGCTATTATCCTCTATCTTTATGGTGTTGGCAAGATGCAGTGAAATCCGTTTTTTTAAATAGAGTAAGTATAGTTTCAAATTATAAAAGAAAAATTAGAAGCCCATCTTTCGAAATGAATTTACCTAGTGTTATTGCATTAAAAAATTTTATAAAGCCATCGGATAATCCGAATTTTACAAGATTTAATGTTTTTTTAAGAGATAAATTTACCTGCCAATATTGTGGAGATAAAAAAGATCTAACATTTGATCATCTTTTACCTAAATCAAAAGGTGGAATTACAGACTGGGAAAATGTTGTAACAGCTTGCTCTACTTGCAATGTTAAGAAAGGCGGAAAATTATTTGAAGTAAGTGGAATGAAATTATTTAATAAACCTTATAGGCCCACAGTAGATGATCTACATAAAAACGGAAGAAACTTTCCACCAAATTTTTTACATGAAAGTTGGATGGATTATTTATACTGGGATATTGAGCTAGAGCCTTAATTAAATTTTTTCTGAAATCGCAATCGCTACTCTTGAGGAAGTTTTTATTACTTTATCTAAAACACTATATAAACCTTTTTTTGTAGCTCCACTTTCATAAGCTATATCTTTATGATCTAATTCATCTTGTCTAAATTTCATAATTTTCTTTTTTAATTCTTCTTCATCTTCTCTAAGTTTATAAGTCTGATCTTTATAGTGTCCGTCAATTACTTCTTCCACAGATGCTGTACATAACATTGCTGCTTTTTTTCCCATCATTGCTGTACCAAATCCTAAAGTTATACCCATTAAGTCCCATAAAGGTAAAAGCCTTGTAGGTTTGATATTTCTTTTTTGTATTTCCTTGTCAAAAAATTCATAATGTTCTCTCTCATGCTCTCGCATGTCTTCAATTTTTCTTTTTAATTCTTCATCTTGTTTAAAGGTTTTCAAAGCCAATAATTGACCTTCATAAATTTTGATTGCTCCGCGTTCACCAGCGTGATCTACTCTTATAATTTCTTCTAAAGTTTTTTTATCCGTTTTGTTCATTTTTTAAAAAATAATTTAAGTAATATATAACTTATTAGAATAGATAAAACTGCATTAAATGTAGCAAGCGATAAACCAAATATCTTAAAATTGACATCCTTACAACTTATTGGGGTTTTTTTTAGGGATTTTAAAAGTTCATCAGTATTTTGGATGTTAGTATTTATACCAAGCTCACACAATAAACTTTCACTGAAAATACCTTGTTCAATACCAACATGATATATAGATGTGACTGCCCCAAAAATAAATAATAATAACACTAAAAATAAAATTGATTTTTCCAATTTATTTGTAAAAATTAAAAATGAAATTAATATAATAGAACCAATGTATGGAATACGTTCTATTTTACAAAGATTACAAGGTTCGTGACCTAAAACAAATTCAACAAAATAAGCGAAACTTAATGCTAAAAAACTAAAAGCTATTAATAAATTTAAAATAAATTTTTTATTCATATTACTTAAAATAAAAATATATCCCTAAAATAATTAAAACAATTAAAATCCCAATTATTGCAAACCATTTAGAGCCCTCTTTTTCGAGAAGAAATTCAAATTTATCACCAAACTTCATTGATAAATAAGAGACAATAAAAAATCTTAGTCCTCTAGAGATCAAACTTATCATTATAAAAAAATAAAGATTAAAGCCTATAAAACCACTCGTAATTGTAAAAACTTTATAAGGCAAAGGAGTAAAGCCAGCTAAAAATAACGTACCAATCCAGAAAACAAAACCTGCTTTATTGGAAAGTTTTTCTTGTAACGCAAAAACTTTATCCTCATAATTATAAAATTCTATGATAGACATTGAAAATTCTAAAAATATACTTCCTAAAAAATAACCAAATATACCACCCAAAACTGAAAATATTGTTGCTATTAAAAAAATTCTAAAATATTGATCTTTTTTTGCCAATACCATTGGCACAATCATTACATCTGGAGGTATTGGAAAAAATGAACTTTCGATAAAAGATACAAAAGCTAGAAAGGGCTTCGATAATTTATGTCTAGCTAAATCTAAACATCTGTCATATAATTTCTTTAACATTTATCACTTATATAAACATGTCAGACGAAAAAGAAATAAAAAATTTAAATAATCTTACAAAGGTAGACTTTAAAAATAAGCAGGTTGAATTTAAGGACGAATTCATAAGTAGGGCAGAAGTTCATTCTATTTTATCTGCAAATTTTGGAAGAATAAGTGATCAATGGTTTAAATTCTCTACTACTTGGAATTATAACGCTTATCAAACATTCATGGATATGGATAAATACCTTATTTTAATTTATTTAGTTCAAAAATCTTTTCGTCACTATGCAGATATTTTGATAATTCATTCTGAAGAACAATTCTATACAAAAGAAGAATTTGAAATTGAAAAAATTAATCTTATTGAAATTTCTGAAGACCTTTCTATTCCTAAAGAAACAGTAAGAAGGAAAATTAACGAATTGAATGAAGATCAAATAATAATGCGTAAAGGAAAAAAGATTGTATTAAAACCACTTACATTTGTCCATCAAAGACCAAAGCATTCAGTTAAAACGTTATCTATATTTTTAAACACTTGCTCAAAATACCTGGCTACACAGGATTGGTTTGGTCAGCCTATCGAAGCAAAAAAAATAGAAGAATTTATCAGGAAAAATTTTACATTGGTTTGGAGATTTTTCTTTAGGTTTAAAATTCCTTTTTTGATTAGACAAAGAAAATTTCATGGAGATCTAGAAACTTTTATAGTTAATGGTACGATATTCGCAAATAACATTGTACGACTTAAAGAAAAATATAAAGATAATCCAATAACACAAAAAACTTATTCCAATGACCTAGGTGAAGAAAATTTCTTAGAGTGGGCAAAATTTATAATTCTTTCAAAAGAAACTATAGTTGGAATGAATGCTTCCTCAATTTCTGAAATAACAGGAATTCCTAGAGCAACGGTTATTAGAAAACTAAGAATTTCAGAAAAGACTGGCATGATATTCAAGGATAAGCGTCAGCTCTATACTATTGGTAAATCTTACAAATCTAAATTAAAAGATCTTGGAAAAGTATTTTCCGAAAATCAAATTGATTTATGTAAGTTTATATCAACATTCTTTGAGCTTTATAGAAATCCTAACATTAATAAAAATCTTTAATAAAACTGTTTAATTAACCTATTATTTCATAATATACTTGATCAAGGGCGAATGGTGGAACTGGTAGACGCGCCGGACTCAAAATCCGGTGGTAGCAATACCTTGAGAGTTCGAGTCTCTCTTCGCCCACCAATTTATGGATATAAGTAAAATAAATAGTTTAGTTGAATTATATTTTAAAAAAGCACAAGAGATTGATGAAAAAAAACCATTTTTAAAATGGTTAAAACCAGACAAACCGACCTACAATTGGGGAGATATAACTCAAAAAATTTTTAAACTTACATTAAAAATCAAATCTCTAATTAATGCGGGTGATAGATGTTTGATATTATCTGAGAATAGACCTTATTGGCTAATTGCTGATATCTCTATTATGAATGCAGGAGGTATCTCAGTACCTATTTTTACTACTTACTCAGCAAGTGATTACGAGTATATATTAAATGATTGTAAACCCTCTTTAATATTTGTTTCTAATCAAGATCAATTTAATAAAATTAAAAAATTTATAAATAGTGATGTTAAGAAAATAATATCATTTGAAAAAATCGATACAGAAAGTTTATTAATGTCTGAAATTTTCATCGATAATATTGATAAAAAAATCATCAATAAAAATCTAAAAAGAAATATGCCTGCTTGCATAATTTATACCTCAGGAACATCAGGAAATCCTAAAGGGGTAGTTTTAAGTCATGGAGGCATATTATCGAATTGCGAGGGCGCTGTTGAATTATTAAAAAAATTGACTGATAAAAAAGATCCTGTTTTTTTTTAACCTGGTTACCTCTTTCCCATTCCTATGAACATACAGTCCAATTTATACAAATCATAATTGGTGCAAAAGTTTTTTATGCTGAAAGTTTAGAAAAACTTATCTCCAATATGGGAGTTGCTAAACCCACAATTATGACAGCTGTTCCAAGATTTTACCAAAACCTTTTCACAAAAATAAATATGAATTTTGAAAAACAATCAGGATTAAAGAGAAAACTTATAAATCAAACTTTGATTTTGGGAAAAAAAATACTAAACAAAGTAGATTTAAGATTAGGTGAAAAAATCACAAATTTTCTATGTGAAAAATTAGTAAGAAAAAAAATCAGAAATCAGTTTGGCGGCAATCTTCAAGCCTTCGTATCCGGGGGAGGAGCTTTGGATCGAAATATTGGAGAATTTTTAAACGCTGTTGGGTTACCTACTCTACAAGGATATGGCTTAACCGAAGCCTCACCTGTCGTTAGTTGCAATTTACCAGATTTAGTCAAAGTCGAATCAGTAGGTCCTCCGTTTAGAACCAATAAAGTCAAAATAGCTGAAGATGGAGAAATTCTTATCAGCGGTGAAAATGTTATGTTGGGATATTGGAATTTAGAAGAAGAGACAAAAAAAGTAATAAAAAATGGATGGCTTCATACTGGGGATATAGGAGAATTAGACAATAATAATTATTTAAAAATTACTGATAGAAAAAAAGATATTATTGTAAATCTTGGAGGCGACAACATTG
>CACGKZ010000020.1 GCA_902573835.1 uncultured Pelagibacteraceae bacterium
TAATTTCAATTTTCATTTTACCCAATTAAAAATATTCCCAATTTTGAAAAAAGGTTTTTAATTTCTAAATTACCTCTTTTAATCAAAGATGTGTTATCTTCGTTCACTCCAATAACTTTTTTAATATTAATATTTTTTTCATCGCAAAAACTAAAAAGATCTTTAATTGTACACATATGTAAATTCGGTGTATTATACCAAGTATTAGGAAGAGTTTTAGTTACTGGCATTTTACCAAAAAATAATAGTTTTGTTCTTACCTTCCAGTAACCAAAATTTGGAATAGAAATAATTACTGACTTACCGATTCTTAAAAGTTCTCTCAATACTTTTTCTGGATTGTAAAAAGCTTGCAGAGTTTGGCTTAAAACTACATAGTCAAATGACTGGTTAGGGAATTGATGAAGTTCTGTTTCTGCATTACCTTGTATAACCGGCAAACCTTTATGGATACATTGTTGAACATTACTTTGATCAAGTTCTAAACCTCGAACTTCAATATTTTTTTCCTTGTAAAGTAAATGCATCAAAGAACCATCTCCACAACCAACATCTAATACTCTTGTATTGCTAGGTAATAAATCAGCAATTACTTTAAATTCTTTTTTCATTTTTAAATTTTTCATACATTGAGTCTATAAAACTTTTTAGCGTTTTTAAAAAATCTGGGACTTCCAGTAAGAACGAGTCGTGTCCTTTATCTGTCACAATTTCTGAATAAGAAACATCTGCTCCTGAAGCATTCAAAGCTATCACTATATCTTTGTTTTCCCTCGTTGTATAAAGCCAATCTGATGAGAAAGAAATAATTAAAAATTTAGTTTTCTGTCCCTTAAAAGCTTCAACTAGACCACCTTTAAATTGTTTGGAAAGATCAAAATAGTCCATTGCTCGTGTAATATATAAAACTGAGTTTGCATCAAATCTTTCAACAAATGCATAACCCTGATGTCTCAAATAACTTTCAACTTGAAAGTCAGCATCAAAGCTAAACTCGTAATCTGCTTTTTCCTGTAATTTTCTTCCAAATTTTTCTTGCATCCCTTTTTCTGATAAATAACTTATATGTCCAACCATTCTTGCAACTGCCAATCCATTTTTTGGCTGAACGTTTTTAAGAAAATATTTACCTTTGTCCCATACAGGATCAGCCATTATGGCCTGACGAGCTAATTCATTCAAAGCAATATTTTGTGCGCTGTGACTTGAGCTACAAGCGATTGGAATAGCTGAAAAAGATTTATTAGGAAAAGTAGAGCAAAATTGTAAAAGTTGCATACCGCCCATAGACCCTCCAGTTGCGCATAAAAGTTTTTTTATTCCAAGATGATCAAGCAATGACTCTTGTGCTCTTACCATATCTCTAATTGTAATTACTGGAAAATCTAATCCGTAAGGTTGATTAGTTTCTGGATTAATGTCTTTAGGGCCTAAAGAACCCATACAACCACCTATAACATTTGCACAAATTACAAAATATTTATTAGTGTCTAAAGCTTTATTAGGACCGACAGCAGTAACCCACCATCCCTCTTTATTTGTAACAGGATTAGTTCCAGAAATAAATTGATCGCCTGTAAGTGCATGGAAAACTAAAATTGCATTATTCTTTTCCTTGTTCAATTTTCCATAAGTTTCATAGGCTAAAGGAAAATTATTAATTGTCTTTCCACAATCTAATTTAAGTGGCTTTGTTACTTTTATTTTCTTTATATTTTCAAGTTTACTATTCATCCAAAAAAAAAGCCCAGCTAAACTGGGCTATCTCCTGTTTAGCTACATTTATAAAGCGCCTGCAATTTGGTTAAATCGGCGCCTTGAGGAAATTAATACTAAATAGTCGTAAACTTGTCAAATTCATATGTAATGAAACTAGCATTACTTCAGCTTTTTATATATTAACTAAAATAAAATGAATTTACCAAAGCCAAAAAAAATTAATGCAGAAAAATATGTTGCTGGATTAAGTTTATTCAAGCAGAAAGCGGCAAAAATAAAAATGTCAGCTAATGAGTCTGCACTTGGCCCTAGCCCAAGAGCAATAAAAGAATTTAAAAAAGTATCGAAAAATTTAAATAGATATCCTGACTCAGACGGTATTTTTCTAAGAAATATTCTAGCTAAAAAATTTAAACTTGATTCTAAAAGAATTATACTAGGGTCTGGTTCTGACCAAATATTTGAATTGATATGCAAATCATTTCTAAATAAAAATGATGAGGTAATTGTCCCTGAGTTTAGTTTTATAATTTATAGAATTTATAGTAAAATTTATGGGGCGAAAGTTAAGTATGCAAAAGAAAAAAATTTTAAAATTTCAATAAATAATATTCTTTCTAAAGTAACTAAAAAAACAAAGATTGTTTTTTTAGCAAATCCTAATAACCCAACAGGAACAATTATAAGTAAAAAGGAATTATTAAAATTGAGAAAAAAATTAAGAAGTAATATATTATTAGTTATTGATGATGCCTACTTTGAATATGTAAAGGATAAAAATTACTCGTCTGGCTTAAAATTATTTTCTAATTTTAAAAATGTTATAGTTACAAGAACATTTTCAAAAATTTATGGTCTCGCAGGATTAAGAATTGGATGGGGATATGGACCTAAAAGTTTGATATATTCATTAAACCAAATTAAGCCACCTTTTAATATTAATAGAGCCGCACTATTTGCTGCTGTTGAATCAATAAGAGATGTGAAATGGCTTAATAAGGAAATAAAACACGTAAATAAATGGTCGAAAATTTTTTACCAGAATTTTAAAGATTTAGGAATTGAAACTAACTCAAGCCATGGAAACTTTTTATTAGTAAATTTCGATAAAATTAGGAGAAGTTCGAAAAAAATATTTTTCAAACTGGCAAAAAATGGAATACTAGTAAGAAAAATGGATGTATATAAAATTGCAAATTCATTAAGGATAACTATTGGCAATAATTTAGAAAATAAAAAATTTATTAAGATAATTAAAAAGGTAGTCTAATGTTTGAAAAAATATCTATTATTGGTTGTGGATTGATAGGATCATCTATTCTTAGAAATATTAATAACAATAATATAAGTAAATCGGTTACTGTTTTTGATAAATCTAAAGATGTAATTGAAATTATTAAAAAAGAAAATTTATGTAGAAATATTGCAAAGGATATTCAATCTGCTGTAAAGGACGCTGATCTTGTAATTTTTGCTATTCCCTTAAGCTCTTATAAGGAAGTTTTATTATCTGCAAAAGACTCTTTTAAAAATGACGCTTTAATTACTGACACTGGCTCTGTAAAAAAAGAGATTAATAAAATATTTGAAAATTTTAATTTAACTAATATTTCTTGGATAGCATCTCACCCTATCGCAGGAACAGAAGAAAGTGGTCCATCAGCAGGCTTTAAAGACTTGTTTAAAAATAGATGGACAATTATTTGTAACAGCAAAAACACAAGCAAAAAAGATAAAGTTGAAAAATTAAAAAGATTTTGGGAATTTTTAGGTAGCAAGGTCAAATTAATGAGCATTGATGACCATGATTACATACTTGCACTAACAAGTCATTTACCTCATGCGGTGGCGTACAATATTGTAAAAACGGCTATTAACACTGATGAAAAATTTAAAGATGAAATTATTAAATATAGCGCCGGCGGTTTAAGAGATTTTACTCGTATTGCATCTTCTGACCCTTTAATGTGGAGAGATATCTTTATTGATAATAGTGATAATATTCTAAAGATTTTAGATGAATTTTCTAGGAATATTGATGATTTTAAAAAAGCTATTGCAGAAAAAAATGGTGATAAACTTTTAAAAATATTTGCATCTACCAAAAACGTTAGAAAAGAGATCATTAAAGCTGGTCAAGATGTGGAGTCCCCTGACTTCGGTAGAAAAAAGAATTAATTTAAACTATTTATAGCAGAATAGATTTTTTCCTCTAAATCATTCAAGAAAACATTTTTATCTTTTCCAGGCTCAATAGGTTCTAAAAAAGATATCACAACATCGTGATTATGCTTTAAAAAACTATTTTTTGGCCAAACTTTTCCAGTATTTAATGCAACAGGAACGCAAGGCAAATTCAATACTTCGTAAATTCTTCCGGCACCCTTCTTAAATGGCAGTCTTTCACCAAATTTTACTCTTGTTCCTTGAGGAAAAATTAATAGAGGTCTTTTACTATTTTCAATATTACTTTTAATTTTTTCAAAAAAATTCAAATTATCTTTTGTTGTTGTATCTCTAACAATATCAATGGAACCAATCTTTTTTAAATACCAGCCAAACAAAGGAATTTTAAGAAGTTCTTTTTTAAGAATAAAAATAGGATATTGCAAAGGAGCTTGAAGTATGAATGTTTCAAGTAAAGATTGATGTGCGCTTGCAACAAAAAACTTTTCATTTTTTTTTAAATTTTCCGTTCCAGAAAAAGTAACTCTAACTCCAAGTATAAATCTCAATAAAAATATAATTATATAAGCTAATATTTTTCCACAGATTAAAGTAGCTTTACTTGGTAAAACTAATGTTGGTATAGCTATAATAAAAACTAAAATTAAGGTTAAGTAAAATAATATTGTAAATAAGAGCGATCTTATGAATTGCATTATTGATTAAGTAAACTTTTTATATCCTGTTTTTTTCTTATTACTCTAACCTTTGTTTTATTTATAATTATCTCAGCTATTAAAGGTTTAGTATTATAATTTGAGGATAAAGATGCACCGTAAGCCCCAACATCTGAGATAGCGACGTAATCAGATTGATTAAGTTTTTGGTATTTATTATATTTAATAAATTTACAAGTGGTCTCACATATTGGGCCGACAAATTCTAAAGGTCCTTTATTTTTTTTATTATTCTTAACTACTGGTATTATATTATGTACAGCATCATAAAGCGCAATTCTCATAAAATCATTCATACCAGCGTTTAATATTGCAAATGTCTTATTAGATCCTTTTTTCAAATATTGGACCTTAGTCACTAAGATAGCCGTATCCCCAACTATTGCTCGACCAGGTTCAAAAATAATATTGCAATTATACTTCCTTCTGAATTTTTCTACTAAATTTGAATAATTTTTTAAATTAATTTTCCTATCACTTTTTTTATACGTAATTCCAAATCCTCCGCCAAGATCAACAAACTTAAAGTTAATTTTTGTTTTTTTTATTATTTCTTCTAAAACTCTTAAAGTTTTTTTAAAAGGATTCTCACTCAATATTTGACTACCAATATGTACACTTATTGCATTAAGTCTTAAATTTCTTAATTTTTTACTATTTAAACAAAATGAAATTAAACTTGTTTTTGAAAGGCCAAATTTATCCTCTGCTTTACCAGTGGAAATTTTTTTATGTGTAGGAGCATTAATGTCGGGATTTAGTCTGATACCGATAGAGGTCTTTTTTTTTAATTTACCTGCAACTTTATTTATTAATATGGCTTCATTTTCTGACTCCACATTAATTAATAAGATATTTTTTTTAATAGCTAACCTAATTTCTTCCTCTGTTTTTCCTACACCAGAGAAAACTATTTTATTGGGTTTTATGCCAGATTTAATAGCTTTAAGTAATTCACCTCCAGAGACTACATCAGCACCTGATCCCATTTTTTTTAAAATTTTTAAAATTTGAATATTTGAATTTGCTTTTACTGAAAAACAAATTAAAGGTCTTGATTTTTTGAAATTATTTAAAAATGATTTATAATTTTGAATTACACCGCCTTCAGAATAAAGATAAAACGGCGTATTAAATTTTGATACAATTTTTTTAACAGAGACATTCTCAACAAATAGATCATTATTTTTATATCTTACATAAGACATATATTAAATCATTTGTGTAAAATTATTAATTGACCCTTGATATTGTGGATCTGATTTTTTTCCACACGATCCCAAAACAAACACTAAAATTATAAAAGTAAAAAAAAATTTCATCTAATTTCCTTTTTATATTTTCTTATCATATTTTTTATATTTCTTTCAGATGTTCCGCCATAAGAATTTTTTG
>CACGKZ010000021.1 GCA_902573835.1 uncultured Pelagibacteraceae bacterium
GAGTCTAGGGGATTTGTTTTCGCATCAGCAGTTTCATATTTACTTAATAAACCGCTTATTCTTTTAAGAAAAAAAAATAAATTGCCCGCAGAAAGACATTCGGTTGATTTTAAACTAGAATATGGTGAAGCAACTATTGAGGTTCACATAGATTCGATTAAAAAAAGTGAAAAAATTTTAGTTATTGATGACTTAATTGCGACAGGAGGAACAGCTGAAGCTGCTGCAAAACTGATTGAGTTATCTGGGGGATCGGTCGCTGGATTTATATTTGTAATAAATCTCTTTGATTTACCTGGAAATAATCTTCTTAAAAAAAAATCTTATTTTACTGAAAGTTTAATTGAGTTTCCTGGTCACTAGATCTCCTTTTTTTTCCAAGTATCTGGAGTGAGATCATTATTAATTTCCAAATTGATGTGATATTCAAATGGTTTTACACCTCTTTTTTTAATGTAATCAAATGTTTTTTGAATCCCCTCTTTAAGTGAGACCTTTGTTTTGTAATTTAATAATTGTCTTGCCTTATCGGCTGAACAAATAGCGTGTTTCACTTCTTGTGGCCTATCCTTTTTATAAATTGGTGGTAAATTAATACCAGTTACATTTGAACAAAGTTCAGCAACTTTGTTTATTGTAACAAATTCTTCATCTGGTCCAATATTAATTATTTGTTTGTTTAATTTTTTTTCATCTAACATTGGTATTAAACAGGATAGACAGTCATCAATATATGAAAAACACCTTGTCTGCTCCCCATCTCCATAAATTATTGGTGCCTTACCTTGCATCATTCTATTAATCATAATTGAAACAACATTCCTAAATGGATCATCATATTTTTGCCTAGGACCAATTATATTGTGAGGAACAGCAATCACCCATTCAATCTTATTTAGTTCACATAAATTTATAAGGACTTGCTCAGCTGCGACTTTAGAAATAGCATAAGGGTCGACTGGCTTTGGTTTCATTGTTTCAGTAAATGGATATTCTTGTGAACCATATCTTGCCATTGATGAACAAAAAATTATTCTTTTTACTTTTTCATTTACGGCTGCTGAAAAAATAGAAACTGAAGCTAAGTAATTATTTTTAGTTATCTCATATGGTGAAAAAACAGACAAACCCTCATGAGCTGTGGCCGCGCAGTGATAAACTATTTGGACTCCTTTCATAATTTCTTTTATTTTTTCAAAATCACAACAATCAATATTATGAAATTCTACTCCATTTGGAATATTATCTTTATAACCACCGATCATGTTGTCTATTCCAATGACTTTATGACCCAATCCTGAAAGTTGCTCTGATAAATGGGATCCTAGGAAACCAGCGACTCCTGTAACTAGTATTTTATATTGATTATTGCTCACTGCAGAATATTTATAATTTTAATTAATATAAATCAACTTTAATTAATTTTAGGTCTATACCAAGACTTTCTCATTAATATTGAATTTAGTATTCCATTTAATCGACAATAATAAATATCTTTTTTTTCTTTATTTAAAACAATTTTAAAAAAACATGTTTTAAGAGTAGCTGATATCAATTTTGGTAATATCTTTAAAAATGCAATTATATAACCGTAGTGTTTATAATGAAAATAAAAAGTTGACCACATCCAATGCCAATTTCTTGATTTTTCCATCTCATGATTTATTGACTGATCATGAGAAGTTCCTCCTGCATGATTAATTTTAATATTTGTATCTAAAAATATTTTTTTGTTATTTTGAATCAATCGCCTACAAAAATCTATCTCTTCAAAATAAATAAAAAAGTTTTCATCAAAAAACCCTACATCTTTACACTGCTCTAAGTTTAAAAACATAGCAAAACCCTTTACATTTTTAACTTCAATAATTTCATTTTTTTTATTCATTGTTGATTCTTGATTATTTTTCTCTTGAATAAAAGGTGCAATAATTGCAAAGTTAGGTTTTTTATTGGCTGTTAAAAAAAAATTATCAATTGCTTTATTTTGTACTTCTGCGTCTGGATTTATTATCAAGGCATACTTTGTATTTACCATTGTCAAACCAAGATTATTTCCTTTTGCATAACCCAAATTTTTATCTGACAAAATACACTTAATATTAGGATATTCTTTTTCTAATTTTTCTTTTAATTTTTTATCGTTAGAATTTTCTATGATTATAATGTTAAAATCTTTTCCTAAGGATTTTACACAGTTTAAGATCTTAGTTTCACTCTTAAAAGACGTGATAACTGCAGTTATATCTTTATTATCCATTTTATGTGTTATTAATTGATTTTGTATAATAATTCTTTATTTTAACACAATTACACTAAATATTCTTTATTCAAATATGAAAAAAATAATAGTAACAGGAGGATCTGGCTTTATAGGTAGTAATTTAGTTAACTATTTGGTCAAAAAAAAATATTTCGTAATAAATATAGATAAATTAACTTATTCTTCAAACACCTATCCTAATCATAATCTTTCAAAAAAAAATTATAAATTTTTTAAAATTGATATTAATAAAAAATCGAAATTAAAAAAGATAATTAAAAAGTATAAACCTGAATGTATTTTTAATCTCGCAGCTGAGACACATGTTGACAGATCAATTGATTCCCCTTTTCAATTCATTCATTCAAATATATTAGGTGTTTATAATCTTTTAGAGGCTATAAGGGAAAACAACAAAAAAAATAAAAAAATAAAACTTGTTCATATATCTACAGATGAAGTATACGGTGATATCATATCAAGTAGATCTAATGAAAAATTTCCATACAACCCCAGTTCACCTTATTCAGCATCAAAAGCAAGTGCTGATCATCTAATTAAATCATATATAAGAACTTATAAGTTACCAGCTATGATATCTAATTGTTGTAATAATTATGGCCCTTATCAGTTTCCAGAAAAACTAATTCCAAAAATGATCTCTAATATTTTAAATAATAAGCCTCTTCCTATTTATGCTAAAGGACAAAACTCAAGAGAGTGGATTCACGTTGAAGATCATTGTGAGGCTTTGTATAAAATTTTCAAAAAAGGTAAAATTGGTGAAAACTATAATGTAGGATCAAATATTAATCTCAAAAATATAAATTTAATTAAAACAATTTTAAAAATATTTAAGAAAAAAAAATTTATCATTGGGAAAAAAGTCAAAATTAATTATGTAAAAGATCGACCTGGTCATGATTTTAGATATGCTTTGAATAGTATAAAAATAAGAAAACAGATAGGTTGGAAATCAAAAATTAATCTAATTAAAGGTTTGCATATGACAATTGATTGGTATTTAAATAATAAAAATTTTATTAATTCAATATCTAAAAAGTTATATGTTAAGAGATTAGGTTTAAAATTATGATAAAAAAAGGAATTATTTTAGCTGGTGGTCTTGGTACTCGGATGAGTCCGATAACAAAATCTGTAAATAAACAACTTCTACCAATTTATGATAAACCATTAATATATTATCCATTATCTGTGCTAATGCTAGCGGGTATAAAAGAAGTTCTAATAATAGTTAATAGAGGTCAAGTAAGTCAATTTAAAAAAATTTTAAAAAATGGAGAAAATTTTGGTATTACTATTCAATATAAAGAACAAAAACAACCAAACGGTTTGCCTGAAGCCTTTATTATTGGTGAAAAATTTATTGATAAAAATGGTGTAGCGCTAATTTTAGGTGATAATTTTTTTTACGCTCAAAGTTTAACTAAAACTTTACAAAACGCAACTAAGCTAAGAAATGGGGCAAAAGTTTTTTTGCATCCTGTTAGTAATCCAAAACTTTATGGAATAGCATCGATAAAAAATAAAAAAATTGTAAACTTAAAAGAAAAACCTACTTCTACAAATTCTAATTTAGCAGTTACAGGCTTATATTTTTTCGACAAAAATGTTGTTAGTATTAGTAAAACACTTAAACCTTCAAAGAGAAATGAATTAGAAATTATTGATCTTTTAAACATATATAGAAAAAAAAATAAACTTAGTGCAGAATTTTTAGGGCGAGGTGGTGCTTGGCTAGACGCCGGTTCTATAGATGATTATTATGATACAACCTCTTTTGTTTCAGCTATACAAAAAAGACAAGGTTTCAAAATTGCTTGCCTTGAAGAAATTGCATTAACAAAAAAATGGATAAATAAGAATACCTTAAAACAAAGTATCAAGTTTTATGGTAATTGTGATTACTCAAAATATTTAAAACGACTATTATTTTAATTCCCGCCAATGTCATGAAATAGAATTGGTAATTCTTTAAATTTGACATTTTTTTTGAACCAATAAGACATAAATCTCTCCGCTAAAAAACCATATATTCTTATTAATCCATAACCTTTAAGGCCTTCAAAACCAAATAATTGCTCACATTTTTCTAGCCATGGAAAAATTTCTTTATAGTAAGAACTTAGTAATTTTTTGGATTTACAAATGAACATATTATGAGGATTAAAAGATACTTCATTGTTTACAAAATTTCTGAAGTCATCTTTGTTTTCGCTGTTTAACAAATCTATTGCTTTATCTAGATTGTTTCTACCGTGCATTAAATCAAAGTGAAATTTTATATTTCTTGCTTTTTCATTAAACAATACCTTCGGATTAGATATTAATAAAGGAAAACCATTTTTTAAAAATTTCATTATTTTTCTTTTATTTACAAAAAAAGGTTCTCCTAAAATTACTTCAAATTGATTAAAGTTATCAGGAATTTTTTTTAAAACTTTATTATTTAAATTGCTTAAATTTAATTCATTATTTGGAGTAAAATTTAATGCCCAAAACTTTCTATATTGACAAAATCCAATCCATTCTTGATTTATTTTATCTAAATGGTTTTTCCACAGCCAATAATGAAATGTATATTCTCCATAATACTTATTTTTTTTCGAAATATTATTCCCTTGTTTATCACTGAAACAATCTTCTGGAAAAATTTTTTCTCCTAAACCAACTGGTTCATAACCCATTTCTTTTATAATACTTTGATGACTAGGCTCTAAAGTAAGACAAAACATTTTTAAATTATTATTAGTCATTGTTATTTAAATTCGGTCTATATGAAGATTTTTGTAATAAAATACCATTAAGTGCACCCATAAGACTAGCCATATGTAATTTTGCATCAAATAATCTTATTTTTATCAAGGATAGTATTATTCCTAATATATTTTGATAGATATTAGGAACAATTTTTCGTAACGCATACGCATAGTTTTGATTTTTTTTAAAAAAATAAAACTTTGACCAACTAAAATGCCAGTTTCTATTTACCAAAATTTCATTGTTGAATTTTTTATT
>CACGKZ010000022.1 GCA_902573835.1 uncultured Pelagibacteraceae bacterium
AAAAAGAAGAAGAAGAAGAAGATAGTACCTTCTAAATTCTTTGTTAATTAAACGCCCTTTTTAATTTTTTAAAAAGGGCGTTTCTTTTCTAGTTTTCTAGTAAATTTTTGTTTCTACCAAGAGCCTTATCCATCTTTTTCTGTACTTCTTCAGGGGTAGTTTTTAAAACTGCCTCAAATTCTGATTTAAGTCTATCATAAGCTTTTTCAAATAATTGTCTTTCTGAATATGACTGATCAGCTATTATATCGGTATTTTTATTCAAATCTTTTACAACTTCAGCTAATTCATAAATTTTTCCAGAATTAATTTTTTGATCATATTCCTGAGCTCTTCTGCTCCACATCGTTCTTTTAATTTTCGGTTTAGTTTTTAGTATAGAAACACATTTATTAATTTGGTTAATAGAAGATATAGGTCTAAGATTTGACTGTTGATTTATTGGCACTGTCAAAGTTAGTTTTTCTTTTTCTATAAAAATTTTATAAAATTGAATCTCAATCTGGCCTATTTTTGCTTTCTCAACCGCAATGATTTTACCAACCCCATGTTTGGGATATACGACAAAATCTTTTATATTATATTGTTTTTTTTCAGTAGATTGTTTTTTAATTTTCTTAATTTCTGGTTTATCTTCTTGACTCAAGTTTGTCTGTTTTTTTGTCTTATCTTCAACTTTAGATTTCTTAATTAATAAGTTTTTTAACTTTCTAGTTTTTTTGACTTTTTTGACCTTTTTCGTTTTTTTCTTTTTTGGCATATCTATTTAAATGGTTTTTCTGAAAAATGCTTATCAAACTTATTCTTGATTTTTTCGTATTTTTTGTGTTCAGGCATAGGATCTTTTTTTTTATTGATATTAGGCCATATTGCAGAAAACTTTTTATTTAGCAACAACCATTTATCCTTATTTTCTATATCCATTGTGTCAGGCACTATGGCCCCGATTGGACATTCTGGTTCACATACTCCACAATCGATACATTCGTCAGGATTAATTGCCAACATGTTTTCTCCTTCATAAAAACAATCTACTGGGCAAACTTCAACACAATCCGTAAGTTTACATTTGATACATTCGTCTTTAACTATGTAAGTCATTTTGATTTTATCAACCTCATTTTAATTTCACCACTTTCTTTATCAGAAAAATAAATTAAACCGCATATTCTTCTCATCAAATTAGACTCGTAAAGATCAACATTATTATCCGATATAAGAATTTTCCACAATTGCTCAATAATCTCACTTTTTATTTTTACAGAACTATCTTTTATAATCTTTGTATAATTTAAAAGTTGATTTGAGTTTTTTTCAAGATTTTCAGCCTCTTGCATAATTTTGTCCACAGAAGTTTCGTTATTTAAATTACTTTTAACAAAACTAAAAATAATTTTCTTTTCTTTTTCACTATAAATTTCATCTATTTTCGCAGCATGAATGAGCAAAGCAGCTATTCCAATTATATTTTTTTGTTCCAATTTAAGCATGTTATTTCAGGTTTAAGTTTAAAAGTTTTTTAAATGGATTCTCATCTTTTTTTACACCAATAAATTTATTTTTTCTCTTACTTTCTCCAACATAAAAATAAGTATCCGCTTCATTACTTTTTTTGTAATTCATGCTTAGCATTAAGTTATAGAAACTCTCCTTATTACAACCAATTAAATTCATCATTTCAGAGTTAATCTTAAACTTTCTTTTTTCTGTTTTATTTAAAATTTTAATAAACAATTTCTCAAGAATGTCTATACGAACATAATGATTTTTAAACTTTTCAAAACCGCACAGTAATAAAAAGTTTTTGTTGTATTTTTTGTCAATTAAGTAGTTTAATCCTGATCTTGGTATGTTTTGATTAGCTGCCAATTGATAAAATAGTCTCCAAAGAGAAATACGTAGAGATACTGCTCTGGGTTTTAGCATTTTTGGTAAATAAATATGATATCTTCCAATTTTAATGCCCAACTCCCAAATTTTTTTTCTTTCATCAGTTTTAATAGATTTAACTATATCATTTACTAATTCCCGCTTGAGAACTCCATTATTTTCAAACAGTTGAAACATAAGTGCTCTTATATATTTATTTTTAACATCTTCTTTATTTAAATTTAAAAGATCTCCAAGTACTTCTTTAATATAAGTATTAACCCAGCTTTTCAAAAAAGTTACCAATCTAGACTTTGATAAATCATCCAAAGCATCGTCTGCTAAAATCTCAATTTCAGGGTTTAAATAATTGTTACCTTTTTTAAGCCTTGCGATAACGTTGTTTTTCCAAATAATTTTACATTTTTCATCTAGCTCAATATTTTCACCAGATATTATTGAAGAAACTCTTTTTTCTAATTCTTCACCCACTCCTTTTCTTGCAGCTTTTTTAATTGATTTTACATCAGTGTCTAGTGTTTTGGATGTAAGGGCAATTATAAATTTAAGACCTTTGAGTTCTCCAACGTACTGATCATTAATTAAAATCTTATCTTCTTCATCAATTTTTGTATCTAAAACTAAATCTTGTTTTAATCCTTTAGACAAAATGCTGATCTTTTTATCAATAAAACTATTAGTTAACTCTTGGTGTAATTTATCTGAAAGTTTATCCTCTATGCTTTTGGTTAGCTGTACCCAATAATCTGAATTTTCAACCCAATTTTTTTTATTTGCAACATAAGACCAAGTTCTAACGTTAGAAATTCTATGAGATAAAACATCAATATTTCCATGTTCTCTCTCCAATCCCTTAAGCTGCTCCTTCATGTAATCATTTGGGATTCTTTTCTTTCTCGTTGATAGATATTTGAAAACTTTATCAATTATATTAATATGTTGTCCATAAGCTTTTTTCTCAAAATCAGGAATTTGACAACACTCCCAAAGTAACTCTAAATTTTTATGATATATTATATTGTTGCTTCCTAATTTTAAAAAATGTCTTAAAACACTTTCATCTAAAGAGTCTTGTGTTCTTATTAAATTATAATTTGTAGGCCTTTGTTCTAGGGATGAAATTAATTTATCTGGACTTTTAAAGTTTAAATTAGAATTTCGCCAATAAATCATCTTAATTTCTGGCAAGTTATGCTTTTCAATATTTTCTATTTCATCTGAATTTAAAATTTCACACTCCCCAGTAGTTCCAAAAAAGCCGTCGTTTTTAAATCTTCCAGCTCTTCCTGCTATCTGAGAAATCTCGATAAGGTTTAGCCTTCTAGTTTTTTTTCCATCAAACTTTTTAAGATTTGAAAAATAAATTTCATTGATGTCCATATTTAAACCCATACCTATTGCGTCTGTAGCAACCAAGTAATCAACGTCACCCGACTGATAAAGTTCTACTTGAGAGTTTCTAGTTTTTGGACTTAATGACCCCATAATTACAGCGGCGCCTCCTTTTTGCCTCCTAATAAGCTCAGCGATAGCGTAAACATCCTCAATTGAAAAAGCGATTATTGCAGATTTTCTCTCAAGCCTAGATACTTTCTTGAATCCTCCGTAATTTAATTTTGAGAATCTTTCTTTTTTTTCAAAAGTAATGTCTTTTATTAAATCACCAATTACATTTTGCATAACTTGAGATCCTAAAAACATAGTAAGTTTTTTGCCTCTAAAATTAAGAAGTCTGTCAGTGAAAATATGTCCCCGTTCTCTGTCCGCACACATTTGTATTTCATCTATTCCAACAAAATCGACATTTTTATCTTTTGGCATAGACTCAACGGTACAAATAAAATAATCCGCAGAACTTGGTATAATTTTTTCCTCTCCTGTGATTAATGCTACTCTGTCGGCACCTACTTTAGATATACATTTATCGTAAACTTCTCTTGCTAATAATCTTAAAGGAAATCCAAAAATACCACTCTCATATTTTAACATTTTCTCTATGGCTACATATGTTTTTCCAGTATTCGTTGGGCCCAAAAGAGCTAGTACCTGATTTGATGAGTTTTCCATAATTGTGTCTGATTAAATTTTTAATACTATATATAGGTCGCCTCTGAGAACAAAATAAGATTAAAACATGACCGAATCAATTTGTCAAATGTTCTTCTTTTAAAGTTTTAATTGACTTGAATCATCGAGTCCCCGTATGGTGACTAATAGCTTTTATTAAAAAAGCTTCTATGACGAATTATACTAAGAAAAGTATTTTAAAACTTCAACCTTCTTCAACTTTAGTTATAAACGAAAAGTCAAAAAAACTTATTGCTGAGGGGAAAAAAGTTTATAGCTTTGGATTTGGTCAATCTCCATTTCCTGTTCCTGAAAGTATTGTTGATAAACTAAAAGAAAATGCTCATAGAAAAGAGTATTTACCTATTCAAGGCTTAGTAGAACTTAGAAATTCAATTTCAAAATA
>CACGKZ010000023.1 GCA_902573835.1 uncultured Pelagibacteraceae bacterium
GATGACTTTATATTCATGATAGTAAGATATTAGATTAAGACTGGATTGCAATGAGACAAATAGAAAAAACTTATAAAAAAGGTTTTCTGAGAAAACTCTTAATCAAAATATGTAGATTATTAGGTTATGAGCTTATTGACCAAGCAGATATGACATTTATTACATCATTAAATAAGGAAAACGCATCAATAGGTGGAAAAAAATCGATTACTTTACCCTTGGGAGAAATAAGAATTAAGAGGAAAATACGTAGTTTAGATATAATCTTGAAAACATGCACAGGAGTTAATTTAGTTTCTCAAAATAAAAATAGAATATTTGAACACAAAAAATCAGAATATACATTTAGAACTATTAATTCACTACTTAAAAGTTTAAGAAAATCTGAGCAAAATATAAATAACATTGATTACCGGGTTATAATTATAGATTCTGGATCTTCGAAAGAGGACAAAGTAACAATGCGAGAAATCTTAGAAAAATCAAAATTTAAATTCAATTTTATTGAATTAAATTTAAGTGATTATTTACAAAGAATTAAAGTTATAAAAAAAAATAATACTCAAATTGAAAATAATATGAAATCAACAATGGCAAGTATTATTAAATCTTTTGAAATATCAAAAAATTCTGATGATTTAGTTTATTTTGTTGAGGATGATTACATTCATAGTGATGATTGTATTTCTGAGATGCTATTGGTATATGAAAAATTTTCAACTATTCTTAAAGATGAAATTTTTATAGTACCAGTTGACTATCCATATTTATATCAAAAAAATCAGTCCACAAATATACTTATAGGTCAAAAATATCACTGGAGGTCTGTAAGAGAGTCATTATTAACATTTTTAACAAGTAAGAAAATGATAAATAAATATTATGATGAACTTATAAAAATGGGTGAAATTGAACATGAACCGTATGAAACTATACTTCATAATATTTATGACAAAGAAAAATGTTTTTCTCCTATTCCCTCTCTGGCACTACATTGCACTAACGTAAATTCTATATTTGGATTATCTCCAACAATAGATTTTAAAAAGTTATGGGAAGAGAGTAAATTATAAATAAGGCCCGATTTACCGAGCCTTATTTAAATAATAAACTATAAGAAAAATTAATCCCTTATGGAATAAGCTGACACACCGACTTCAGCTTTATCTGTTCCTAGTCTTTCAGCAGATTTACTTATTCTTAAACCAATTGTTTCTTTTAGAATTCTAAATACTGCATAGGATAATACAAAACTAAAAACACATACTGAAATTACGCCAATAAACTGTGTTGTAAAATTTGTATCATTATTACTTAATGGTACAACTAAAGTTCCAAAAATACCTGCAAACATATGTACTGGAATAGCTCCAACAACATCGTCTAAGGCTTTGCTTTCTAAAAATTTAGTTCCAAAATACATTATAACCGCACCCATTGCTCCAATGCACATAGCAAGTATTGGACCAGGTGTTAATGGCTCAGCTGTAATAGCAACTAATCCTGCAAGAGCACCGTTTAACATCATAACAATATCAGTTTTGCCATTTAACAAACGAGTTAAAGCTGCGCCGGCTACTGTACCAGCCGCTCCAGCTAAGTGCGTATTAACTGCAATTTTACTTATTGCATTAACATCATCAAAAGTTCCCATAGCTAATTGACTGAAACCATTAAATCCAAACCATCCAAACCACAATAAGAATGTTCCTAATGTTACTAGTGGAATACTAGAAGCTGCAAAAGGCTCCATAGATCTTTTTTGTCCTCTTGGACCAAACCTTCCCTCTCGCGCACCTAATACAATTACTCCAGCTAAAGCTGCAGCACCACCACATGCATGCACAAGTGTGGACCCAGCAAAATCAGAAAAGCCAGCTGTGCTTAACCAGCCGCCTCCCCATTGCCATCCCATTGAAATTGGATAAATTAAACCTGCCATAAAAGCTGCAAATATGAAGAACGGCCAAATCTTTATTCGCTCCGCTACTGCACCTGAAACTATTGATGCTGTTGCACAAACAAACATAGTTTGAAAAAACCAATCAGAATGACCAGAATAACCAGTTCCCATTTCAGTACCATCGCTCCATATTGAAAATGAACCAATATAACCACCCTCAGGAATTCCATATGCTAAGTTATAACCCACTAAGAAAAATACTATTGAGCAAATTGCAAATTTACCTATATTTTTAGCTGCTATTGTAGAAACACTTTTTGTTGTAACTAGTCCACTTTCTAACATGCAAAATCCAGCTGCCATAAAAGCGACCAAAACGCCGCCAATGTAAAACGCCAATGAATTGAAAATATATTGACCTTCTTCAGACATTGTAGTTTCTGCAAAACTTGATGTCGTTAAAATTGATAAAAATATTAAAATTAGAATTAAACTTTTTTTCATTATTCCCCCTCGTTGACATGCGTATTTCATTTTTAAGTGAGTTGTGAAATAGTGACTATGACATAACACATATGTCAAATTTGCATAAAAAAAAGGCCCAGCGGGGGGCTGGGCCTTAAGTTTTCTCCAACTAACGAGGGAGGAGATAAGTTAGAAACGTTATTAGTCTCTTATACCGTAAGCTATTACACCGACTTCTGCTTTGTCAGTTCCTAGTCTTTCAGCTTCTTTACTAATTCTTAATCCAATTGTGCTCTTTATAGCTTGGAAAACAATTAGTGAGACTACAAATACGAATACAACAACTGAAATTGTTCCTAAGAATTGGGCTCCAAAAGAAACATCTCCATTTGTTAATGGTACTGCTAATGTACCCCATACACCAGCTACTAAGTGAGCAGGTATGGCTCCAACAACATCATCAATTTTCAATTTGAATAATAGTTTTGTTGAGAAATACATTAATATTCCTGCTATTGCTCCGATGAAAATTGCAGCTAATGGACTTGGTGTCAATGGTTCAGCAGTAATACCTACTAATCCTGCGATAGCTCCATTTAACATCATAACCACATCAGTTTTACCACCAATTAATCTTGACATTGTTGCAGCAGCTAATACTCCACCACCTGCAGCCAAATTCGTATTGATATAAATTGTTGCGACTGAAGACACATCTTCAAGTGTTCCAGCGGCCAATTGCGATCCACCATTGAAACCAAACCAACCTAACCAAAGTATAAACACTCCTAAGGTTGCTAATGGAATTGATGATGCCGCAAACGGTGCCATCGGTTTAGCCTCGCCTTTTCCTGAGAATCTACCAGTTCTAGCACCTAATATTATTGCGCCTGCTAGAGCCGCAGCTCCTCCAGCAGCATGTACTAATGTTGAACCAGCAAAGTCTGAAAATCCAGCAACCGATAACCATCCGCCACCCCACTGCCAACCCATTGAAATTGGATAAATAATTCCAGTTAAAATAGCTGCAAATAGGAAGAATGGCCAAATTTTAATTCTTTCTGCTAACGTACCAGAAACGATAGACATTGTAGTTGCACAGAACACCATTTGGAAGAACCAATCAGATCCATCAGAATATCCTGTATCTAATGATGAATTATCACTCCATGGTGTGAATGAGCCTATATATCCACCTTCCGGGATACCGTAAGCTAAGTTGTAACCAACCAACCAGAACATAACTCCGGCGATTGAATAAAGACCTATATTTTTTGCACAGATTGCTGATACAGATTTTGATGTTACTAATCCTGACTCTAACATTGCGAAACCTGCGGCCATCCACATGACCAAGAAACCTGACATTAAAAATAATAGGGTATTAAATATATATTGTACTTCTGCTGATACAGTTGTTTCCGCGTAACCTAATCCAGCGAAACCAAAGTATAGTGCTGCTCCAGCAAAAAAGTAACCTAAGTATTTTTTCATAACACTCCCTTGTTAAATTAAAGTGAGCTTATAAAAT
>CACGKZ010000024.1 GCA_902573835.1 uncultured Pelagibacteraceae bacterium
TGCATTTTCAAGGTATAAGTTTTTAGGTGATAAACATTTATTCTTCTGGCTATTAACTAACAGAATGGCTCCCCCAGCAGTTTTTGCTTTACCGTTTTTTCAATTTTATTCTTCAGTAAATTTATTTGATACTCATATTGCTGTTGCCTTATCGCATTGCTTATTTAATATTCCTTTAGCAGTTTGGATTTTAGAGGGATTTATGTCTGCAGTTCCAAAAGAATTAGACGAAACAGCTTATGTAGATGGATATTCTTTTGGAAGATTTTTCTTTAAAATATTCGTGCCAACTATTGCAGCTGGAATAGGTATTACTATGTTTTTCTGCTTCATGTTCTCCTGGGTTGAGCTTTTATTAGCTAAAACTTTGACAGCCACAGAGGCTAAACCAATAGCTGCCACTATGACAAGAACGGCTAGTACTTCGGGATATGAACTTGGTTTATTAGCTGCAGCAGGAACTTTAACAATAATTCCAGGAGCTATTGTAATTTACTTCGTTAAAGATTACATCGCTAAAGGATTTGCGATGGGAAGGGTTTAATGTTTACAAAATTATACTCAGCTACTTGGGGGGATGTTGGAAAAGCAAAAGAAAAAGGTTTTTTTGATTTTGATTTATTTTCATGGATGGCTTGGACATGGCAAACGGCTGCTTTTTTCATTTTTATAGCTTTATGCATAACGGTAATGCTAATTTGGGAAAAGAAAGTACCAGGAGGCTCTCCAAGAAAAGGTATTTTAGGTTTAGATACAACTAGAGGTGATAGATTATTTGTTTCTTTATTGGGAAGTGCGTTTATTCATTTAGCATGGTTAGGTCTCGTGGGTAGTCTCTTGTGGATAGCATCAATTATTTGTGTTGCTTATTTCATTGTTGTATTTAAATACGTATAACAAATGGTCAAAGTAGGAATTAATGGTTTTGGTAGAATAGGTCGGCTTATCTTAAGAGCTTTACTAGAAAACTATAAAGGTAAAATTCAAGTAGTAGGTATTAATGATCTTGGGTCTATAGAAGCCAACGCTCACTTAATCAAATTTGATAGTACGCATGGTACATTAAATCATGAAGTAAAGACAACTAAAGAGGGTTTTCAAATAGGAGATCAAAATATCAAAGTTTTTGCTGAAAGAGATCCGTCAAAATTACCTTGGGGAAAAATTGGAGCTGATGTTGTTTTGGAATGCACAGGCTTTTTTTTAGATAAAAAATCAGCTGGCAAACACATTGAGGCTGGTGCAAAAAAGGTAATAATCTCTGCGCCTGCTAAGGAAGTAGACTTTACAGTTGTTCAAGGAGTAAACAGTAAAGATTTGAAAAAAGAACATAATGTAATCTCAAATGGCTCTTGTACTACAAACTGTTTAGCACCAGTTGCTATGGTTCTAGAAAATACTTTTGGTATTGAATATGGATATATGACTACTATTCATAGTTACACAGGAGATCAAAAACTTTTAGATACACTTCATAAAGACCTGAGAAGAGCACGAGCGTCCGGAGATGCTATGATACCAACTTCTACTGGAGCAGCTAAAGCTATGAGTTTAGTATTACCAAGTTTAAAAGGAAAACTTGACGGAACAGCCATAAGAGTACCAACACCCAATGTATCTTTAATAGATCTTACATTCGTACCGAATAAAGAAGTAAGTTCTGAAAGTATTAATGATGCTATGATTAAAGCAGCTAAAGGACCCTTAAAAGGGATTTTAGCAACTAATTCAGCTCCTTTAGTTTCTAAAGACTTTAATCATAACCCACACAGTTCAATATTTGATTTAACACAAACTCAAGTTATAAAAGGAAAATTTAGCAGAGTATTATCTTGGTATGATAATGAATGGGGTTTTTCAAATAGGATGTGTGATACTGCAATTCAAATAGCAGGACTGATTTAATTTTTAATATTTTTTTCTGCTTCTTCAATCAATTTTAAAGTGCTTGGAGGTATATCCTTATTTAATATTTCTTTTGATTTCTGAACAGTGGGATCTTTAATTTTTTTAAAAGGTTTGGAATTATTTATTTCGTTAACAGCGTCTAAAATATCTGAAATATTATATTTTTGGTTCATTGCTTATTTCTCCCAGTCAAATTTTGGAAAGGTATCAAAAACTTGCAGAACCTTATCTGACCACTGATTACAAACCTTTGCATAGTCTTCATCAGTAGTGTTTAGGCACTTTAAGTAAGAAATTTTCTTTTGATCCTTTTTGTAAACAGCAATGTCAATAGGAGGACCAACTGTAAGGTCACTTTTTAGGGTTGAGTCCATAGAAATTAATGCACATCTTGATGCATCACCTATTGAAACATTAGGAGTTATAACTCTATCTAAAATAGGTTTTCCATATTTAACTTCACCTATTACAAGGTATGGTTTGCTGTCAGCTGGTCTTATATAATTACCTTGCGGATAAACCATATACAGTTCAAGCGATTGACCTTTTATCTGACCTCCGATTATGAAAGTGGATCCCAAAACTGAGCTATCGGTGTTAACACCATCGGGCGATGAGTGCTTCACATTGAGTTTTCCTATATAAGAAGCAATTTGCTCAAAGTCTTTACAAGTATTTAAATTTAAAGCGCCATTTTTATTTTTTATATCTTTTTCTATTGTTTTAAAAACTGCTTGAGATGTAGCTAAATTACCTGATGTCACTACTATTATTGTTCTATCTCCAACATCGTAAGTTAACATTTTAGAATAAATATTTACATTGTCCAAGCCAGCATTAGTTCTTGAGTCTGAGGCTACAACTATTCCTTCTTTCGTTTTAATACCTACACAATATGTCATGTTGAATACTTATTTAAAATTAACTAACTTTTCAATTCTTTATTATCATATCTAACATCTAAAATTCGCATTTGATTGTAGAGAAAATAACTAGAATATTATGGCTAATATGTGGAAAAAGTACAATTCAAAAAACACTTATGATGAGTACTTAAACTCGGAAAATAAGCTCCGAAAGCAAGCTCTGA
>CACGKZ010000025.1 GCA_902573835.1 uncultured Pelagibacteraceae bacterium
AAATTTGTCAGTTTTTATTCGATAGAAAAAAAACTTTTCATTTTACGGTTGAGACATTAAACAAAAAAATAAATAAAAATGGAGCTACCAAAGTTTCTTTGGCAACAATCTATAATACAGTTGAAGCGTTTACTAGTGCCGGATACTTAAAAGAAATTTTAACAAGTAAAAATAAAAGTTATTATGATACTAACATTAAGTCGCACCACCACTTTTATGACGAAGGGAGTAAAGAACTTACTGATATTCATTATAGCCAAATAAAATTAAGCAAAGTTCCAGTCCCACCAAAAGGTAAAAAAATAAAAAATCTTGAAGTTGTAATTAGAATTCAAAAATAGCCATCTCTTATTGACTTTCTAGTTTAGAATTATTATAAACTAGATACTGAACTAAATTAGTATGAGTGTAAATTTTAAAAAAAATGGAAATGGCAAATGCCCTGTAATGCACGGTGGTATAACAAAAGCTGGCGAGTCTAATACTTCACGATTATGGCCAAATAGCATAAATTTAGATATTTTACATCAACACGACACAAAAACTAACCCTCTTCCAGGATTTAATTACAGAAAAGAAGTAAAAAAATTAAATTTTAAAGCTTTAAAAAAAGATCTGCTTAAATTAATGACAGATAGCCAAGAGTGGTGGCCAGCAGATTTAGGAAGTTATACTGGCTTAATGGTTAGATTAACTTGGCATCAAGTAGGAACTTATCGAGAATTCGATGGTAGACCAAATGTTGGTTCACACAGATTTTCTCCACAAGATTCTTGGCCCGATAATACAAATTTAGATAAAGCTAGACGTCTTCTTTGGCCAATTAAAAAAAAATATGGAAATAAATTAAGTTGGTCAGATTTAATGGTGTTGGCCGGAACAATGGCTTATGAAAAAGCCGGATTTAAAACTTTTGGTTTTTCATTTGGTAGGGAAGATATATGGGGACCAGAAAAAGATGTATATTGGGGAAAAGAAACAGTACCGCTAGCTGTCAATAGATACGGTGACCCGCAAGATCGCTCTTCTCTTGAAGCGCCTCTTGCAGCGTCTCATTTTCAACTTGTTTATGTAAACCCTGAAGGCGTGGAAGGAAAACCAGATCCAGTAAGAACAGCAATGGACGTTAGAGAAACTTTTGGTCGAATGGGAATGAATGATATAGAAACCGCAGCACTAACTGTTGGTGGTCACTCTATAGGAAGAGCTCATGGAAATGGAGATCCAACTAACTTAGGTCCAGAACCTGCAGCAGCTGACATTCACGAGCAAGGATTTGGATGGAATCAGCAAAATGGAACTGGAGTAAATCAAATTACTTCAGGCCTTGAAGGTGCTTGGACAACTAATCCTGATAAATGGGATCATCAATACTTGGATCTTTTATTAAATTATGAATGGGAAAGTAAAAAAAGTCCCGCAGGCGCATGGCAGTGGGAACCTATTAATCTTGAGGAAGAAAAAAAACCAGTTGATTTAGGTGATCCTAAAAAGAAAGCTAGATTAATGTTTACTGATGCAGACATGGCTATGGCTATGGATCCAGAATACAGAAAAATTTCAGAAAGGTTTTATAAAGATCCAAAGTTTTTTGAAGAGTCGTTTGCTCGAGCTTGGTTTAAACTCACTCACAGAACAATGGGAAATAAAGAAAATTATATTGGTCCCTGGGCTCCTAAAGAGGATCTCCTTTGGCAAGGTAATGTTTCCCCATCAAAAAAGAAATATAATGTAAATAAAGTAAAAAAAATGATCGCAAATAGCAAACTTGGTGTAAGTGAGTTAATTACCATTGCTTGGGATAGCGCTAGAACTTATAGAGTTACTGACAAAAGAGGAGGAGCTAATGGTTCAAGAATTCGTTTAGAACCTATGAAAAATTGGGAAGCAAATGAGCCAAAAAAACTCTCAAAAATATTAAAAGTTCTTGAAGATATAGCAAAAAAAACTGGAGCAACGATAGCTGATACAATTATTCTTGGAGGAAATGTAGCACTTGAAAAAGCTATAAAAAAAGCTGGCTCTAAAGTAAAAGTTCCATTTAGTCCAGGCAGAGGAGACTCTTCTCAAGAGCAAACTGAGATAAAGAATTTTAAGTGGCTTGAACCTTTGCACGATGGATTTAGAAACTATGTAAAATCAGATTACTCCGTGATGCCAGAAGAGCTTTTACTAGAGCGCGCTTCCTTGATGGGACTAACCGCTCAGGAAATGACTTGCTTAATTGGAGGTATGAGAGTGTTAGGGACAAACCATGAATCTGCTAAAAACAAAGGTGTATTTACTGATAAAGTTGGAACTTTAACAAATGACTTCTTTATTAATTTGGTCGATATGAAATACACATGGAAACCAACAGGCAAGAACTCTTATGAAATTATTGATCGTAAAACAAACAAGATTAAATTTACAGCATCAAGAGCAGATTTAGTTTTTGGTTCTAACTCAATACTTAGATCTTATTCTGAAGTATACGCACAAGATGACAATAAAGAAAAATTTATAAAGGATTTTGTTGCAGTATGGACAAAGGTTATGAATGCGGACAGACCAAATTTAAAAAAATTAAATTAATATGACTGAATTTACACAAGGCATGCATGGTGCAGCTAGAAAAATTTATGAAAATAATAAAGGCTCACTTTTAAGAACACTCGTTTACACTATTGGGCATTTTTTAATAGCAATAACTGTCTTGATGCTTGTAGCCGATGTTTCTTTTATGATAGCTTTAACGGATGCTATAGTTGAACCATTAGCTAATACAATTTGGTATTTTTTATTAGATAAATTTTGGGCTTCTAAAGTTGCATCAAAATAACTTTATAACCTACCCCAAATTTCATTATTTTTAATCCATCCTGAATATTTACCAGATTTAACTTTACACCAATTATCCTTACATTTTGAAATCAAAAGTAAACGGCCAGTTTCGATATTTACTAAAGGTTTAGAATAT
>CACGKZ010000026.1 GCA_902573835.1 uncultured Pelagibacteraceae bacterium
TTTTTATCAGTTTTTCTTACTAAACAATTACATAATTATGGAATATGGTTTTCTTTGTTATTATTTATGATACTTAGGGCATCTACTTTACATTTTTATTTTTCAAAAATACTAAATAAATTTAAATGAATATAATTTATAAAATACCTGGTTATATACTTTGTTTACTCGGTGGTTTTTTTTTAAGTTGGGGAGGTCTAATAATACGGTCTTTTGAAACTAATGATATTTGGCAAATACTTTTAATAAGATCTTTATTTTTTATAATTGCTTTAACAGCTTTTTTATTTCTAACCTACAAAAAAAATACAATTAAAGTAGTAAAAAATTCAGGATTTCCCGCTATCATTGCAGGTTTATTTTTATCACTCAGCTTTGTAGCTTATGTTGTGGCTATGTCTAAAACAACGGTTGCTAATGTTGTTTTTATAATCAGCACGCAAACAATTTTTTTAGCATTATTCGGCTTTTTGTTTCTTAAAGAAAAAATTACTTTAAAAGGATTAATAGCTATAACCTTGGCTTTTGTAGGCATGTTAGTAATGGTTGGAGACTCTATCAATCAAGGAACTTTATTTGGAAACATAGTTGCTTTTGCTATTCCAATAAATTTTACAATACTTGTAATGATAATAAGAAAGTTTCCTGATCTCGATATGGTACCAGCTATTTTTTATTCTGGTATTTTTAGTGGAATATATGGTTTAATTTTAGCAAGTAATCTAACTTTTTCATCAAACGATATTCTAATGGGTTTTTTATTAGGTGTTCCGCAACTTGCTTTTGGATTTATATGCGTAACAATAGGAACAAAAACTACTAAGGCTGTAACTGTTGGTCTGCTAATGTTATTAGAAACAATATTCGCGCCTATTTGGGTTTGGATTTTCTTAAATGAAGTTCCACCAATAAGTGTATTTATAGGAGGCGCGATAATAATATCTGCTGTTATTTTAAAAAGTTTCGATAAATCACTAAAAATAAGCGACTAAAATAATTGACTTTTTAGTCTTAATGAACGAAAGTCCTCTTGTAACGGGAGAGACTATTTTATATAGCGCCGAAGGAGCAACCACCCCGGAAACTCTCAGGCAAAAGGACCGTTGCCGTAATAACTCTGGAAAGCAGGCTTTGCCTCACCGAAGGAGTAAATCTCTCAGGTTTCAAAACAGATGGGGTACAAAAGAGTTATTATGGGTGTACAAAAAACAGCTTTATACGATTTGCACAAAAGTTTAGGAGCAAAATTTGTTCCATTTGCAGGTTATGAAATGCCTATCCAATATAGGGATGGTATTGTTAAGGAACATATTTCGACAAGAACACACGCAGGTTTTTTTGATGTATCACATATGGGGCAATTTTTTTTAGAGGGAGACGAAACCTTAGAAGAAGCCTTAGAAAAAATTATTCCTTCAGATTTAAAGTCATTAAAACTCAATCACTCGAAATATTCTTTTTTACTTAATGATAATGGTGGAATTATTGATGATTTAATCGTTACAAAAACTAATAAAGGTTTCTGTATAATTTTAAACGCGGCTTGTAAGGAAAATGATATAAAACATATATCAAAATTTTTAGATAAAAATCATAATTATTTTTTGAACAATGATTTATCCTTAATCGCATTACAAGGGCCTAAGTCAGTAGAAATTTTAGAGAAACTCATACCAGGTGTTTCTGAATTAAAATTTATGACAGGAAATAATTTTAGTTATGATAGTGAAAGTCTTTACATAACAAGATCTGGATATACTGGCGAGGATGGTTTTGAAATTTCAATTTCTAATAAAAAAGTAAAAAACTTAATTAATTTTTTGATAAAAAATGGAGTCAAGCCAATAGGTTTAGGTGCTAGAGATACATTAAGATTAGAAGCTGGACTTTGTTTATACGGTCATGATTTAAACGAAAAGATTAATCCTATAGAAGCCAATCTAAAATGGGCTATTGCAAAAAAAAGGAAAGAGACTGGTGGCTTTAATGGATGGAATAAAATTAAAAACTTATTAACAAATGGAAGTGAAAAAATAAGAGTTGGCATCAAACCAGAGGGAAAAGTAATAGCTCGAGAAAACACAAAAATTTATTCTTCTAATGGTGAAGAAATAGGTTTTGTTACAAGTGGAACTTTTGGTCCAAGTGTAAACAGACCAGTAGCAATGGGCTATATTAAATCAGAATTTTCTGAAATTGGAACTCCAATACAGCTGGAAGTCAGGGGGAAAAAACATGGAGGTAAAGTTTCAGAACTTCCATTTTATAAAAAAAGTTATGTTAAATAATAAGAGAGGT
>CACGKZ010000027.1 GCA_902573835.1 uncultured Pelagibacteraceae bacterium
GTCATTGATGATTGAATTGACCTAGGCTGAAACATTATATTTCTTCTCCAGTTAAATTTTTAACATTTTCCCTTAATTGATCTCTTTCTAAAACTTTTTTAATTACTTTTTTTGCAATTGGAGCAGCCGAACCACTTCCGGTTCCTCCATGCTCTACGACAACGCTAATTGCATATTTAGGATCAGAATAAGGTGCGAATGCAACAAATAGTGCATGGTCCCGATCTTTATAATCAATATCTTTTTGTTTAATTTCTAGCTCTCTTTGTAATTCTGTAAATCTTTTTATTTGAGACGACCCAGTCTTTCCAGCAAACATAAATTTTTGATCATTATATCTTGATCTAAAAGATGTTCCTCCCGCTTCATTAGTTGCCGCGAACATTGCATCTTTAACAAAATTTATGTTCTCTTGATTTCTAAAAAGGGGTTTAAGATCAAAATTTGAAACTAACATATCTATCGGTAAAGGCTCGTTTGGATTTTCATTTTTATATTTAATATACTCTCTTAAATTATTTTTTTTCTCATTTGTAAGAACTCTAGGTTTTATTTCAAATCCACCATTAGCAATTTGAGCGGTCATTAAACATAGTTGTAACGGAGTACTTTGAAAATAACCTTGGCCTATTCCGGAGTGCAAAGTTTCACCTAAATACCAATTTTTCCCTATAAATTTTCTTTTCCATGCAGTACTTGGAACAACTCCTTCCCTTTCCTCTATGAACCCATTCAAAACTTTTTTTCCTAAACCAAACTTTTTCGCAGTTTCAGACAATCTATCTACACCAAGTAATCTCGCTACTTCATAAAAATAAACATCACAAGATCTTTGTATTGCCGATCTCATATTCATAGGGCCGTGGCCCTTTTTTTTCCAACAGTGGAACTTTTCGCCATATAACTCTGTTACTCCACTGCAATTCAAATATTTTTTTGGATTCCATATACCGTTTTCTAAAGCGCTTAACGCGACGATTATTTTAATTGTTGAGCCTGGTGGATATAATCCTGCTATTGCTTTATTATTAAGAGGTTTCTTTTCATTTGAAATTAATTCATTCCAATATTTTTTATCAATTCCATGAACGAAAGAATTTGGATCGTAACTTGGCGAAGAGGCCATTGTTATTATATCACCATTATAGATATCCATAACACAAACGGATGCTGCTTTATCTTCTAAAACCTCAGATGTATATTTTTGTACTTCAAGATCTAGTGTAGTTCTATAATTCTTTCCCGACTCTCCTGGATCGATTTGAATTTGTTTTATTCTTTTTCCAAAAGCATTAACCTCATAACGTTGAAATCCAACTTTTCCTATAATATCTTTATCTAATTTATTTTCTAATCCAGTTTTTCCAACGGCTATTCCAACGGACATATCTTTTAAATATTGTTTTTTTTGAAGGTCTTTTTGGCTAACTTGAGAGACATAACCAACTAAATGGGCCGTAGATTGATCAGGATATTTTCTAGCTACAGACACGATAGGTTCAACCCCTGGAAGTTCATGTAAAAACAAATTTATTCGAGAAAATTCTGACCAGGTTAGATTGTCTGAAACTATTATTGGTTCCCAAGGTTTTTGTTTAGCAATTTTTCTTTTTAAATAAAATATTCTCCTATCAGAGAGATTAAGTATTGTTTTAAGTCTAAAAAAGAGTGTTTCTAAATTTGGTGAATTTTCAGGAGTTATATGTAATTGATAAACTTTTTCATTAGATGCAATTTCTTTATCAAAATAGTCTCTAATTATTCCTCTTTGAGGGGCTAATTTCCATTCTCTGAAACGATTTTTGTCTGATAATGTTTTATACTTAGTCGCCTCATTGATTTGTAATGAAACCAATCTTCCGAAAATTCCACAAAAAACAATTGTTTTAGCGGCAGTTAAAACAAACATTCTTCTGCTTATTAACTTAGATTTAATTACAGTATTTCCTGATCCAAAATTAATCATCGGCCCTCAAAAACATTATTTTTTTATAAAAATTAAATATTGCCCAAATAAATGGGTAAAAGAGAAATGTAAAAAATGCATTATAAGATATGTCTACATAAGAAAGCTGTAAATCAGAAAAGTTCAT